>NZ_JANRKL010000187.1:0-66147 GCF_033763495.1 Haliscomenobacter sp. | reverse complement strand
ACCCGCTCCTTCAAGCACGATGGTTCGCCCAATAAGCAGATTCTAGTTATCACCAAAAACTTCGCTGCCTGGTGCCAGGATGCTGCCTTCCGCTTCTACCAGCAAGACACCCAGGCCAAACCTGCCTACGTCATGCACATCGAAGAGGGCGACCCTAGCTACGGTAGTGTAGGTTATATCATTTTCCAGATGGAGGACGCCTTTTGGGAAAGTTTCGATCCCTCCAAGTCTTTTAGCTTCCGCTTCATGGCCAAGAAGCCGCTTAAGATGAACGGAGGCACCCTCGGGCAACAGCCGCTTTAAACAGGGTAGGGGAGTGGCCAGGATTCCTTTTTTCTTCCTTTGGGCGCTCCCCTCCTGCGTCGGGTCGGTGTCTTCCAGGCTCGCCTCGCGGCTCGGCCCTGCGGGCTGCTGCTCATCGCCGCAGGTTGCTGAGCGAAGTCGAAGCATCCAGCCCCCTAGCGCGGGGAATCCTCGCGCAGGGTGGCTGGAGGTTTGTATCCTACTCCCCGCTGAGTACTTCCGGTGACTGAAATTCATGCACGAGTGATGCCCGGAACTGCTGCGGAAAGAATAAAGTCTAAAAAACTTGCATTTTGTTAAATTTACTTTTAAATTGTGTAAAATTTAACAAAATATCCATTTACAACTAAAGCTATGAACACCATCCTATTCCTGCTCCTACAGCTCCTGCTGTCAGGCAGCCCAACTCCCGTTTCCACTTCCAGTACCCAAGAACCTGCCACTACCACGGTTACCACCAGTAGCCAGGGCAAAGGGATTGAAGTCGATCTGATTTTTTAGACAATTGGTTCTAAGTACCACACTACAGTACAGGCGAAGCTTCGGCTTCGCCTCTTTTTTTGCTATACTCCGCGTGGGGCAACATAAAACTTAACCGCCACCAAATAAAAAGTCTAAAAAATTTGCCTTATGTTTAAAAAGAAATAAATTTGTTTAATTTTTAACAAAAAGCTATGAAATCTACACTTTTTACCCTTGTCGGTCACCTCCGTGACCCTCAAGGCCATTCAGCCCATTTCCTTTGGCTCATCTCCATCTGTCATCTCCATGCCCCTTAAAGCGGTTGCCCATGCTTGCTGAGCACAGCCCTATTCGTCATTCGAAAAATTCGTCATTCGCTCTTTGTCCAAGTCGCTGCGGCAGCCACTTTTCACTTTTCACTTTTCATTTTTCACTTCCTCCCCGGTTCAAAGAAACCTCCGAAGCTCCCGCCCTTGCCCCTCCGCAAGTCGGAGCTTTGGTCAAGATGCATTGCTATGAATAAGGTTGTTATGTCAGGCGAAGCTCCAGCTTCGCCTTTTTTATTGAAGCCCCAAACTTCAATACCCCAAATTTGGGGTGGTCATAAACCTGCAAAAATGCCTTGTTTTTCTACCCGCTTCTACTTTACTTTCATCCATTGATAAAATCCATAAACCCATCCTCATGCACAAACTCATCTTTACCCTCTTCCTGTTGATTGCCCAACAGTCTATCCAGGCCCAAGTCACCCTCTACCAAACTTCGGAAGGCAAACTGCTGACCCAGCGCCAACTTGATTCCCTTCGCCTCGACCTGGAGAAAAAAGTCACCCCCCTCAAAATGAAAGTGCAACTGAACACTTCCCCGCTCTCCACCCGGAAAGACACCACCTTCCTGAGCTTTAGTCTCAAAGCCATCCCCGCAAACCTGGCCTCCGCCACCTCCCCAAAGGAACAATGGATCGGTAAAAAACTGCCACCTTTCACCCTGCTCAATCTAGAAGGCCAGGAAGTAACCGAAGCCATTGGCCATGGTAAAGTAATGCTCATCAACACCTGGTTTACCTCCTGTGCGCCCTGCATTGCTGAAATGCCAGAACTCAATCGCATCCAGGCCCAATACCAAAATCAGGACATTGTTTTTGTAGCAATGGCACCCGAAAAGGCCGATAGAATCCAGCTCTTTCTCCAAAAACACCCCTATACCTTCACCCACCTACAAGCGGCTCAACCCTACATCGAATCAAACTTTGGTGCCACTTACCCCAAAAGTATCCTGGTAGGTAAAGATGGGACCATCCAATTCATTGAAGGGGCCTTGGTATCCCTGGATGGCAACGACCCTGCTGTGATGCAGCAACAAGAGAAGAAATACGTAATCCATTCCCAAAAATTGACCGAGGCTATCAACCGCGAATTGGCTAAATAACCTCGCCTATAAGACTCGACTCTTCCCCTAAGGTGACCCACTAAGATGCCCTTAAGAGCCTGAGGTGGTTCAAAAAAAAAAGCCCTGCGCCAGCAGGGCCCTTTTCTCAATCATTCAAAAAATCCTCCCCCTTAATCGTCTATCCCTGCCATAAGCTAGAATACCTATACTGACTCGACCTAAAACCAACCCAAATGATTATAAATCCCCTTACTTATTCACGCAATTGCACCAATTGCCATTGTACTTCCATCCAATAATTCCGGAATTGCTTATTTTGAATCGGTTCATTTACCAACTCCGACCAGAGTATTTCTGCTTTTTGGAAATAGCTCTTTGCTTTTGCTTTTTCCGTAATTTTTTTGTTAATTTCTCCTAATTTATAATAGGAAATAGCCAGCCTGTTTTTGAAATCCACATTTTGGGGAAAGGCTTGGTTCATCTCTTTTGCCAAGTCATTGTATTTTTCAAAAATAGTCAAAGCCTGGGTCAAATTGCCCAAATCGCTGTAGGTTTCGCCGAGTTTGGAGTAAGCAATGACCAAATAATTTTTGAAATCCACATTTTGGGGAAAGGCTTGGTTGAGCTCTTTTTCTAAGTCGGCGCATTGTTTAAAAAGGATCAAAGCCTGGGTCAAATTGCCCAAAGCGCGGTGCGTTTCGCCGAGGTTTCCGTAAGCAATGGCCAACTTGATTTTGAAATCCACATTTTGGGGAAAGGCTTGGTGCAGCTCTTTTTTTAAGTCAGCGTATTTTTCAAAAAAAGTCAAAGCCTGAGGCAAATTGCCCAAAGCGAGGTGGGTTGAGCCGAGGTTGGAGTAAGAATCGGCTAAATGGTTTTTGAAATCCACATTTTGGGGAAAGGCTTGGTTGAGCTCTTTTGCTAAGTCCGTGAATTTTTCAAAAAAAGTCAAAGCCTGAGGCAAATTGCCCAAAGCGCTGTGCGTTGAGCCGAGTTTGTAGTAAGAAGCGGCCAACTCGTTTTTGAAATCCACATTTTGGGGAAATGCTTGGTGCAGCTCTTTTTCTAAATCAGTGAGTTTTTCAAAAAGAGTCAAAGCCTGGGTCAAATTGCCTAAAGCGCTGTGCGTTTCGCCGAGTTTTCCGTAAGCAATGGCCAAATAGTTTTTAAAATCCACATTTTGTGGAAAGGCTTGGTTGAGCTCTTTTTTTAAGTCAGCGGATTTTTCAAAAAGAGTCAAAGCCTGGGTCAAATTGCCCAAAGCGCTGTGGGTATCGCCGAGGTTTCCGTAAGCGACAGCCAACTTGTTTTTGAAATCCACATTTTGTGGAACGGTTTGGTGTAGCTCTTTTGCTAAGTCAGTGAATTGGTCAAAAAAAGTCAAAGCTTGGGGTAAATTGCCTAAAGCGCTGTGCGTTTCGCCGAGTTTTCCGTAAGAAGTAGCCAAATAGTTTTTGAAATCCACATTTTGTGGAAAGGCTTGGTGCAGCTCTTTTGCTAAGTCAGTGAATTGTTCAAAAAAAGTCAAAGCCTGTGTCAAATTGCCTAAAGCGCTGTGAGTTTCGCCGAGTTTTCCGTAAGAAGTAGCCAAGCTGTTTTTGAAATTCACATTTTGTGGAAAGGCTTGGTGCAGCTCTTTTGCTAGGTTATTGTATTTTTCAAAAAGAGTCAAAGCCTGGGTCAAATTACCCAAAGCGCTATGCGTTTCACCGAGTTTGGAGTAAGAAGTAGCCAAGCCCATTTTGAAATCCACATTTTGTGGAAAGGCTTGGTGCAGTTCTTTTGCTAAGTCAGTGAATTGGTCAAAAAAAGTCAAAGCTTGGGGTAAATTCCCTAAAGCGCTGTGAGTGGCTCCTAAAAATTGGTAAGCAATAGCCAAACCGTTTTTGAAATTCACATTTTGCGGAAAGGCTTGGTGTAGCTCTTTTTCTAAGTCAGTGAATTTTTCAAAAAAAGTCAAAGCCTGGGTCAAATTGCCCAAAGCGCGGTGGGTATCGCCGAGTTTGGAGTAAGAAGTAGCCAACCCATTTTTGAAATCCACATTTTGTGGAAAGTCTTGGTGCAGCTCTTTTTCTAAGTCAGTGAATTGTTCAAAAAGAGTCAAAGCCTGGGTCAAATTGCCCAAAGCGCTGTGAGTGGCTCCTAAAAATTGGTAAGCAAGCGCCAAATTGTTTTTGAAATCCACATTTTGTGGAAAGGCTTGGTGTAGCTCTTTTTCTAAGCCAGTGAATTTTTCAAAAAGAGTCAAAGCCTGGGTCAAATTGCCCAAATCGCGGTGCGTTTCGCCGAGTTTGGAGTAAGAAAGGGCCAAATTGTTTTTAAATTCCACATTTTGTGGAAAGGCTTGATTGAGCTCTTTTTCTAAGTCAGCGGATTTTTTAAAAAAAGCCAAAGCCTCACGCAAATTACCCAAAACGCGGTGCGTTTCGCCGAGGTTTCCGTAAGCAATGGCCAAGTTCGCTTTATAAGAACTGAAATTCGGATTGAGGCGGTACAGTTGTTCATAATTTTCAAAAAATTTGGTGTAGGCATTGAGCGCAGCTGGTAGGTTTCCGATAGCAGTTTGCATTTTGCCCATATTTCCATAAGCATTGGCTTTTTGCCAATCTTCGGTTTTGTCGTAGGCTATAACTAGCGGATAGACGCGCAGGGCTTTGTCGTAGCGGTGGTTATTTCTATAAAATTCTGCCGCATCCCATACTATTTCAAGGTCGGTACTATCCAATCGCAACAACTGGTCGTACTGGCTTTCGGCCTTCGTGGGGTCGAAAGTAGCCGAATACATATCCGCCAGCAAGCGAAGGTTAGAGATTTGTTGGCGTTTTTCTTTTTCAAGAGCGGCGCGGTCGGCTTTGAGTTCGGCTTCGCGTTGTTCCAGGCGTTTTTGCTCATCAATGAATTTTTCGGTGCGCTTGGCGGGGTCAATGGCCTCGAGTTTGGCAATGGCCGCCTTTACTTCACCCGCTTTGAACAGTTCTAGTGCCTCCCGATACACGGCATCCACGTCATCAAAATTGACCCGCGCGAATTTTTCCGAAAGCTCGTCCAGGTTTTTTCGCTGCTCTTCAAAACTTTTATTGAGTTGTTCCAATTGTTCCGCATACTTGTCGGCGCTCAGGCGGGCTGCATCGCGGTCTTGCCGGAGTTTTGCTTTTTCGCGCTCAAAACCTGCTTTCAGCGATTTGTTCGACACGCCATAGTAGATGGCTTTGATGGAATCCAGCACCCCTGTCCGCGCCAGGATGATGTCCACGCCGAATTGGTTATTGGCGCTAAGTTTTACTTTTTCAACCTCTTTTTCATTGACCAATTCATAGCCGGTGCGATTGATGTCTACTTTGAAAGTCCACTCACCTGCTTTGCGGTTTTGAAAAAGCAGGCGCACCGTGCCGTCGGATTGCGAAACAGCGGCAGGAGCGTCTTCAAAAATGACCTGTACATTGGAGAGGGGTTTCCGTTGCGAGTTTTGCTCGCGGACTTTGCAGATTTGTTCTTTTTGGGCTTCGGCAGCAAGGGCGCAAAGCAGGAGGGCGAGGAGCAGGAGGCGTTGTTTCATCTGAGGTGGTGTTTGAGTGTTTAAAGTTGAATTTCAATACTGGCGTCAGGCAAGATAGGCTGGGTTAAATCCCAGACTACTTTCCCATTGACGATGACTTCGACGCGTTGTTGTTTGCGCTGCTTTTCAGGCGGCACGCTCAGCGAAAATGAGCCGTCGGATGAGGTTTGCACTTTCATGTCCTGCACCCGAATGGTAGCGCCGACAATGGCTCTGCCTTGCTCGTCGCGTACGGTGCCGAACACCCGGGCGAGGCTGTTGTCGTGTTGTATTGGCAAGATCAATGGTTTGCCGGATGGCACGAATACTGTATCGATCGGCAAAAACCCTTCGGCTTTGAAGCTCAGGCTCACTTTTTCTCCCCGACGGATGTCCGTAAAAACGGCCTCGTTTTCGATGGTTTTTTGGTCCTGTATGCCGCCATGATAGAGGATGAGGGCTCCTTTTTCAAAAGCCAAATCAGGATTTAGGGCCTGGTACCGTACCGCAACGCTCAAGGTAAGGGGCTGGGCTTGGTACCAGACGTAAGCGAGGACCAATACCAGCAGCGGCACCAACAGAAAGAGAAACAGCTTCAATCTGCGGCTGGTCTGGCTTTCAGTATAAATGGTTTTATCCCCAATTTCCACATTGCCCCCCGCCGTAATGCTGGAATTCACCACCACATTTTTGCTATTCACAATCGAAACCGCCTTTTCTACTTCCTCACGTACCTCAGGTCGATCACTTTCCTGCTCCACTGCAGCCAGCAAATCACCCAAAGCCGCAGTAGGCATATAATCTTTTTCGATTTCAGCAAGCAGCTCCAGCACGCCGAAGCGGATGCGGTTTTGTTCCAAAGTAGCGTCGTCATGAGAAACCGTTCCCGTACGCATTTGCTGTCGGATGTTTTCCAGGCGCCCCGATTGTTGAAGGATTTCATTGAGCCGGGGTGTGTTTTCCAGCAGGCCGCGCAGGGCACTCAGGGCGGCGGGCATTTCGTCGCGGGCGATGTGGCCGCGAATTTGGGTGAAGAGGGTCTGGAGTGTTGGTTTCATTGTGGCAGCACTATACAAATATAAGATGAAGTGATGGTGGTAAAGATAAGGGAGAATTGCAAAAAAATGCTTATTTCTTTTCCCTCTTTTTGGCTCTGGCGGCACTTGTAATCAGCAGCGGCTTAGTGTTTTTTGTTTGATTTTGAAAGCTTTAGATTACTAGGGTAGAATGTAGGGGCTACTTGCGCCAGCAGATTATCCTCACTTTTCTCATTCAAAGTGTAAAACTCGATACTTGAATAATCAGTTCTTTAATATTGGCTCCTGGTTCCATTATTTTTTTAATAATCTCTCCTCTCTTCAGGAAATCCGAATTTTGAGTTTTTACAGCGATTTCATTGAATTTTTCACTCCCTTCCTTTATCGATTTTAAGTTTAATTCTTGAAGAGTGACAGCCTGAATTGAAGCCAAAATGACTAGTGATTGGTAATAATTAGCCTTAAACCAAACGTTATCTGGGGATAACTTAAATAGTCTTTCAAAATTCTGATGGCTTATTTGAAAATACATTTTTGCTTGTGCTGTTTCATTCAATCCCAATAAGGCCATTCCAAGCTTTGTATTTGCAATAGCCACTCCATCCATAAAATCGACATTGCTTTTATCTTTTAGGAACAGCTCTTTTTCCAATTTTTCGTATTCTAAATAATTTCGCTTGGCATTAACAAAGTCCTTATTCAGAGCATAAATACCCCCAATCATAGCATAAGAAATAGCCAAGTTGTCCTTAAACTCCACATTTTGCGGAAAGGCTTCATATAGCTCTTTTTCTAAGTCATTGTATTGTTCAAAAAAAGTCAAAGCCTGGATCAAATTCCCTAAAACGCTGTGGGTAGAACCGAGTTTTTCGTAAGAAAGGGCCAAACTGTTTTTGAACTCCACATTTTGCGGAAAGGCCTCGTGTAGCTCCTTTGACAATTGGCTACGTTTTTCAAAAAAAGACAAAGCCTGGATCAAATTGCCCAAAGCGCTGTGAGTATCCCCGAGTTTGGAATAAGAGATGGCCAAACCGTGTTTGAAGGCCACGTTTTGTGGAAAGGTCTCGTGTAGCTCTTTTGACAGTTCGATATCTTTTTCAAAAAAAGTCAAAGCCTGGATCAAATTCCCTAAATCGCTGTGTGTCTGTCCGAGTTTTTCGTAAGCAATGGCAAAGCCATTTTTAAACTCCACATTCTGCGGAAAGGCTTCATACAACTCTTTTCCCAATTGGCTACGTTTTTCAAAAAAAGTCAAAGCTTGGTTCAAATTGCCCAAAGCGATGTAGGTAGAACCGAGTTTTTCGTAAGCAACGGCCAAGCCGTTTTTGAACTCCACATTTAGCGGAAAGGCCTCGTGCAGCTCTTTTGAGAGTTCAATATCTTTTTCAAAAAAAATCAAAGCTTGGTTCAAGTTGCCCAAATCTCTGTGGGTGTCCCCGAGTTTTTCGTAAGCAACAGCTAAATTATTTTTATAAAAACTGTTATTCGGATTGCTGCGGTGCAGTTGTTTATAATTTTTAAAATACTTGGTATAAGCATTGAGCGCAGTCGGTAATTCCCCGATAGCTGTTTGCATTTCGCCCATACTTCCAAAAGCATTGGCTTTTTGCCAATCTTCAGTTTTAGCATGGGCTATAATTAGCGGATAGGTGCGTAGGGCTTTATGGTAGCGGTGGTTGTTTTGATAAAATCTCGCCGCATCCACTAGTATTTCAAGATCGGTACTATCCAATCGCAACAACTGGTCATACTGATTTTCAGCTTTAGCCGGGTCGAAAGTAGCCGAATACATATCCGCCAACAAGCGGAGATTGGTGATTTGTTGGCGTTTTTCTTTTTCCAGGGCGGCGCGGTCGGCTTTGAGTTCGGCTTCGCGTTGTTCCAGCCGTTTTTGTTCCTCAATGATTTTTTGGGTGCGCTTGGCAGGGTCAATGGCCTCGAGTTTGGCAATGGCCAGCTTTACTTCACCTGCTTGGAAAAGTTCCAATGCCTCTTGATACACTGCATCCACGTCGTCAAAATTGACCCGTGCAAATTTTTCTGAAAGCGCGGCTAGGTTATTTTGCTGCTCTTCAAAACTTTTATTGAGTTGTTCCAATTGCTCCGCGTATTTGTCGGCGCTCAGTCGGGCTGCGTCGCGGGCTTGTCGGAGCTTAGCTTTTTCGCGCTCAAAACCTGCTTTCAGCGATTTGTTCGACACGCCATAATAGATGGCTTTGATGGAATCCACCACCCCTGTCCGCGCCAGGATGATGTCCACGCCGAATTGCTTGTCGGCGCTGAGTTTTACTTTTTCGACCTCTTTTTCATTGACCAATTCGTAGCCCGTGCGCTTGATGTCCACTTTGAAGGTCCACTCGCCAGCTTTTCGGTTTTGAAAAAGCAGGCGCACCGTGCCATCAGATTGCGAAACAGCGGCAGGGGCGTCTTCAAAAATGACCTGTACATTGGCGAGGGGCTTCCTCTGCGAGTTTTGCTCGCGGACTTTGCAGATTTGTTCTTTTCCTATTTGGGCTTCGGCGGCAAGGGCGCAAAGTAGGAGGGTGAAAAGTAGGAGGTGCTTTTTCATCTGAGGTGGTTTTGAGCTGCTTAAAGGTGAATTTCAATACCTGCTTCAGGCAAAAATGATTGTGTTAAAGTTAAAGATAAGGGGATTTTTTTACTTCAAATGATTCGTTCATTCCTTACCCACCGCCCCGCTACTTCCCCTCCACTCGCTGCGCTCCGTCGAGCCAGTAGCTTGGCTCTATTGCTCCGAGCCATAGGTACCCAGTCTCGACTTCCACCGCGCAAGGATCTTCGCCAGCACCCTTGCGGCTCGGTAAGCCGCTGCGGGAACTGGCGCTGCGAAGGGTGCATTAGGCGCAAGGTACCAGATCACTCGGTGTTCTTGATCCGTGCAAACTCAAAAGCTGATGCGAAGGTATTCACCCACAACCTCCACCGGATAACTCCCCACCTTCAGCTCAATACCCGCTGCAAACAGCTCCTCCGGCACCTGAAACGCCTCTTCCACCACAAACTTCCCGCTGGCAAAGCGCCGCTCCCACTGCTCCTCGCTCACCGTATTGCGAAGTATCAACAACTCAAACTTACCGTTCTCTCCAATCCCTCCCCAGGCTATGCTGGAGCCACAAGGATTGGCTGTTGTATTGAACAAACTAGACGAAGCCTTAATGAACTTGCAGATGCCCATACCCCGACAGTCTCGAGAAACTAAGCCGTAAACGACTTCGAGAAGCAGGAAGCCGGGTTTGGGGGGTGCGAGAGTGGGTTTGGTACTCATGGTCATTGGTTTGTGAAATAAGTGGTGAAAAATGCTTAGCTGGAAGGATTGAGTTTTTCGTTGACATCATCCAGCCAGTTTACTATCCCTTTATAGCGTGGGTGATTCACTCCTAAGCTTTTTTCAACAGTCTTTAATGCTTGTTCCAAAAGTATTTTTGCTTCATCCAGGCGATCTAATTGATAATAAACCGAAGCGAGATTCCACTGGCTCATGGCGACGTTAGGATGATCCTGTCCAAAGTTGCGCATCGCACTGTCCAGAGCGCTCTCGAGGAGTTGAGCTGCGCGTGGGTATTCCCCTAAATCTTGTAGGACAGAGGCTAAATTGGACTGGCGAATAGCGACAGTAGGATGATCCTGTCCAAAGTTGTGCATCGCACTGTCTAGGGTACTTTGGAGGAGTTGAGCTGCGCGCGTGTATTCCCCTAAATCTTTTAGGACAGAGGCTAAATTGGACTGGTTCATGGCGACGTTAGGATGATCCTGTCCAAAGTTGCGCAGATTACTGTCGAGTGCGCTTTGGAGGAGTTGAGCTGCGTGCGGGTATTCCCCTAAATCTTGTAGGACTAAGGCTAAATTGGACTGGTTCATGGCGACGTTAGGATGATCCTGTCCAAAGTTGCTCAGACTACTGTCGAGTGCGCTTTGGAGGAGTTGAGCTGCGTGCGGGTATTCCCCTAAATCTTGTAGGACATTGGCCAAATTAGACTGGCTCACGGCGACGTTAGGATGATCCTGTCCAAAGTTGCGCAGATAACTGTCGAGTGCGCTTTGGAGGAGTTGAGCTGCGCGATCGTAGTCGCCTAAATCCTTAAGGACTAATCCACGTTCAGTTTGAGCAGCTGCTAGATTTGAATGACTGGCGTAGATTTTTTCCGCCACTTCCAATTGAACCTGACTAAAGTGATCAGCAGCACGAATGTTGCCTGTTCTTCGGCAACAAGCTGAAAGATCATAACAAACCCACCAAAATTGCTCACTCCACTGTCCTTCTTTCTTCTCCACTACATCAAGTAACGTTTTTAGTTCCTTTTCCTCCTCATACCAATACACCAAATCATTGTAGTTTTTGATCAATAATTGATGTAGGGTTAAATAGGCTTCCCCATATTCCAACCAGGGTAAGATGCTTTGCAAATGCGAAACAAACAATGCATTGCCCTTTACCGGGCCATATTCTTCTCCAAAATAGCTCAGCCGGATGGATTCAATCAATCCTTTGAAATACCGACTGTGCTTTGGATACAACTGCATTACCACTTCACGCACTGCATCCGGCAGCCACAGCTCGTCATCCCTTTGCTCCAGCCAGGCTCCTTGCACCAATGTTTCCACAGCATCTTCTAATCCAGTTTTCCGATCCACCAGGTCATTGTCTTCCAGATAGTGCTGGTATCCTGTAGATTGAGGTATGTCTTCATCTTCAGGTAGGCACAATTCTGCAAATGAATCCAGGTCGAATCCTGCTGTCGGCATGGCCGCAAATTGCAATAGCACCCACTGCTGAGCAGGATCACTAATGGAAAGTTGTAACAGTTCTCCCAAAAGCCTTTGTTCAGGCATGGTGGCATTACTGTCCTCGCTTAACGCCTTTTGCAACACGGCAATGGTAGCCTTGGCCTTTTCCAAATTATCATGTGGAATATTTTGGGCAATCAGGCGTGTAAGCAAAGCATTTTGCCCCAACTGTGCCAAAAGCTGCTGCGTAGCCTCATTGGCATTTTGCCCGGTCAGGGCTTTAAACAACTCAACAATCTCAGCCTCGCTGAGGCTGGGCAAAGCATAGACCTGAGCTTGCTCCCAACTGGAATTTCCTGTAATGATCAACAGTAAATCCGTTATGTTTAGCCATTCCAATCGTTCTTCTACATCCGAATCTACCGGAACATTGTTCAGCACCAACAACTTTTTACCAGGTCGGTTTTGAAGCTCATGCAGAATGTACTGTCGTGCTGTCCATTCCAGTTTCTTCTCCGGAGCCTGGTCAAGGTCTATGTATCCGGCATTTTGCGGTGTAATTTCTGCCAGAATGGTATGAATGAGACTCGTTCGATAGTTGAGCCATCCCGCTGCATCAAAATTGAGTTTGTGCTTTTCCCAATACAGCTCCGCTAGCAGCGTTTTGCCAATGCCACTGGCACCACAAATCACAATGGGTTTTGTGCCTGCTTGCTGGGTCAAGGTCTCCAGATGCTGGAGTTCTGCTGTGCGTCCGATCACTGGGCTATCTTGGCGGTGGTGATCGAGGGTGAGGAAATGTGTGCTTCTTTTTTCATTGCTCAGTTTCCACTCCAGCACCTCATCCTCTGCTACATATAGCCTCCAGGGAACTTCCTTTACTGGCTCTTGCCGCAAGCGCAAACCTCGCCAATTCAAGATTTCATCCTCATAAGTACCCCCATCCACTAGCTTCATCGCTCCCTTGGCTCTTATAAAGGCTTCCTCCAGCGTATGCCCCTTGGCCAGCGCAGTGTAAAACACCTCCGCAAACTGCATGGCTTGCCCATCCGCTACCGAACAGGTGGTGGCAATCACGGCGGGCACCCCGGCCTCAAGGTACTGCACCGCCTGCGCCTGGGTGTTGCATCCATTCAGAAATACCAGCTTGAGTTGGGGATGCAGCGATAAGTTTTCGGCCAGCCCCGCTACCTGCCCGCCCGCATCTTTGAAATGCAACTGGCTGCCATCGGCGTGGCCACCAAAGTGCAGGATCAAGAGTTCTTGTTGGTATTGGATCAAGGTGCTGACCAGCTGCCCGGTTTTGGCGCTGGATAAGGGGATATGCCGCAAGTAGGAGAGGGGTGCCAGGATGCCCAACAGACTGTCATGCTCCTTTTCCAGATGACTCAGGTAGGCTTCATCGTAGCTGTTGGCAAAGGTAGTGAGGATGACCGGCAGTTGGGGCATGGTGTTTCTTTTTGGTTATTGGTCTTTTGCTTTCATGTTAATTGATTTTCACTCTGGTTTACGGAAATCCGCTTCATCTACAAGTGTTTTCTTTCTTTCCGCTTTTGGTCAAGCAAGGGGAGAAAAATCACTGTCAAATGGACGATCAATATCGAGCTTGTAGCGTAATGTTTTTTCATCGTTAACATAAAGACTGAAAGGATGGTTATCCATTCGACCTGAAAAAATTTGGACATTAAGCTTTTCTTCAGCACTTAAACAGGCAAATTGATAGGCTTCACGAAGCGTACCTTCCGAAACAATTTTTTGGTAAAAACTGTCCAAAAATATTCGGCTTTGAGCATCCTCCAAGTGTTGTGCTGAAATGATTACCCCAGGAATACCAATTTGTAAAAGTTTTAGCCCAAGTTCTGGTTTACAGCGATTTAAAATTACGACTTGTAAATTCTTAAGTCGGGTTAAAAGAGCAAATATCTCCTTAAATGCACCTTCAAATATTGAAAACCCCTCTTTAAGGGAGTTGATCTGTAGGATAGAGATTGTATCCGCATGCTGCAAAAGTAAGTCGAATACATCTTTGCCGAATGTGTCCATCTCAATACGCTTATTGATTGTTTCGACCCCTGAAAAACTCTTAAGTTCATAGTTTGGATAATATTGTTCATCAGTGATTGAGAAGTTGAGAAAAAGGTATTTTGGAGAAAGATCTTTACGTTTAGGGCTGTTCTCCGTGGAAGACTCAGGATTGGGGGAGGATACTCGAGGCTCAAAATTCGGTATATTGATGGTAATGGTAGAACCATTTACATCTTGAACTACAATATTACCATCTCCTCCTATCTTTATTAGGTTATTAGGCTTTACTGTAGAAATGGCCATAATACTGACATTCGTTGCCACAAAGCCTATTTCTTCATCTGAAACAGCTTCGGCTTCAATTACAATTTTTTCGTCAAAAGTAGTCTCGTGCCTAACATACTCTGAGCCCATTTTTTTGATGATGATCACCTTTAATTCCAATTCGTGTTGACCAACAATGAGTGGTGTGACATAGAACTTCCACTCTGTCACTCTGTCATCATTAATTAGTTGAATGGGTTCACTTGTTGAACGAATCGAAAATGCTGGAGTGCGGGATGGATCGATTAATTTTGCCTCCATTCGATTAGATACTCCAATATTGGGTTCTATTATAGTGTCTGCATCTCGCTGAATACCTTTTATAAGAATCTCCTCATCGATTGCGATACGAACTATGCACTTCGTTTCATGCTGAAGCTGCATGGTTTTTGGGATTTTGTAAAGTACTAAACCCTTTTTCGCATGTTTGGCCTTTGGTAGATTTTGTAAATCGGTTAGTCTAAAATTAAGTACGTTATCCTGGGCATACAGCCTCCAAGGGGCTTCTGTTATTGCTTTCTTCCGTAGTCGAAGACCGCGTACTATGGGCAAGATTTCATCGGTTGGGATATTATTTGCATCAAGTTTGACTGTGCCTTTGGCGCGGATGAATGCTTCTTGTAGAGTATGGCCATTCACTAATGCTTCATAAAAGACCTCTGCAAATAGTCTAGCTTTGCCATCTTCGATTGAAAAAGTGGTAGCGATTACCGCAGGAATACCTACATCTATGTATTGAATGGCTTGGGATTGAGTATTGCAACCATTGAGAAAAACAAGTTTAAGTTGAGGATGCAAAGAGAGTAGATCTGCAAGTCCATTTACATTTCCAGCCTTGTCTTCAAACATCAATTCTTCACCATCGGCATGCCCTCCAAAATGGAATATTAACAACTCTTCCTTATATTGGTTTAAGGTATCAACTAGTGGTGAATAAATATTAAGTTGTCGCAGACAAAAAATAACGTAATTTGCCTTAAAAATGAAGGCAAGATACAGAATATACTTGAGCGAAAAGGAGCGAGAAACGCTGTTGGATTGGATAAAGACCGGCAAACGCAAAGCCCAACATATCCTATACAGCCATATTCTACTGAACAGTGATGAAAGTGAAGGCCGGAAAGTACCTCGAATGACGGATGTAGCAGATCGTTACCAAAGCACAGCAAGAACGGTAGAACGGGTAAAAAAAGCATTTTGTGAACAAGGAATGTCTTTGTTTGAAGCCAAAGAAAGAAAAACCCGCAGCGATAAAAAGCTAGATGCACGAACAGAAGCGCATGTAATTGCACTACTTTGTCAATCGCCACCCAATGATGCACCTCGATGGAAATTACAAATGTTGGCAGATCGCTTAGTGGAATTAGAGGTAGTAGAATCGATCTCTAAAATGTCAATCAGCAAACTGGTAAAAAAAATGAACTTAAGCCCTTCAAAAAAGCACAATACGTGATTCCTGCAAAATCCAGCGCTGCTTTCGTGTATCAAATGGAAAAGGTATTGGAGGTATATGAAAGACCGTACAATGCTGATTTTCCCGTAGTTTGTATGGATGAATCTCCAAAGCAAATAATTGATTACAAACAAATTACGGCTTCAAACGGAAGTAAATTGCAAGATTCGGAATATGTGCGTTTGGGCGTTGCGGAATTATTCGTAGCCTTCGAGCCTCTGGCTGGTCATCGAGAAATGACCATTGAGGATGATCATACGACCACTACTTGGGTAAATTTCATGGCTTCGCAAATGGATACCCAATACAAAGAAGCAAAAAAGGTAACTTGGGTGATGGATAATTTTGTGACCCACAAGCCAGAAAATTTTTACAAAGTATTTCCACCTGCTCAGGCCAAAGCCTATCTGGATCGGATGGATTTTGTCTATACCCCCAAACACGGGTCATGGTTAAACATGGCGGAAATACAATTTGCTTTGGTGGGGCGTGATGCTTTGGACAAACCCTTTAAAAGCAAAAAGGAAGTGGAAGCAGCAGTTAAAATTTGGGAGATTGCGCAAAATCAGCTCCGAAAAGGAGCAAATTGGCAATTCACCACTGAGAAAGCAAGGGTCAAACTCAAGAAATTGTATCCGACTATTTAATGTTTATTCACCACTAGATGTCGGGTTCTAGCCCCAGATAGAGGAACGTGTCTCAAATAGGAGAGAGGGGCCAGCGTTTTTTGTAAAGAATTTAGTTCCTGCCCTAGTTGACTCAAATAGGTAGTATCGAAGCTGTTGGCAAATGCTGTAAGGATGACCGGCAGTTGGGGCATGGTGATTGGGTTGTTTTGGGTAAATATGCTGAAAAAATCAGGTATTAGGTTTCATTTTCTTGAATTTTCCTATACAATTCAGCTAAATACCCAAGCATCAAAAAATCTTTTTGTAATTCTTGAGCCTTTATGGCGCTGATTTCCATTAACTCCTTTTGAACGAATTCGTCTAATCTTGGATCGTGATTGGAGTCCGATCGAAGTGTGATGATTGCCTCTTTTAAAAGAATTTCAGCATCTTTATATCTTTGCTGCCTTTTGTATGCCAAAGCAAGGGCAGTTTGAAAACCAGCAACTTCAAGGTCGCGAATACCTGAGATTTGAATTTTTTGATTCAATAACTCTTCTAAAATACTGATAGCTGTGTCAAAATTACCTAACTTTTGGTGAATCTCCGCTAGTGCATGTTTACGTGCAATCACTCTTTGATCATTTAAGCCAAACATATCGCAATCAATAATAATTGCTTTTTCGTAATGAAGTATGGCTTGATTATGGTCGCCGAGGCTTAAATAAGAAAGTGCGAGATTGGATAAAACAATCGAGTTATTTGGATGGCTTTTAGTAAGAATTTTTTGTTGCAGCAGTAAAAGGTTGCTGTTAATTTCGATTGCTTTGGAATGTTGACCTGTTTGTAAATAAAAAAAGGCTAATTGGCCCCAATGTGGCAGAGTTTGAAAATGCTCTTCACCAAAATTTTTGAACGAAAATTGTAATGCTTTGAGCAGATAGTTCTCCGCTGAAATATAATCACCCCTCATTAAGTGATTTACCCCTAGCTCACTATTAATTGTTGAGAAAATAAGATGACTTTCTCCAAAAAACTTTGGACTGGATTCAAGTGCAGAATGAAGCAATTTGATCGCTTCTTCATGTTTATCAATAGCTCTATAAAGTTGGGAAAGCTGAACTTGCAATTGAAGAATGAGTGGATGGCCATCGTTAAAAAGCTTGCTGTATGCTTCTAATGAGTCATTTAGCAAGGCATTCACTTCTTTGAAGCGCCTTAAACCCAGGTAAGCATTAGCAAGAATCGATTTTGTTGTTAATACATTTTCATGTTCTTCTCCTAATACTTCAATCTGTTTTAACAACACAGCTTCTAAAATTATTGCTGCTTGTGGGTAGTTACCTTCTTGAATATGGTTTTTGGCTATCTCTGCAAGGTTAATAAGAACAATTGGGCTATCTGAGCCAATCTGATTGATTGAAGATGCATACGCTTTATCGAGATAACTTAATGCTATTTCAGTTTTGCCTAAAACCCTACTTACGTTTGCAAGGTTGATTTGTGTTTTGATGACAGAAGGATTTTGAAGGTTATAATATTTTTGACTTTTCTCTAGACCTTTTTGTAACATTTTTTCTGCGTCAAAATATCTTCCAAAATTTTGGTAAATAACTCCTAGATTATTTTCTGTGATGGTCAAAACCTCGTGATCGCTACCGTAAAAAGCTAAATCACTGTAGTATACAATCTCAAGGTAGTTTTTTGCCTCTACATATCTACCCAACGATAGGTAGACTAGCCCTACGTTGTTCCAAAGAGGACTAACAGATGGAAAAAGGAGTTGACCATTCCCAAAATATTTTGCTACTGTTTCGGCATAGATTAGCCAAGGATAGTTGTCTGTAATTCGATTTCCATATTCGCTTACACTCATTTTTATTTTTAGAGCACTTAACAACATTTTAAGAGAGACTTCATTTGGCACATTTTGATACTTCACCACCTCCTGCACCATCCGATGCATCCCCAAGCCCTTCCCCAATTTCCCAATCCAGCCTTTATCATTCAAACCATTCACTTGCCTATTAAGTGACAAGGGCTCTTGTTGCAACAAATCTGCCAAAGTCTTCACTTCAATTGGCATGGCTGGCAATACCGCATACTGCTGCATCAGCCAAATCTCTTCCTCAGACAATTTGGCCAATTCGAAAGCTTTCATTAAGTGAAAAAAAATAGCACGCTCCTCCCCAGCGTGACGGGTCCAAACGAGTTCTTGTAGTCGTGGATCATCTAGTTTGCGCTCGCGCAGGATGACCAGTAGTTCGGGTATAGTGAGTAGGCCGTTGAGTCGATTGAGGGTTTTTGCCATCACCTCGATGGTGAGAGTGTGGTAATTAATTTCGATAAGCAAGTCTTGAACTTCTTCGTCCGTCCCCTCGTGGAAATAGAGCCGGAAAAGGCGCAACGCATCGTTTGCTTGCAGCACCCCCAATTTCATCTCTCGAAAATTTGGTAAGGGCAGCCGCGAAGTGACCAGCACCTGCCAGTTGGCGCCACTTGGCAATTGCCCCGCAATTTCACTGACCTGATCGCCCACGTCGTCAATTACCAGCAGATTTCGCCCTGGCTGGTTGCGTAGTTTGTTCATCAAACGGGCAAAACGATCATCGATCTTTTCATTTTCTACAAAGGGCAGTTCCAGGTTTTTGGCCAGATCTTCATTTAGGGCAAAGCTTGACATCAAGTCATCCCCACTGTTGATCCAGGCGATGTAATCATAATCATTACGTAACCATTGTAAATATCCTGCCGCCAGGGTGGTTTTACCCATGCCACCGAGGCCACTTACCAGCACCACTTTGCTTGACTCATGGAGCAATGTTTGTAGTGTTTCCAGTTCGGTTTCTCGCCCCAGACAGTCTGTTTCCAAATGTAGTGAAGGCAAACGGGTCAGCCCACGCGGATAGCTGAGCTGCCATTCCAAAATCGCTTCTCTGCCTTCCTGAACGTAAAGTTGCCAGGGGACTTGATTCCATTGCTGTTCTCGTAAGCGTACTCCTCGAACAGTTCTATAAGCAGGTAATTCTGCTCCTCGATACTGATCATACTTGGCTTTAAGTGCGCCCACGGCTAGTTGAAAAGCTTTGCGGATGCTATGTCGTTCGGCAATGGCACGGTAAAATTGGGCGGCGAAGTAGCTAGCCTCGCCATCGGCAATGCTGCAGGTCGTGGCCAGTACTAGGGGAATGCCTTGTCGGAAGAAATGTTGAACTTGTGCTTGGGTTTGGCAACCATTTAAAAAAACGAGTTTAAGCTGAGATTGTATAGCCAATTGATCCGCTAATCCTTCTACAAAAATGGAGCCATCTTCAGCTGATAGACTATCGGAATCAGCATGCCCTCCAAAATGGAAAATGCTGACTTTATTAGGATATTTGGCTAAGAGTTGAGGGATGTCTTCATTGCGGCTTTCCGCTTGTTCAGCGAACTGAATGGCTCCCGAATCTGTGGCAGGCTGTAGTGCAGCTTGGATTTGTTTCTGCTCCTCACCTAATGCGGCAAGGTACGTGCCACTAGGAGACTGGGCAAAGGTGGTAAGAATGACCGGCATTTGGGGCATGGTGCTTGGGTTTGCTTATTTGTCTTTTCGTTTGCTCAATTGCTGTTCCAGCTCTCGCAAATCTTCTTCATCCGCTAATTTAGCGTCATAAGCCTTACGTTGTTGGTCAAATACGTCATAAATTTCCCGCACCCGTTCTTCCATCTCCGCATTGCTAATCTTCCCTGCTCCACTGAGCACTTGTTTGTCATTGAACTCCAGCAGCCGATCTACGTTTTCGCGCCAAAACTGCATGGGAATGTCTTTCCGACTTTTGACCCTCAACTCCGCTGTTTCCAGGAAAATAACCACCAATCGGTTCAAGGTGTCCAGTTCGTCTTCGCTCAGGTAGTTTTTGGCAATGAAGATGTCCTGTTTGCGTACCACAGAACCCTTCCAGGATGTCAGGGCCATGTTTGGTGCGTCGGCCTTGGCGCGGGATAGAATCAATTCCGCTGCGGTTTGTCCGGTCACTGCAAAGAGCAACTTGTTTTGGGTCTCTGCAAAAAACATCTGGGTGGCTTTGTCGCTAGCATCGTAGTCGCTGCCGAGGGCAAAGAGGTCGCGTACTTTTTGATAAAACCGCTTCTCTGAGGCTCGAATGTCCCGGATCCGCTCCAGTAACTCATCAAAATAGTCGGGCCGTCCATCCGGGTTTTTCAAACGCTCATCATCCATCACAAAACCCTTCACCATGTATTCCTTGAGGTTGCGGTTGGCCCAAATCCGAAACTGAGTTCCCCTCTTACTCCTTACCCGAAAACCAATGGCCAGAATCATGTCCAAAGCGTAGAATTCCACCTTGTATTCTTTCCCGTCGGTGGCAGTTGTAAAGAAATACTTTACAACTGAATGTTGATCTAATTCTCCTTCCTTCAGTATTTTAGCTATGTGTTGACCGATGTTTTGTTTAGAGGTGGCAAAAAGTTCAGCCAGTTGACTTTGGTTCATCCACACCATTCCATCTTTGGCCAAAAGGGCTACGGATGCTTTGCCATCTGCGGTTTGATAAATGATGAGGTCGTTTGTTTGTGGATCATCCATTGGCCTGAACTTTTGACACGGGGTATTTTGCTTGAAACCCCTGATGAACAAATTTAAGTGTATAATTTTGGAAATAAAAACAATTTGCTTTTCCTGTTGTCCAGTGTTTCAAAAAATCTTCCCCCTCCGGCGCACACCCGGCACTAGCACGAAAAACCCCCATCAAAAAGGACCAGAGCAAGCTAGCAGGTCCTGTTCATAGCTGCAAGGTCGTACGTCCTCGGTCGCATTTTTTTTCTGGTTTGCTCCGCTAAGGCTCCGCACCAGAAAAAAAAATGCTCCCTGCGGGCGCTCCACCTTGCATCCATGCCCAGTACCTGCTACGCATTGCCTGGCCTTTTTTCCGGGGGAGTTTTTCGTACTAGTGCAGTTCCGCAGCAGGCCAGGCATTGTCGGCGGAAAGGCAAAGCGGCGGCTGCGCCACTTTATTATTATGCCTCCGGCGGGGGGGATTTTTTCCCCTATTGCAGTTCCGCCCCGTCTGGGGTGGGGTGGGGGGCTTGGGCAGTTGGGCCCTGGGCTTTATAGCTCCAGTCCCAGCTGCTCCCCTGGCGTTTGTGCTCCGCCGTCGTACAGTTCCACCAGCAGTTTGCCCGCATCTTGCGCCAGCCTGGCCGTGTAGGCGGTGCCCCCTTTGCGCTTGCCTTTGTACAGCGCGATCACCCCATCGGCCAGGTCCACCAGCTCGTGGTTGCGCTTCAGGGGGGCCACTTTGGCGGGCCATTGGCCGTAGTCGGGCCGGATCACCACGGTAGGCAGTCCATGCGCCTGGGCGTATTGCTCGGCTAGTTGGTCGGCACCTATTGCATCACCATGCAGTATCATAGTTGCTTCCGGTGCATGCTTTTGGATGGCCGCAGCCAGGCGCGAGTAGTCTTGCGCCGTGGCTTTGCGGCTGCCCGTGATCAGTAGTTTCATTGCTCCAGGTATTGGACTATGGCTGTGTACAGTTTTTCGGTGTCACCCTCCAGTTCGTTCAGGGCTTCTTCGTGCAGGCTCAGGAGTTGCTCCCAGGTACCGGTAGCCAGCGCTTCGGTGAGTAGTAGTATTTTGTTGTCCATGTTGGTATTTTTCTTTTAAGATACACATTTTGTTTTAATTGTGTAAGTTTTTTTGATAAGATTTTACGTTGTTATTTGTTTTATTTTGTTGGTTTTTAGATGAAAAAATAAGTAAAAAAAGTTAAATAAAACTTGAAAATTAAACACAAAAAGTTTATCTTTACAATAACAAAAGAAACAAAAACTGTGGCAATGACAGCAGACACATTCACAGAAAACAGCTACTACGCCGGCCTGAACCGCGCAGTAGATCAATATTGGGAGGATCTGCTCCAACGGGAATACCAGCCCAAAAATGATTTTACCCTTCGGCGCGAAGCGGAAAACAGGTGGGTGCTTTTCCTACCGGAGCCCGCCCCCACTTCTAAAAGGAAAATTACTCATTTTCTTTACCAGGAGCACGATGTGTACGGCCTCCTCCTAGAGGAACAAACCCTGGTTTTGTCCTGCCTGAATCCCTGCAACGATGTGGACGATCACCAGCACATCCTCCGCACCGCTGATCTGCTGCTCGACTTCATGCAGGCCCAGTTCCAACTGACCGCCGCCCGCATCGAAGCGCAAATGGCGCAGACCAAATTCCGCTTGCTGAGGCAACAAGTCCAGCGGAAATTCTACCGCACAGCCTTGCCCGGCAGCCTGGCCCAGGAACCCATCTTGCAACTCTACACCCCGCAACGCTGCGCCTAGTCATCCAAATTTTTCACTTTCCACTTTTCACTTTTCACTTATGAAAGCCATCAAAGACCAGGTCCGCACCTTGCTGGGCCCCTCCCTCGCTGTGTCCGATACCGAGCTCAACCGGGCTTACCGCCGCTTTTTGCGCTACAATGGCGCAGGCTGCCACACCTTTTACGCTGCCTGTAGTATCGCCGATTTCCTGACCATCAATGGCCGCGTTCAGCCTAGCCCCCCTAAACAGCTTGAATGTAATCCCCCTAAGGTGCTCTCAGGTGCCTAAGGTGGTTCACAAACCCTCTGGCTACCGTCAGGTAGCCCCTCATTTCAGCTTAGCCCCTAAACACCTTTCAGCTAATACCCCCTAAGATGCCCCTTAGGTGCCTTAGGTGGTTCATAAATCAATGGCTACCGTCAGGTAGCCCTTCTTCATAACCACTTTTTAATTTCCTTTTACTCAGTCTACATTTTCTCACTTATAAAACCGTAAAAACAATGAAAACAGCAACCTTATTGCCGTTAAATGCAACTGGTATTGACCAACTGTTCAACGCCGAAACTGCGGAGGTCGCGCCCATCGCTTACCTGCCCGGCCGCCCCCGCCAGTACCGCTTCGATGCCAGCCGGGGCATGTTCAATCTGAAAGGGGAGACCCCCATCACCAAACCCAAAGAATCTTTGACCCTCATTCCGATCGCTTTCCGGATTTTCCGCGACAGCATCCTGGGCCAAAGTACCAAGCGCTGGGCGGAACTTTTTTTCCTCAACCAGGGCAACCAGGTCTGCAACCTGCTGCTGCACGGCTACAGTGTCGACAACCTGATGGGCCTCAACGAGGAGATTTTTTATGACCAGGTCAACCTCTGCCAAATCGAATTGACGATCACTCCCGTCGAACGCACCAGCAAGGCCCCCGAGGCTAAAAACAGCCGCTTTTTTATCGCAGAGTTTAGTTTCAAACGCCTGAGCGCCGAGGCGATCGCAAGGCAGGAGTCGGTTTTTAAAGGGATGCCGCTATGGAGAGAAGATACCCTCACCGGCGACGCGGAACCGATTCTGAGCTACAACTATAACCCGCCGGCGGAGTCCTGCCCGCAAGTGAGTGTGGCTGAACCGGCTACAGAGTTGCCGGCAGCGGCTTAGGCGGTTATTCCAGGCTATCGGGAACCGAGCACCCGATAGCATTCCAAATACCTTCACAATCCTGATCCATGAAATTTGATGATGAAAACCAAATGAGCCTGCTGCGCCAGATCCAGGGGGCTGAACACCTGGCCAACCGCTGGCGAACTGGCCTCCTCAAGCCGACCCGCCGCAAACGTGGCCTGGCTTTGCGCTACTTATTGACCTGGGGCGAGTTGTTGGACGAAGAGACGAGCGACGCGCTGCGGGATTTGTGTGTGGCCACAACGGTTTGACCCTTGATCGATGGAATGAATTGAATGATTTACTTGATTACAAAAATCGGAGCGAATGAAAAAATATGCTCATGTGCATGTGACAATTCTACTTTAAAATGCCCAACAAAAAATTGGATTAAGCTGCAAAAAAGCCTTAACTTTGTCAACAAAAGCTAGTTTTTATGAACGAGCCATTATTCATCAATCCTTTTACTGATTTTGGTTTTAAGAAAATCTTTGGCGAAGAGCAAAACAAAGACTTGCTCATCGATTTTTTGAATGAATTATTGGCTACTCAAAACCAACACATCAGTGATTTGGTGTTCAAAAAAAACGACCGTTTAGGCAGTGACGACCTGGATCGCAAGGTCGTTTTTGATCTGTATTGCGAAAACGAGGAGGGTGAGAAATTTACGGTCGAATTACAGAAGGCCAAACAGGCTTTTTTCAAAGACAGGATGCTGTATTACAGCAGTTTTTCGGTTCAGGAGCAAGGTCAGAAGGGAGATTGGGATTACCAACTCAAAGCGATTTATGTGATCGCTATCCTGGACTTCATCATGGATGAAGACAATAATGACAAAATAGTAGTAAGCAAAAATAAGATGATGGACATAGAACGTTACAAGGTGTTTTATGACAAATTGACCTTCGTAACCTTACAGATGCCCAACTTTTCCAAGAAAGAACATGAGCTGGAAAGCAATTTTGACAAATGGTTGTATGTAATCAAGAATCTGCACAAACTGGATCATATTCCCGAAAGAATTCAAGAGCGGGTATTTCAGAAGCTGTTCAAAGTAGCCTCATACACCGCCTTAAGCAAAGAGGAAAAAGCCAAATACGAAGACAGCTTGAAATATTACAACGATCTGAAAAACTCCTTGGATACTGCTCAACAGGAAGGTTATCAGGAAGCGCGGGCTGAATATGAAGCTAAATTGGAAGAAGAACAAAAGCGGACTGAGCAGGAAAAACAAAGAGCAGAACAGGAAAAACAAAGAGCAGAGCAGGAACGTACCCTAAAAGAGGAAGCTTTGGCCACATTGGAAAACGAGCGTAAAACCTTTGTGCAAAGTGTCCTAAATATGCACAACCTGGGACTGGATAAAGCCCAAATTGCTCAGATCACGAATCGGAGTATTGCAGAGATTGAAGTATTGCTAGAAAAAGAATGAAGTGAAACTTCACCTTCACTTAAAATGTATAATATGAAACCCATTTTTTGCGCCAAAGAGTACGCCTTTCTATTGAAAAAAACCAGATCAAGCTATTGATCTACAATTCGTTGACCAAAACAATTGAAAAATGGATGCTATAGACGAAAAAATCATCAAATACCAAGAAATCATCTATCAATACCTTGAAGAACTTGCTGCAAAGCGCAACAATGCCTCTGCACAACACCTAGAGTACCAGGTTATTTCAGATACCAAGCGCAATCACTTTCAATTGGTGCGTTTGGGCTGGGTCAAATATAAATTTGTACACTTGGTGCTCTTGCACTTCGATATAAAGCCAACTGGGGAAATTTGGTTGCAATTGAACAATACGGAAATATTGGTTGATCGAGAACTCGTGTTAAGAGGTGTAAATCCTGCTGATATTGTGATTGCGTTTCAGCCTGAATACATGAGGCAGGCTTTGGCGTAAAATTAACCAAAATTGACCGGGCACCCCCCCCACTTTTGCTTCCTGAGGCTTCCAGAAATGGCAGCGGATTTGTTGGGGCAAATTAGTGCTAAAGCTGCATAAATTTCTTTGCCTCTGCCTCCAGTTAAAAGCCTAACCCTGCTAGTGTAGATCTACCCCCAAGTTTCTAGTCGCTGACTTTCCCGCCCTTTTGACTCAGTGCCCCGTCAACGTCTCACCTTTGTGTCCCTTGTGCTGCCTTTGCGTCCTTTGTGCTAAAAAATGTCCCTTTAGGCTCCTCCTGACATCTCAATAGCCAGTCAATGGAACCAATGCCGTCAATGCTATCAATGGAGTCAATGTAATCAATGCGTAAATGATTCTGTAAAAGGGAGAGGTTTAGCCTCAAAATATTTATCATTTTGTGTTTATTTTGAATTAAATTAATTATTTTGTGTGACAAATCCACCCAATGGAACAGCAACATAAACTCATCATTTTTCAGGAAAAAGAAATCCGCCGCAACTGGCACCAGGATGAATGGTGGTTTGCCGTGCTGGACGTCATCGAGTTGCTGACGGAAAGTGTAAACCCTCTTGAATACTGGGATAGACTGAAAAAACGAGAACTAGAAAATACTGGGATTGATCTGTCGACAAATTGTCGACACTTCAAAATGACGGACTCGGATGGTGACACCCAGGAAACGGAATGCGCCAATACGGAAACCTATTTCCGCATCATCCAATCCATCCCTTCTCCCAAAGCCGAACCCTACAAACAGTGGCTGGCCAAAGTCGGTTACGAGCGCATGCAGGAGATCGAAAACCCGGAACTGGTCGCTGTACGTGCCCGCCAATACTACAGTGATCTGGGCTACAGTGAAGAAGCGATTGAACGGCGCATGCAGTCGATCGCTATCCCCACCCAATTAACCGAGGAATGGAGCAACCGAGGAGTACAGAAAGATAAGGAACACGCTATCCTCACTGCCGAAATCAGCAAAGCAACTTTTGGCCTGAACCCCACTGAACACAAACAATTGAAGGGGCTAAATCGCGAAAATCTACGCGATCACATGACCAACCTGGAACTGATCTTCACCATGCTAGGGGAGGCGGGGACCCGCATCGAAGCGCTGAAGGCTGATGCGCAGGGCTTTGATGAAAACAAGGACGCGGCGCTCAAAGGGGGTACGGCTGCTGGTAAGGCCTTAGCTGCTTTTGAGGAAAGTATCGGGAAAAAAGTGGTGACTAGCGAGAATTTTAAGCTGCAAATTGCGGAGGCGAAGCAGAAAAGGTTCTACAAGCAGAAGAAGAATTGGCCTTGAATTGTTGACTTATTTGGCTTATTTTCGAAAAAAATTGATCGTTCAATGAACATCCACACAGAAAAACTAAAATTGATTGAATGGTTGGTACAACTCAACGATACTTCCGTGTTGTCCCAGGTCAAAGAAATAATGGATAATGTTAAACCGATTGAAAACCTCTCGATCATTTCTCCTGATGAGTTAAAGAAAAGAGCGCTAATTGCCAATCAAGACATTGAAGACGGAGCTGTTTATTCTTTGGAGGATGTGTTGAATGAAGATTGGGACCAATGATCATTTTATAACAAAGAAATTGGCCTCCTTCAGTGTCCCTCAAGTCCCTTCAGTTTCTAAGGTGGTTCAAAAAAAACGCAGCGAAGCTGCCCCCGTCAACGCCTAACTTTGTGTTCTCCGCGCCCTCTACTTTTATCCTTTGTGCTAAAAAAAAAGCCACTTTTGGCCTCCTTCAGTGTCCCTCAAGCCCCTTCAGTTCCTAAGGTGGTTCAAAAATAAAACGCAGCAAAGCTGCCCATCGGCCTAACTTCGAACCTCTCTTTTCTCCTAAAAAATCCCCGCTTTTGCCCCCTTCCCCTTCCAAAAATCAAACGCCTAAACAAGAAGAAACACCAACACTACCCAATTCCCCAAAATCCCCTTATTTTCATCCCCATGAACGATTCCTCCCAAACCGACGCGGAATACTACCACCAACAAGGCCAGTCGAAAGCCAACGCCGACGAGCATGCCATTGCCATTGACCACTTTGAGCGGGCCATTCAAATGGATCCACTCAACCCTCAATTTTTCCTTAGCCTGGGCGTTTCCCTAATCCACTTGAACCGCTACGCCGAGGCCATCCGCAGCATCCAGCACGGACTATCCTTGAAGCCCGATTTTCCCGAAGCTTACAACTCCCTGGGACTCGCCTACATGCACCTGGAACAGTTCACCGAGGCGGCCAACTGCTACCAGGAGGCCATCCGCCTGAATCCTGCCGATCTTGCAGCCTACCACAATTCTGCCAACATGCTGGCCATCCTTGAAAGGTTTGACGAGGCGATCGAACGGTACGAGCAAATCCTGCAACAGGCGCCCGAGGCTACGGCTACCTACAACAATTTGGGCAATGTACTGATGTTGATGGGGCGTTTCGCGGAGGCCATTCCGCATTACCAACGCGCCCTGGAACTCAATCCGACCGCTGCCGAAACCTACCACCACCTTGGAGCTGCCTTGATCGAACTGGAACGCCACGCCGAAGCCATCCAGGTATTGCAGCAATGTCTGGCGATTGATCCTCTCGATGCCGAAGTCTGTAACATGCTGGGCACTACCCTGGCTAAAATGGGCAGCTTCCAGGAGGCCCTGGAACAACTGCAAAGATCCGTGAAACTTCGCCCGGATTATGCCTTGGCGCATTCCAACATCGGGCTGATCCAGGCGCAATTGGGTGACCTCCCCGCCGCCATTGCCGCCAATGAACGGGCCATTTTGCTCCAACCTGATTTTGCTTCGCCGTATAGTCACCTGGGAGAGCTTTATCTGCGCCTGGAACGCCCACTGGAGGCCCTCAAGTGTTTTGAGCATTTGTTGAACATCGCCCCGGATTACCCCGACTTAGCCCGCAATCTGGGGGATGTGTACTACGACCTGGGCGACCTGCCTCGGGCGATCGCTATGTACGAAAAACGACTCGAAACCCAACCCAACGATTTTATTACCCGCTATATGCTGGGGTCTTTTTATTTTTTACAGCGGGACTTTGATTCCGCACTGAGACATTACGAGGGGGTACTGGAACTGACGCCAGATGATCCCGATGTTTGGAACTCCATCGGTTGTATTTATTTGTCGATCGAGCGTTTTGAATTGGCCGAAACGGCGCTACTCAAGGCCTGGACACTCTGGGACGAAAGTAATTTTTTGCCTGCCATGAACCTGGGACACCTGGCGCTAGCCCAGGGACTCCTGGACACGGCACTTCATTGGTACCGACTGGGCTTGCACCTGGCCCCGGATCGAAAACAGTTTTTTGAGGGGCTACACTCGGATTGGAAGGACTTGAAAGTGCTTAAAGAAGTATGGATGGAATGGGTTATGGGGGAGTTGGAAAAGGTCTGAAACCGATTCAGTGCTGGTTGAATGGTTGGGCTCAAAAGCAACGAGTCAATATCAATCCGTCATTCGTTACCTTGCGACCACTCCGCCAGTTTAGCGTTGACATAATCCCTTAACTCTTGTTTTTTTGACACTGGCACTCGATAGGAAATAGTAGTGGTTGCTTCGTTAAACTTGTCTCCGGCTTTTTGAGGAAGCCCTTTGGGGCGGCCATCTACCTGGCCTTTGGCATGGGCAGCACTTACCCGGCTTTGGTTCGATCAACAATGCACGCCTATTTTTCAAGTGGCCCTAAATAAAGTTCAAACTCTTTTTTCATGTTATACAAAGCATATGCCCCTTCGATGAATGCATTTTGCTCCTGCTCAGTCAGTTTTTTCCAGTCCTCAGTTTGTTCAGCCATAGTCACCAGCATGACTGCCTGTTTTTTGCTTTCTTCCAGCGTTACCCGCTTTTGCTCGCGGCGGATGCACTCGACAATCATTTCCACGATGTAGGGTGAAATTTCCTTTTGATCTTCCATTTTGGTGCTTTTTTTGCAGGCTCTGAATGCGGAAAGGCTGTCTTCCAGGTCTACAAGAGTTATTTATTTTATCCGATATTCCTATTTCCCCAAAAGACGATTGAAAGGGCAATATCTGAAACTTAGTTTATTGAAACCAGTTTTTGAGACTTTTTTACACGGAGTTAGGAGCGGGTAGGGGAGAGGCGTTGCAGTTTCATGAAACGAGGGTTTTGTGGGATGAGCTTGAATTGAATCATTCAATCCGTGATTCGCTACCTTGCGACCACTCTAACAGTTTAGCGTTGACAGAATCCCCTAGCTCTTGTTTTTTGATACGGATATTTTTGATATCTAAATAGTTATTTGCGTATTGTCAAAAGTTTCTCTTCGAAGTGCTATGAAAAATCGTGACAGAGAGATACAAATATTATCAAACCAATTTCGAAATATCTTTAGATTCTATTATAATTGTTACCTTAACAGATGACATTGAAAAATCTTGTAGTATAACCTCCCAACCTAAATTTTTTATATTTACGTATACAATTGATTGAATAAAAATGACGAACGAACAATGGAATGAACTCCTTTTCTCTATACGTAAAGGCAAATGCCTCTTACTGCTTGGGGCAGGAGCATCTACACTGACCAAAAACGGAACCACTCGCCCATATACCGAATGGTTGGCAATTGAACTCGCGGACCAACTCCGTCGCGACCAGCACCCCCTGGAAGAAAGTGAAACGGGCAGTCTTTTGTACGTAGCGACAGAATATTTGTCTTTCTACAAGTCAGCCATTAAGCTACAACAAGAAGTAGAGCGTTTTTACCGCGAGCAAGCCAAACAACCCAATGCTTTGTTAAAAACCATCGCCGACCTGCCTTTCCCTTTGATCATCAATACTGCTCCAGATACCTTGTTGGAAAAAGCCTGGTTGGGCTTGGGAAAAGACTACCGCACTGCCCATTACAGCCTGCAGAAAGAACGCAGTAAGGAAGAAGCCGACCTGCAAATTGAAGACCCCAGCGGTGATTGCCCGATGCTTTACAACCTCTTTGGGTCGGTAGGGGATCCCGCCTCTTTGGTGCTCAGCGAAAGGGATCGCTTGAAATTCATTGAAGATATCATCCAGCACAACAATGCCATTCCCAACGCCATTTTGAAAGAATTCAAGGAAGACAAAGTGGTGCTGTTTTTTGGCTTCGATTTTGAGCATTGGCACCTGCGTATTTTGCCCAAAAAGATTTTCCAAAAAGAGGAAATCAGTGCACCAGTGATTGTGCCCAATGGCAGCCAGCCCCTCTCCCGAGGCGCGATGGTATTTTACGAAAAGCAGTACAAAATGGAGTTCTTGCCTGAAGAGCCTCTGGCCTTTGTACAAGAACTGAGCCGTCGCTGGGAAACCCAAAAAGACGAAGACCTGCCCGAAATAGCTGCCCCCATTCGGGCCATGTACCTCTACGACCGGGCCGATGAAGCCTACAAAACCATGCTCGACAAACACCTTTCCGTGCTGAAACGTGCTGAAGGCATTCAAACCTGGGACGAATCCATGATCAGTGCAGGAGAGGAAGTAGACGAACGCATCCGCCAACAACTGGATCAGGCTAACCTGATCTTGCTACTGGTTAGTGCCGATTTTTTGGCGAGTGACAAACTGTATGAAGAACAATTGCGGCAAGCCTTGCAGCGCAACCGGGAAGGAAAGGCCTACATCATCCCCATTCTCGTGCGCGCCTGCACCTGGGAAAACGCAGTGTTTGCCAAGTCTAAATTCATCTTGCCCCGGAAACAAAACCCTGTGGCCAGTTGGGAAGACAAAGATGCCGCCTGCCGCCATATCGTGATGGAATTGGAAAAATACATTCCCCATCTCGTTGAAAACCTGCAAGTATGAACTACCGCTACCCTGGCCCACAATCGTTCACCGAGGAGGATGAACAGCTCTTTTTTGGTCGAAACCGCGAAACCAAAGCGCTCTACGACCTGATCATGGTGCAGCCACTGGTGGTATTGTTCGCCAAATCCGGCATGGGTAAAACCTCCCTCTTGCAGGCGGGCATCATCCCTCGCTTGCGTTTTACGGAGTACGATCCACTCATTTTTCGCCTCAACGATGTAGCGGTGAGCCCCGAACAGCAGGTGCTGCGCAAAATAGCGCCCACCGCCGCTTCCGATACTACCCTCTGGACCGAGATCATCCACTACAACCGCGAACACCAGGGCACCCCTTTGTTGATTTTTGACCAGTTTGAAGAACTCTTCACCCTGTATTCTGACGAACAACGCGCTGCTTTGGTGCGTCAATTGGCCGATGTGATCAACGGCACCTTGCCCACATCCATCCGCCAGCACATCCTGGAAGGCCTGGAGGCCGGGACCTTAAACACCTCCGACGTAGCCGAATTGGAACGCAAGCCCAGGGTGAAAATCGTACTCTCCATTCGTTCCGATTTGCTGCATTACCTGCACCTTTTGTCGCCAGAAATCCCTTCGATTTTGCGCAACCGTTTTGAGTTGTTGGGTTTGCGGCCCGAACAGGCCCAGGAAGCCATTGTCAATCCAGCAGCACAGGCTCAGGAGGTGGGGGACTATTCCTCGCCGACTTTCAAATATTCCCCCCAGGCACTGACCCAAATCCTCTCTTACCTCTCGCGGAGGCAACATTCGCTGCTGAGCACTACCCGCCAGGAGCCAGAAATCGAGTCTTTTCAATTGCAATTGTTGTGCGAATACATTGAACGCAAAATCATCGCCGAACGGGAAAAATTTCTCACAACGCATGCTGCTGTGGTCACCCCTGAGTTTTATGGTGGGGAACCCGGCATAGAACAAATCCTTTCCCAATTTTACAGCAACACCCTTGCCGCTATCCCCGACCCCCGGCAACGCGAAAAAGCACGCCGACTGCTCGAAGACCACTTGATGAAAAACGAACGACGGGTGAGCGTGGATGAAATCACCATTGTACAAACCCACGGCGTAAGCTCCGAAACCCTGGATTTATTGGTCAATAAACGCTTGCTGCGGCAGGATGTGCGCGAGACTGGGGATTATTTTGAGGTTTCGCATGATACCTTGTTGGGGCCGATTTTGCGGAGCAAGGCGGAATGGGAAGCTAAGCAAGCGGCTAAGTGGAGGCGCCAATTGATAGCTACCGTATTAGGACTATCGCTAATCGTGTTTGCTGCTTTTTGGTTTGTATTTTGGGCGTTACGGCAAAGAGCAGATGCTTTAGAGCAAAAAGCAGAAGCTGAAAGGCAAACCAAAATTGCAGAAGCAGCCAAACGCAGTTCTGATAGCTTATTAATCCGTTCCGACAGCTTATTAAAACGTTCGGAAAGTTTGTTGAATCAAGTTTTGGCGGAACAAGGAAAGACCAAAGCTGCGCTGGAAGATGCCCGACAAAAAGAATCCGCACGTAAACAAGAGGAAGATGCAAAGAATAAACTCCGTTTTGAGGACCTGATGAAACAAGCAGAGATATTATTCAAAGCGAAACTGTACCCTAACGCCAAGCAAAAATACCAGGAAGCTCTGAAATTGGCACCAACACCAGAGAAAGCACGCGAAATTCAATCTAAAATTAAAGAATGTGACCAATGAAGAATCAATTGTTGTTTACGTCTTTATGCGTATTGATTACAGCTATTGGCCAAGCCCAATGTGATCTTAAAGAATACACCCGTATCTTCAAGGAAGCAGTCGACCTACAGGGAAAAGGGGCATTTATAGAGGCAAAAAACAGGTATGAAGCGGCGAAAATTTATGCCTGTAATCAAAAGGAGGTAGACGCAGCAAATACAGCAGTGGATAATTTGTTTGACCAGGTAAACTCATTGCGCCTGCAATCTATAGCAGACAGGAACAGAGCAGATAGTACTGCCGCCGCCAATCGCCGCCAGGCTCTTACTGCTTACGCCAATGACTTGGCCTATAAAAGCCAAACTGCTTTGCATGATGGTGATCGTACCACTGCCTTCCAAATCGCCACCTTTGCCCATCATTATGTAGAAGAAGGCAATGCCAACGTCACCCGTGCCCTGATCGAAGCGCTTTATTTTAATGATGCACTCACTCACGCTGCTTTACCCTGGTCTGCAACGCTGGAAGGGCATATTTCCTCCGTCACGAGCGTCGCTTTCTCCCCCGATGGCAAAAAACTTGCCACCGGGTCTGAGGATAATAGTGCCAAAATTTGGGACCTGGAGTCCGGTAAACCAGCCCTCAGCCTCATTGGGCATACGGCCGACGTCACGAGCGTCGCTTTCTCCCCCGATGGCAAAAAACTTGCCACCGGGTCTGAGGACAATAGCGCCAAAATTTGGGATCTGAGCTCTGGTAAGCCAACCCTCAGCCTCATTGAACATATATCCTCCGTAACCAGTGTTGCATTCTCCCCCGATGGGAAAAGACTCGCAACTGGGTCTTCCGACCACAGCGCCAAAATTTGGGACCTGGAGTCCGGTAAACCAGCCCTCAGCCTCATTGGGCATACATCCTCCGTATTGAGTGTTGCCTTTTCTCCCGATGGTAAAAGACTCGCCACCGGGTCTGAGGATAATGGTGCCAAAATTTGGAACCTTGGCTCCCATAAACTAACTCTAACTCTCAGCCTCTCCAGGCATACATCCTCCGTATTGAGCGTTGCCTTCTCTCCCGATGGCAAAAAACTCGCTACCGGGTCTGAGGATAATAGTGCCATAATTTGGGATCTCGACTCCGGTAGACCTACCCTTAGCCTCATTGGACATACGGAATCCGTAAACAGCGTCGCCTTCTCCCCCGATGGCAAAAAACTCGCCACCGGGTCTTCGGACAACAGCGTAAAAAAATGGGACCTCGACTCCGGTAAACCAACACTCAGCCTCAGTGGGCATAGGTCCATCCTATTGAGTGTCGCCTTCTCCCCCGATGGCAAAAGACTCGCCACCGGGTCTGGAGACAACACCGCCAAAATTTGGGACCTTAACTCCGGTGAACTAACCCTCAGCTCCAACGAGCATACGGACAACGTCAGGAGCGTCGCCTTTTCCCCCGATGGCAAAAAACTCGCCACCGGGTCTGCCGATAATTCCGCCAAAATTTGGAACCTGGACTCTGGTAAACCAACCATCAACCTCATTGGGCATACGGCCTCCGTATTGAGTGTCGCCTTCTCCCCTGATGGCAAAAAACTCGCCACTGGGTCTGCTGATAATACCGCCAAAATTTGGGATCTCGACTCTGGTAAACTAATCCTCAGCCTCATTGGGCATACGGTCTCCGTATGGAGCGTCTCCTTCTCCCCCGATGGCAAGAGACTCGCCACCGGGTCTTCCGACAATAGTGCCAAAATTTGGGATCTCGACTCCGGTAAACTAATCCTCAGCCTCATTGGGCATACGGACAACGTAATGAGCATCGCCTTCTCCCCCGATGGCAAGAGACTCGCCACGGGATCTTTAGACAATAGTGCCAAAATTTGGGATCTCGACTCCGGTAAACCAGTCCTCACCCTAAGTGGGCATAGTGACAAAGTATGGAGCGTTACCTTCTCCCCCGATGGTAAAAGACTCGCTACGGGGTCTTACGACAATAGCGCGAAAATCTGGGAGATCAATCCAGAAGGAATTATTCATGAAGCCAATAAAAACACGCGCTTATCCCCGCTCAGCGGCCCGCAACTGATCTCCTACAACCTCGAAACCCTCCTCGATCTCCACCCCGACAACGAAGCCAAACTCATCGCCACCCGCGAGGTCTGGCAGATCAAAGCCTTTGCCGATCTCGCCGCAGCACAAGCGGGGGGGAGCAATGTACTCAGCAGGGTAGAAGTCCCGTACGCCCGTGCCAATCGGCTCTACACCGCCGCACTGGCGCTGCAGGATGAACTACGCATTCGGATGGATTACGCTGAGATGTTGCGCCGCTGGGCGGAGGTGTACCAGTCAGATGGACTGGAAGAAAAAGCAGGGGTGTTGAGGACCAAGGCCAATGAATTATTGAAGAAAACTAAAAACTAGGATTAGCTGATCTTTATCTTTTATAAAACAACCCACCATGCGCCACAAAATTTTAATCACCTTATTATTGCTAGCCAGCGTCTTTCAGGTTTATGCCCAATGCAACCAGAAAGAATACACTCGCATCTTCAATGAAGCTGTAGCCTTGCAGGGGAAAGGGGAGTTTATTGATGCCAAGAATAGGTATGAGGCTGCGAAAATTTATGCCTGTGGGCCGAAGGATTTGGATAAAGCAGATAAAGCAGTGGATGCTTTATTTGAGCAGATCAATAGATTAAGAAAACAAGCAGATAGTATAGCAAATGTCAATCACCGCCAAACCCTTACTGCTTACGCCAATGATCTGGCCTATAAAAGTAAAATTGCTTTGGAGAGTGGGGATCGGACTACTGCTTTTCAATTGGCTACTTTTGCTCATCGTTATGTAGAAACTGGTAATCCCAATGTGACTCGTGCTTTGGTGGAGGCGCTTTACTACAATGATGTACCCACCCACCCACCTTTGCCCTGGTCAACAGCACTACATGGGCATACATCTTTCGTCAGTAGTGTCGCCTTCTCTCCCGATGGCAAAAGACTTGCTACAGGGTCTGGGGATAAAAGCGCGAGAATTTGGGATCTGATCTCCGGTAAACAAACCCTCAGCCTCGAAGGACATTCGGATGAAATCTACAGTGTTGCCTTCTCTCCAGATGGCAAAAGACTTGCCACGGGGTCTAAAGATAAAAGCGCGAAAATCTGGGACCTGGACTCTGGTAAACCAATCCTCAACCTTAAGGGGCATACATCTTTCGTCAGTAGTGTCGCCTTCTCCCCTGATGGGCAAAGACTCGCCACCGGGTCTGGGGATAAAAGCGCGAGAATTTGGGATCTAATCTCCAGTAAACCAATTTTCAGACTCGAAGGGCATACGGAATTCGTTACCAGTGTCTCCTTCTCCCCGAATGGACAACACCTTGCCACTGGGTCATCAGACAAAACCGCCAAAATTTGGGATCTGATCTCCAGTAAACCAATCCTCAGTCTCGAAGGGCATACGTCCGATATAACTAGCCTTACATTCTCCCCGGATGGCCAACGCCTCGCCACTGGGTCAGAGGACTGGAGCGCCAAAATTTGGAACTTGGCCTCCGGTAAACTAATTCTCAGCCTCGAAGGGCATACGTACGATATAACTAGCCTTGCCTTTTCGCCCGATGGCCAAAGCCTTGCCACCGGATCTTCTGACAAAAGCGCCAAAGTATGGGATCTGGCCTCTGGTAAACCAATTTTCAGTCTAAAGGGGCATTCAGCTGCCGTATTGAGCGTCACTTTTTCTCTTGATGGCCAAAGCATTGCCACTGGGTCCTACGACAAAAGCGCCAAGACCTGGAGCCTCGTTTCTGGAAAACAAACCCTGAATTTGGAAGTAGGATCGAGGGTTACCTGTGTCGCATTTTCCCCTGATAGCCATACACTGGCCACTGGGTCCTACGACAATAGCACCAAAATCTGGGATCTGGACACTGGTAAATCAATCCTCAGCATCAAAGGGCATAAAGACTACATTTCCAGCATTGCATTTTCTCCCAATGGCAAAAGTCTTGCCACTGGATCTTTAGACAAAACCACCAAAATCTGGGATCTCGCCTCTGGTAAACTAATCCTCAGTCTTGAAGGGGATACATCTGAAATCACTAGCGTTGCATTTTCTCCCGATGGCAAAAGAATTGCTATGGGGTCTGTAGATAAAAGCGCCAAAATTTGGGACCTCACCACAGGTAAACAAATGCTTAGCCTCCAGGGGAATGCAGAATCTGTAAGGAGTGTTGTCTTCTCGTCCGATGGGCAAAAACTCGCTACAGGGTCTGTAGATAAAAGCGCCAAAATTTGGGACCTCGCCTCAGGTAGACCAATCCTCAATCTCGAAGTAGGTACGACTGTATTGAGTGTTGCATTCTCGCCCGATGGCCAAAGACTTGCCACCGGGTCATCAGACAAAACCGCCAAAATTTGGGACTTGGCTTCAGGTAAACAAATTCTCAACTTAGAAGGGCATAATAGCTATGTCAACAGTATCGTGTTCTCTTCAGATGGCAAAAGACTGGCTACTGGATCTTTTGACAACACCGCCAGAATCTGGGATCTGGCCTCGGGTAAACCAATCTTCAGCCTGGAAGGGCATGCGGATTTTGTCAACACTGTTGCATTCTCACCCGATGACAAAAGGCTTGCTACGGGGTCTGATGACAACAGCGCTAAAATATGGGACTTAACACCCGAAGGTTGGCGCAATACCCCGAAGGGTAAAACCCAACTATTGTCTGGTCTTGAGGCCATGCAATTGGCCTCCTACAACCTTGAAACCTTGCTTGACCTCCACCCCGACAACGAAGCCAAACTCATTGCTACCCGCGAAGTCTGGCAAATCAAAGCTTTTGCTGATCTCGCCGCAGCGCAAGCAGGGAATAGCAATGCGGCCAGTAGGGTAGATGCGCCGTATGCCCGTGCCGAGCGGCTATACAGCGCAACACTCGTCCTGCAGGATGAACCACTCATCCGCATGGACTATTCCAAGATGTTGCGCCGCTGGGCGGAAGTAAACGAGGCGGATGGATCGAAGGAAAAAGCAGCAGCGTTAAGGGCCAAGGCCGATGGATTGTGGAAAGAAACTAAAAACTAGCATAAAGAGATCTTCATCCTTTATAAAACAACCCACCATGCGCCACAAATTTTTAATCACCTTCTTATTGCTAGCCAGCACCTTTCAGGTTTATGCCCAATGCAACCAAAAAGAATACACCCGCATCTTCAACGAAGCCGTAGCCTTGCAGGGGAAAGGGGAGTTTATTGATGCCAAGAATAGGTATGAGGCTGCGAAAATTTATGCATGTGGGACGAAGGATTTGGATAAAGCGGATAAAGCAGTGGATGCCTTATTTGAGCAGATCAATAGATTGAGGAAACAGGCGGATAGTACTGCAGTGAATGCTTATGCTAATGATTTGGCGTATAAAAGTCAGATTGCTTTGGAGAGAGGTGATCGGACTACTGCTTTTCGGCTGGCAGAATTTGCACATCGTTATGTGGAAGAGGACAATGCCACCGTTACCCGAGCATTAGTAGAGGCTTTGTACTATAATGATGTACCCAACCACTCGCCTTTACCTTGGGTATCTAATCTACAAGGGCATACGTCCTCCCTATTGAGCGTCGCATTCTCCTCAGATGGCAAAAACCTCGCCACCGGGTCTGCCGACAACACTGCCAAAATATGGGACCTCGACTCCGGTAAACAAAAACAAACCCTCAGCCTCATTGGGCATACGGAATACGTCTTGAGCCTCGCATTCTCCCCAGATGGCACAAAACTTGCTACCGGGTCTTACGACAACATCGTCAAAATTTGGGACCTCGACGCCGGTAAACAAACCCTCAGCCTCAGTGAGCATACGGAACCTGTCTTCAGCGTTGAATTCTCCCCCGACGGCAAAAAACTTGCCACTGGGTCTGCCGACAACACCGCCAAAATTTGGGACCTCGACTCCGGTAAACTAATCCTGAGCCTGGAAGCAAGCGCGGGTGTTAGTAGCGTTGCTTTTTCCCCAGATGGCACAAAACTTGCCACGGGGTCTTCTGATACCAGCGCAATAATTTGGGACCTCAACTCCGGTAAACAAATCCTCAGCCTCATTGGGCATACGGAATACGTCTTGAGCCTCGCATTCTCCCCAGATGGCACAAAACTTGCCACGGGGTCTTCTGACAACAGCACCAAAATTTGGGAACTCAACTCCGGTAAACCAATCCTCAGCCTGTTTGGGCATACGGACGATGTCAACAGCGTCGCATTCTCCCCTGACGGCAAAAAACTTGCCACGGGGTCTTCTGACAACAGCACCAAAATTTGGGAACTCAACTCCGGTAAACCAATCCTCAGCCTCTTTGGGCATACGAAACCGATCACCAGCGTCGCATTCTCCCCCGATGGCAAAAAACTCGCCACGGGGTCTTTAGACAACACCGCCAAAATATGGGACCTGGACTCCGGTAAACCAATCCTCAGTCTCTTTGGGCATACGGAACCGATCACCAGCGTTGCTTTTTCCCCCGATGGGAAAAGACTGGCCACGGGGTCTTGGGACAAGAGCGCCAAAATATGGGATTTGGACTCCGGTAAACAAATCCTCAGCCTGGAAGGACATAGTTCCTACGTCAGTAGCGTCGCTTTTTCCCCCGATGGGAAAAGACTCGCCACTGGGTCTAACGACAATAGCGCGAAAATCTGGGATTTGGCCTCCGGTAAACAAATCCTGAGCCTGGAAGGGCATAGTTCCTACGTCAGTAGCGTCGCATTTTCCCCCGATGGGAAAAGACTGGCCACGGGGTCTTTAGACAACACCGCCAAAATCTGGGACCTGGACTCCGGTAAACCAGCCCTCAGCCTCTTTGGGCATACGGAATTCGTCATCAGCGTTGAATTCTCCCCCGATAGCAAAAGACTCGCCACTGGGTCTGCCGACGAAACCGCAAAAATTTGGGACCTCGACTCCGGTAAACAAACACTCAGTCTCAGTGGGCATAAGTCCTCCGTCACCAGCGTTACTTTCTCCCCAGATGGCCAATTCGTTCTCACCGGAAGTAACGACGAAACCGCCAAAATATGGGATCTCGACTCCGGTAAACAAACCCTCAGCCTTAGTGGGCATAGGGAACCCGTCACCAGCGTCGCATTCTCCCCCGATGGCAGAAAACTCGCCACCGGGTCTTTAGACAAGAGCGCAAAAATTTGGGACCTCGACTCCGGTAAATCAAGCCTTAGTCTCGAAGGGCATACGGACTACGTCACCAGCGTCGCATTCTCCCCCGATGGCAAAAGATTCGCCACGGGGTCCAAGGACAAAAGCGCGAAAATCTGGGACTTTACCTCCGAAGGCTGGCGCAGCACTCCGCAGGGTAAAAACCAACAGCTTTCTGGTTTGGATGCAGTTCAACTGGCCTCCTACAACCTCGAAAACCTCCTCGACCTCCATCCCGACAACGAAGCCAAACTCATCGCCACTCGCGAAGTCTGGCAAATCAAAGCCTTTGCCGATCTGGCCGCAGCACAGGCAGAGGAGAGCAATGTGCTCAGTAGGGTAGAGGTGCCGTATGCCCGTGCCGAGCGGCTCTATGCAGCTGCACTCGCCCTACAAGACGAACTGCTCATTCGTATGGACTATGCCAAGATGTTGCGCCGCTGGGCGGAGGTGTATGAGGCGGATGGGCTGAAGGAAAAAGCAGGAGCGTTGAGGGGCAAGGCGGATGGATTGTGGAAGGAACCTAAAAACTAGCATTGAGTTGATCTTCATCTTTTACAAAACAACCCACCATGCGCCACAAAATTTTAATCACCTTATTATTGCTAGCCAGCGTCTTTCAGGTTTATGCCCAATGCAACCCGAAAGAATACACACGCATCTTCAACGAAGCGGTGGTCTTGCAGGGGAAAGGTGAGTTTATTGATGCCAAGAATAGGTACGAGGCTGCTAAAATTTATGCCTGTGGGCCGAAGGATGTGGATAAAGCAGATAAAGCAGTAGATGCCTTATTTGAGCAGATCAATAGATTGAGGAAACAGGCGGATAGTACTGCCGCCGCCAACCGTCGCCAGACTCTTAATGCTTACGCCAATGACCTGGCGTATAAAAGCCAAATAGCGTTGCGGGCCGGCGACCGTACTACTGCCTTCCAAATCGCTTGTTTTGCTCACCGTTATGTAGAAGAGGGCAATGGCAACATCACCCGCGCCCTGGTTGAGGCTTTGTATTACAACGACATGCCCACACACTCGTCCTTACCCTGGTCGGCTGTGCTGTCAGGGCATAGGTCCTACGTCTTGAGTGTCGCCTTCTCCCCCGATGGCAAAAGACTTGCAACAGGGTCTGACGACAACAGTGTCAAAATTTGGGATCTCCAATCGGGTAAAGAAACCCTCAGTCTCGAAGGGCATATAAAATCTGTCACCTGCGTTGCCTTCTCCCCTGATGGCAAAAGCCTTGCCACGGGATCTGACGACTACAGCGCGAAAATTTGGGACCTCCAATCCGGTAAAGAAACCCTCAGTCTCGAAGGGCATACGTCCTCCGTCAGTAGCGTCGCTTTTTCCCCAGACGGCAAAAGTCTGGCCACGGGGTCTTGGGACTACAGCGCGAAAATTTGGGACCTCCAATCGCGTAAACCAACCCTCAACCTCGAAGGGTATACGTCCTCCGTCAGTAGCGTCGCTTTCTCCCCAGATGGCAAAAGTCTCGCCATGGGATTTGACGACAACAACGCCAAAATTTGGGACCTCCAATCCGGTAAAGAAACCCTCAGCCTCGAAGGGCATATGGCCTCCATCAGTAGCGTCACTTTCTCCCCAGATGGCAAAAGTCTCGCCACAGGGTCTTACGACAAAAGCGCGAAAATTTGGGACCTTCAATCTGGTAAACAAACCCTCAGCCTCGAAGGGCATACGACCGAAGTCAGTAGCGTCGCTTTCTCCTCAGATGGCAAAAGTCTCGCCACGGGGTCTTACGACAAAAGCGCGAAAATATGGGACCTCCAATCTGGTAAACAAACCCTCAGCGTTGAAGGGCATGCGTCCCTCGTCTTGAGTGTCGCTTTGTCCCCAGATGGCAAATGGCTCGCCACGGGGTCTCACGACCACAGCGCGAAAATTTGGGACCTCCAATCCGGTAAACAAACTCTCAACCTCGAAGGGCATACGGCCTCCGTCTGGAGCGTTGCTTTCTCCCTAGACGGCAAAAGTCTCGCCACGGGGTCTAAAGACCACAGCGCGAAAATTTGGGACCTCCAATCCGGTAAACAAACCCTCAGCCTCGAAGGGCATACAGCTTCCGTCAGTAGCGTCGCTTTCTCCCCAGATGGCAAATGGCTCGTCACGGGGTCTGACGACAACAGCGCCAAAATCTGGGAGATCGCCCCCGATGGGATTATTCGGGAAGCCAATAAAAACAGGCACCTATCCTTACTCAGTGGCCCGCAACTGATCGCTTACAACCTCGAAACCCTCCTCGACCTCCACCCTGACAACGAAGCCAAACTCATCGCCACCCACGAGGTCTGGCAAATCAAAGCCTTTGCCGATCTCGCCGCAGCGCAGGCGGGGGGTAGCAATGTACTCAGCAGGGTAGAGGCACCTTATGCCCGTGCCGAGCGGCTCTACAGTGCCGCACTGGCGCTACAAGATGAGCCACTCATTCGTATCGACTATGCCACCATGCTGCGTCGTTGGGCGGAGGTGTACCAGGCAGATGGACTGGAGGGAAAAGCAGCAGCGTTAAGGGTCAAAGCAGATGGATTATGGAAAGAAACTAAAAACTAGCATAAAGCAGATCTTCATTCTCTATAAAACAACCCACCATGCGCCACAAATTTTTAATCACCTTAATTATTGCTAACCAGTATCTTTCAAGGTTTACGCCCAATGTAACCTGAAAGAATACACCCGTATCTTCAATGAAGCCGTGGAGCTGAATTGAAACATATAACGCCTGAATCAACCTTCACAACCTGACCTAAACCATGCTCCAATTCACTTGTAAGTTTTTTTCAGCTGGATGTGCCGATGTGATTTCCATAAGTTTTAAGGATATCTCAGGTAAAACCCAGCACATTTTTATTGACAGTGGCACAGAGACTGCTTATAACTTGCTGCGCCCAGAACTATTGGCTATTGCTGACCAAGGTGAAGAAATTGGACTATGGGTCGTTTCTCATTGGGACAATGACCACATCTGTGGAATCATCCGGGTTTTGCAGGATAACGACATTCGGTCTCGATTGCCCATCAAACAGGTTTGGTTCAATGCCAATTATCGAATGCCCCACAACTCGGGGGCGACTTCAGGCTGGATAGGTTTGAAAGAGGGTGCCTTACTGCGTGATATGCTACAGGATGAGTTGGGTGTCCCTTCTCCAGTCATCACCACCGAGAACCCGATCATTGATGAATTAGGCTTGAAATTCACTATCCTATCCCCATCTCCCGAAATCTATCGAGAGGCCATTGCTAAGATAAAGAAGCGCTTCCCTTTAGGAGTTAAGCAATGGGATCATCAGCAAAAGCTTGAGTTATTGGCTCACCTACCTTCACATCTTGACCGTAGCCCGGCAAATCGCAGCAGCATTGCTTTTTTGCTCGAAGCCGGAACTTATCGGATGCTGCTCTTGGCTGATGCAAGCCCGCTTGACCTGGTCGAGCAACTTCAAAAATTAGGTTATTCACCTCAATTTCCTTTACAAATTGATTGGATCAAGGTTCCCCATCATGGGAGCAAACGAAATATTTCAGACGCATTACTAGCCCTAATCGAGACCGACCAGTTTGTTTTTACTGCCGATGCATCCACTCGGCATAAATTACCCGATAAAGAGCCCATTGCTCGTATCCTTTGTCACCCCCAGAGAGACTATACGCGCCACATCAAGTTGCTTTTTAACCATCGCAATAACCAATTGGAACGTATATTTGATGTTGACGGTCAGGATGTTTTTGAGCGTTTGAATTTTTCAGTCCACTTTCCTGCCCCCCAGTCTAATGCTTTAATTATTACTGCAAATGTCTAAATTTTTTGAACCTACAGAGATAAACGAACTGCTGCGCAGAACTACAGTTAAAGTAACTTCACCCCATGAAGAGGGCAGTGGTGTTTTGTACAAACCTGTTCCAGAATCTCCTTTTGTTTATGTACTTACTGCTCGACATGTGCTATTGGGCATAGATGGATTGCCAGAAGATGTTTCACCCAATCAGATAATTCTGAAGTTTCTATTCAATCCGAATTCGAATAGCTATTTTGAGTACCAACTGCAGGTCAGCGATTTGATGCTGGTCTCTGATAATTCCCAAGAAGATTTTGCCGCTTTGGTGGTGCCTTCAGTAGCTATTGAACAGCTTACAGGAGTACTGCCCATCTTGACTTTGATTCGAGAAACCCATGGCCTGATCAATTGTCGTTTTAGAGGCTTTCCTGATGCTTATGAAGCAGAAGTGCCCATTTTGATGGAAGGTAACATCACGGAGAGTACAAAGGGTTCGGTCTATCAGTTTGAATGGGAGGTTTTACAAAGGCTTGATGATCAATGGGTATCTAGTGAGTCAAGAACAGCCTATGAAAATGTGCGGGGTTTTTCGGGAAGTGGTGTTTTTTTTGTTATTGAGGATGAGCTATACCTACTGGGTATCGCATCAAACTTTGATGCGTTCAACCGTTTTTTTGGCGAAAAAGTGGCTTTTCTAGAATACTTGATCAAAGGGATTGATCAATTACCAAACCCTGATTTTTGCATCCCTGAAGTGCGGCCAGAGGTGCGAACAGCAATCAAAAAACTGGATGCCAATGCAAAAACAGAGGTACTCAATCGCATTAAGGCTACAATTGGTGAAACCCACTGCCTGCCTAGAGAGCAACTCATCAACGATTTGACTAAAGCCATCGAAACAAACCCTGTAGTGATTGTGCACGGCGATGCTGGTGCCGGGAAGTCTGCGGCAGTTAAAAATTGTCTTGTTGATGGAAAGCAGCGGTTTTTTGCCATCAAAGGTGAACAGATTTGTGCAGAGAGTTTTCACACAACGCTTAAATCAATAACTGGGACGGATGTCGATCTGAAAACCTTGTTGACCAGCCCCTTGCTCAAAGAGCCAGTAGTGATTTGGGTAGATGGTGCTGAAAAAAGCATTGAACGCAACCAAACCAATGCATTGATTGACTTAATTCGTATGACCGTCGATTTCCCTGCCTTACGTGTTGTCATCACCATTCGCAAATACGCGCTGGAGCATTTCAGATTATTGGTGCTGAATGCTACCCGCCGCTTTCATGTTTATGAAGTCCCTTTACTTTCACTCGAAGAGCAAGAGCTGATCGGGCAACAGTTTCCAGCAGCCCGATCTTTTTTAGACAATCCAAAGTTACGCCGTTTACTCAGGGTACCCTTTTACCTCAACTATGCAGTGCTGCTGAATGAGCCAACCGAAGCGGGCAAGGAACTGGATGAATTTACTTTCAGGGAAGAGATTTGGCGTTTGGCTATAGCAGGAAGAACCAGAAATTTAGACCGCACATTAGTTTTTACCGACCTCGTAGTAAAACGCGCAACCCAAATGGCATTGTACGTCAGGGTGGATAAAGCGGATTTTGAAGTAGTAGAACAATTGGAGCGTGAACACATACTGGTTCGGGAAAAGGATACTAATCGTTTTGCACCAGCTCACGATATTTTTGAAGATTGGGCTCTAGTTAGACATGTTCGCTCTACTTTTCAAGATCATGGTTTACCTGCTGACTTGTTTCAGCATCTAGGCTCAGCATATGCCATTCGCCGAGGGTTCCGTTTTTGGTTACAGGAAGAAGTGAAGCACCAGCCCAGTGAGATTCTACGTTTTGCTACACAGTGTATTATGGGGGCCATTGATCAATATTGGAAAGATGAAACTTTTATAGTCCTGGTGCAGTCAGAGGAGGGGGCACGCTTTCTAAACGAAAACCATACCCTTCTCTTGAATAACAATGCCCGCTTATTGCTGCGTTTTATTCATCTTTTTAGAGTAGCCAGCAAGGAGCCGGATGCATCTCTTCCAGGTTTAAGGGAGATTTGGAAACTTTATAGCTCCACTTTTATACCAGTTGGGCATGGTTGGGCTACATTGATACATTTTTTGCATCAACACCTCGGTGTAGTTAATAATAATGAGGCATTGTATCTGTTTCTGAAGGATTGGAGCTGTAAGCTGGTGTGGAACAAACCTTTGCCATCAGAGGCTCGTGATGCTGGATTGATCCTTTTGACTGTATTTCAGCGGATGAGAAGTGGACATTTGGAGTTACTGAATAGCCCTCAAAATGAAATTAGAAAAGACACCCTTCGGTTAATCTTTAGATTAACCGAAGTCTTGCAGGAAGAAGTTAAGACTTTATTAGAAGAAACACTGGATGAGATTATACGAGCACACACGCATCGCGACGGACTTGGAAAAGGATTTGGATTGATCTGGGAACAGATGCTTTCTTTTTTTCACTGTGTTGAACTTTGTCGGTATTTCCCAGGCCTTATAATGGAAGCCGCTTGGATGAAATGGGTAGATGACAAACCATCAATAACCCAATCTTATAGCTGGACATCAACAGACGTTAATAGATCTTTTGGACTAGCTTCAGAACATCATTTGGACGATTTTCCTGAAAGCGCCTGGCAAACACCTACATTATGGTTACTCCGGTATCATCCTACCGAGACATTGAATTGGATAATCCGCTTCTTTAATTATGTAACCCAGAAGTACGAAGATTCTGAGTATTCATCAAATGATGACTGTACTGAAATTGAGCTCGTTTTAAATGATGGAAAGACAATAATTCAGCGGGGCAATTTGGTGCTTTACTTAATGTTTCGAGGTACAGGTAAAGTCACACCCTATTTGTTGCAATCTACCTTGATGGCTTTAGAAAAATGGCTTTTAGAATTAGCTGAAATCAAAACAGATTGGAGTCGAAAACTACTTCAGGAATCATTTGAGCTTTTGTTGAAGGATAGCCAGACTGTAGCAACTACCTCTGTGCTAGTCAGTGTTGCCATTGCTTACCCAGAAGAAATAGGCGAGCCAATTTATCCTTTACTCACAAGCCCCGAGATATATCAATGGGATACCAATCGAATGAATCAAGAGTTTGAGGCAGAAGCTTTGGCTTCCATGGGAACTGGGATGTACGACTCTTTTTACCAAAAAGAAAGGGTAGAAGCCAATCGTATGCCCCATCGGAAGACACGGTTAGAAGAATTTGTCGTTGAAAGGGCTTTCAATAATCTGGATTTTCGGAACAGGTTTTTTCCGATCCTTGATCGATTTTGGGAAGAAGTCCCTCCTGGTTCATCTACTTGGCGCATCTTTTTAAATCGTATGGATATTCGAAAATGGGAGACTACCAAAATAGAGGAGTTTGAAGGTAAATATAGAATGATGGTGCAGCCTAAAATTGAGGATGATATACGCCTTATAGTTGACCAAGCACGACAAGAACTAACAGAAACAAGCCTCATTATTGCAGCAAACCTCTGGGCTAAAAATATTTTTGATCAAAAAGAAGGGTATTCATTCTCAATAGACGAATGGCTAATTCACTATAACTATGTTAGAAATTTTGATCTCTCAAATCATGCAGGATATATAAAAACGAAATTCCCCGCAGCTCTCCTTGCTTCTGTTGCAATTCGTGATGGTATAAATGATTTGAGTGTAGAACAAATTGAATGGTGCGAACGTCAAATCCTTGATCGGGCTAAGCTGGAATTAGAAGATAGTAAAAGGCCATATACCGACTTAAGGTTCTCGAAAAACCTGTTTGAAGGGGTTCCTGCACTATGTAGTCTCGTCCCATTGCTGAGAAAAAGACATAGCCAGGCAATTCGACAACTGGTCATTGAACTACTTTTTGAAGCTTTGTTGCAAACTGAGCTTTCGGATAACCTTAAAAGCAAGTTTTTTGATTACGTGGGAGACAATCTTTGGGCAATAGATCAACAGGTTGCTTATGCCTGCTGGGCTGGATTGATTAACTATGCAGCACTCTGGAGAAAGTACCCGGGATATGGTTATTACATCCGACCTCATGATAGAGCCACACGTAAGGAGTTTAAAAATTTTGAGAAAGAAAAGGTCAGGCTAATTCAATCTGTTGTAAATCTTAACATTAAATCGGAGCCCTTGCCAGATTTTTTGGATGTAAGAAGTCGTTGGTGGTTCGATAAAGCGCTTAGAATTCTCCCAGCGAATATTCCAATTGAAGAATGTAGAGAATTCGTTGGACAATTTCTCTCTTTGCTGTTAAGAATCGGAAACCGAAAGAGTGGTGACGGGGATCGACCAAGTGACTTCTATATGTCCTACCTCCTTTTTTCCGAATACTTTGCAAAATTCATATTTGCACAGCCTAAAGAACTAGTATTACCACTTTTTGATCAACTCACTCAAACGATCTTACAAGCTAAATCTTACAATCGACGCATTTTTGAATTCGTTCAAAAATGTTTGGATCAAATTACGACCACAATCGCCCAGAATCCTGATCTAGATACCCAAATCTTCGGGTTTTACTGGAAGCGATTACTCCATGCGTCCATTGCTTCGAGCAATAAATACTTCACTGCTACACTTTTATTAGAATCCCCATATTGGCATGATCATGTCAGCGATTGGAAACCCATTCGTGACAACAAAGCCCTCTTTATTGAGATCATTCAAAAGATGGGGGAACATGCTTCCGACTCAGTCGTTCGCTTACTGGCAGGTATTGGCTCAGATATTTTATTGCCAGATGGTCTGTTATGGCTTCATGAAATACTTCAAAAGCGAGGTATAGAGCAGGTCAAAATCCACGACATGGAACGTTTATTAAACCGCGTTTGGGTTTTTCATGCGCCTGGCATCAGGAAAAATCGTGACTTATTACAGAGTTTAATGGCTATCCTGGATTTGATGGTTGAAAAAGGGTCTTCTTTGGCGTTTTTTATGCGGGAATCTTTGTTTGGGGGCTGATTTCTCAACTGCTATGCACACCCGATACGATGTCCGAGGGCAACACCCTATCACACCCTCATAAGCTCCCCCCACCTTGTCGTAAACCGCCCCGATCTTCTCTCGGCCTTCGGTCCCCACTCCGGCCTATTCCCACAAGCCGCGAAGTACACCGTATTCCGCCCCATTTTCCGATTGATCCCGTCCAGCGCTTGCATCAACTGCGCCGAGCGCAACGACGACGCCTCATCCACAAACAAATTCATTTGTACATTAGTCTGTGGCCGCAGCGCCGTAGCCATGATCCCCGCCTTTTTGTAGCGCACCCCCGGCTGATACAACTTGCGCACCAAGAGCCACGCCCAGTGGATTAACTCATTGGTATTGCTACTGGCCAGCGGCAACTCCATACTCAAGGCACTACACTGCAAGGGCATATTCTCCTGCGGCTTGAAGCGATTGGCCCATACAAAGACCGTGATTGCCTCCGTCTGTTGCCCATAGCGCCGCAATTTTTCCCCCAGGCGCGTAGCATACCTCGCCACTGCCTCGCTCAGCACGGACAGCTCCAACACATCCTGCGCAAAGGATCGGGATACAATCATCGACTTCCGACTTTCCACCGGAGCTTCTAGCCCGTAACAAGCCTCACCCCGCACTTCCTTGAGCAGCCGCAAGCCCACCACCCCAAATTCCTTTTGCATCCAGGCCTCAGATACCCGGGCCAGGTCGGCTACAGTTTTGACGCGCACTGCGGCCAGTCGCCGCTGGTAGGCTGCCCCCACGCCCCAAAGCTCCTCGATGCCGAGCTCCGCAAGTTCCGGGCTGCTGGCTTCCAGGTGGTAGGTGCCATTCAGACTGCGCTTTTTTGCCAGGTGATTGGCCAACTTGGCCAGGGTCTTGGTGTTGGCTAGTCCCACGGAAATGGGAATGCCAGTGGAGGATGTTGCACCTCGCCACGTGCTCAGCAATGCCCTCCGACACCTAGGCAGCCCCTGGCTCCTGAACATGGACATGGAGGATTTTTTCCACACCGTTAGCCGCGAGGAGGTCCAGCGCTTGTTTCAAGGTACTTTGTTCAGCCTGGATAAAGAGGCCGCCGAGCTGCTTGCGCACCTGGTCTGCTTCAAAGACCGCCTGCCGATGGGTGCTCCAACCAGCCCGGTACTGAGCAACTTTGCGACGATTCCCCTCGATAAAGATCTCCTGGCCATCGCAGCTACCAACAATTGGAGGTACACACGCTATGCCGATGACATGAGTTTTTCAGCTGATCAGGCGTTTTCGGACACCCACCTCCAGCTGATCAGCAACTTGGTGCACAATCATGGGTTCAAAATCAATACCAGCAAAACCAAACGTTTTGGCCCCGATGACCCCGAAAAGGAAGTAACCGGAATTTTGGTGGGAGGCAAAACAGTACAACTCCCCCCGGACTATTTTCCCAATCTTGAATCTACGATCGAAACCTTGCGCCAGGTCATGGAGGCACAGGTGCAGTTGCGCGGAACGGCCCAGCCTGAAAACTGGGTGCTGAACATGCAGCAACGGGTGAGTGGGAAATTGAATTTTGCGCGCGACGTCCTAGGTGATCACCATCCCGAGGTTGCACGCCTCAGTGGAAAATATGCCGATGCGGTCAACCCACTTGACGAATATGGCCCGATTGCCTGGCTGGAATGGGGTTATGACATCACGTTTTGAACAAGCAGGTGAAAGTTTAACACCCCCACCGCCGATGGAGTGTTTTTTGGAGATTTAGCCACAAACTTGAGTTTGTGCTTCCGACACGAACGAAGTTCGTGCCCCTATTTGTGAAAATTTGTGTCATTTGTGGCTAAAAAAAATGTTGTCGTGCTTCGCTGAAGGCGAGGTGACAAACACTATTACATAAGCACTTAAATACGCCCACTTATGCAAATGGTACTGAATACTCCGGGCCTGGCGCTCAAAACCCGCGATGGGGCCTTCGAGGTGGCTGCGGGCGAGGAGCGCCGCATCGTGAGCCCCCAACAATTGGAAAGCATCGCTGTTACTGCGCCTTGTTTGATCAGTTCTTCAGCCATTGAACTGGCCATAGAGTATGATCTTTCCATCTATTTTTTCAACGAAATCGGCGATGCGGTGGGCTGCCTGCGTAGCCCCTACTTTGAAAGCATCGCGACCTTGCGCCGCAAACAGGTCTATTTTTCAGATAGCCCGCAAGGTGGCAATTGGGTTATTCTGTTGTTTCGGCTTAAAACTGCTCATCAGATTGATGTGCTGGAGTATTTGGCCAACCGAAGGCCCAGTTTACTGGAAAATTATCAGCGGATTATTACTCAATTGCAGGATGGCATACCAGAGTTAGACCTGCTGAAAGATCAATCTACTGATTTTGTGGGCAACAAATTGATGGGCTGGGAAGGCAATCAGGCAAAACTCTATTGGAGTGCTGCTTCTGAAGGAATGCCTGAACCCTGGAAATTCAAGGGACGCAGCCGCCGACCCGCTGAAGATGGTTTCAATGCAATGCTCAACTATTTGTATGGCATGATGTACACCATCGTTGAGCAAGCCATTTTTGCTGCTGGCCTTGATCCTCATTTGGGTATTCTCCATTCCGATGAATACGATCGCCCTACGCTGGCTTTTGACCTCATTGAACCTTTCCGACCTTGGGTAGACCAACTATTGGTAGAACAATTTCTGGCAGACCAGATCAAACTGGAGTTTTTTGACCAGGTTTACCAAGGGTGGAGACTGAATGCAGCGGGAAAAAAATTCATCATCCCAACTTTTAATAGTTGGTTGGAGGAAAAATGCCGCTTGGACGGCAAACAGTTTTCGCGCAAAGGACATATTTATCGTTATGCCGCAGAACTGGCTCAATTAATTCAAAATACAGCATATGATCCTGGTAAGTTATGACATTGAAAGCGACCGCCTACGCATGCGAGTGGCTAAAAAACTACTGGCTGCTGGGTTGCATCGGGTACAATACTCGGTTTTTATGGGTACCTTAGATGCTGCTGAAGAAGCAAAACTGAGGACCGAAATGGCTAAAATTCCTCAGGCAGCGGAGTTTGTTCCTCATGATAGCATCATGTTTGTTCCTCTGCACGATTATTCTTTGCAGCATATTGAATTGTTTGGCACAATTCCTCAACGCTGGGAAGAAATAACCGGAGAAACGCATACTTTAATTTTTTAAACCCCTGAACTTGTTTTAACTTCACTATTGTTGGTATTTTAGTGCAAATTTACGTTCTTTGACATCTGGAAAAAACACTCCCAATGCATTGTTTTTTAACGATTTTTGAATCTGCGTGGGAAGAAACACGGAGATTTTTACAGCTAAATGATAGTCATTTAGCTGATAATGAGCTTTTTATTTGTTAAGACGGGTAGGAGTTATGTGTGCCGACATTGGGCACTGCGACCAGTCCACAGAGAATAACCGCTTCACCATGCCACAGTAGGAGTTATGTGTGCCGACATTGGGCACTGCGACTTTTTATACGCTTCGCAGAGCCTTTTTTTGTCGTGGTAGGAGTTATGTGTTCCGACATTGGGCACTGCGACCGAAGAAAAATACGTAGGACTTACCATCAAGTAGGAGTTATGTGTGCCGACATTGGGCACTGCGACACTTCTTCTGTGTATCGCAGTCAGTCGGACGACCAACATGTAGGAGTTATGTGTGCCGACATTGGGCACTGCGACATTAGTTTTTCTTTTTTTTACGATAGTAGATTACAAGAGTAGGAGTTATGTGTGCCGACATTGGGCACTGCGACCTCTTGGTTTTAAGGTTGAGGGCGTAGACTTTTTGTAGGAGTTATGTGTGCCGACATTGGGCACTGCGACACAATTCCGCCCCACATATATCCTGCGGAGACGGTAGGAGTTATGTGTGCCGACATTGGGCACTGCGACATTTCTTCAATCACAATGATCCTTACGGGTACTGCGATTCCAAGTAGGAGTTATGTGTGCCGACATTGGGCACTGCGACAGGCACGCGGTGTCGAACGGTCAACTGGATGGTTTGTAGGAGTTATGTGTGCCGACATTGGGCACTGCGACCATTTTTTGCCAAGCAGGTTTCGTCCACCATGGGTAGGAGTTATGTGTGCCGACATTGGGCACTGCGACACCACCAAGCTTTTTGCCGGAGTAGTGGACTTTGGTAGGAGTTATGTGTGCCGACATTGGGCACTGCGACAGTTCGTCCTCGATATCATCAAGGCGACGGTTAATGGTAGGAGTTATGTGTGCCGACATTGGGCACTGCGACCCACCATTATCACGCTGATAATGCCGAGTACCAGCAGGTAGGAGTTATGTGTGCCGACATTGGGCACTGCGACCGAAAGTAGGGATATGACAGTAAATGCCAAAAAGTAGGAGTTATGTGTGCCGACATTGGGCACTGCGACCATGTTGGTCGCGGCGCTCACGGCGCTCGTTGCGCTGTAGGAGTTATGTGTGCCGACATTGGGCACTGCGACAATCCACACCTTGGTGTTACCCTCGACGGTGGTTTTGGTAGGAGTTATGTGTGCCGACATTGGGCACTGCGACCTTGGATGTATGTGTTGATGACAGGGAGTTGGCTCTGTAGGAGTTATGTGTGCCGACATTGGGCACTGCGACAAAACGCCACGACCAGATTTTGGCCAGTTTTGCTGAGTAGGAGTTATGTGTGCCGACATTGGGCACTGCGACCAGTTCAATTTCGAGCAAGCGATTGTATTTACTGTAGGAGTTATGTGTGCCGACATTGGGCACTGCGACAGTACTACGTACCCTGCGATAATTAGAACCAGATTGTAGGAGTTATGTGTGCCGACATTGGGCACTGCGACAGTTCCACAGCGTGGAGTGCCCCTTTTTTTGTTCTGTAGGAGTTATGTGTGCCGACATTGGGCACTGCGACCACTTTGGCGCCAGGGCATACTCTTTGGGGTATACATGTAGGAGTTATGTGTGCCGACATTGGGCACTGCGACCGGAAACGGAAGTTTTGGTGCCTTCCGTGTGGCTTGTAGGAGTTATGTGTGCCAACATTGGGCACTGCGACCTTCTTCAATGCGCAATAGCTGGTTGTACTTCGCCATTTAGGAGTTATGTGTGCCAACATTGGGCACTTTAGGGAAGTTTCGAGCGCGACGCCCCCACACTCACACGATCACACTCACCCCTCACACTATATCGTGTGCCAACATTGGGCACTAGCGAGTCACGCACGTACCATACCCACACCTGCGCAATCATTCCTAGCATTCAGTCGTGCCGTAGAAAAAATTAGATCAAAGCTCTATTCCAAATTTGCAGAAATAACAATAAAAACATATATTGCTCAACCTTAACACTTAAACCCATTTATGCGGATATTTCTGGATACAGAATTTACAGAACTGACTCGAGATGCCCAACTCATCTCAATTGGCCTGGCTGCCGAAAATGGCGACTGGTTCTACGCCGAATTAACCGATTACGATTCCACATTCATCAATCCTTGGGTAAAAGAAAACGTACTTACCCTGCTCACTGGACCTAAACTTTCCAACGCTCAATACGTGCACACCAAGCCTTACATGGCCTGCCGAGGCGATATCGTTGATGTTAGTCGAGCCTTGCGTCGCTGGCTTGCTCGTTTTGGTGAAAAAAATAGCGTCCACATCTGGGCAGATGTTCTGGCTTGGGACTGGGTGTTGTTTTGCCACGTTTTTAATGGTGCCTTTTTTATCCCTGAACAAGTCTTTTGGATTCCCTTTGACCTGAGTACCCTCTTGCTCACCAAAGGTTTAGACCCCAATGTCACCCGAGAAACCTTAGGCCAGGTAGACCTTCAGGTGCCCAAACTCAAATTGGCTAAACACCATGCCCTTTACGATGCCTGGTTGGAGAAAGTCATTTTCGAAGGGTTGGGGGGCTAAAACCCGACTCTTGATCGCATTTGCATCCAGGTTAATAGAATTTTACTGCACGAAATACAGAATGATGACAAATTGATGGACCGTTTTACCTAATCCTGAAAATTTTGACTGTAACCTCAATGGAAAACGCCTTATTCGAAAAACCTATAGCCACACAGGAACCCCTGTACAGCACCCACGCTTTTTTGTTCCCTTTTGAGTGGACCTACCAAAAAACCAAGAGCCAATTGCTGGAGGATCAAACCGATCTGCTGCGGATTGAACAATTGATGGCCTTAGATTCGAGTCGTTGGGAACGCCGAGCCTCCTGGCTCCAGCCACAGTCCTTGGTGCAATTCAATGAGCTGGTTTATTTTTATGAGTTTGTGCGCCCAGTGTTGTACGACTCCGGAAAGGACGATTCCCTTCAACGTCATTACTACTTCAAAGCTCCTGCCGAATCCTTCGAATACGTCATCGAACTGAACAATGGCAAAACCTACCGCCTGGATATTGATGACATTGTGGTCAGTTTTTTCAACACGGGCGTGGGGGTGCTGGCTTTTCACCTGTTGAATAAAGACCAAAAGCAATCCGCGCCGCAGGACATTTTAAACATCAACGCCTTCGGACGTAGGGTGTACCCTCCTTTTTTGCAGACCCAAAAAGATTTGATCGGGCAGCAGGCTTTTTTCGAAGACAACAACTGGTTGGCTGGCCTACAAGGAACGCAGAAAGCGAATCAAATGGCCAAAAGTATTCGATTGGAAGCCAATGCTAAACCCTGGATTGTTGAGGACTTTTTAAGTTGGGTAGTAAACCAGAACCCGGAAAGAGAGCCTGAATTGATTCAGCAGTTGTTACCCATCCCACTCCGGGAAGAAGTGCAGTTTGCTCCCGTGCTCGACGACCGAATGTTTACGGTTTGCTGGTATGGCAACAAAGCGCTGACCGAGTACATCAAAGGTAAAGATTTTGAACAAGACTTTAAGACGAATCCCTGGTGGTATCGTTACCTTTTTGTAGATAGTGGAGATGCTACCTGTCCCAACTTGGCGATGCGCCATCGGTTATTAGAAGAGGCCACCAATGCCCGTTGGGCCAATTACGGCACTTTTTATGGCATCAGCCGCTATTCCTTTGTGACTTTGACGGATGAGATGTCAGTCTCTTACGAAGGGTTCGCCAAAATCATCTGCTCCCATGTCCAGACCATGTACTACAAAGTTTCCCTGCTTGGCCTGGTACAGCGCGCCTGTCTACTCCGCTTCTCCCAAGAGATAACCGCCATCAGCCAACTCCCCAAAAAAGACCCCAACATCGGTGCCCGTGTCAGCAGCCTTTTCAAACAGTACATCCGCTTTGTCAACAAAATTTACTTCCGCGAAGTAACCGCCCAGGAGCAAGGCATCGAGCTATACGACATCCTGCAAAGTCAAATGCGCCTGGAAAAACAGGTCAAAGACCTGGAACACGAAATTCAGGAACTACACGGCTATGTATCGATGCTGGAAGAAGAACAGCGCAACGACAAGCTGGATGTGCTGACCTATATCGGGGCGCTGTTTGTGGTGCCCTCGTTTATTGGTACATATTTTGGTGTGAATAATTTTAAAATCGCCGAGCATTGGTTAGGTCTTTCTTTACTCAGTCTGACTTCCGCCATCCTGGCGCTTGCTGTCGTGCGCGGTAACCGCAAAATGCGGATAATCTGGCTCATCATCCTGGCGATTTTGATGGTCTATACTTTGATTATTTACCCTATAAATAAGTTTGAACAATGAGTACAAACACTGAAAAAGAGTGGCCTTACTTGATCATGCGATTTAATGTTGGGTGGCTACTTTTCATATTATTGGCATCAGTAGGAATCGTGGTCTTGCTTAAAAGGTTTGAGGTCATCGAATCGGAAGACGTACTTACACTTGCATTGGTTTTTGCATTTATCCTCTTTGTTTTTGCAGCACTGGAGGCTTGGAAAGCATACTTGTGGCACCTGAAATCGGAGGCAGATCGGGCTGAAGGGCTACAGAAATGGCTAGAAGAAGAAGAAACGAAAAGAAAAGGTGCACTGATCACAAAAAGTGAAGCAAAAGAAGTAGCCAACAAACACGAAGCCTTAAGGAAAGCTCTTCAGGAAGAATTACTGAGTCTTGCGAAAGAACTAAAAGAGACTAAAGAAGAACACTATGACAAAGAACAAAAATTGACAAAGAAAGTGATCCACTATGTGCCTGATGATGTACGTAAAAAGGTATTGACTCATTTCCCGATTACCCAATAAAAAGATCAAGAAAATGGAAAATAAATTCAAACTGGAAATTCATTTGAAACAACACACCCCGATCATTCACTTTCAACACGCACAGCCGGGAGCGACGCTGCGAGCAACGGAGGTGAAGCCGAAATTGGATCGGTTTATTCGAGAAAATTTTAAACGATTGTTTATCAGTGCTGAAGATCATTTTTTATACTCAAAACTTGACTTGTTTGAGCCGAGTGAAAAAAAGCAGTCTTCCTATAAACTGAGTATAAACAGAGAGGGAACAGAAAAACCCAATGAGTATTATCTCGCTTCCTATTTGAAAGGGGAACTGCAAAATAGGCTAGCGCAGCATGATAAAGACTATCTACATGGGACTGCTTTTTTTGCGCAGGAGAATGAAAGTAGTAAAGTATTCCCCAAAGTTGATTTGACTAACGGGATTGATGGATTTAACCTTGAAGCATATCAGTCATTGCCTAAACTCGGACTTTTAGAGACAGGCAAAATTAAGCTTACCATTTTTTCTTTTGATAAAGATATTCTATCCATTATTTCAAAATCGATCCCCTATTTTTTTGCTTATGAGAATTTTGGCACCAGACAAAATAAAGGCTTTGGTTGCTTCTCAGTAGTTGATCCAAAGCCACTGGAGAGTATGGACACCATGATCAAAAAGCTCTTTCCTGTTTTTGCAGCAAAAGTTGAATTAACGAATCTCTCCTCGGACGCAATGCAGAGGCTTCAAAAAATAATGGAAACCATACAATCAGATTATAAACTGCTCAAATCAGGGAAAAACCCAAAAGAAAATCGCGGGAAGTACTCAAAATCACTTCTGTTTTCTTACGCTGTGACCCGTAATATACCAGTGCGTTGGGAAAAGCGGAAGATTAAACAGCAGATTAATGCAGGAAAATTTGAACTTGAAAACTCGCCTGTTCCATTGCAATATACAAATCAGGACATTGGCCCTGTAGAGGATGATGCCAACAAGCGGAACTGGGATGACCCTGCAAAGGGGTATAAGTACCAATTTATCAGAGCAATGTTAGGCTTAGCTGAGCAGTATGAGTTTCTTACTTCAAGAAGAGATAGCAATGGCAGAGAAGCCAAATATGTAGTTAAAGTAGAAGCTCATTCACCCGCCATACAAAGGTTCAAATCCCCTGTTTTATTCAAGATTCACAATAATACCATCTATCTTATTGCTGAAGATGTCAATTCGGCAATGCTGAATCAAGGGTTCAATTTCGGGCTTGAACTGAAAATTGGAAAAAATATCAGCAAGGCAAATGGGCATAAAATGCCGCTGGATTCTATCAATACTCCAGAATCTTTCAACATGAAAGAATTTCTCACCTATGCGCTACAAAAGGGTAAAGGTGAATTATCGGACTATAAACCCTTATAGATATGCTTCAGGAAAAAACCTTTCCATCCACCTACCTCGCCATCACCATTGGCCCCATTTACGCCACCATCCAACAAGCCCGACGAACGCGGGAACTCTGGGCAGCCAGCTACATATTCTCCTTGCTGATGCGGGAGTTGCTGGAGGTGCTTGAAAAGGAGAAAATTGGAGAATTGCTCGCCCCGGTAGTGGCTGCAACCAACTACAACGGCGCAGGCATCTACCCCGATCGTTGTTTTTGGCTGCTGAATGAAAAAGGGGAAAAACTCCCCGCTGCAGATTGGCAGAATTTGATCCGACAAGCCATTCGCAACGTGGAGCAAATCGCTCAAAAAAACAATGCTCAACGTAAATTTTTTGAGCCTTTTTTTAGAGTTTTTGCCGCAAAACTGGAGCTCAAATCTTCCGAAGAGAGCGCCGTACTGCAACTCAACCGTTTGCTCGATGCGCAGGAACTACAAGCCCTGTTGCCTCAAAGCGATGATCAACTAATTAACATCTTGAGTGAGGACAACAACATCTGGGAACTCTACCACGATAGTTCAGCGAGTACCTCAGCGGTGTTTATTCCCTACGATTCAAAAGGCAACCACCGCTTACCCAGTTTGGTTGAATTGGCTACGAGTGAGCTTAAAAAAGTAGATGAGGCCACTTACGAAGGCATTTTGACGCACCCTGCCAATACCGCCATCATCAAACGGCGGGAAGGAAAAGTTGATCCCAAAGAGGAGGCTTTGGCCCAGGAAGAGGCGCTGCTAAAACTGAAACAAACCTTTAAGGACGACTTCAAGTTTCGCCACAAATACGTTTGTTTCGTCAAAGCCGACGGCGACAGTGTCGGCGCCACCCTTGGGGCAATTGGCAATCACCACCAGGAAATTCAGGATTTCTCCAAACTTCTGGCCAAATTCGCCCAGGAAGCAGTGGACAAAATCATTGCATTTAATGGAATCCCCGTATATGCTGGAGGTGATGACCTCCTGTTCATTGCACCCATCCAAAACCAAAATGGGCAGCACATCTTTAATTTGTTGAGTGACCTGGATCAGATATTCCCTTCCACAGATTTGCAAGCGCTGGGCAAGTCGGTCAAAGCTGATTTTTCAGCCCAACCCGCCCTTTCCTACGGCCTCTCCATCGCCTATTACAAGCACCCGATGTTTGAAGCCCTGGACAAATTGAACGAGCTCTTGTTTGAAGAGGCCAAAGGTTTTCCCGGAAAAAATGCAGTGGCTTTTCGGGTGCTCAAACACAGTGGGCAGGCCTTCGGCGCTACCCTGAGCAAAGGTGGAGGGGCATATACCCAATTTGCCGCCTTATTGAAAGCCTGTCAGACCCAGGAGCTGAGTTTTTTGACTTCAGTAATGCACAAACTGGCTTCCCTGGAAGCTTTCCTGGAGGATGCCTTGCAACATGGCCAAACCAAAGCTTTTTTCAAGCACCATTTCAACGAGTCCGCCCACCAGCAGTCCGAAACCAATGCCTACATCCAGGCGGTACACCACTTGGTGCAAACTTTGTGGAAGGAAGCCGGGGAGCAAAAACAGGAAAACCCCATTGCAGTGGTTCGCCAGCAGTTGTTTGCCGCCCTGCGTTTTATTCAATTCCTAAACCAACCCGATCATGACTAAATCAAAAAGTATCCTGCTGACCCTGCGGCCAGTGGACTACTACTTTTTTGGCGGGGAAAATACCTTTGACTCGGATCCAATCCGCCGCAATTACCTGGTGCGATCCAATAAATTGCCGCAACAAACCGGTCTCTTGGGTTTGATTCGCCACGTGTTGTTCCAGGAAGGAATGAGCATTGGAGATGCCAGTTTCAGCCCCGCTCAAACTGTCACCAACTTTGGGGATTTGGAGCAGCTTTCCCCCTTGTTCATGCAATGGCAGCATGCCGGAAAGCGTCAGTTTTTTTACCCTGCTGCTCGCCTGCACCTCGATACGAAGCAAGAGTTAAAGGTAGACTTGAGTGCCAGTCAGGGGCAAGGCCTAAATTTCTTGGGGGGAGACTGGGAGAATTTGCCCCACCTGAGTTTTAATAAGCAGGAAGATGAACAAGAAGTAGAAACAACCTACTCCGAAAAGGAATACCTCAACGAGGTGTGGGTCAGCGCTGATGGCACGGCCCTTAAAATTCCGGCAGCGGTACCTGCTGATAAACTGTCAGAGCTACACAAAACGCCCAAACCAGAGCACGGCATCTTCTACTCCAACTTCCAAATTGGCATCGATAAGGCCAGTCGGATGAAGCCGGATGCTACCGCTGGGAGTGATGAAAATGGCTTTTACAAACAGGAGTTTTACCGCCTGGCCCCCGGCTTTTCCTTTGCGGTCAAGGTGGACTTCAAAGGGGAGATTGACCCCGCTATTTTTAAGCGCAGTATGCCATTCGGGGGCGAAAACCGCTGTTTCATCATGGAGGCAGAACCCTGGACTGCGGCGCTGGATGCCCAGCTGAAACCCGCTCAGGCTTACCCTTACACCGACGGTCGGGTGGTGTTGTTCAGTGATGCGTTCATTACCAGCAGCGACTGGAAAAAAATCATCAAGCTCTGCTATTTTACCGCAACCCAGGCCATTCCATTTCGCAACCTGCAACTGGCAACCAAGGCTTACGAAAATCAATCGGCAGCAGCGCGCCGACGCATTTTTGCCAATTTACAAAGCGCTCGAAACAGCACCCTGCTGTATTTGCTGGAACGGGGCTCGGTACTCTTTCCTAAAGCCGGGGAACAAGCCAACTTGCTGAAGCTCCTGGAGGCTGCCACCCATTTTCAAGCCATTGGCTATAACCACATTTATCCTTCAACAACAAAAAGCGAAACAATATGAGCACCTACGTATTTAAAATTACCTGTTTGACCAATTTACACGCGGGTAGCGGCGACTCCGGTGGCTTTGGCGTTGTAGATAAAACGGTGCAACGCGACCCCGCTACCAATTTACCTACCATCCACGCTTCGGGCTTAAAGGGTGCACTGAGGGAACATTTCAGGCATGAACCCTGGGTGAACTACGTCTTTGGCTCTGATCAAAATAACCGCGCTCCTGGTTCTTCACAGCAGGGGGCGTATCATTTTTTTGCAGCGGATTTGTTGGCTTTGCCAAAACCAGCGCAGGAGGCTCCATTCTTTGAGATAGTAACCAATCAAGAGTACCTTAAACCCATTGGAATCAAATACCAGCAGTTGGGGGCCAAAACGCTAACTGTAGCTCAATTGGCAGAGGGTTTAAACAACGATCCTCAGTTTTGGGAACTGGCCGAAGATTTACCCGTAATTGCCCGCAACCAACTGGACAATGGCGTCAGTAAAAACCTTTGGTACGAGGAGGTAGTACCTCGCCAAAGTATGTTTGTGGTAGCGATTCAAATACCGGACGTCGATGGAAAAATCACTTCGGGAAGCGACGATACGGAGCAAGCCGTAGATCGGGAAGTGTTGACCAAAGCGTTGAAAGAAGCGGTTGTCCAAATTGGCGGCAATGCCACGGTAGGGTATGGTTTTTGTTTGTTCACTCAAATTTATCCCAAGCCATGATGCACAAAAAAGACGTAGAAAAATACATCGCCAAGGCCATTAAAGCTGCCCGTGAACACCTCAGCATCAGTGGCGATCCCAAAAGTGTCAACGCTGAATACGATGGCTATGCAGCTTCGCTGGGTGCCTCTATTGTCACCTCGGGGCTAAAACCTGCACTAGCGTTTTACAGCGATTTGGGGGTGCGCGAAGGTGTCGCACGACACAAAGTACTCCAAGCCATTGCGCAGATTTTGCAAGAAGAAGCCCTTTTTTCAGGGCTCGGCAGCGAAGCTGATGCCTTGCTGGATTTTGTGTTAAAACCTGAAAATGAGGCCAAACAACGCCAGTTGAAAGCCAAAATCCTGGCGGCTTCGATTGCGCTAAAATTAGCCTTGCGGAATTTCACCCAAGTCAATAAAACTGGCCAGTCATGAACCTGAAAAAATATTATTACCAGGACTATTATCAGGGGCAGGATATCGATCTTCACTACGAGGCGATGAAAGCTGGTGTGAACAAAGGCAAGTTTGAACAAGCCAATTTCAACCTCTACGAATTTGCTTTGACAAAACGCCGGGGTGACTTGTGTGCTGCAAAACTCAACCTGGCTCAGGCTGCGAACAAAAGTAGTGCGACAGACACCACCACTGGTCTCGCCTGGTCGACAGCACAACAGTGGCTTCCCCTGGAACTGGTCACCACGTATCCTGGCTTGCTTGCCGGGATTGGGTACAAACACGAAACCAAAAGTGAAGGGGAACTCAAACTGGGCTTCTTTTTTGATCATACCACCGGCTTACCCATTGTGCCTGGTAGCAGCATCAAAGGAGCTTTGCGCAGCGTATTCCCCCAATTCGAATGGATTGCCGGCGACCCCTTGCGCCCTAAACTTGATGGCAATGACGACCTGTGCAATGCCAAAGCGGAATTCATTGCCGATCTTTTGAGTCCTAAAGACGGGCCAAAGCTCTCATACCTGGATGTACATCGCCTGGAACTGGCCATTTTTGAGGGACTGGATTGGGAAAAAACTCAGCTTGCCCGCCAAAACCGGTTTAGTGTACCTCAGGATGAAGCAGAAGCGCAGGAAATGCTGCTGGAGTATTTGCCAATGACCCAGCGCGACATTTTTCTGGACGCTTACGTAAGTGGTTCTTTTTACCAGGAGCAGTATATTTTGGGACCAGATGCCCTAACTCCGCATGGGGATGCCCCTTTGCAAAATCCGATTCCTCTGCCATTTTTAAAAATCCTGCCGGGAGTGAAGTTCCAGTTCCAGTTTTTGCTGAGTGCTTCAGGAAACGTTACTGCGCAGCAAAAACAAACGGCGTTTCAGGAAATTTTGACCACCATTGGAGTTGGTGCCAAAACCAATGTAGGTTATGGGCAATTGATCACTGTGGAGGAATTTGCCAGGCAATACCCAACCCCATTGGCTCGACCCTTCTCTTCCCGACCAGCCCTGGAGGATACGCCCCGGCCGGCACGAGACAGAAGGCAGCAGGATCGGCCTCAAATGCGAGAAAGACAGTCTCCTCATCCGAACCGGGATCAGGTGCCAACGCAAGGTACAGCCCGACCTGCTCAGGAGGCTCCACCACCACCGCCACCACCGCCAGATCGGGGAGCCCTGCAGCAATTTGAAAAAGACAAGGAATACAAGGGCAAGATATACAAGCTGGACTCGAAGAAAAGTACCATACGTTTTATCGTGACTGGAAATGCCGAGGTTCTCAAGTTTTCGGACAAGACGAATTTCAGCCGGTATAAAGAAGGTGACCTCATCCGCATCATCGTGACAGAACTGGAACCTAATGCTCAGATCAAAAGCTTCAAAATTCTCGAATAATGCAACTCCTCACCCTCACGCTCCCTTGCCCCCTCCACCCAGGGAACATCCCTGCCTTCCGTTCGGCCATCATCGAACTGGTTGGCCAGGAGCAACACCTCTTTCACAACCACGACAACCGCCAGCCCGGTGCTGATCACCACCACTACGGCTACCCCCTCATCCAGTACCAGGTGCGGCGGGGCATGGCCACCATCTTGGGCCTCAACGAAGGGGTTCAGGCGATAGAGCAGTACTTGTTGCCGCGCCTGCGACCCGAACTGGAGTTTGCCGGCCAAACCCATACCCTGGAGGGTTACCACCTGCATCCGCACGAGTACGCCTTGCAACTAAGTGAGCGCCCACAGGTCTTTGGCCTCCAGGGCTGGCTGGCCCTCAATACCGAAAATTACAGCCGCTGGAAAGCAACCGATGATGAAGCGGACCGCAAAAAAATCCTCAGCTCCGCCCTCACCGGGCACCTGCGCAGCCTGATGGAAACCCTCGGCACCGCCGCCTGGCGCAGCCTGGTGGAGGCCCGGGTGTTGCAGGTCGACCAGCAGAAATGCATCCAATGGCACGGCACCGAACTGGTCCGTTTTGACGTGCTGGCCGAAAGCAACCTTCGCTTCCCCACGGGCATCGGGATCGGCCGGGTGGCCGCTTTTGGCTTTGGGGAGGTGATGAGCGAAAAGGCGTATACCCGTTACCGCGAATGGGCCAGTCGGCAGTTGCCCGCAGCATTGGAAGGCGAAGAGTGATTTTGGATGATGAATTTCAGGAATGACGAATTTTTCGAATGACGAATGACGAATTGGGGCAATGTCCGACAAATTCGTCATTCGTCATTCGACAAATTTGTCATTCCAAACATGTTCTTTGACATCTTGGAAATAGCAATTATCTTTGGAAATACAATGCCACCATTGGGCAATGTGCTGGTTCGTCCAGCACGGGATACCGGGTTCGGAAAGCAGGTTTTACCCCTGCCCAAACCCAAATTTTGAAAATTTGATAATCTCCTATGTTCGTGTATGTCGAGTTATCTACAGCTAAACTACTCCTACTCTCTTCATTATCAGTCATATGATGATTTTTAAGGGTAGGAGTGATATGTGCTGACAAAGGGCACTTCGACTAGATGGTTTTAGAAGTGATTTAAATAAGGTGATTGTAGGAGTGATATGTGCTGACAAAGGGCACTTCGACATAAACAGACTCCGAGGATCGCACCCACCCATTGGATGGTTGTCAGTAGGAGTGATATGTGCTGACAAAGGGCACTTCGACTTGCCGGATCGTGTAGCTCTCTTGCAACAAGCACGTAGGAGTGATATGTGCTGACAAAGGGCACTTCGACTCCACGGATCCTGCCGACAAAATTAAGTGGTTCATAGTAGGAGTGATATGTGCTGACAAAGGGCACTTCGACTTTCATATCGGTAGAATCGGGCACTTAAGAGTTGTAGGAGTGATATGTGCTGACAAAGGGCACTTCGACCATTGATGCCGCCTTTTTGCCTTTTCGGCTCTTGGTAGGAGTGATATGTGCTGACAAAGGGCACTTCGACTTGCATCAACCAACTGTTGTGGCGTGCGGACAGGAGTAGGAGTGATATGTGCTGACAAAGGGCACTTCGACAGTCGCCGTGGCGACCTCAACGCCGTTCAATTCGAGTAGGAGTGATATGTGCTGACAAAGGGCACTTCGACAAACAAACAAGTTGTCCATATTAGTGGAGTTATGGGTAGGAGTGATATGTGCTGACAAAGGGCACTTCGACCGTAAATGTTGCATTCTCGATTTGTGGGAAATAAAGTAGGAGTGATATGTGCTGACAAAGGGCACTTCGACTTGTCGTTTTCTGCGCTAATGAAATCGCCATAGAGTAGGAGTGATATGTGCTGACAAAGGGCACTTCGACATAAATGCCTGCCTTTTTCATATGTTGGCGGTTGTAGGAGTGATATGTGCTGACAAAGGGCACTTCGACTTGGATGTCATAATCGACTTCTTTCCAGACATAGTAGGAGTGATATGTGCTGACAAAGGGCACTTCGACTTGCGAATAGCTTCCTCATGATTATGGAGGTTTGTGTAGGAGTGATATGTGCTGACAAAGGGCACTTCGACTTGAATCAGCTGTAACATGGTTTTTTATTTTGGTAGGAGTGATATGTGCTGACAAAGGGCACTTCGACTCATCAGAGCTAGTTTCTAATTTTGACGTTTGTTCGTAGGAGTGATATGTGCTGACAAAGGGCACTTCGACTTTTTCATGTTGTGTGTTTTTGAATTTGTGTCGCGTAGGAGTGATATGTGCTGACAAAGGGCACTTCGACATTCTTTTTCATGTTCTTTTTGTTTTTTTTAAAATGTAGGAGTGATATGTGCTGACAAAGGGCACTTCGACTTACGCCCATCAGCTTTTCCATGTGAGTTGGTTTAAGTAGGAGTGATATGTGCTGACAAAGGGCACTTCGACTCTGTGCGTG
>NZ_JANRKL010000186.1:0-28861 GCF_033763495.1 Haliscomenobacter sp. | reverse complement strand
CTCATCCGCCGAATGGCGCTCAACCTACTCAAAACAAATGGTGACAAACCTAAAGTCAGCATTAATCGTAGAATGAACCGATGTGCATTGTCGGACAAGTATAGAGAAAATACCCTCAAATTTTAATGCGTTTGCCCTGCTCCCTGGGGTCTTTAATAAAGGACAAATTGCTATTGGTCACAAGCCAGGCTACACGTTGGTTGGGGATGAGTTCAACGAGTGTCTGTTCGGAATAATGCGCCCCAGCTCCGGCTTTAAAGCTGAACACATCGTTTAATTGGTCGCTATTCCCGGTTATGTTTTCGGAATAAAGACCAGACCACCACTTGTCAACATCCAATAAGATACTGAATACTTCTGCTGCTGATTTGGACGAAACGAAGTAATAACTGTAGCTTTGTGCGGATTCTAAATCCGCTTGGGATTGAAGAGAATTGCTTTTTTCCATTTTTATTGAATTTGAGTAAAATAACCAAAAGATTGCGCCTGCTATTAAAGTAAGTGCGATATACAATGCTTTTTCCATGTGAAAAATTGATTGAAAATGGAGGATTGGAATTGGGGTGTTAGGCCAACAATTCCTTCATACCGAAAGCAGCCATAAAATGGTCATATTGCTCTTTTACGTGCCTGTTTGCGGACTCAGTATACTGGCTCCCAACCACTGATACTACCGTTCTCAACGGCCTTTGGCCTTTTGGTAGATTGATTAAATCAAGGATAGCATCTGCCACCATTTGAGGATTTGGTTGCAAGGCATTGAACATTTCTTGCAACCCCTTTCCCATCTGATCAGGGATTTTGGATAATTCACCATAACCGTCAAGAACCTTACTTTCTGAGCCAGTCATAATTTTCCCAAAAATTTCGGTAGGAAATGGCCCGGGTTGCACCGTTACGATATCTATACCCAATGGCCTTGTTTCATAATGCAAACCTTCCGTCAAGCCTTCTAATGCAAACTTGCTTGCACTGTATATTGCCATAAATGGCGCAGAAAAACGGCCTGATAAACTCGAAAGGTTTACAATTAATCCTTCTCCTTGCTTACGCATCTGCGGCAAAACGGCCTTCATGGTGCGCCAAGTACCGACCAAATTAATGTCCAACACTTTTTTAACTTCCTCATCGGTGAAAGTCTCGGTAATTCCAGTAGGATAAATCCCTGCATTGTTGATTAGCACATCAATTTTACCAGACTCCTGAATAAGTGTTGAAATGGCTTTGTTGACCGATTCGTAGTCGGTAACTTCAACTTCTAGCACCTGGATGTTTGGATAGTTTGCCAATTCCCTTGCCTTTTCAAAATTCCGACCTGAGGTATCCCGCATCGTGGCAAACACCTGATGGCCCAACGACGCACATTGGATAGCGGTCAACTTGCCAAAACCGCTGCTTGTGCCGGTTATTAATACTGTTTTTCGCTTGCTTTTTTCCATTTCGGTATGTTTTTATTCAATGCAAATATGCCGTCCAATTTGCCGCCTTTAAAAGGGTAAATTAGCCATTTCAACGGGTTGATTTGGACAAAATCACTTTGTACATTTACCAGAAAAAATGCCTGTATGAAACACCTGTCAATTTTGGTGCTCAGTCAGCAGAGTGATGCCAGTACCATGGCTTGTATCGTGGGGGCCTATGACATTTTTAACAAAGCCAATGCCGTGTGGAGGCAAGCCGGAAAGGGGCAGCGATTCAAGATTGAATTGCTTGGCCATACCGAGGGCGAACTTGCCGGAAGCCCACCTTTTTCGGTCAAACCCCATGCTTCCATTGCCGATATTACCAACACCGACCTTGTTATCATTCCTTCCTCACTGGTACGAACCTATGAGAATGCGGCCAACTCTAATAAAATGCTCATAAAATGGGTGGCGGAGCAATACAAGAAAGGGGCTGCTGTGGCAACCATGTGTTCGGGGGCATTCATGTTGGCGGCAACGGGATTGCTCAATTCGAGGGCCTGCTCCACGCATTGGTCGTTGGCACAGGAGTTTCAGGCGCTTTATCCCAAGGTAAGGCTGCAAACTGATAAGTTGATAACCGATGAAAACGGCATTTGCACCAATGGAGGTGCTTATTCATTCCTGAATTTGATTCTCTATCTTGTGGAGAAGTACTACGATAGAGCAACGGCTATTTATTGCGCCAAAATTTTCCAAATTGATTTGGACAGAAACCAGCAATCCGGTTTTTCCATTTTCACCGGCCATAAAAAGCACGATGACGATGAGGTGCAGAGGGCACAACAAATAATCGAGCAGCAGTTTCAAAGCAAAATGTCAATAAAAAGTTTGGCAGAGGATTTACATCTAAGCCGGCGGAACTTTGACCGTAGGTTCATTAAGGCAACGGGGCTCACCCCGCTCGATTACCTTCAGCGCGTGAGGATTGAAGCAGCGAAAAAATCTTTTGAAAGTTCGCGTAAAACCGTTGGCGAAGTTATGTTTGATGTTGGGTACAATGATGAAAAAGCATTTCGGGATATTTTTAGTCGAATAACGGGGCTATCACCAGCTGATTATAAATTGAAATATCACAAAGATGGATAGCGATTGTAGTGACACGACTACATCACCAAGTTAAGATACCTTTTACTTAAAATCCGAAGGCTTTCCGCCCGTGAACCTCCGAAAATTGCGGATAAAATGCGACTGATCGGCATAGCCATTTTCAAAAACAATTTCGCTGAGTTTGTCGAAGGTTTCATCCGAAATTTGATTGAAGGCTTGCTGAAACTGCACAATTTTGGTGAACTGCTTCGGAGGCAGGCCGATGTATTCCATAAAAAGCCGTTGTAGGGTACGCTCGCTTAGATGAAGTTCCTGTGCCAGTGCCCTGATGGAAATTTTTCCACCTCGTGAAAGGACAATGCCGATGGCCATTTGAATTTGGCTGCTTTTTTCGAAGGCAATCTGCTCCGTTTTTTCGGCGATCAATTTTGCCAAAATTTCTACTCGTTCTGTTGTTGTAGAGGATTGGTGGAGGTGATGCAGCGTATCGCTGTGATCTGGCGATAGGTCAAAACAATCATCGTTCAGTTCTTTGGGATTCACGCCAAAAAGCACCCGAACCGCGTAGGGCTGTAGTTGGAAGGCGAGCATTTGGTATGCCCCTGTCATTTCAAGTTCAAGCGGATGGATGGTTTGCCCGTATAAAAAAAGCGATGACAAAAGCTTCCCCTTGGGCAACTGATAAACGGGAGCATCGGTTTGCAGGAATACCAGGCCGGGGAACCCGTCTGCGAAGAAAGAAAGTCGTTCGGGGGTTATTCCAACTTGTTGGTTTTCCAGCAGGAAGATTTCTTTGACAAAAGCATGGAGCTTGTGTTTGTTTATGGCTGGTTCAAAAAACATAAGCTAGGCTTTTAAGCTTGATCAACATGGCATAAGGAATGAACAATTTTCGTTTTGAATCAAAAAAATTGAGAAAATCATGTAAAATTACTCTTCTAGAGCCTTAAACAACTCCATCGTATAATCCAACAACTCCTTCCCTCCACTTTTGCCATGCCCGGGAATCACAAACCTAACATCCGGGTACTGTGCCTTCACTTTGGCCACCGTTTTTGGCCAATCGCCAACATTGGCATCCGCCAGATTCCCTTTACCAGCGTTGGATTCTTTGAGCATGCAACCGCCAAACAACACTTGCTCGCTGGGCACATAAGACACGATGTTGTCCTTGGTATGACCTTCGCCGAAGTAGCGGTTTTCTACCAGCTCGCCCCCGATTTTCAAATTCAGCACTCCCTCAAAGCCATTTTGAGGCACTGTATAACCATTGGCCTTGGCCAAATCAATGGTCATTTGATTGGCATAAGAAGATATGCCCCTTTGGTGAAAAGCTTTGAGTCCACCCAGGCAATCCCCGTGAAAATGGTTGACCACTATGGCTTTTACTTTGGCTTTTAGTTTGTTTTCAATCCAGTCAATCAGCTGTACGGAAACGCTGTCGTGGGGTGGCGTGTCAAAAACTACCGCTTCGCCATTGTTGCAATAAATCATACCATTGCAGGGCACTCGGCCCCATTGATTGGTATTGAGGTAAGTGACGTGGACGAGGGTTTTGGGTGTCAGTGCCTGGATCATCAGGCTCTTGTGCTTGTATTCTGGCAGTTTTTGAGTAGCACATCCAGAAAATAAGGCAAGCCCTAAAATGACTAGTGAAAATGCTTTCATGTCGGTGTGAGGTAATTGATTGAGTTGTCGAAAATACGTGTTTTTGCCAGATTTATTGCCAGAAATTTCTGTTTTAAAATCAAAAGCCGACACCCCAAGGCGATGTCGGCCATTCAAAAGAAAATCACTATTGTTCTACTGTTTTGGGTTATTTGCTCACATAATTGTACAAGCCATACACCGCAGGTGGTGGAGGTGTTGCCCCGAAAATTTTGGTCAAAATGGGAATTAGTGTTCCTGCAAAAGACTGCAAAGCCTCTGGTGATTCCCAGATGTCAACCACTTTCAAACCTTCTGGCGTTTTAAAACAGGCGTGAAAAAGTTGGGTTTTCAGCCCAAATGCATTGGCTTTTGCCAAACCCTGTAAAATGGCTTCGTACTGCTCTGGCGTCATTCCTTTTACATCGTGAAAAATCAGTACTGCATTAGCAGGTTTGCTGTTCATCGGTGCCCGAAACATGTTATGGATTTCAAATGCATCGGGGGCGGGCACGGACAGGTTATTGGACTTAAACACTTCCATGTTTTTGGCAATCCGCATGTCAAGCGAAGCTTTGTCGGGAAAAATTCCAATTGAAAGAAGCCCATTGGGTTGTTGAGCGCCGATAGCGTGAAAGTTCCAGCCTAGATCCCAAACACCGGCCTCTTTGAGTTTGGCCATCCCTGCTTCGTACAAACCTGGCCCGGCAGTAGGTGCTTGAGTAAGGGTAATGTAGCCCTTGTTTTGGGCAAGAGAAAGATTAGAAAGGGTGGATGCCAACAGCAGCCCCAGGAAAATTTGCTTTTTCATTGTTTTAGGTGTTAAGTTGAAAATTAAAAATCTAGTTCACTTACGATCCAATGAGCAACTTGGATCATGGAATTTCTTTTTTTTCAATTTTATTTTGACCAACCCTCCTGGAACGAACCCGCTCAAGCATGCGTTGAGTACACAAATTTTTCACCTATGCTATTCGACCTATCAAAATCCATTGAAATTCTTGAGCGAACACCTACCGTGCTCAAAACCTTACTTAGCAACCTTTCACCCGAATGGACCCATCAAAACGAAGGTGGTGAAACCTGGAGCCCTTACGAGGTTATTGGGCACCTGATTCATGGCGAAAAAACCGATTGGATGGTTCGAACCCAACTCATTCTTTCACAAGAAGAAAACAAAACCTTCCTCCCCTTTGACCGTTTTGCTCAGCTGAATGAGGGTGTGAAAAAAAACTTGTCAGCATTATTGGATGAATTCCAGGCCTTGCGTGAGGAGAACCTCGCCGCATTAAAAGCCATGGACATCTCCCCAGCAAACCTGGAAGCAACGGGTATTCACCCAGCCTTAGGCAAGGTGACCCTTGCACAATTATTGTCTTGCTGGACGGTTCATGACCTTGGCCACATTGTACAAATCACCCGGGTAATGGCCAAACAATACAAAGATGAAGTAGGCCCCTGGATCGAGTATTTGAGTGTACTACACAAATAGGTAGGCAGGCTGCCAGGAATGGTTTATTTTGTGTTCAATAGACTTTATGAATAGAAGGTTGCTCGGTCAGTACCATCTATTTATAAAGTCTAGTTTTTTAACCCACCCAATTACCTGACATCATGGTTCAGTTGTTCAACATTCAAGAGAAGTTCCAAAAAGTCACCGAATACTGGTCGCCCAAAATTGCTGGCGAACTCAATGGCCAATACATCAAACTGGTCAAAGCCAAAGGCGAGATGATCTGGCATAGCCACGACGATGAAGACGAGTTGTTTATGATTTTTAAAGGCACTTTTGTGATGGAGTTTCGCGACCACACCGCCACAGTAGGGCCGGGAGAAGTATTGATTGTACCCAAAGGAGTGGAACACTGCCCCCGCACCGAAGGTGACGAGGAAGTATGGCTTATTTTGTTTGAACCCCAGGCTACCAAACACACGGGCAACATTGATCATGAAATGACGAAACACGAGCAGGATTGGATTTAATATGGTTCAAAACGCCACGAACTAATTTCTCGTCGTTGTTTAAACCCTAGTTTTTCATACAGCTCAATGTTTTTCGATTTGTCCACATTTATATAGAAGAAAAGAAATTTTCATAAAAAATTTAAAATTTTGCTTTAACTTAGTGCATCAGGAAGGGGTGACAAAAAAATTAACGTGAGTCTGGGATTACATTCATGAAATTGGGGAATTAAGATGGGCATCTTGCCGCCGCTAGTGCTGCTTTTGACACAGAATTGAGGTTTACATTAGTCCAGAAACGCTTTAGCGAAGGCCAGTTTATAGTACAAAGCCCCCTTCTGAACTTTGAGCCGCGCTATCGGCGGCGAGAAAGATAGATTTAAAGAAAAAAATCCTCGAACTCACGTTAAATTAAACAAGTTTGACGGGTTTACCCAAAATTTGAATCAAAGTATTATTGAAATAATTTAAAGTCAAACCAAACTTATAACTTATATATTGCGCACAAAATCTCAAACCCAATGAATTCAATAGACCATATAAAGACCCTGATTGGGCAAAATCAGATTCCTTCTGTGTTTGAGGAATTAAAAAGAATCCCCTTATCTGATGATCTATCTAATCAATTAGTTCTGATTGAAGGTAGATACAGTGAAGTGGCTAAAGGAAAAAGACTTGGGACCACCTCTAAACATGAAGTGGAGCTTTCGTTCAGCGAAATTCGGTTTAGTTTAATTGATCTTTGCGACATAATAGTTGAGACTAATAATGCTAGACCTTCTGCATTACCACAAAGTAAATTCCTCCTGAATTTCGAAAATATCATTCACAGCAAGACGGAAAATTTCATTGGTAGAGAATGGTTGTTTTCAGCAATCGAAGAGCTAATAGAGCGCAAACCAAAAGGCTATATAATAATTAAGGGGGAACCTGGAGTTGGCAAATCAGCTATTGCCAGTAAGATCATCAAAGATAGGAAAGGGGAGTGTCTTTATCACTTTATCGTCAAATCAAGCGGCATTAATGACCCTGCTCAATTTTTAGGAAACATAATGGCACAATTGATACTCAAGTTCCACTTGGTAAATAAAGAAATTACAGATAAATCTTTACAAAATGGGAGTTTATTCATTGATTTGTTAAATGAGGCATCCAAACTACTGAAGGCTGAGAATAAAAAGTTACTTTTGGTTATTGATGGATTAGACGAACTAAAAGAAACCTCTCAGTCAAGCGGGGAAAATACTCTTTTTTTACCAAGCGAATTACCCGATAATGTCTTTATTCTTCTTACTTATAGAATAGTTAGTAGGGTTAGTTTGAATTCTCCGACAATTATTAAAGAAATTGGTCTTGATCAAAAAGATAAACTCAACAAGCAAGATGCCGCTGAATACATCAAACGTGATATCCCTTCAGAAGGTATACAAAATTTCATAAAGTCCAATTATGTTTCAGAATCACAGTTTTTGGATTTATTACTCGAAAAAAGTCAAAACAATTTTATGTACTTACGTCATGTGCTTCCTGAAATTCAATCCGGTAATTATAAGAATTTAGACATTAATGAAATTCCAGCAGGATTACAAAGCTATTATGAAGACCATTGGAAGCGAATGAAAACAAATGATAAAACCCAATGGTATAATATTTACCTTCCTCTCATTTCGTTACTGGCTATTATTAAAACTCCTATTGCTATAGAGTTTATCTCAGGAATTACAAATATAGACATCAATAATGTGAGATCTGCCATTGATAGTTGGCGCGAATTCTTGTTCAATGATTATTACGAAGCTGTGATTCCTGTCTATCGCATTTATCATCAAGCTTATAGTGACTTCTTGTCTAAGAAAGATGAGATTGGAGAAGAAATTGATTTGAATGATATGCGTAGTAAATACATTAATTTCTTTGAATAAAAAAAAGATGACCTCAAATACAATTTATGACGAGCTTTTGCTTAAACTTCGCATTCATACTCATAAATGCCACTTGATTAATGTGTGTTTAGAAAAAAATGATGCAATGAAATTGATCGATCTTCTAAATAAAGAAAACTATCTCGAAGAAAGTTACTTAGGGCAATTAGAGTCATCTAATGTTCAGGGATTTTTGCATGAAATAAATAATGCATTTATTTTAATTCAAAAGCAATTGGGGCAAAAAGCAGCAGAGTCTTTTGTTCCTAGATTCATCGAATTTTTGGTAAATCGATTCGCTCAAAAGGATGAGATTTTGAATACTGACATGGTTCATTCTTCGCTAGGATATTTGGAAAACAATAATTTTTATCAAACAATTTTGGAATATTTAACAGACAAGGATTATTTACTTCGATCTGCAATCGATACTGAACAAGAAAATAAATTCCTAACTATTTTTCAATCTCACTTAGCCAGTATTTACAGACGGAAGGGCAACTTGGAAATCGCTTCTGAATTACTGGCAACTTGTGAGAAACGAATGGAAAGTGATAACAATGGCCAAGTGGATCACCTAAAAACCTTATCATTAATTGAATACGAATTAGCGTATATTTATTACCTTCAGGGGAAAGGGCTAGAAGCCTATGACTTTTTCGGCCAAAGTGCTAATCATGCATTTGAAAGCAATCATCCTGTTGGAGAATGGATTAGTAAATGTACTCAGCACAGAGTTGGTTATCTGTTTGAGATCGAAGAAATCAAAGTTTACGAAGATGTCAATTCTCAAGCACTATTTATTTTTGAAAAATTGAGCAAAAATAATTCATTAGCTGAACGTTGGGTGACCAATTGCATCTTAAATTCTTTCCGGGTTGCTTTTTATAAAGGAGATAAGACTCAAGCAGAATATTATTACGCTCAAATGCAACAGAATGATTGGCCAACTAAATATGGCGTTGCACCAATTTCGATTCAATCAATGAAAGCAAGATTATTAATAGTTCAGGAGTCTTTTGAAGAAGCCATTGAAGCCTATAAATTTCTGCCACAAAATAAATTAGAGCTAGACGCTCAATTTCAAGAATTTCAGAATTCCGCGCAATTCTATAGCCACTTTGAAGGTATTGCTGAATATTATTTGGAACTAGGGAATGCCTTTTCAAAGTTAAATCAAAAGGAGAGGGCAATTGAAGCCTTTAGATTGGGTTTAGAAGTTCCAGATTATGGTAATGTGCCATTCAAAAACAAAATTCAAAAAAGATTGCTTGAATTGAATTAAAAAATGCTAAGCATTGAAATGCGCTGAAGGTAATGTTCAACTAAACGGTTTTCTTTTTGTGAGAAGAACTTAGAGGCAACTCATTACTCCTTTTGTACTATTTTTAACTCATAATTCACAATGAGCATTATGAAAAAATTGGTTTTACCTTTACTGATAATCTTCCTTCTCTCTATGAATTGTGAGAAAAATGAGAATCTTATCTCTATACTCTATTTTACTGATGCGCATGAAATCGCTCCTGTAAATGATGAGTATGGCAATCGCGGTGGTGTAGCTAGGCTTAAAACTATTGTTGATCAAATAAAAAGCAATAATGAGGCCTTTCTCGTTTTTGGTGGTGACTTGGCAGGCGGCACTTTATTTGGAGGTATTTACAAAGGTTTTCCTATGGTTGAAGCTTTTAATCAAATACCCCTTCAAATCGCCAACTTTGGTCAACATGACTTTGATTTTGGAGTAGACAATACAATCAAACTAATCCAAAATTCTAAATTTACATGGTTAACTTCTAACATTAAAGATTCTGAAGGAAACAATTTTTATAAACTTCCTGATCATATAATTTTTGATACCCTTGGGATAAAGGTAGGTTTCATAGGGCTTATGGATGCTATTGAAACGTCTGTGCAAGACGATCGAATTAGGCAAATAGATTTGATTGATGCTGCTAAAAAAACTACAGAAATCCTAACAAATAAAGGAGTAGACTACATAATTGCTATCACACAAACTACTTTTTCTACAAATGAAGCTCTACTTGAGAAAGTAGCAGCCATTGACGTCATCTTGACTGAAGAGATTTCAGAAAATCGGACTAACATGCTATATGTTGGATCAAAACCCATTATTTCTACTTGTGGAAATATGGGTTCTGTGGCAGAAATAAAACTTCAGAAAGCGGGAAATAAAATAATGCCTAGCATCTGGATTTATCCCTTAGATACCACTATTAAAGAAGACCCTGCTCTCACTAAATTGCAAAAAAAATATGTTGATAAGCTAGAGAAAGATCTTTCAACCGTTTTATCCATTGCAAAAGCAGACTTTCTTCTACAAGGTAGTCGACAAAGAGAAAATGCTCTTGCCAATTTAGTCGCGGATTCATTTCGTGATTATTATCAGGCAGATATCGCTTTAATGAACGGCGGGGGCTTAAGAGCGAATATCCTCAAAGGAAATGTTACTCTTAAAAACGCTTATGCTGTTTTGCCATTTGGCAACACAATTTGTCTTGTGAATATTAAAGGTAATGAAATTATTAACTTGTTGAAAGCAGGAATGGTTAATATGCCAAAACAAGGGGGTGATTTTCTTCAAGTTTCTGGCTTAAGTTATTCTTTCAATTTTAAAGTTGATGGCCAGCCTCAGATTACTTCAGTTGAGGTAAATGGGAAGCCAATTGAACCTGACAAATCCTACAAAGTAGCTTTATCCAATTTTATTTTATTTGGAAATGGAGACTTTGACCCCATACCTCTTGATCGATTGATCTTTCCCGTAAAAAAATCCCCAAAAGATGTTGAAGTCTTAATTAAATTTTTAACTAAAAACCCTACTATTACGCCTCATCTTCATAAAAGAATAAACGTTTTAAAGGGCTAATTCAAATACATTTAGTACTTACTAAACTGGCTCAAAACGCCACAAGCTCATTTCCCGCCGGATTTTAAACCCCAGTTTTTCATACAACTCGATGTTTTTTGCACTGTCCGCGTTGGTGTGGAGGAAAGGGATTTTGTTTTTCCTGAAAATGTTGTTGGCAGTATGGGTAACCAGTTGTTTGGCGTAGCCTTTTCCCAAATGATCGGTATGGGTAACCACTGCACTCACTTCGGTAAAGCCGTCCAGTTGCATGCGTTCACCAGTAACTGCGATGAGTTCATTTTCCTTGAAAATCCCAAAATACTCCCCCAGTAGCATGGTTTTGCGCTTGAAAAAACTGGGATAAAAACGCTGCATGAAGGCAAATAGCTCGTCTTCGTATTGACCGTTAAGGGGAATAATTTCTTCCGGATCAGGTCGATCAATGGGATTTTCAAGGATCATTTGTACACAAAGTAACTCTCCTTTGAAGTTAACATCATTTGAAAACCGGGGTTTATTGCCAATCACAAAAAATGGCCCGGCCACTTTTACGTGATCCATCAATGGAACACTCAGGTCATCATTCCCAATAAAAGCTCCAAATGGACAAAAATCAGGGTGATAACATTTTAGCGAGCCATAATCCAGGGCTAAATCCCGATGGGTTTCACTCAGGCAATGCCAAACGAGGTTATCCAGTTTTTCCATTTTTTGCTCGTATTTTATACCTCAGCAAGTTCTGACTCCTTTGCCAGAGCCCTGGCTTTTACAAAGCTGGCCACACACAAGTCTACATCCTCAGGCGTAGTTGCCCAGGAACAAACACTGATGCGAATTACTTTTCGGCCATGCCACATGGAGCCTCCGCACCAGCAAACGCGAAGTTCTTGCAGGTTTTTCAACACCTTTTCCGTCATTTCATCCTCGCCGCAGGCAATCAAAACCTGGTTGAACACCACCTCATTGAGTACTTCAAAGCCCTGATCGCCCAAACCCTGGGCAAACTGCACGGCGCGTTCGTTTAAATTGCTGACCAATTCATCCACCCCACTTTTCCCCAGGTATTTCAGGGTTGCCCAAAGTTCAATTACCCTGGAGCGGCGACTCATTTCTGGCGTATAATACATGCCATCGCGTTTGCCTTCCACGATGTAGGCCCCACTCATGTGCAGAGCCGAAACCAGCGCTTCTTTATCCTGACACAGGATGATCCCACAATCGTAAGGCGTGTTCAGGGTTTTGTGTCCATCTGCCGACCAGGATTGGGCCAGTTCCATTCCTTTGGTCAAATATTGAAACCGTTCGGCTGCCGCTGCCCAGAGGCCAAAGGCGCCGTCGATGTGTACCCAGGCTCCAACTTCCTGTGCTTTTTGGCAAATTGCTTCAATGGGGTCAAAAGAGCCGGAGTTGACATTGCCAGCCTGGAGGATGATCAGGGTGTTGCCGTCCAGTTCAGGCATACTTTCGAGTACCATGCGGCCCTGTTTATCTACTTCGACCCATTCAATGTTGGCCTTACCAAACCCAAGCAACTGGATCGCTTTCAGCACCGTGGAGTGGGTATGTTTGCCCGTAACGACTCGCACCTTAGGCGCACCATTCATGCCTTGCTCGTTGACATCCCAGCCGTTTTTTTGAAAAAGCCGCCAGCGAGCTGCTGCAAGTCCACAATAAATGGCCATTGAAGAACCACTGACAAAACCTGCGACGGTATGTTGGGGCAAGCCCAAAAGCTCGCACAACCAATTTTCTACCACTGTTTCGAGCTTGGCAGAAATGGGTGACAAAACCTCCATTGCGGAGTTTTGATCCCAAAAATCGCTCAAGCTTTTGGCCGCCAAAGTAGCAGGGATGGAGCTGCCGGTTACAAAACCAAAATACCGGCCTCCGAGGGTAGGAAGTGTGGCTGGTGAACCATAGTAATGCAGGCTGTCCAGAATTTCCTGCACATTTCCAGAGGTGTTGGGCATTTCCTCTTCAAAATGCGTCAGCTTATTCAAGGCCTCCTCAGTGGGATAAACATTCCGGTCGAAGACCTCGTTAAGGTATTGGAAGGCATAAGATTGGGCGCTTGTGAAGAGTTGATGATCCTGGATTTCCTGGAACATTGCGTCCTGAATTTTGCTCAATTTTGTGCTATTTGCCATCGGTGTGGGTGATTTTTAGTGTTTAAATTTTATTCCAGATTCATCCGCATTTCTAACAGATTAGGCGTAAACCCCGCTTTTTCATACGCCTTTTTCGCCGCTTCATTTTCGGCGTATACTTCCAGGCGGATTTCAGCGATACCCTGACCTTTGATCCAGTGGGTTAAAGCCTCCAGTACCAGACCATTGACGCCGCGGCCCCGAAACTCGGGTTTGACGTACATGAAGCCCAGGTAGGCAAAACGTTTATGCGCATTGTAGTCTTTGGCCAATCGAATTTGGGCATAACCCGAACCTACAATTTCGGAGCCAGAGGTCGCAACAATCACCTCCGATTCAGGGGCCAAAATCAAGGCTTTCAAATCATAATAGTGAATTTCTCCGGCTTTTAAAGTAGGGTCGAAGGGCCGCTCGGCGGCTACAATGCCTTGTTCAAAGTGGAGGAGCGTGTCCAGGTCTTCCACCGTAGCAGGGCGGGTAAGGATTGGGTTCATCGTCGAAAAAACGGATTTAGGATTTTGTGATGGTGTCTAGGAACGATGGGAAATATACAAAAACACCAGGTGCCTGGTTGTGCCTGGATGGGGTTATCTGCTCAAAATGTTAGATTTTTTGGTTGAAACGGAAAAAACTTAAAGCGAATCAAATGATATTTTTTTTCATATCGGGCTAAATGTGGTGTTTTTTGAGAGATTTAGCCCGATATACTTTTTGGGGAGCATTATTTTGGGCCACAGTATTTCATAGCGTGAGGGTAAACGCCATTGTATTACATCCCTTATTGGTAGCAAAAACACTAACGATCATGTTGTACCTCACCGGGATTATCCTCTCAAGTTTTCTTTTATTGTTGCTGTTGTTGAAAAAAGACAAATCCAGGGCTGATTACATCCTGAGTACCTGGATGGTGATTATGACCCTACATCAATTGACCAATTACCTTGAGTTTTCTAAAATTGCCTATCAATATCCACACCTTTTAGGCATTGGGTTTGCGCTTCCACTCTTGCATGGAATAATGTTGCATTTTTATGTAGCGGACTTGACTGGATCACAGAAATGGACATTGCGGTATATTTTGCCCCATTTTATCCCTTTTGTCCTGCTCACTCTCCTGGCCATTCCCTTTTACAGTTTGTCGGCAGAGGGGAAAAAAGAAGTTTTCCTTCAGCAAGGCGCTGGTTACGAATGGTACAGCCTGGCCCAATTTTTCACCATTCTTGCTTCAGGGCTTGGTTATGTGATTTTGTCGCTTCGAAAAATCCAAACCGGGCAAAAAATCTTGAATCAAAATCCTAAGCATCAAAAACACTTACAATGGGTCAAGCACCTCTCCTTCGGGCTAGCCATCATCTGGATATTGGTCATTTTTTTTAATGACCAGGTCATTTTTGGGGGAGTTACCGCTTTGGTGTGTGCCATTGGCATTTTGGGCATCAACCAGGTGCCCGTTTTTGTAGGCAATTTTATCCCCGATCCATTGGATCCCGCTCCAATAAGCAGTTTGCCCCGCTATGCCAAATCTGGCCTGAGTGCCAGCCAATCCGAGGCCCTTTTTGAGCAGTTGACGCAACTGATGCAAAAGCAGGAAGTGTACAAAAATCCCGAACTCAGCCTGGGTGAACTAGCTGATCTATTGAGCACCCACCCCAACTACCTCTCTCAAGCCATCAATGAAAAAACGGGGCAAAATTTTTACCAGTACATCAATAAGTTGCGGGTAGAAGCATTTTTAAAAGTAGCAGCTTTGCCTCACAAACAGCATTATTCCCTGCTCGCACTGGCTTTTGAGTGCGGGTTCAATTCTAAGTCGACGTTTAACAAGTATTTTAAAGTGGTGATGGGCGAAACTCCATCTGAATATTTTTCTTTGGTAAAGCCCTGATTGTTAATTTTTTGAACATCCGTCCTTGTAAGCTCGAACGCCCTTCAGGTACGCCCTTACCCACAGCGACGCTCCAAACTGGGGAGTAGTTTTCCTTTGCATAAAACTACTTTTACCATGACTCGACTACTGTTATTCTTGCTGACGCTGGTGGCCTTTTCCTGCGATCTGGCAGACCCCGCCGCACCGGGTTTGTTGGTTCCCAAAACCGTCAACCAAGATGCTGCACTTCCCTCGCTGGCCATCAACGGCACCTTATTGCACGTAGAAACCTATGGGAAATCCAGCGATCCCCTCTTGGTTTTGATACACGGCGGACCCGGCGGTGATTTTCGTTCATTGCTCCCTGCCAAGGCAATGGCGCAAGAAGGTTTTTTTGTCATTTTTTACGATCAGCGGGGTACCGGGTTGTCTCAAAGAGTGCCGCGTAGCCAGTTTGAAGGAGCTGATGCCATCCAACTCATGATCGAAGATTTGGATCAACTCATCCAACACTTCAAAAAAAGCCCCGGCCAGAAGGTTTTCCTCATGGGGCATTCCTGGGGAGCCATGCTGGCAACCGCCTACATCAATCAAAACCCAGCGGAAATCAACGGCGCTGTTTTGGCCGAACCGGGCGGTTTCACCTGGACACAGACCTCCGAATACTTGAGCCGCTCCAACAAGATCAAGTTTTTTTCCGAAGCACTGAACGACGCAGTGTACCCCGAGCAGCTTTTTTCAGGCAGGGATGAACAGGAAATTCTGGACTACAAGGCTTCCTTTTTTGCCAGTTTTGAAAATGCGCCGGGTAATACCATCGGCAATGCCGGGCCTTATCCCTTTTGGCGCAATGGCGCAGTGGCTTTTAATGCCCTGATCGACAATGCGGAGCAAACAGGGTTTGATTTTACAACGCAATTAAAAGCCTACAAACCCAAGGTTTTGTTCCTGTACAGTGAACTCAACCAGGCTTACCAACTGCCTTGGGCACAAAAAGTGTCAGGGGTTTACCCCAATGCCCATTTGGAAGAAATCAAAGCTTGTGGGCATGAAATGTTCCATTTCGCCTGGCCCGAAATCATGGAAAAATCTTTAACCTATCTCCAAGAATTGAAATGAAAACACAACTTATTGTCTTTATCGCCGCCTTGGGCCTGGCCTGCAATACGGCCGCTGGCCAGGATCTGCATTGGGGCCAATTGCAGAAAGATCAACAACATTTTATTGCCGCCAAATTTGGTGCAGATTATGCCGCTATATTGGGAGTGGCTTATGGGTACCGTTTGGCTAAAACACAACCTGCTTTCATCAGCGCTGAATTTTCGGCCCCTTTTGGAACGAATATACTAGACGATTGGAAATTACGCCTGGCTTATCAACACCGGGTATGGCAGGGAGGAAACCTTGCCCTAAGCCTTAAACCCGGAGTGATTGTACGGGCATATGCCTCCGATATTGCCCAAATACTCAATGTTGGTCTTGAGCTGAATACTTCATTGGGTTACTATCGTCCTAAATGGTTTCTGGCTGCCGAAGCCGGAGTAGATCATACCCTTGCCAGCAAACTTAAACAAGGTTCTTTGAAGGAAAATTATCCGGGTATTTATGAAGGCTGGATTGGTTCTACTGGGGGGAATTTCAAGTTTGGTGCTAATGTTGGCCATTCTTTGGGAAAGCAGCTCGTATCGCTGCGCTTGGGGAAAGTGTATGCCCGAAATTTTCAGGACAATCCTACTTTGCCTTTTTATTTTGAATTGGCTTTAGTTAAGGTGTGGTAGCCTAGTGGCAATAAAAAGAGGCTGCCTGAAAAGCATTGGTTTTCAGGCAGCCTCAGTTGAGGATACTATCTTAGATGTTTAGCCTAAAGTTTTGTTGTTCAGAATATTGTGCGGGAAAATTGGCCCTGGAGGCGCACTGATTTTCGCCCTTTCTTCCTCCGATTTAGCCCGGCGGCGCATCAACTCCAAACGGATACTCTCTTCCCCTTTGCGCATCGCCCAAAGGTGATTGGCTGAAAAAATGGGCCGCAACAAGGGCGTCATCAATTTCAAAAAAGGCTTTTCCGCCCGGATTCGCCAGTCGTACACCACTTCACAAACTTCAGGTGAAAGCTGCTTAAAGGTCCATACCCCCTGACCAACAAAATCTCCAATGGCTTCCAGGGAATAACCATTGGGGAAATCGGTTTGGAGCACCCGGAATTTCCAGCGCAGGGTATAGGGCAAAAAACCTTTGGTGTACAACTCCACCACTTTTCCAACTCCACCGGGTTGGCCTTTTTCCAAAATTTTGGCATCCAAATACACACTGGGCCACCAACGGACCAGGTCTTCAGCGTCTTCGAGGGTGCGGTATACTTCCTCGCAAGTGGTGGGTAATTCCCAACGGGTAACAAAATGATAACTAGACATAGATGAGATAGGTGTTTTATGCAAGAAAATAAAATTAAACTTACATACGGTTTAGCTTTATTTTTGGATCGTTGGTTGTGCTTTTTTTTCTAGTTTTGTGTAAATCAATGACAAGTAAAGTGCAATTTGAAGACGAAACGGATCTGGTAAAATTGCTCAAGCAAGGCAATGAACAGGCATTTGGCGTACTGTACGATCGGTATTCTGCTATGCTGTTTGGAATCCTGCACCGCATCGTCAATGACCAGCGCGAGGTAGAGCATCTCTTGCAGGACTGTTTTGTAAAAATCTGGCAAAACATCAACCAATATGACCCTTCCAAAGGACGTTTTGCTACCTGGCTCATCAACATTGCCCGCAATCAGGCCATCGATTTTACCCGGTCTAAATATTTTTCTCAAAAACAGAAAAACCAACCACTTGAAAATCTCGTACATTCGATTGGGGCAAACCATGCCGTTCAAACCATGGACGAAACCATCGGTTTGGCCCAGTTGGTGAAAAAACTACCCGAATCCAGTCGACAAATCATCGAATGGATGTATTTTGATGGCTACACCCAACAAGAAATTGCAGACAATTTCAAAATACCGCTCGGTACCGTAAAGTCCCGGGCACGTTTGGCCCTAAATACACTAAGAACTTTTTTTTCGCATCAACACAACTTGACATAACCATTGAAAAAACAGTACGACATCACAAATCAGGAAATAGGTGAGTGGCTTTTTGAAACTTCTGTTACACCAATCGACGAAAATACAGTCAATCAAACGGAAGACGCCCTGATCCTTTTTGCAGCAGCACATTCCGTGGCGCCACCTGCGGCTTTGCGGCATGCTATTTTAGATAAAATCAAAGACTTAAATGCGCAAAGGGCCAATCATCAGCAACTAGATGTCAATCAACTCCCTCTTTTGAATGAGGAATCCAAATGGCTGGAATGGAGTGAAGCCGTGGCTGGAATTGAACCTCCCGCTGATTTCGAAGACATTCACATGCATACCCTGGAATCCAATGAACAACGCGACTTGTTTGTCATTTGGGTCAAAGAATTTGTGCCCGAAGAAGTGCACCACGATCTTTTGGAAAGTTTTATGATTCTGGAGGGTTCCTGTGTTTGTTACATTACGGATAAAACGGGAGAAACCCGAACCGTGCGGCTTGGCGAAGGGGACTTCATCACCATGCAATTGGAAGAAACCCACGATATCCACGTCACTTCCGAAAAACCGGCCAAGGCAATTTTGCAATGGTATAAACTGGCCGCCTAAGGTGCCCCTTCAGTGCCTTAAGTTTCTTAGGTGGCAAGAAAAAAACCTGCGGAGCAGAGCATTGTTTTACCACCTAAGAAGCTTAAGGCACTGAAGATACACCTCAGAAGTGACAATTCAATAATACCGTCCAATCTTTGGATGTTCTACAATCGCCCGTTTTAGCGCATAAAAATCCACTTCACCCTGGTGACTCCAAACCACCTTCCCACCAGGCTCCACTAAAATGGTGTAAGGCAAGGCTCCATTCCAGTTGGGGTCTACTGCTTCGATCAGCGCATATTTGTCTTCCTCTGAAAACAAATAATTGGGAACTGCCGAAAACTTTTCTTTCAAAAACTTCAGCGCCTTGGCTTCCTGATCTGGTTTGTCGGCAGACAGGGAGACAAATTCAAAGTCCCGGGCACCGAACATGCGCTGCAAAACAATAAAATCGGGGTATTCCAGTACACAAGGCCCGCACCAGGTAGCCCATACATTGATGAGCCGGAGTTTTTCGGAGCCCTCGTTTTTCAACAATTTTTTAACCCCTGCCTCATCCAGTTTGGCAATTGATACTGGTTTGGCTTCCCATTCTTTTTGCACTTTGTCCTTGTACTCCAACTTCCAGCCCCACTTGGTGGAACAACCGAAGGTTTTGGTTACCGGGGTTGCCACTGGCTTTCCTGCCAGCACTGCATCAATAGCAGCGCGCAGGTCTTCAGCGTTGGCAGCTCCAGGTTTTTCGATGGCGTCGAATCGGCCAGTATAGGCCAATTTGCGTTGGGCATCAAAAAGGAATACGTGCGGGGTGGCCACAGGCCCATACTTCAGCGAAACCGCTTCATTGTCGCCATCGTACAGGTAAGGAAAGTCGAATTGCTGGTTCTTGGCCCGGATTTTCATTTCTTCAAAATCGTCGTTGAGGTCGGTGTAACCAAGTTCTTCGTATTGCAAGCCCAAAGGGCTGTTGGGAGAAATGGCGACCACACTCAAACCTTTGCTGCGGTAATCTTTCTCCACTGCTTTTAGCCGCGCTTCGTAAGCCTGAGCAGTGGGGCAGTGGTTGCAGGTAAACACTATGGCCAGCGCTTTGGCCGCTTTAAAATCGTCGAGGCTGTGCCATTTGCCATCTACTCCTGGGAGTTTGAAGTCGGGCGCAGTGGCGCCGATTTCCAGGGTTTTGACCGTTTGTTCAGCTACCGGCCTGGGATTGGCTTTAAAAACGTCCGCTTGTTCAGCTTGTTTTTCGGGAGAACTGCACGCGCACAGCAGCGTCCCCAGTACCATGGACTGAAAAATGTGAAGCTTCATTTTTGTTTGTGTTATAGTTCTTAATGGCTACTAATGTATTGAATTTCTGGCAGTATTGCGTATACTGCCAGAAATCTTCATGGCCTACTCCCGCACTTTCCCCGTCAACACATTTGCCTTACTGTTAAATGGATTGCCAGAGGAGCGCCGAAACGTCACCACTTGCCCTACGTGCCACAATGCGTCTGAAATCGGGCCATTGATCAGGTTCCAAAAGGGCCATTCACTTTTATTGGCACCAAATTGTGACATGATTTTATGGTCTTCAAGTTTGGTACCTTCCTGTTTGAGCAAATCGCTGGCCTCCTTCAAAATCTCCAGGGTCTTTTTTCTTTTGACTTCAAAGCTAAGCGATGATGTTTCTTCCCCACTGCGCACGTTGATTTGATTTTTCATGGCATTGAGGATCATCGTTGAAAGCCCAAGAATATGGTCGATGGTTTCTTCTGTAGTCCGTGCTTCTGGGCTTGGGCGAAAGGCCAGGTCTTCTGGCCGTAAACCTTCAGTGGCCCAGTAAAAACGGAAACCGAGCCCATCGATCATCCGCGCCGCAACACTTTCGGCGCTGTAACTTTCGGGATAGGCAGGAATTTCACGGTAGGGTAGGGTGGTGGTCATGTTTGGATTGTTTTGTGCACATAGGCTGATGCTAACAATCAGCAAAAAAGCAAATAGAGTAAGGTTCTTCATGTCAGGTGAGTTTTTATCTTTAAAGGTAAAAAAAGAGCAAGAATAAGAGCCGATCTAAGTCAAAAATCGGCATTGCTGGCGGAATCTCACTTTTTTAGGGACTTCGAGCGAGCAATAAACATGTATTGCTCGCTTTATCTTGTTTTTTTTGGCACTTCGAGCGAGCAATAGGATTGGAATGTTCGCTCGAAGTCTGTATTTTTAGGACTTAAAGCGAGTATTTATGTCAAAAGAGTTGATTGGAAGGGAAAATGAAGTAAGTATTCTCAAAAATTTACTCACTACCGATGAAGCCGAATTGGTATCGATCATTGGCCGTAGGCGGGTAGGCAAAACCTTTCTGGTCCAGTCGGTATACAGTGAGCGCATTGCTTTCGAAATAACCGGGATTCAGCATGCCAAAAACAGCGAGCAACTGGAAAATTTTGTCGTTGCGCTGAGCCTGCAAAGCAAATCACCCCTGCCCCTGCAAAAACCTAAGACTTGGCTGGAGGCATTCCATTTGTTGATTTTATACCTGGAAAATGTCATTGAAGGGGAAAAAAGGGTGGTCTTTTTTGACGAACTTCCTTGGTTGGATACTCACCGTTCGGGCTTCCTCAATGCTTTTGGCTTTTTTTGGAACAGTTGGGCGGTGAAAAAAAACATCGTCGTAGTCATTTGCGGTTCGGCTGCTTCCTGGATGATTCAAAAAGTGGTGCACAACAAAGGGGGACTGTACAACCGCATTACCAAACGCCTGCACCTCCAGCCTTTTTCTTTGCGGGAAACTGAATTGTACCTGCAAAACAAAGGCTTGAACCTCAACCGCTACCAAATCACCGAATTGTACATGGCGATGGGCGGAATTCCCCACTACCTCAAAGAAATCCAAAAGGGTGAAAGTGTGGCGCAAAGCATTGATCGGATCTGTTTTGCCAAAGGCGGCACCTTATATGATGAATTTGAACAACTTTATCCTTCTCTTTTTGAACATGCGGAAAGCCATATGGCGGTTGTCCGGGCTTTGGCTGCCAAACCTTCGGGTCTGAGTAGATTGGAAATTGGGCAAATCAGCGGAATCTCCAACGGCGGTGGCTTGAGCAAAACCCTGGAAGAGCTGCAACATTCCGGCTTCATTGCGGAATACCTACCCTTTGGACGGCTTAAAAGGGATTCACTTTTTCGCTTGAGTGATGAATATTCGTTATTCTACCTCAAATTCATCGAAACCTTAAAAAAAGAAGGGGCGGGTATTTGGCAAAGTTTTCACGCCAGCCCGGCTTTCCATGCCTGGAGTGGTTACGCTTTTGAAAGCATTTGCCTCAAACATGTGCCTGAAATCAAAAAGGCGCTCGGCATTTCTGGGGTATTTGCCACCGCTTCGGCTTTTTATCGCAAAGGTTCCGAAGGTATGGATGGTTGTCAAATTGATCTCTTGATTGATCGGGATGATAAAGTGATCAACCTGTGTGAAATCAAATGGGCGAATTCGGAATACATCCTTAGCAAGACCTACGCGGCGGATTTGCGGAAAAAAGTGGCGCTGTTTAAGCACTACTCAAAGACAAAGAAGCAGGTGTTTTTGACGTTTATTAGCACGTATGGGGTATTGGAGAATGAGTATAGTCGGGGTTTGGTGGATCGGGAATTGGGATTGGGGGAGTTGTTTGGGGGGTAGCTGAAGGCATTCTTTTTTCACATTTTGAAAGCAAATATTGCTGCCAAAAAGGGGTTGAAATTATGAGAACAACAAACCAAGCCGCAGTCTACCGCAACAAAATTTTCGCAGGTATCCTTCTTGAAGAAAGCCGCCAGCTTTACACTTTTCGATACGATGATGCCTATTTTGCCGACACGGTTGATACCGTTGGTGCTATAACTGTAAAACCGTTCTAAAATGCTAACCAAAATCACCTCCAATCCCAAACTCGTCTTCCTTCTCGACTGCTTGGGTGCCTTACTCTCCGCCTTCCTTTTAGGTGTAGCATTGCCCAGTTTCCAACCCATCTTCGGCATGCCCAACGAAATTCTCTATGGCCTGGCCGCGCTAGCCTGCTTGTTTGCGATCTACTCGTTTTGGAATTATCGCTGGTTCAAGGAGAATTGGCGGCCTTATCTGCGAGGGATTGCGATAGTCAATTTGTTGTACTGTTGTTTGACCGCTGCCTTGGTGATCTACTTTCGTCAAGAACTGACCAAGTGGGGATTCTTGTATTTTTTGCAGGAGATGGTTGTGATCATGGTCGTCGTTGGGCTGGAGTTCAAAATCATTACCAGGAAAAATTGAGCGAATCGCATTTGATTAAAAATGTTCTAGGCGTTTGGTTGAAAATTCTACATGCCACTTCGTGGGGCGCTCTTCGATCCCAAAATGCTCGCTGCGCGAGCGGGCTCGACGATCGCGGGTTCCTGCATCTTACTTCTAGTTGAGCAGGTGTATGATGCTGGATACGAGGTAGGATCTAAAGCCCGCGATCGTCGAGCTTGACGCCGCAGGCGTCAGTAAAAGATCGATGAGCGCCCCACGAAGTGGCATGTAAAATTCCAGACACGAAGGAAAATCCCCCAATCTACATATGCAGCGCCCGGTTCCCCGTCGCCGCCAACGCTGCCTCCTTAAACGCTTCCGTATACGTCGGGTGCGCGTGGCTCATTCGCGCAGCATCCTCCGCAGAAGCCCGGAATTCCATCAAGGCTACGGCCTCCGCAATCATATCTGCTGTACGTGGGCCGACCATGTGCACGCCCAAAATTTCATCACTCACCTGGTGGGACAACACTTTCACCATCCCATCAGTATCCATACTCGCCCGGGCGCGACCCAAGGCTTTGAAAGGGAATTTACCCACTTTGTAGGGCACACCCGCTTCCTTGAGTTGTTCTTCAGTTTGGCCTACGCCCGCTACTTCTGGCCAGGTGTACACTACCCCAGGGATGAGGTTGTAGTCGATGTGTGGTTTTTGGCCGACGATCGTTTCGGCAACAAAAACGCCTTCTTCTTCCGCTTTGTGCGCTAGCATAGCCCCTTTGATCACGTCGCCAATGGCGTAAATGCCGGGTATGTTGGTTTGTAGGTGGTCATCTACCAGGACCCGACCTTTTTCATCCAATTGTACGCCAGCGTTTTCCAGGCCCAGTTTATCCGTAAAAGGTCGACGGCCAATGGCCACCAGGCAGTAGTCCGCTTCAATGCTTAATTTTTCGTCGGTATCCCGTTTTTGGTATTCCACCACCACCTTGTCTGCGGAAGGAGTAACGGCGGTCACCATGTGTTTGAGGTGGAACTTGATGCCAGCTTTACCGAGTGAGCGTTGCAATTCCTTGCTGCAATCCCCATCCATGCCAGGGATGATGCGATCCAGGTACTCGATCACATCGATCTGGGTACCCAGGCGTGCATACACTGAACCCAATTCCAGCCCAATCACCCCGCCACCAATGATGACCATCCGGGTTGGTACTTCCTGAATGTTCAGGGCCTCGGTCGAAGTGATGACCCGTTTTTTATCGTAATTGAAGGTGGCAGGCACGATGGGCTTAGAGCCAGTAGCGATGATGGTTTTATCGGTTTCGAGCTCCTGAGTAGTGCCGTCTTCTTTGGTCACTTTGATCAAGTTGGCATTGACAAAAGAACCAAAGCCGTAATAGACGTCAATTTTATTTTTTTTCATCAAAAACTCCACCCCTTTGACCGTCTGGCTTACCACATCGTTTTTGCGCTTGATCATTTGAGGCATGTTCACCTTCAGGTTTTCCAGCTCAATGCCGTGCTCGCTGAATTTTTCATGTGCAGCATGGTAGTGCTCTGAAGAGTCCAGCAATGCTTTGGAGGGGATACAACCCACGTTCAAACAGGTACCTCCCAGGGCATTGTATCGCTCGATGATGGCAGTCTTGAGTCCCAACTGGGCGCAACGAATGGCGGCTACATACCCCCCGGGGCCAGAGCCGATCACAGTTACATCGTATTTCATAAGGTTGTAGAGATTTTGAGCGCAAAAGTAGCGGTTTTAAACCGCCCAAATGCTTTTTATCCCAAAAAGAACAGGTCGACCAAGGCTTTTTGTTCACACTTTTTTAAAATCAGTAGATCTGCGTAGTGGATTACGCAAAGCTGCGGATGTGCCCAGCCTTGGAAAGCCCCCATCTTTGTGTCATCACAAACACCTAATTTTTTAAAACATCAAAACCTTACAACCATGAAAAAGTTATTGTTCAATTTGTTCTTCCTCGCTGGCTTCATCCTTTTCGCTCAAAATTTGCAGGCTCAGGCACCTAAAATGGAAAACGCCGAACTCTTCAAGTCTTACCTCAAAACCGTTTACACGGCGTATGAAAAAGGAAACATTGACGAAATGTTTGGCTACTACACTGCGGATGCGGCTGAAATTGGCCCTGATGGCAGTTTAACTTCAGGCATCGCAGCGCTCAAAGCAAGCTGGGCTACTTTTGAAAAAATGATGGATGAAAAACCCAAATTCACTTACCAGTTGACTTCTTCTCGCATGATCACCCCGGATGTGGCTATCCTCACTTGGGACTCCAATTCCGACATCAAGATTGGTGGTCAACAAATAGGAGGCAAAGCTACTGCTGTAGCGGTTGTGGTTAAAAAAGGCAACCGTTGGATGATTGAATTCGATGGGCTAACTCCGGTGATCCCAATGCCAGATCCAACTGCGGCGGGGAATAAATAAAACTTTGGAAGCAACGGAGCTTGTCACTACCAAAGCGGCATTTTTATTAACACAGAGGAAAAAAAGAGGACGCAGAGGACACAGAGTTAGACGTTGACGACGCTTTTCTTTGTGTTCTTTGAGTCCTCTTTTTTCCCTTTGTGTTAATTAAAGTGTCGCTTTGGCAAAATTGATTTTTACCTGTGATCTTACCCCCTGAGTTTCCCCAAGGCCCGCTCCAGCTCCTCCGGCTTATTCACATTTTCCAGCGCCTCTTCCTTCTCCGCAAGCAACAACTCAATCGGTGCATTGAGCAACACCTTGCGTGGACAAGTGTACCCCTGCGCCATAAACTGCAACAAAACCGGATAACTCCGTGGCTCCCAAATGGTCACCAGTGGTTCTGGAAACTGATCAAAGGGGCTACGGAAAGTAGTGGCCACTTTGGAAGGATTTCGCTGTGCTACCAATTGCTCCAGGGTATGCTCATCCAAATGAGGTAAATCACAAGCAACCACCAGCCAGGCTGCATCCGGGTGTTCCCGAAAAGCGGACAGGATTGCGCCATAAGGGCCCAAACCCAAAAAAGTATCCGGTATGGGCGAATACGCCCCTCCAATTTCTTCAACCTGATCTCCGCGACAAGAAATAAACGTGCGGCTACACCACTGACTCAACAAGTCGGCCATATATTCGCGTTGCGCTTTGCCGTGGTAGTTGATTAAACTTTTGTCCTGGCCCATGCGCGTGCTGCGCCCGCCAGCCAATACGAGCCCGTAAAGAGGAGCTTGTTTTTTTTGCAGTTCTTCCAGTAAATAATCTGCGATTCCCGCTTCATCCTCCAGTTTGAATACAGGTGGCAAAACGCCACCCAAATGCTCCTGCAAGAAGGGATAAACCGCAGTTGTATCATCCGTGAGCACAATGCAGGCGACATCCTTGAGGCGATCCAGTTTTTTTTGCAGGGAAGCTTCCTTGCGGGGATCAATCAGCACAATCTGCTTTTTGGCCTCAAAATGATTGCCATTGACCAACACGGCATCCTGCGCATTGAAATGCTGACGGAAAAAGAAAGGATTGAGCGCCCCCTCCTGGTCAAAACGGTGAAAGCTGATTTTGTCGGTATATTCTTGCTGGGCACCATGGGCCATGGCGCTTTGGGCATCGCGTCCGGCTTCCTCTTCTGCATCTGCACCTGTGTGGTCAGCATCCACGTAGCCTAATTGGTAATCGGCTTTCAGGCGGTCAATCAGGGCAAAAGCTAGTTTTTTAATTACCCCACAAGGCGCACCGATGAAAGCCCATTCCTGACGGGTAAAGTGACCGTAGGCAGGGCGGGTGATGGCGGCGTGTTTTTGATGGTTTGACATGATTAACCTTTTGTAGGTGCATTTAGCTTTGATACTTAGCTTTCAGTTCTTCAATCGTTAGAATCAACAAGGGAGGATGTTCATTCGTTCGATATGGGCGAAAATGCCGGTCTTCAGAAACAATAATTGCCTGTGCCGCTACTGCACAATCGACAAACTTATTGTCATCGACATCGTCTGCAATTAGGTCCCATTTAAAATAAATATCAATGTGTTCAACTCCGGGAAAGGAGATTAGAAAATCTGTGAAATTAGAGGCTGCTTCAGGTGTGGTTTTGGCAGTAAGGATTTCTTCGTATTCAAACAGGATTTCATTGGATATACAAAGACGAAATTCTCCGGTTAGAATTTTGTCAAATATCCAACGATTAGGAGAACGTCGACCAATCATCGAAACGATCACATTGGTATCAAGAACGAGTTTCACTCCGCCAGTGCTCATATGCCCAATTTGCGATGTCTAGAGGCGTAAATTCTTTTTCTTCGATAAAAGCATCCATTGCAGCACTGGCTTTTTCAGCAAAATACAGGCCGATGAGTTGGCGTATTGCGAGAAGATCTTGTTCATCGACATTATGCGCATAAAGCTTGAGCAACTCGAGCTGAAGATTACTCATTGTATGTGGTTCGGCCTGCATGTTGATCCTATTTTTACAAATATATGCCCTAAATCTTGACTTTTGCAAACGCCCGATCCAAAATATCCAGCGCTTCTGCAATATCCTCTTCCTGAGCAGTCAGCGGAGGCGCAATACGAATAACGTTGCCGTACAAGCCGCCCTTGCCGATCAACAAGCCCAGTTCTTTTGTAGCTTCAAACAACTGGCGGGTAGCCTCGGTTGAAGGCTCTTTGCTTTGGCGGTCTTTGACCAGTTCCAAACCTTGCATCAGGCCCATCCCACGCACATCGCCGATGACGGGGTATTTTTCCTGCAAACGTTCCAGGCCTTCGCGCAACAATCTACCTACTCGGCCTACATGCTGCGGATCGGCGTGGTTTTCCAAAACTTCCATGGTGGCGAGGGATGCCGCACAAGCGACGGGGTTTCCGCCAAAAGTACTTAGGCTCAGACCTGCCTCCACGGTGCTTTGTGCGATTCCCATCGTAGTAATTGTATTGCCCAGCGGGAACCCATTGGCAATACCTTTGGCCATGGTGATCACATCGGGCTCGATGTCCCAATGTTCGATACCAAACCACTTGTCGCCTGTCCGGCCAAAAGCGGTTTGTACCTCATCGATGATCATCAAACCACCGTATTGTTTGACAATTTCCTGCGCAATTTTGAAGTATTCCTTTGGCGCGGTGATGAATCCACCGACACCCTGAATCGGCTCGGCAATAAAGGCGGCGATTTTCCCACTCGTGGTGGTTCTGATCACGTCCTCAATGTCCTGCGCACAGGCCACGCCGCAGGAAGGGTAGGTCATTTTGTAAGGGCAGCGGTAACAGTAAGGATTCACTGCGTGGGTGATGCCGGGTACTTGTGCGCCCGTCAAACGCCAGGAACTATGCCCGGTAAGCGTCATACCGATGGCCGAGCGACCGCTGTAGCCATGCCGCAATGCGACTATTTCTTGACGACCCGTATAAATTTTGGCCAAAAAAACCGCAGTTTCATCCGCATCCGTTCCTGAGGGGGTGAAAAAAGAGACCTGCAATTTGCCAGGGGTGATTTGCGCCATTTTTTCCGCCAAATTGACATGGGCTTCGTTGGGATAAAGGGTAGAAGAATGGATCATCTTCTCCGTTTGGTTCTTCACGGCCTCCACAATTTCAGGGCGATTGTGGCCTACACTGGTGGTGAGGATGCCTCCAAAAAAATCGAGGTATTCCTTGCCCTCTACATCCCATACGCGCAGGCCTTCGCCACGTTCGAGTGGGAGGGGCTCGGTGTAGTATAGGAGGTGATTGGGCCAGAGGTATTGTTTTTGCTTGGCTAATAATTCTTGTTTGGTAGAGGTATGGGTGGTCTGCATGGTTTTGCGGATTGAATGAGGAGCTAAGCTAGGGATTTTTTGCCAATAATGGAATAAGTCTTATTCCTAAGCCATTTTGTCGGTTTTTTTAAATACACTCTGCCAAATTTTCCTAAAATCACCTTGGCAAATCTTTTGCTATACCCTCTAATACTGACAAAAACATCAGATATTAGCCAAATAAAAAGCACAAAACGAAATGACCTACGACAATTTCACCATAAAAGCGCAGGAATCCATCCTGAAAGCCCAGCAAAT
>NZ_JANRKL010000185.1:0-32386 GCF_033763495.1 Haliscomenobacter sp. | reverse complement strand
TCCCATGATCCTTCGTCGATGTCTGCAGCGCTAACTTGGGCATATCCGTTGGTGTAACCATTGGCATTGCTCAAAGTGATGTGCAAGTCATCATCACACTTCATTACAGGAGCAATCTTGTCCTTCACTTCGAATACAAAGCAGCAAGTTGAAGCATTGTAGCAACCATCGAAAGCGTCAATCACCATCAGGTGTTTGCCCACTGGAAGGCCGATCATCATGCCGTTCATCACTGCATATTCTACTTTATCCCAGCAAATGTCTTCTTTGTCACAAGCGCCCAATTGGTATTTTTCATGATCACCGCGCAGTTCGCTATTCGGCCTACGGGCATTATCACAAATAGGATCTTCTGGTCCTTCGTAAACCAAAATACCTTTTACATAACGATTTTGGGTATACACACTTACGCTTACACTACCTAATGTACAGTTGTCCTTAATGGTCACACCAAAAGCAGACTTGATGCCAGCAACCGTTACTGGAATCGCAGCAGTGCAATCCATTGGACCAGTCGAAATGTCGTATGGTGCTCCGTGGGCATACTCACAAGTAGGCGCTTTGAAATCACCGATTTTGATCAGGATGTGGAAAGTATCTACGATACCACCTGCACACCAATCAAATACATACAGTTCACGATCGATTTTAACACCTTTACCGCCACAGATGGGGAATTCAGTGTCTTTGATTGATACTGAATAGTTGCACTCAACCTCATCGATGTACAAACAACGTGGGTTGTCATCAGTGTTGAAGTAGCTGCATATATAAGGCGTTACGTCCTCCTTCTTGATCAGGCTCTTGTCGGGAGTACAAGAGTTGTACTCTACCACCTGATCGTAGTCGCCTTCTGGATTGGCCTTCTTGAATTCAAAATCATCAACATCTGGACGATAGAAGTGGATTTGCTGTGTATGGGTAGAACGCATGCCGTTACAATCTGTAGCTACCCACTCACGATAAATCGTAGCATAGATGTCGCCATTGTCTTCCATGTCTTTACAAGAGTAGAAAACTACCTTATCACTCCACTTCAGGGTTACCCGGCAACCACAGTCGCGGCAGTTGTCTCTGAAGTAAGCATAACCCAGGTTGCGGATGTTGTCTGAAACCAACATACCACTTGGCAGGCTACATGGACCTCCTACTACACTGTTTCCTTCAGCGTTGAGGATGGTTTGGCTGCTTGTTGGCGCGGACCGTGGAGAGCTAGTAGTGCCTACGTCGCCAATCGTCAACTTGTTGTTCAACACGTAGTTCACATCGTAGCATTGCAATCTGATATCCGCTGGAGGGCAGATCAACAAAGGTGCAGTTTTGTCCTCAGCCGTGATTTTACCCCAGCATGGGCTAAACACGAAGCATTTTTCGTATTCTGGCTTCAGCTTGACTACATAAGTATAAGTTCCTGCACAAGGGATGATGTTGCTATTGCTGCCACTAATAACCACTTCCAATGCATCGCGCAACACGCGGCCATTCTCACAACGATCGAAATCAATCACATGATTGGGCAATACTTCGAATTTGCAGTTGGCATCCAGACTTACATTCACTTGTTCCATACAAGCAAGGCAGGCCACTTCAGTAGGTGGTTCTACCGTAACTGTAACGTAGAAAGGTTCACCATCACAAGCTCCCGCCACACTGGTGGGCACTACGCGGTAAATGATGATTTGATCAACCTTAGAGGTATTGGTCAATAGGTCGTTGATGTATCTGCCAGCAGTAGGATTGAGGGATTCTCCATCAATGTTTGGATTGTTGTAAGCAACATCAGAGCCAACGCTGGCTACACTGTACCAACTGAATGTACTCTCCAAGTTACATTTGATCTGGTCTTGCAGGTCCACTCTAACCCTATTACAGCTGTAAATCGTCTTGGAGCGCGATTCTCCAACAGGTAAGGCGTGGATAACGAATTCAACATTGTCATCGGTGCCCTCGCAGCCATTGGCATCGGTGACGGAAGCACCGAAGTTGTAGGTACCCACTCCAAAACCCGTGAAGTCTACTTCAAAAACTCCATCGTCATCAATAACAATTCCAGCAGGGCCATTGCCAAATGAATTATCACAATTTTCATCTACATAAACCCGGGTATGCCCATAACTGATGGTATAGGGAGCCGTACCCCCTGTGATGCTAACAGTAACTTTAAGCGAGCTACCATCCCCTTCGCAAGAATTTGCAGGGCCAGTGATGGTAACAACTGGTGCGTCGGTTACGGCAATGCTAACCACAGTCTGTACCTCATTGCATTCATTCTCGGCAGTAATCGTATAATTGGTGGCCGCACTGGCCGCAGTAGGCGTACCACTGATGATACCGGTTTCTTCATCAAAATCCAAACCTGCAGGCAATGCCGGGCTGATGGAATAAGCAGTTGCCGTTCCACCAGTTAGTGTAGGGATATTGGGTTCGATGGCTGTATTTGCACAGTATACCGCTGGGTCGTCTGAATAGGACAAATCTTCCAATTCTGAAGAAATGACCAGTTGGATCAGCATACTGGTGTGGCTGGTGCCACAGTAGGCATTATTGGTGATGATCCGCCGGAAATAATAAGTCCCGGGCGTATTGTAATCATCAGGCCAGTTATCATAATTTTTGTCGTTAGCTTGATCCGCATCAATCCCCGCTACAAAAGGACCGTTAGGAGAAGAAGAATATTGCCAGGCGAAGGTTTCACCTCCGCTAGGTTCATTACCATTAATGACACCAAACAAGGTGGCAATAGGGTTACCCAATTCATCCTCACAAAGCCCTAAATTGTTGATAATCGCTAATCCAAAACCAATGTTGTTGGCAGTTGGTGAAACGAGCAGGTTCCTTGGGGTACTTGAACCACAAGCATTATTGGCTACTACGCTGATGTTGCCGATCTGGAGCAATGCACCAGAAGTAACCGTAATCGAAGTAGTTTCTTGTCCAGCAGTAATCTGCCAGCCACCCGGAACTGACCAGGTATAACTGGTCGCTCCCGGAACTGCAGCAATAGAGTACACCAGTCCAGATGTATTGTCACAAACACTTGTACCACCAGTAATGGCACCAGGTTGAGCTGGGCCATCATCTACTACAAAACTATCGGTATTGTTGCTAGGTATTGCACAACCCAACAAATTGATGGTAATGGTCGTATTGCCATCATTGTTCAAATTTCCAGTGGTAAAAGAACCAGTGCCACCAGCGAAGGTAACGGTGGCATTGTTGTTGCTTGATGTATTTGCTCCAGAAATGCTGTATACCACACTATAAGTACCATCTGGTACCGAATTAGAACTCAGCACCACCGTAGCAGGGCCATCTTCACAAACGGGTTCCGTTACGGCTACGGAGAAGTTGGAAACGGTCAGGCCACAGGTCCAACTTACTACCACACGGCCGTCGCCACCATCACCAGAGTCACTGAAATTGCTTTCAGACATCCCGCCGCCGCCGCCGCCAGGGGCGAAGCCATTTTGCGCATCGCCATTAAAAACATCATTACCGCCATCGCCGCCGTCTCCGGGTTGATCAGTTCCCGCACCAACGTTACCATTGCCGCCAGCTTGGCCACCAGCACCGGGATCACTGCTGGTACCTGCCGCGCCATGACCGCCATTGTTGGAGTCGGTTGCAGCACCGCCGCCACCACCGCCAGCGTCATCACCGCCGCCAGCCACAGAACCACCACCATTGCCGCCCGAGAAAGCACCAAGGGTTGGGGTACAGGCACTGGCCTGGCCGCCCTGGCCGCCCGTAAGCCCAGTTCCAGTACTACCGCCCACAGCAATAACTTCCACTCCAAAACTGGAGCTTCCGCCATTGTTGCCAGGGCTACCACCATCACCAACCGTAACGGTATAACTTGCGCCAGGCGTAACAGCAAAGGTTTTGGTGGCAAAAGCACCACCACCACCACCACGGTTGGCACTAGAGCCTCCAGCGCCACCAGCGCCAGCACCCCAGGCTTTTACCGTGATACTGGTCACGTCAGTAGGTACTACAAAAGTGCCGCTTGAATTGAAAGTTTGAGATTGTGCATTGAGGTTTGTTACTAAACCACAATAGGCAAGAATCAACAAGGGGATACTCTGTAAGAGTTGAGATGGAAGTTTGGCCCAAAAGAACGGACTCTTTCCACCGGGAAAGGTGTAAAATTTTTTCATTTAGGTCGTCGTATTTAGTGTGTCCGAAAAAAATGTAAAGCAACAATGAACAAATTGTAAAAGCCGCTAATCGGCTAAAAAACAATGCGGTTTGGCGCAAATTAAAGAAAAATTTACGGGTTCAGGAAAAATTTAGGGCAAAAATTAGTCTGAAAACAAGCATAGCACTAAATGCTGAGGTTTTCGGGATAAAATCCATTTTCCATTACCTTTGTCCGATTATCTTTCATCAAAAAGAAGCAAATGGTTACCGTTCTGTTGGCTTTGGTCTTGGCGCTTTTTGCTGCCATGCTTTTTCTGAATGTCTACTTTCGGGTCAAGGTATTTAAGGTGTACAAAGTCCTGGTGCAAAACCGGGTTGAATTTGGAGCTGCCCACCTGTTCAATAGGCAAAAAATGGAAGAGGAGGTCATTTCCCGCTACCCACACATGCGGGAGCCTATTTTGGCTTTTGTCAACCACATTCAGTATTCTATGCGGATGGCCACTGTACTCATTTTTTTAATCACCCTTTTTGGTGCTATTCTGATGTATTTCAAATAATTCGCTATGCTAAAAATAGGTGTATTAGGCACGGGCCACTTGGGAAAAATCCATTTAAAATGTATCCAACTGGCCGTAGAAAGTTATGAACTAGTCGGTTTCTACGACCCTAACCCCCTGATGGCCCAAACTGTGGCCGAACAATTCCAACTCAAAGCTTTTGATTCGGTAGAAGCCCTCATCCGGGCTGTAGACGTGGTGGACATTGTTACGCCTACCACCACCCATTACGAGTTGGCTTTAAAAGCAATTCAAGCGGGTAAACACGTTTTTATTGAAAAACCGCTCACCCATACCATTGCTGAAGCCGAGGAGCTCATTCGTTTGAGTAAAACGCAGGGCGTTCAGGTGCAGGTAGGACACGTAGAACGCTTCAACCCGGCGTTTTTGGCCCTGGAAGACATGCCCCTCAACCCTATGTTCATCGAAGCTCATCGCCTGGCTGCTTTCAACCCCAGAGGTACAGATGTATCCGTGGTACTCGATTTGATGATTCACGACCTGGACATTGTTTTGAGTATGGTTGACGCGGTGCCGACCAAAGTAAGCGCAAATGGAGTTGCGGTGGTGAGCGAAACGCCAGATATTGCGAACGCGCGCATCGAGTTTGACAATGGCTGTGTAGCGAACCTTACCGCCAGCCGCATCTCCATGAAACAAATGCGCAAGGTGCGTTTCTTTCAACGCGATGCCTACATCAGCCTGGACTTTCTGGACAAAAATGCGCAGGTGGTGCGTCTTTATGACCAGGATGCTCCCAATTTGCCACAAGAGGCAAACCTGCTGGAATGGCACACCCCACAAGGTATAAAAATGCTGCACATTGATATGCCACCCATCGAATCGGTCAATTCCATCAAAATGGAGCTGGAGTCGTTTGCCCAAAGTATCCTCCACCAAACTACACCAAAGGTGAGCATTGAGGATGGGTATCAGGCGCTGAAGCTGGCGTATGAAATTATTGCAGAGATTGATCGGGGGCCCTGGAGGGTTTAGAATACCTGAAGACTTTACATAAGCCTAAACATTTGATCACATAGTCTTAACCTCAAAAAATGATTACTCAGGGAAAAAAGCCTGATTTTGCAGCCCGAATCTGGAGCCAGGTTGCCACCTGGGTTTTGTTGTTGTGGGGAGTGAGCGCCTGTGAACTGATCAACCCGGAGGAAGAAATCCCTGCATACATCTGGGTCGCTCCTTTTGAGGTACAAACCAATGGGGCAACCCAAGGTACTGCTTCCGCCAAGATCACCGAAGTGTGGGTGAGTGTGGATGATGCATTTTTCGGGGTTTATCCATTGCCCGCAAAAATTCCCATCCTCAAAACCGGAAACAGCAAAATCAAGCTGGAGGCTGGAGTCAAAGACAATGGCATCAGCACTACGCCAGAGATTTATCCTTTTTTTCAGGCTTTGGAGTACAATATCACACTAAAAGCCAATGAAATAGACAGCATTCGGCCCAAAGTCACTTACCGTAGTGGCATCCGTTTTGCTTTTTTAGAAAATTTTGAAAACAATTCACACGTTTTCCAAACCCTGGTCACTGGCAATGAGTCTAATCGCATAAGCATTACCAAGGAAGGAGCTTTTGAAGGCAGTGGATCTGGTCTTATTCAACTAAGTACTCAATATCCGGCTGTAGAGCTTGCTACCCGCAATACCTACACTGGCCTGCTGGCTAAAGGGACGGCAGTGTATCTGGAACTCAATTACAAAGCCGAGGTTCCACTACTCGTAGGGATTATTGCGTACAAAGCCGGCAACCTGAACGCAGGGGGGCAAATCCTGTACGCAGCGGGTTTTAATGCCAGTGAAAACTGGAATAAAATTTATTTTAACCTAAGCCGGGTAGTTGCAGACAGCAGATTGGACGAATACCAGATCATACTTAAAACAGAAATACCCAAAACCGCCGATGGTACAATCAATCGATCCAACGCGAAAATCTGGCTTGACAACGTCAAACTCGTCCACTTCTAAAGTTGACTACCTTACCACAACCCGCATTCGCAGGCGCCATACCCTGGTGTATAAGTTTGCCGATTTTTTGTCAGCAATGGTTGCTTGGGCACTTTTTTTCAGCTATCGCAAGGTATTCGTAGAAAGTGGCACTTTTCCAGCCGATGTAGTGGCTGATGAAAATTTTTGGTACGGTAGCGTGTTGATTCCAGTGGGTTGGGTAGCGTTTTATTCCATTTTTGATCAATACAAAGACATTTATCACCTGTCGAGGATGTCCACGCTGGCGCGAACGCTTTTTTTGAGTTTTTTTGGCGCAGTTTTTCTGTTTTTTGCAGTCATCCTCGATGATGTCATCATTAGTTACCGGACCTATTACACTTCTTTTTTCACTCTTTTTACCCTTCATTTTTTAATTACGGCAACCGTCAGGATGATCATCCTGACTCGTGCCAGCAAACGCCTCAAGTCGGGCGCAGTCAGTTTTAATACCCTGATCATCGGTGGAAAAACCAGCGCGCTTGAGCTTTATCAAGATTTGATTACCCGCCAAAAAAGCCTGGGCTACAAACTATTGGGTTTTATTGATACCAATGTGCAAAACAGTTCCCCTTTGCGCAAACATTTACCCAAATTGGGCTATGTGAATACCATTCCAACGGTGGTCCGGGATTGTAATATAGAAGAGGTGATCATTGCCATGGAGGAAAGTGAGCACAGCCGCATTCGAGAGATTCTTAATACCTTGTTTGAGTTCAGCCCCCCTGTACAAGTCAACATCATTCCCGACATGTACGACATCATGCTGGGGACCGTAAAAATGAACCACGTTTATGGTGCGGTATTGATTCAAATCCGCCAGGATCTTTTGGCCAACTGGCAGGTCATCATCAAACGGATGATTGATTTGGTGGCTTCTTCCTTGTTTTTGCTGTTTTTTGCCCCGCTGTATGCCTATATCGCGCTGCGGGTAAAACTATCTTCACAAGGCCCAGTTTTTTATCGGCAGGAGCGGGTTGGCATCAATGGCAAGCCATTTTTTATCATTAAATTCCGCTCCATGTACACCGATGCGGAAAACCAGGGCCCACAATTGTCGCAGGATGGCGACAACCGGGTGACTGCCTGGGGGGCCATCATGCGCAAATACCGGCTGGACGAACTGCCACAATTCTGGAATGTGCTGCGTGGGGAAATGTCCCTGGTTGGCCCACGTCCCGAACGCCAATTCTACATCGATCAGATTATACCCCGGGCACCACATTACAAACATTTGCTCAAAGTACGCCCCGGCATCACTTCCTGGGGCCAGGTTAAATACGGTTACGCTTCCAATGTTGACCAAATGATTCAGCGCCTGAAATTCGATTTGTTGTACATCGAAAACATGTCGCTCGCCCTCGATTTTAAAATCCTGTTTTATACGGTTTTGGTATTGCTCCAAGGAAAAGGGAAGTAAGCGAATAGTGAAAAGTGAAAAGCGGGTACACCAGTTGTTTTCAACTGCTTCCCATTTTTTGATGCTTAAAAATTTGGAGGATAGCCAAATCCCTAAATTTTCACTATTCACTTTTCGCTTTTCACTTTTCGCTTTTCACTTTCTTTTCTGAACCAAACCTTCCTTTCGAGTGTATATACTTTCAAATCCGCACAAAGCATTACCTTTGCTGCGGTATCATTTTTTTTACAAAAACAACATAACCGACACGATATGTATCCAATCGAGATTGTAGCGCCAATGTCGCAGGACTTGACAGCCTTTGGGTTCAAAAGCTTAGCTACTCCAGAACAAGTTATTGAGGCATTGGATCAAACAACGGGCACCACTATGATTGTGGTGAATTCTGTATGTGGCTGTGCGGCAGCAAATGCCCGCCCGGGTGCGAAAATGGCCCTGCAGGGTGCAAAAAAACCTGACAACCTGGTGACCGTGTTCGCTGGCGTTGACCAGGCTGCTACAGCCAAAGCACGTGAATACCTGCTGCCTTATCCACCTTCTTCTCCTTCGATTGCCTTGTTTAAAGATGGCAAATTGGTTCACTTCCTGGAAAGACACCACATTGAAGGACGCTCTGCTGAGATTATTGCAGAGAATTTGAAAATGGCTTTTGAGAGATATTGTTAGATGATATAGAGACGCAGGGACTTGCGTCTCTATATTTCCCTGTAAAGCCTCAAGATATTTTTCCCCTAAATCACTCTTTGGTGCTGACCACTTTGCACCTAATTCTTAAATTCCACTGATCGCCAAGTCAATCCTGTACCAAAACAAAACCGTCATGGGATACTTTGGAACAAATGAAGCCCTGCCTGCAACTACCGCATTCAGGGCGGGACCCTGGACTGGTGTTTACGAGGCGGGAAAACTTCGTTACTTGAGTCTCGGCAACGTTGAAGTGTTGCGCATGATTTATCCCGCCATTCGCGATCCGCACTGGCGTACTGCCCCGGCGGAAATCCTTAGCGAAAAAATCCAGATTGAAGCCCAATCCTTCTTGATAGAATACACCGCCCGCTACCAATTGGAAGCAGTGGATTTTCAGGCAGAATACGTGTTTCGGGGCGATGCGGAAGGGCACCTGAGTGTAAGCATGGATGGCGAAGCGCTGGGCAATTTCCAACGCAACCGCATTGGTCTTTGTGTCCTCCACCCCATCGATACTTGTGCGGGGAAACCTGTATCCATCATTCATCCTGATGGCAGCCATGAAGCCTCAACTTTTCCCGACTTAATCAGCCCACATCAGCCTTTCATCGGAGTACAAGGCATGGAGTGGAGCCCAGCCCCAGGTCTGCACGTACAACTCTTTTTTGAAGGGGATATTTTTGAAACGGAAGACCAACGCAACTGGACGGACAGCTCCTACAAAACCTATAGCACCCCCTTGTCGATTCCGTTTCCGGTAAAGGTACAAAAGGGGGAAAAGATGCGGCAAAAGCTGACCCTACAAGTCCAGTCCGATGCCCTGGCGACAGATGAACCAGTACAGATGGGAGTAAAAGTTTTGGAACAAACTTATGCCTTCCCCAAACTGGGAACAGACTGGAACCCCAACATCACGGCGAATACACCAGCATTGTCGTTGGATTTTTTGAACCTGTTGTTGAAGCTGGAGGAGCCAAACTGGGCTGAAAAACTGGCTGCCGCCCTGCAGACTGCCCAACAGCGAAACGCAAAACTGGGGCTCAGTGTAGCATTACATTCAATAGCGGATTTTTCCCCCTTGATCCAAGCATTGGCTCCCCTTGCCGACCAAATTCTACAACTTTGTATCCTGTCGGCAACTGATCCGGTACCTGCGGCAGCCTTGATGGAAGCAGCTTACAAGGAGTTGAAAGGCCATTTCCCCCAAATGCCCATTGGTTTAGGTACCGACGGCTACTTCACCCAACTCAATCGCAATCGCCCTCAAACCGCAGCTTTTGATTTTGTACAGTTTTCACCCAACCCCCAGGTACACGCTTTTGACACCCGCAGCATCATCGAAAACCTGAGCGCCCAGCGGGATATTGTATGCACTATCCAAAGTTTTGCCCCTGGTAAAGCCATCCATGTTGTGCCCATCACTTTGCGGACGCGCTACAATCCCAATCCGGCGGATGCCATCGACCATCGTCAACACAGCCTCCTGATCGCGGCCTGGACTTTGTTGAGCATCAAATACTTCGCTCCCTGTGCAGTCCTAAGTTTTTTTGAATGGGTAGGTAAAAAAGGGATTTTACCTGAAGAAGGTACTTCCCCTCTGGCTGATTATTGGCAACAAATTGCTGAATTTCAACCAGTATACATTGTGGATACCCACTCCAGTGATCCACTGAAAAAGGATTTATTGCTATTGGAAAACGGGCGAAAGGAGCGATTGGGTTTTGAAGTGGATTTTGAGACAGGAGAAATTCGGATAAACTAACCCAATTCTACCCGTCTCAAAATCAAAAGACCTTTCGCGGTCATTTCAATTTTCGCTTTACCCCTTCAAAGGTCATTTTTACGTCCTTGATGGTGCCATCTGGATTAAAAAGCAGGCGGTCAATGCACACTACCCGGTGATCTCTATCAAAATTAGGGATAGGGCGACGGTGATAAACCATGTACCATTCATCGGTATTGGGAATATTGATGACCGAATGGTGCCCGGCACCCGTAGCAATGTTTTCATCGGCTTTTAAAATGGTTCCGATCTTTTTGAAAGGCCCCATTACCCCATCGGCAATGGCATAGGCTACTTTGTAGGTGCCATTGGTCCAGCCGCCTTCCGACCACATGAGGTGATATTTTCCATTGCGGATAAACATCGTCGGGCCTTCCACATATCCTTCGGGCGTAATTTCTTTGACCAAATCGCCATTGGGGAAAGGGATTAAAGCCGTAAAATCAGCATTGAGTTTACCAATGTTGCAATGCCCCCAGCCGCCGTAAATGATGTAATACTGCTTGTCTTTGTCCTGAAAAACAAACTGGTCAATGGGCTGCGCTTTATTGTAAAAATGATTGATCAGGGGTTTGCCCAAATAATCGCGATAGGGTCCTTCCGGCCGATCGGCCACAGCTATGCCAATGCCACCCAGGGTATCGTCTTTCACTTTGTTTCTTTCGGCGCTCTGGATGTCATTGGCTGAAAAAAACAGGAAATATTGCTTGTTCTTTTCAACAATCGAGGGGGCCCACATGGCCATATTGGCCCATTTGATTGCGCTGGTGTCGAGAATCCTGGCATGCTTTTTCCAATTTACGAGGTCTTTGGAAGAAAAAGCATCCAAAAAAACCTGGGCTTTGTATTTTGCTGAAAAAGTGGGGAATATCCAGTATTTGTTGCCCAAAATCACCCCTTCCGGGTCGGCATACCAGCCTTCAAAAATGGGGTTTTGGGGTGATTTGGCTTTTGAACTAACCTGGGTTTGCCCAGAGGGTATAGCCAGCGCTTCCTGCTCTTTTACCGGAGTACCAAAGTTGGGCGTGCCATCGGCATTCCAGCTGAACTTTTGCATTCTGGGCGAACGGAAATTGCCACACCCTTGGCCTGGTTTTGAATTTGCATGGTACAAAATCCAGTCTTCTTTGCCATCGGGCGATTTGAAAAATGAATTGTGACCGGGGGCAAAAACCCCATTTTCAGGCGAAGCTTTAAAAACAGGCTGAGAGGATTTGGTCCAGCTTTTGGCATTGAGCAAGTCCGCGTTTTTATCCGCACTCAGCATGCCCAGTGCATAAAAATCGGTCCAGCAACCACTGGCCGAATAGATGATGAACAGTTTGTCCCCGTGCTTCAAAATTTGTGGCCCTTCGTTGACATTGACATGGCTGGGGTTGCCCTGCAAATCGCCGTGTTTTTCCCAATCGAAGTCCGAACCGGAAAGCATAACCCTTGGCCCATCAATCGTCCAGGGGGTTTTCATTTTTGCAATGTAAATGTTTTGCTGCACGTTGACATCCCCTTCCCAGCCCGACCAGATCATGTACAATTGGCCATTGTGCTCAAAGACATCGCCATCGATGGCCCATTTGTCGCTGGCGTCGGCTACTTTTCCTTTAAAGTCCCAATTGCCTTGCATGGGGTCAGGGGAGGCATTTTCCAGTACATACATGCGGTGATGGTTGTTGTCGCCATCGTCAGCAGCAAAATACATGTACCATTTGCCCTGGATAAAATGAATCTCTGGCGCCCAGATTTCTTTGGAATACAAGGTGCCAGGCGGAGGAGTCCAGATGATTTTTGCCTGTGCTGTTTTGAGATTAGCCAGGTTCCTGGTTTTCCAAATGCCCAATCGATTGCCCATGGTATGAGTATAGTAGTAGTAGCCGTCTTTGTAAAAGCTGTAAGGGTCGGCACCGGAGGGCAGCAAGGGATTTGTAAAGGTTTCCTGGGCAATGCCAGTGAAAATCAGGCTAAAAAATAGCACTAAGAACAAAAGGAATTTTTTCATTGCGGTGTGAATATTTCATGCGGAGGCAAGATATATTCATTGTGTAAATTTTTTCATCTACTGGTAGTATATCCTAAAAATGGTGCGTTGATTTTTGATTCGACATGGTACCTCAGTTTTCAGAAAAAATTGCTATTTTTGTTCAAAACACCAAAAATATTTCTATTTAATGAGGCAATTCTTTCCATTTTTTTTCCTACTGGTCATCAGTTTAAATGTGCTTGTTCCTTTATTGGAACAGTTGCAGGGAAAAGATTGGTATGAATTAGCTGAACTTAAAGTCGATGATGTCGACGAAGAAAGCGAAAAAGAAACTGAAAAAGAAAGCGAAAAAGAAGAACATGAAAAAGAAGCTACCCTTCCTGTTTCGGATAGCCATTCTATAAAAGGATATGCTTTTGAGCTTCTCTGTTTAAAAAAAGGCTTATTTCCGCCAAATCCATTGCCAAATTCTGATTTATTCACTATTTCCCCCGACTTGCCTCCCGAAGTGTAATCCATTTCCTCTCATTTCTTTTTAGAGATCGATTTTATTCATTCGGAAGCCCATCGGCTTTAGCGAGTTTTGTATTACGTTTTGCAACAGTGAAATAATGAGAAACAAAGCAATGTTTTGGAAGGCAGACATCATGCCAACACAACAATCGGCATCCCAACCTTCCACCGCGTCCACTCAGCCTGCAAATTTAACCCAGGAGAATGCCCAGCACCCACAGTATACAAAAGGTACCCAGCAATTCGACCTACAGCATTTGTTGCATGAATTGAAACACTACCTGCCCGGGCAATCCGCGCTGAAAGATTTTATTCACCATAATTCGCTGCACGCCTACCAGCATCTCAAATTTTATCCAGCCATTTTTAAGGCTTCCAGCATTTTTGGCTACCAGGTTACCCTACAATTGGCGGAATACCGGCAACTGTTACAAAATGGTCGAATCAGAATGAATATCCTGGAGCAAGTGATTCGGCAAAAGAAGGGAGCAAGTGAACTGGAGACCTGGAAGTTCAATATGCTCGAACAAACTTACGATACAAATCGCCGACCACGCATCGGCCAACTGCGGGAACAATGGAAGCACCAATTCGGTCTGGACATAGATGCTCTGGTGCAGCCCCTTTTGTTCAGAATATTGTGTAGTTATCTGGATCAGGGCATTTCATTGTGGTCATTTCCTACCGATGGGAACCTAGGATTTTTGGCTGCCATCAAAACATTGGAAAGCAATGGGTACTCCAGTTTTTTCAAAACGGCTAAAGCCAGACAACTGCTTTTGCAAGACCAATGTAGCATTCCACAATTGTTGGAAATGGTGGTAGGCAATGCCGCCTATTACGAACAATATGTATTTGATCAACAGTTCAGCCATCAGGGTTGGTCTGGCATCGTCGCTGCGGTGGAAGACAAACCTGAAGCACTGCTTGACCAGAGGATCATTTCCCTTCAGGATTTGATCACTTTTGAATTGTTGCTGGAAATTGATGCATTAGAAGCGCAGTTGGGTCGCAATTGGTCCCCCCTTTGTACCCGGGTCCAGCAGCCACCCCTGGAATTGTTTGCAGCGGTGGAGAACACCGAAATACAAGAGGTATTTGCACTTTGGCAAGATGCTTTTGAATGGGATTATTACGATCAGGTGCTGGCAGGTCTGGCCAAAGGGCAGGACCATCATTCCCATAATGCCATCGAAAAAAGCTTTCAGGCCATCTTTTGCATTGATGAACGGGAATGTTCCTTACGTAGACACGTCGAAAAGATCGACCCAGCGTGTGAAACCCTGGGCGCCCCAGGCTTTTTTGGTGTAGAATTTTTCTTTCAGCCTGAAAACGGTCAATTTTATGAAAAGCTTTGCCCGGCTCCGGTTACTCCAAAATATTTAATCAAAGAGTTTGGGACAAACCAACACCGCAAGCATGAATGGTTATACACCCGCCAAACCCATACCTTGTTGCCAGGTTTTGCCCTTACACTAGGCTTGGGCATATGGGCAGGAATCCGGACTTTTTCCAATCTCTTTTGGCCCAAAATGAGCCCTGCTATTTCCAATGCCTTTGCGCACATGAACGAAGCAGCTCAACTGAGCATCGAAAACAAAAGTGTGACTGATCGGGAAAATGGACTACAAATCGGTTTTACCATCGAAGAGATGACTACCCGGGTGGAAGCCCAGTTGAGGGGAATGGGACTGATCAAAAATTTTGCGCCAATTGTATACGTGATAGCCCACGGATCGAGTAGTGCCAACAACCCGCACCATGGTGCTCACGATTGTGGTGCTTGCAGTGGCCGGCCAGGGTCCGTAAACGCCCGGGTATTTGCCTTTATGGCGAATCACCCCGAAGTCAGATCAAACTTATCGCATAAAGGCATTGACATACCAGGCTCGACCCAGTTTATTGGAGGCTTACACGATACTGCTGCCGATGAAATCCACTTTTTTGACACTCAAACCCTTAGCGCAGAGAACATTCCCCTTCACCAACAACATGCACAGCGTTTTGAACAAGCTCTGGATTTGAATGCCAAGGAACGCTCTCGCCGCTTTGCATCGATCAATACCAAAATGCCGATCAAGAAGATTCGCAAAGCAATCAAGGACCGTTCGGTTTCCCTCTTTGAACCGAGGCCCGAATTAGGCCACGGTACCAATACCCTTTGTATTGTGGGTCGACGGGATTTAAGCAAAGGTTTATTTTTGGATCGGCGTGCTTTTTTGAACTCTTACGATTACCGCAGCGACCCGGAAGGCCATTTGTTGCCAGGGATCATGCGCCCTTTGGGCCCGGTATGTGGGGGGATCAATCTGGAGTACTACTTTTCCAGGGTAGACAATTATCGACTGGGGGCGGGCACCAAATTGCCCCATAATGTCATGGGCTTATTCGGTGTAGCCAATAGCAGTGATGGAGATTTGCGCCCTGGTTTACCATTGCAAATGATCGAAGTACATGACCCGGTCAGGCTTCTCATCATGGTTGAACATTTTCCAGAAATTGTGCTCAAAACGATCCAATCCGCCCCGGAAATGTACGAGTGGTACATCAATGAATGGGTTCATCTGGTAGCGATACACCCTGAAAGCAAGCAGTTTTATTCGTTTCAGAACGGGGAATTTAAGCTCTACCGGCCATTAACCAGTGGTGTTTCTTCGGCCGGGGATTTTGATACCCTGATGGAAACTGCACCAGAGATGGAAACCAACCAGATTGCAGATGCAACGTTGGAGAATTTGCCTGTTTTTACCCTAAACTAATCGGCGGCTATGTCACAAATGCTTCAAATATTTATTTTTTTGCCCTTGTTGGGTTTCATTGCAGCTACTTTGGTACCGCATAAAAAAGAAGGTGTTCTGGCAGGAATTGCCTTGGCCGTGCTAGGAATACAGTCGCTTGGGATATTGAGCTTTATCAGCTATTGGGCTTACCTAGGCACTCCGATCCTGGATTATAAACAGTGGGTTTTGTACAAGAACCCTCATTTTGAATTTTTTACCAACTACTATTTTGACCAGGTAAGCGCTGTTTTTGCTGCGATGGGAGCCATTTTGACTTTTTTGGTGGTGGTCTTTAGCAAGTACTATATGCACCGGGAGCAAGGCTTTAAACGTTTTTTTGTCACCCTTTTGGCCTTTTATTTTGGGTACAACCTGATTGTATTTTCAGGCAATTTTGAAACCCTTTTTATCGGTTGGGAAATATTGGGCATCACCTCCTTTCTGTTGATTGGTTTTTACCGCGACCGCTATTTGCCCGTCAAAAATGGGATCAAAGTGTTGTCGTTCTACCGTTTGGGGGATATCTGTCTGATTCTAGCGATGTGGATGAGCCATCATTTGTGGCACAAAAACATCACTTTTTTTGAATTGACCCAGGCAGAAGCTGTACTCAAACTATTTCAGGAGCACTACTTTGAGGCTACCTTTATTGCGCTAATGATTGTGATTGCGGCTGCGATCAAGTCGGCTCAATTGCCGTTTTTTACCTGGCTACCTCGGGCAATGGAAGGCCCGACCTCTTCCAGTGCGATCTTTTACGGTTCCCTGTCGGTACACATTGGAGTCTTTTTGTTGCTGCGTACTTATCCATTTTGGGGGGATCAGTGGTGGATCAAAGGTATAATTATTGCCATCGGGCTGATTACCAGCATACTGGCCATGTTGATCGCCCGAGTCCAGTCTTCTGTGAAAACCCAGATTGCTTATGCTTCGATAACCCAAATTGGGTTGATGTTTATTGAAGTAGCGCTGGGTTTTGAAGTGCTGGCTTTGTTCCACTTTGCAGGGAATGCATTTTTGAGGACCTATCAATTGTTGGTTTCTCCTTCGGTCCTCAGTTATTTGATTCACGATATGTTTTTCAATTTCAAGCCACGCCCAACGCAGGTTGAACGTCCATTTTGGACAAAGCTCCGACACGGCATTTATGTGCTGAGTATCAAGGAATGGAACTTTGACTATCAGTTGAGTAAGTTCTTATGGTATCCCTTCAAACGTTTTGGCACAGGGGTAATTTTGCTCAGCAAAAAAGGGGGACTGTTGCTCTGGCTGGTCCTGCTTCTGGGTGCAGGAGCGGCTTATGCTTTTAAAGCGCAGGTAAGTGGGCAAACCCAGAATTACCTTGCCATCATTTTGGCAGCTATCGCATTGACGATGGTCCTGAAAGCATTTGCCGAACGCGAAAACGCCTTACACGCCTGGCAAATCGCGCTCTTAAGCCAATTGTTTACCATTCTTTCGATTGTATGGAATGCGCCGGTCGAAATGAAACAAATTCTTCTTTACCTGAGCGGAACCCTCATTGCGGCCGCGGTGGGATATTTTGCTTTAAAAAGGGTTAGAACGCTTGAAGGAGAGGTGGAACTGAACCATTACCATGGGCACAGTTATGAGCACCCGGGTATGGCTTTACTGTTTTTGTTGTCTTGCCTGGGTTTGGGAGGATTTCCAATTACACCAACCTTTATTGCCATCGACTTGATGTTTACCCATATTTCGGCTCATCAAATTGTGTTGGTGTTTTTAATTGCTTTGAACTTTTTATTTCTGGAATTGACTTTTCTGAGGATGTATACCCGAATATTTTTAGGGCAGCATCAAAAAGCCTATCATCCTATCGCTTTTAAATCATCCTGAGCCATCATTGCTTTGGGCCAAGCTTTTACTTGGGGATTTTGATCTCATACAATTTTCCAGCCCGGTTGCTCAATTTGGAGTCAATCAGCCAGGGGTTGTAAATCTTGAGCATCCGATAGGTGGTATGGTGTTCTTTAGCAAAGTCGCCCAGGCTCAAAATGGGGGTTTTGACTTCCACAATTTTGTAATTGTCGAGAGGGGGGTAATTGTCGTTATCGAGGTAAAAGCCGTACTGTTGAGGGTTTTCAAAAATGTCTTTGACGGCAATGAGGCGAAAGAAATACCGTAAGGTTTCGTCAGGGAGGTTGAGTTCATAATAGGACTCGGCGCGTTGGAGTTTGATGTCGCTGGCCAAACGGGTTGGCCCCATGTTGTAGGCAGCAGCAACCAAGGCCCAGGACCCGAAGCGTTTTTTGAGGTCTTTCAGGTATTTGATTCCTGCTCGGGTTGCTTTTTCTATGTGGTAACGTTCGTCCACTTCTTCATTTACTTCCAGGCCATAATAATCGGCCGAGCTTTTCATAAATTGCCAAAGCCCCTTTGCTCCTGCCGAAGAGGTGGCATTGCTGAGGTTACTTTCGATGACTGGAAAATATTTTAAATCGTTGGGCAGGTCATTTTCAGCCAATACTTTTTCAATTAAAGGGAAATAGCGGGCGGTGCGTTTGATGTTGATCAAGGTATTGGCGTGCAGATAGGAATTGATCAACAACTCTTTTTCCAAACGTTCCCGCACATCGAAACTTTCGGTAGGCACGGCTTCGCCTGCAAAATCGAATTTGCGGTTGAGATTCACACTTTTGATGACCTGCGGCAAACTATCATTGTCTCCCCCTTTGCTACCGGAGCGCAAACCGCTGTAGGAGCTCAAAAGTGCGATGGTAAAAAGTGCCGCTGCTACCGCGACGTAGATGCGAAGTCCCTTTTGCATAGTCGAAAAGTATAGGTATGGCTCAAAGATACAAAAAATTGCGGCCTTGGCCACGGCCCATGTGGTTTAGGGTTTCCGCTTATAAATGGGCACGGTAGAGCAAGGCTCCCCGTACATGATGCTCAGCGCGTGTGGTTTGAGCAAACGGGTCAGTTCCAGGTAGGCTGAAGGTGGCACAGGTTTATCACTACATCCCTTGATGACGATGCGTTGGCCAGCATAAGAAGCGGGATCAATCTGGTTCAGAGCCCGATTAAAGGCTGCCTTGTAATAATTGTCGGCATCGCCCTGGAAAATATCCTTCGCGAAAGGTTCCGCATAAGTAGCCACCAACATGTAGGCCCAAACCGGAATGATGGAATCATTGGAACAATAAACCAATAAAACCTTGTCCTGGTACTGCGTCCAGTCGTGATTTTTAAGGGCTTCACGAAAATCTTTTTCCTTCAAAATCAATCCCATAAACAGGTAATCCACCAGATCGAAATGGGCAATTTCGCCAGCAGGGAAAAAATCTTCCAGGTTTATCGTAATCAAGCCACTATTGGCCACCCGGTTTACGAGCAAATCTTCCATAAGTCGAGTTGAGGAGTTGAGGAGTTGAGGAGTTGAGTGTCGCTTTCGCTAAACTTCTCAACTCCTCAACCACTCAACTTGATTCATTAGTCTTCAATCGGATCAGCGGCATTTTCCGCCAGTTCTTCAATGTCTTCAGGTTCACCGATGAGATTTTCCGGGTCTTTGAATTCTTTGGGTTGTGGCAAGTCTTTGATGCTTTTTAACCCAAAATAATTCATGAACTTATCCCCGGCACCGTACAAAAGTGGTTTTCCTGGGCCTTCACTCCGGCCTACAATAGAAACAAGTTCCTTCTCCAATAGTTTCTGGATGGCATAATCAGAATTGACACCACGAATTTTTTCGATGTCGGTTTTTGACACCGGCTGCTTGTAGGCCACAATAGCCAGGGTTTCCAAAGCAGCACGAGAAAGGCGTTTGCGGGTTCTTTGTTTGAGCAGGGTACCAACGGTATTGTGATAAGCCCCTTTGGTCAAAAATTGGTAGCCTTCGGCAATTTCGATTAGTTCAAAAGCAAAGGCTTCGTCCTGATATTTTTCAATCAGCCCTTGAATCGCTTTTTCCAGTTCTTCCTGATGAAATTCCAGGCCAAAGGTCTCTTCCAAACAAGCCCGAATATCGGTAAATGAAATGGGGGCATCCGCCGTAAAAATCAAACTCTCGATGTGTTGTGCCAAATGCTTCAAGGCCAATAAAGTTTTGAGCGTATTTTAAGGATGTAAAAATAATTCAGATTTTGGGAAAAAAGACATTTCTCAACAAGATGCTCAAAATGATGAGGAAGACAAAGGTGCTGCCAGCAATCCACCAGGCGCGTTGGGTATAGTTTTTTTCAGTCTGTTCAGTCGATTTTCGCCAACGGTTTTTCGGAGTGTCCGCATCTACATTGATCTGGCAGGAATATTTAAATCCGGTATCCAGGCGATCCAGTTTTAGCTCACAAAGTTCCTCTTCGATGAAAAAAGAATAGGCTTTGGACTCTTGCACATTAAAATCGACGAGTACAACCCGAGAGTTGCAATGCACCACCAGGTGCCCATCCTTGTCGCCGTGAAAAAGGCCAATGAGGTAAGGTTGTCCAGTATCGTTGGTAAAACGCCAAAAAGATTCAGCCATGGGAAAATGGTTTTAGCTGTCAGCAATGAGCTATCAGCTAGGGGATGCTCTAACTAATGGCTGATAGCTCACTGCTGAGAGCTGATGGCTCTCCAAGTTAAAGGTATTCTGGCAAAATCGAAATAGGGTTTTGAAATTAAGTTTGTTAAATTTTTATTGCTTCGCCCAGAGCGAGTACTTTATAAGGCTGTCCCATTTTTTCGGCGTAGTCGATGAATGTTTGAGGATCGGCGGTATTGAATTCAAAAAGGTCGTAGTGGTGAGGAATTACCAATTTGGCATCAATGGCTAGCCCCAACTCCACTGCTTCCCGGGCGTTCAAATTACCCGCCACACCCCGCGCCGGATCATTGCCATTGATGGGCAATAGGGCGATGTCTACCTGAAAAGGTTTTAGGATGTCCACCATTCCCGGATACCAGAGCGTATCGCCGCTGTGGTAAATTTTCCAGGGGCCGAATTCAAGCACATAACCCATAAAACGGCAGTTGCCCAGGGCATCTCTTTCCAAGTCATTGTGGGCGGCGGGTATACCATGCAGCGTGAACAGGCCCAATTGGATGCTTTGACCGTCGTTTAAACCCAGCGGGAAGTCGCGCACGCAACCTACTCGCTCCACTACAAAATCACGATTGGCTTCCGGTATAACAAAGGCAACCTGAGGGCTATTCGCCAAAATTGGCTGCAAGGTCTCCGCGTCCAGATGGTCGGTGTGATTGTGGCTGGAGGTCAGTACATCGATGCTCAAAAGCAGTGCAGGATCAATGACTCTTTCGCTGATGCGCACATGGGGCTTGTTGGTTTGAGCGTATTTGCGGGTGAGTGAATCGGAAAGGTAGGGATCAAAAAGGACCCGTTTACCCTGCCATTGCAACAAAAAACCGCTTTGGCCCAGCCACCATAATTGAAATTGACCGGCATCAACTGGTTGTTGCAGTACTTCTGCCCATAGTGCTTCATCTTTGCGCAATGCAGCTTTCAACATCATAGAACCTGTTTTAACAAATTCGCAAAAGATTATTTTTCAAAAAATTAGGCAAGTCCCCACTCTTCCTTCCGGCAAATCTGGGTTGGAACAAATGCGCTACAATTGGTAGTGCATTTCCCTGGGCATCCTTTTAATTTTGTATTGCCCGGTCAGCAGGATATAAGCACCAGACTGGCCAGGACAATCTATTGCACACAAAACCCAAATCATGAAGCAAATTTATCCATTAAACACAAACCACCATTTTCCGATCCTATGCAACTGCTGCATCGTCATTACCGACGATACTCAATTGGGGCGCTAAATTAATTTTGATTGTCTGGCCTTTTTTGCATCTTTACAATCAAAGAAATATCCAGCAGCCCATGTTGACCAAACGCTTACTCCTCCTTTTTAGCACACTGACTCTTGTCTTCAGCGTGCTGTATGGCCAAAAAAAAGACTCTACCAAGACAATTTTTGAATTCATGGCCATTGGTGATGTACTTGAAATGGAATTGAGTACGGATATGACCCTGCTCAAAGATCAAAAAAAGACCAATGAATACCAACCTGCCAGCATAAGTTTTACAGATGCCGCGGGGCAAGCCCAAAAATGGGAAATCAAACTGCGTTCTCGTGGAAAATTCCGTCGCCGTATCTGTGTACTGCCGCCCCTCAAACTCAATTTCAACAAAGGTGATTTGCAAAAAGCAGGCCTCGCTAAAGATGACGAACTCAAGCTCATCACGCACTGTGTGGAGGGCTTCGAAGGCAAAGAGTTTTTGATGCGGGAATACCTGGCTTATAAGTTGTACCAAATGATCAGCCCCTATGCCTTAAAGGTGCACCTCGTGGAAATCAAATACCGGGATAGCAAATCCAAGGCTAAAACCAGTGGTTGGGGAATTTTGATGGAAGACGAGGCAAGTATGGCCAAACGTTGTGGCGCCAAACTATGCGACGATTGTTTTTCTACCCCCAAAGACAGTTTCAACATGGAACAAGTCAATGCTGCCTGTCTATTTGAATACATGATTGGCAATACCGACTGGTCCATCCAAATGGTGCGCAACGTAAAAATGTTGAAATTTAAGGATGGGAGCAAGTCCGCCATCGTTCCTTATGACTTTGACTTTTCGGGCTTTGTCAATGCCAGTTACGCCTTGCCCAATGCCGATTATAAACTCACCAGTATCCGCGAGCGCATTTTTCTGAGCATGACCCAAAGTGACGCCGAAATAGCCTCGACCAAGGCGCTTTTTGAATCCAAACGCCAGGCGATGATTGACTACATCAAAGGATTTAAGGCCTTGAGTGCTGCCGGGCGCAACGATGCGGTCAACTATCTCGAATCTTTTTTTGAATCTTTAAAGCAGCCACTGCGCAGGCCATAAATAAATTGTAAAAAATATACTCAGTTGGGTGTAATTTAATTGGGTTTTGGTGTTATAAGTTTAATTGCTAACACACTAAACCTAAATTTGCCATGAGGTTTTACTTGCTCTTCCTTGGGGTATTGGCCAACATTGTACTCAATGCTCAAACTCAACAATTTTCCTACACTGTATTTTTCGACACTGAACAACATGTACTTACTGCCGAAGCCCGCACTCAACTGAACAAAGCACTGGATGATCTGAAATACGCCGACACTTACCAAATCCAAATTCAAGCATTTACCGACAACCAAGGTGAAAACTCTTACAATTACAAATTGGCTCAACGACGGGCTGTTTCCGTACTTGACTATTTAAGTACCCTGGGGTTACAGACCAAGACTTCCCGACTCGAAAGTTTTGGAGAGGACAATCCCGTTTCAGACAACAACTCTCCGGAAAGTCGCCAGAAAAATCGGCGGGTAGATGTACTCATCAAAGCCCAATTTGTCAATTCAATTGATGCCTTTGTTGGAAAACTCGGCGAAGGCCGCACCCAACACTACACCATCGACCCTACCCAAGCCAACCGGATTTTTGCACAAAAAGGCACCTTGGTGCTACTTCCCGCCAACTCCTTCGTATTGCCCAATGGTCAGGCAGTCAGCGCCAAAGAAATTACGCTGAGTATTGAAGAAGACTACAGCCTTAGCGATATGTTGCTGGCGGGTTTGACTACCAGTTCCAGCTCCAAACCCCTGATTACGGCTGGTATGGTCAACATCAAAGCCATTGCCCAAGGTCAGGAACTGAAGCTGGCTCCAGGAGTGGAAATGGGTCTGGGTATGCCCATCCAGGGAGGAAACTTCGACAAGGACATGGAGCTTTTCCTGGGGGGTAAAGATCCTCACGGCGGCAGTCGGGTCAATTGGCAAGCTACCCGCCGCCGGGCTGCTCCGGCACCAAAGGAGCTACGCCTGCCCAACAATCGCCCACGCCAACCCCGCGAGTATGATTTTGTCAATGCACAAATGGCGGAATTGCCCAAACAGCCCACTCTGCCAAAGAATGCCAAACCAAATTATCCACGTTTGCCCAACCGGGAAAAAACTACTGTAGGGAAAACTTTTCTGCAAGAAATTTTCATGAGCAAGGCTGCTGAAGAAGTAAAAAAGGATGAGTTGTACGCAGAACGGATGGAAAATTACCCCAAACGGGTTGCCAAATACAAAAAAGACAGCACCGAGTACGTAAAAGTGTGGCAAATTTACCGCAAAGACAGCTTGGCCTACGCCGACTTTAAGCGCAATGCCCAACAACGTTATGCCGAAGCCAGGGCAGAAGGCCTGAAAAAATACCAGGAAGCACTGCAAGATTATCAGGTAGACCTCGCCCAATGGGAAAAAGACATGGTTGATCGCCGCGAATTGTATGAAAAAGGTTATGTAAGTAGCGGCAATCTGGACCAAAAGGCGATGAACCGTTACTTCTTTGAAGTCAATAGTATGGGCTGGATCAATTGTGACAAATTCTGGAATGTTCCCGAGGACAAAAAAACGGAAATGGCCTTTGTCGACAATGATGAGACGGAAGAATCCATCATGCTGGTGTTCAAATCACTACCCAGTATTTTACCCGTTGTCAAAAACGCGGATACGAAACAATACCTTTCGGCGCCAGTGCCCAAGGGAATGGAAGTCAAAATCATTGCCATCAAAGTGGACCAGGGCCGCTCCATGATGGCCGTGAAGGATACCAAAGTAGGTGAAAAAGCACAGTATGATCTGGTGTACGAGCCCAAAACCTTGAAGGAAATTCAGGCGGAGTTGGCAAAGGTGAACTGATAAAAATGGAAGGATCAGGGAGCTCCTGATCCTTCCCAACATAAGTAGGTAATCCTAATTAACTAGACTTAAATTTCACTAATTATGAAGCATTTATCACTCTTTATCTGCCTTGTAATTACACAATGGCTAAATGCTCAAACTACCAATTTCTCCCATACCGTTTATTTCAACACGAATCAACACCAGCTCTCTGCTGAGGCTCATAAAATCCTGGGGAAGGCAATCACTGACCTGAGTGGGGCTGAAAGTTATCAAATCACCATTCAAGCTTTTACCGACGATGAAGGCAGCAATGCTTACAATCAGGCATTGGGGCAACGGAGAGCTGATGCAGTTTTGGCTTACTTCGACAGTTTAGGCCTGGCAACTCAAAATGCAAAGTTGAACAACTATGGAGAGCAGAAAGCCCTTGCGGACAACAACACAGTTGAAAATCGCCCCAAAAACCGCCGGGTTGATGTATACATCCAGGCTGTTTTTAATGAAAATTTCCAAAGTTTATTAAGCAAATTAGATCATACCCAGACCTATTCTTATCCCATTTCCAGCACCAAATCCACCTGCTTGCTCACCCATCAGGGCACTTTTTTGATGATTCCAGCACAGGCATTTGTCTACTCCAATGGCCAGCCCGTTGTCGAAGGAGAGGTTATTTTACAAATCCAGGAGTACTACGGATTGAGTGACATGCTAATGGCCGGGTTGAGTACTTCTTCCAACCATAAAATGCTGGCGACCGGAGGCATGGTCAACCTTAAAGTCCTGGCCCAAGGACAAGAATTGCAGCTGGCTCCACAAAAAGAAATTGGGGTTGGGATGCCCATACGGAAAGGCCAATTTGATCCAGCTATGGAATTATTCTTGGGAGATGATAAAGACCCTCATCATTCAGGTCTAATCAACTGGAACCCCACCCAGCGCAGGGCAACTTCACTTTTGGCTACCTCCCGCAAAGACCCTTCAACAGACGTTGCAAGCCAATTTGCCATATATAGAGAAACAGCAATCAAGCAATTGATCACAAATACAGGACGGCCCAAGCTCAACCCCAACCACAGAGCCCGAACCATACCACAAAAACCACAACGTGAGGACATTAAAGTTCATTTAGATTTCTTTCAAAAAATCTTCCCCAACAAAAAAAGAATTGAAGCCCAAAAAGATAGGATTTATGCCAAACAGGTGAAAAACTACCAGCGTAGTCTAAAAATTTTTCGGCGCGATAGTACTTATTGGACTAAATATTTTCAGGACAGCTTGAATTATGTGAGGCTTTATAAAGAGGCCCTCGATAGTGATCTCCAGAATTATCAGAATGCACTGAAAGAAGCTACCTACGCCGCCGCCAATCGGGAACAAGACCAAAAAAAGATGCAAGAATTGTACGAAAAAGGGGTAAGCAGCGACGGCCAATTGTCGCAACAAACCCTGGATCGGTATTTCTTTGCGGTGAATCGCCTGGGCTGGATCAATTGTGATAAATTTCTGGACATGCCGGAAGCCCAACTGACCCAAATAGCCATACAGGATAGCGATGCGACTGAGGAACGCTTGATGCTGGTTTTCCCACATTTGCCCAGTATTTTAGGGGTCAAAAGCAAAACGGCCCAGGGGGACTACCTCTCGGACAATATCCCGAAGGGGATGGCCGCCAAATTGATCGGCATCAAAGTGGACCAGGGCCGCTCCATGTTGGCAGTAAAAGACATCAAAGTAGGGGAGAGCAAACAGGCTTACAACCTCGTTTACCAACCCAAGAGCCTGAGAGAAATCCAAAAAGTATTGGAAAGTATTGACTAGACAGAAAGAGACAGGCCGATTTTTTTCAAAAAAACCTGCCTGCGCACCTGAAATTTCCTGCGAAAAAACCTAATATTGACAGGTCATGTAAGCACCCGGGCTAGAACTGAAAATGCAGCTCCCGGCCGGGTGCTAAAATCAGGTCGCGCGTGAAAGATTTTACGAAAAAAGTAGCGGTCATCACCGGAGCAGGTTCGGGGATGGGCCGCGAATTGGCACTTCAGCTTGCCGCAGCGGGGGCGAGTGTGGTACTCAATGATTGGAAAGAAGAAACCCTGCAAGAAACCGTTCGAATGGTTGAAGCCCAGGGCGGGACGGTCGCCGGGCGCGCTTTTAGTGTAGCCGATCGTACGGAAATGTACCATTTTGCGCAGGAAACCGTGAACCGCTTCGGTGGAGTCGACATCGTCATCAACAACGCTGGAATTTCCCTCTTGCAGCAAAAAATTGAAAGCACCTCCTACGAACTCTTTGAAAAGGTAATCAATATCAACATGTGGGGGGTGATTTATGGCTCCAAGGCCTTCATTCCTTTTTTGCGGGAAAGACCAGAAGCTGCCCTGGTCAATGTATCCAGTATTTTTGGCATTGCAGCTTATCCCGATCAAGGTGCCTATGTAACTGCAAAGTTTGCGGTGCGGGGCTTCACCGAAGTACTGCGCCAGGAACTGGCCAAAACGAGCGTAAGTGTAACCTGCGTACACCCGGGAGGCATCAAAACCAATATCGTTCGAAACATCGATACCCAACAAACAGCACGGCTCAATAAATTCTCCGACGTCTTCGACCGCATGGCCAAAACCAGCGCCGCCGATGCCGCCAAACGCATCATCAAAGGTATTGAGCGCAAGGAAAAACGGGTCCTGATCGGCAAAGACGCCCGCTACATGGACAGCATTGCCCGCCTGATGCCTGGCAATTACGAGGATACGATTATGAAGGGGTACGACATTGAAAAATTCCAATAACTTCCGCAGCACATGGAAACCATCACCGCCAGCCAAATAAACATCCAGGCTCTTTTTGAAAAGCAACAACGTTATGCTCCTGAGCTTGCCAATACTACTGCTACCGAGCGCATCGCCCGCCTGAATCGCCTGATCCAGTTTATGGACAACGATCAGGAAATGCAAGGGCTAAAGGATGCGATGTACCAGGATTTTCGCAAGGCCGAGGTAGAGGTCATGTTGTCAGAAATCGCAGTGGTGAGAAGCCATGCGCTACACGCCCGCCGCGAGTTGCGCCGTTGGATGCGCCCCCATAAAGTACCGACTCCCCTTACTTTGCTGGGCACTACTTCTTACATCGAATATGAAGCCAAAGGGATGAGTTTGATCATATCCCCCTGGAATTATCCCTTTAACCTTACTTTTTCTCCACTGGTTTATGCAATCGCGGCGGGAAATACAGCCATCATCAAACCCTCGGAATTGACGCCGCATACGGCTGCGTTTATGGCACAGGCCATCAAAAAATTATTCTCCGAAGAAGAAGTGGCCCTTTTGGAAGGGGACGCAAGTTTGGCTACGGCTTTGTTGGAGCTGCCTTTTGACCACATCTTTTTCACCGGAAGTCCACAGATTGGCAAAATTGTGATGGCTGCTGCCGCCAAAAACCTGGCTTCAGTAACGCTGGAACTGGGAGGAAAATCCCCGGCTATTTTGGACGCATCTGCTGCCATTGATACGCTAAGTTACAACCTGGCCTGGGGCAAATGCCTCAACAATGGTCAGACCTGTATTGCCCCCGATTACGCCTTGGTGCACGAGTCCAAAATGGACGCCTTTGTCAAGGCTTTTGAAAAATCCTTAAAACGTTTGTATACCGATTTACCAGGTCTGGAAAGCAACCCGGACTATTGCCGGATTGTCAACCACCGACATTACCAGCGTTTGCGGCGCTTGTACGATGATGCCATCAGCAAGGGTGCGGTGGAACTATTGGGCGGTACCTGGAACGAGGCGGAACTGTTTGTCCCCCCTACCCTACTTGCCAACATCAGCGACGACATGGCGATCATGGAAGAGGAAATATTTGGGCCAATCCTGCCGGTTTTGCCTTTTTCAAGCCAGGAAGAGGTCGTACAAATCATCCGCAAACGACCAAAGCCACTTTCTTTGTACATCGGCGCCCGCAATCGACGCTTCATCAATTACATCATGGCCAATACTTCGGCTGGAGGTACCGTAATCAATGACTACATGTTGGGTTTTGGCAATCCCAATTTACCCTTCGGAGGGGTGAACAACAGTGGGATTGGCAAATACATGGGCTTTCACGGCTTTGTGGCTTTTTCGAATGAGAAAGCAGTGGTGAAGCGGAATTTTGGGACACTGAGTGTATTGTTTCCACCGTATACACCAAAGGTGAAGGCGCTAATGGCGTTCGTGCAGAAACGCTTGTTGTAGCTCAATAGCCAAGCCATCAAAGCGACAGCATTAATTGATTTTTTTTGAGTGACGAGTTCCGAGTACATGACTTATGAGTTTTGAAGTGGGCTACCGCAGCAACTTAGACCAAGGCTTTGCCTGAGACGCTGCGGTAGCTTACTTCAAAACTCATAAGTCATGTACTCGGAACTCGTCACTCAATCAAAATCAATAAAAGCACCATTTGCTGGAATCCTTCCTTACACCGGCAAATAGGGTTTCCCGCCCGTGACTTCCCTTGAAATCACAATCCGCTGCACTTCCGAAGTCCCTTCATAAATCTGGGTGATCTTCGCATCGCGCATCAAACGCTCCACGTGGTATTCTTTCACGAAGCCATAGCCCCCGTGCACCTGCACTGCTTCCACACTGTGGCGCATAGCTACTTCGGAAGCATACAGTTTGGCCATCGCGCTGGCCGCACTGTAGTCCAGTCCCTGGTCCTTGAGCCAGGCAGCTCGGTATACCATCAGTTTGGCCGCTTCGATCTCTGTAGCCATATCGGCCAGTTTGAACGCTACGGCCTGGTGTTGGTTGATGGGTTTGCCAAAAGCGGTGCGTTGTTTGGAGTATTCCAGAGCCAGTTCGTAAGCGCCCCCAGCAATGCCCAGAGCTTGGGCGGCAATGCCTATGCGGCCACCCGCCAGGCTTTTCATGGCAAATTTGAAACCAAAACCATCTTCCCCGATCCGGTTTTCCTTCGGTACTTTGACATCGGTATACATAATGGTGTGGGTATCCGATGAGCGGATGCCCAGTTTATCTTCCTTGGCCCCGACGGCAACACCAGGCATACTGGTTTCCACAATCAGGCAATTGATGCCTTTGGAGCCCTTCTCTGGATGGGTTTGGGCCATCACCAGATGCAATTTGGAAGTGCCCCCGTTGGTGATCCAGTTTTTGGTGCCGTTGAGCAGGTAGTGGTCGCCCATATCAACTGCGGTGGTGCGCTGGTGGGTGGCATCGCTGCCCGCTTCAGGTTCGGAGAGGCAGAAGGAGCCGATCCATTCGCCGCTGGCCAGTTTAGGTAGGTATTTGGCTTTTTGTTCGGCACTGCCAAAGGTTTCAATGCCCCAACAAACCAGGGAATTGTTGACCGACATGATCACCGAACAGGAGTTGTCTATTTTGGAAATTTCTTCCATGGCGAGTACGTAGGACAAGGAATCCATCCCTCCTCCACCGTATTCTGGCGAAACCATCATGCCTAAAAAGCCCAGCTCGCCCATCTTTTTGATTTGCTCGTAAGGGTATTCCATTTTGGAATCGCGTTCGATGACGCCAGGCTTCAATTCTTTTTGGGCAAAATCACGGGCTGCGGCCTGAACGGCCAAGTGTTCTTCGGACAAATGAAAGTTCATCGTCATTTGGTTTGATGGCGGGTACTGGCAATCCCGGTACCCGCTATTTGGTCTGGTTAAGGTTGAGGCTAAAAAACGCAGATTGGTTCGCTGTACCAGAAATTCCAGCACAAACGAAAGAATTGGCGAATTTACGCTAAATATTGGAAAGTGGGTAGCGAATTTACGCTAAATTATAGATTGACCTTAGAATATAAGTTCACGGCGTCCCCCGCAGCCTTTCCCCCTTAATCGCCTTCGCCATCAAATCCGGAAATGCATCAGGCGTACACGCAAAAGTGGGAATTTCCAACTGTGTGAATTGGGTAGCAATATGGTGGTCGTACATCGGTGCGCCCTTGTCATTCAAAGCCAGCAGGGCAATCAAATTAACCCCTGCGGCTTTAATTTCCGCGGCTTGGCGGAGCAAGTCATCCTGCGGTCCGCCCTCCATCAAGTCCGAAATTAGGACCATAATCGTATGCTTCGGCTGGCGAATGTGCTGGCGGGCATAACGCAGGGCCTTACTGATGTGTGTGCCCCCGCCGAGCTGGGTAGCAAAAAGCAGGTCCACTACATCGTGCAAATTTTCGCTGAGGTCCACCACGCTGGTATCGAACACGATGAAGCGGGTGGTAATGCTGGGCATGGAAGCCATGATCGAGCCCACAATCCCGGCATAAACCACCGATGCGGCCATGGATCCACTTTGGTCCACCAGTAGGATCAGGTCTTTCATTTTGGGTTGGCGGCGACCGAAGCCCCAGAGTTTTTCAGGAATGATGCTGTGGTACTCTTCTTGATAGTGCTTCAAATTGGCGCGAATGGTACGGTGCCAATCTATGGCGTTGGGTTTGGGCCGACGAGAACGAGCCACTCTACTTAGACTACCTTTAATGGCATTTTGTAAAGGTTGGCGCAGTTTTTTTTCCAGTTCTTTCACCACCTTACGGATGACCTCGCGAGCGGTTTCGCGGGTTTGGGCGGGCAACACTTTTTTCAAACTCAGCAAGGTACTGACCAAATGTACATCGGCTTGTAAGGTTTCCAACAATTCAGGCTGCAACAACATCTGGTGCAAACGTAGGCGCTCCAGAGCGTCTTTTTGCATCAATTGCACCACGGGCGCGGGGAAATACTTGCGAATATCCCCCAACCAACGGGTAACATTCGGCGAAGAACTACCCAGGCCACGTTCGCGTTCGCTGTCGTACAAGGCATCCAGGACCTTGTCCATGCCCTGCTCTTCCTCCCCTAACCCGATGCTGTCTTTAGGGTCAGCATTTTGCCCAAGGACCAGTCGCCAGCGTTTGAGTTGTTCTTCTTTGTCCATATTTTCCTAATCATTACCAAAAATGGAAAAAATTACTGATTTTCGAGCTTTATAATTTGGGCAGCACTAATTTATGCCCCTAAACCACGTCAGAGTGAAGCAAGAAGAAGCCTGGAAAGATACTGAAAAGGATCAGCACAAGGCATTAAAGTCAATTTCGCCCTACCGCATCATCATCCCCGCCTTACTCGGCCTTGCCGGAGTATTTTATATGTTGTGGCGCAATTTTGACCCGGAAGAGTTCAAACGCATCCAATGGACGGGTCACGTTTATTTTTGGATTGGGATGGGTGTATTGACTGTATTGATTCGAGACTTGTCCTATGCCTTCCGCTTGCGGGCCTTGACCAACAAGGAACTTTCCTGGTGGAAATGTATCGAAGTGGTAATTATTTGGGAGTTTAGTTCAGCGGTTTCACCCTCTGCATTGGGAGGCTCAGCGGTAGCCTTTTTTATCTTGTCGCAGGAAAAACTTTCTGTAGCACGAACCGTGACCATTGTGACCTATACCATCGTATTGGATGCCTTGTTCATGCTCTGTACCCTACCCATTTTGTTCCTCATTTTTGGATTTGACATTTTACGGCCAGGGGCGCAGTCTTTTGGTGATTTGGGACAATGGGGTTATTTGGCCCTGGGCTTTTACATTTTTATGATCGTGTATTCCATCATTTTTGCATATGGCATTTTCTGGGGGCCCCAGCAGATGAAACGTTTGTTGGGCTGGGCTACGAATAACCGCTTGCTGCGGCGTTTTCGTCAAGGTGCCATTAAACTGGGCGAGGATTTGGTCATTGCATCAAAAGGGCTGAAGGAGCAAGGCTGGCGCATACACCTCCAGGCAGTGGTGGGAACCTTGCTAGCCTGGGTTTTCCGCTTTTTGTTGATTAGTTGTTTGGTTATTGCCTTTACACCCGAGTTGCCTTTGACCTTGCCTTTTCAAAGTGAAT
>NZ_JANRKL010000184.1:0-58040 GCF_033763495.1 Haliscomenobacter sp. | reverse complement strand
AGAGACTTAAATATCATCGTACTTGCGTTTTATAACCTAGTATAACAAGATTGTATAAACTGTCATTTTTCAGTCAGCGCAAAGATATAATTAGCTATATCTTTTTAACAAACTTTTAAGGAAAGACGTAGTTATTTAGATTATCTCTAAATAAATATAAGCTTACCTTATTTATACCGATACTTCAGCTTTAATGGCTGGGTATGGGTTGTAGTCACTGAGAAAAAAATCACTGTATTGAAAATCAAATATTTCACTCACTTCTGGGTTCAGTTTCATGGTGGGAAGGGGTCGTGGTTCGCGGGAAAGTTGAAGCTGGGCTTGCTCAAGGTGATTGAGGTACAGGTGGGCATCGCCAAATGAATGAATAAATTCACCGGGCTGCAGGCCACATACTTGTGCCATCATCAGGGTAAGCAAGGCATAGGAAGCAATATTGAAAGGAACGCCGAGGAATACATCGGCAGAACGTTGATACAACTGACAAGAAAGTTTACCATCTGCCACATAGAACTGAAACAGGGCATGACAGGGGGGTAAACCCGATTTGACCATCACTGGAATATCCTTAGGATTCCAGGCCGACACCAACAGGCGCCGAGAATCCGGGTTGTGCCGGATGTCGTTTACAACTTGTACAATTTGATCCACACCTTCAAAGTTGCGCCATTGTTGACCATAGACTGGCCCCAGGTTTCCCCATTGGGCCGCAAAGTCATCTTCGGTTTTGATGCGCTCCACGAATGTGCCCAGCTTGTCTTTCCAGGCCAGGCTGTATTTTTCGGTGGCCAGTTCAGGATGATTGTTTTGCAACCAAAACTGAAAGGGCCATTCATTCCAAATGGCTACACCATTTTGCACGAGGTATTGGATGTTGGTATCCCCTTTGAGGAACCACAACAACTCGTGGATAATGGATTTGACGTGTACTTTCTTCGTGGTGATAAGTGGGAATCCCTGATTGAGGTCAAACCTCATTTGATAACCAAAAACACTGATGGTGCCTGTTCCCGTACGGTCATGCTTGCGTACTCCATTTTCCAGGATGTGCTGAAGCAGTGTATGGTACTGCTGCATATCGGTGTTTTTGTTTATTCTTGTTTGGATGGCGAAAGGTAAAAAGGATTAATGAAAAAACCGTCATGCTTTTGCAGGAATTTGCGGCAATGCAATGATTTTTTTCAATGTGATTGCGGATTTTCACCATTGCTTGGTTCCCTTTGTAGTGGGGCAAAAATAAATGTTCATTTTTCCTGAGCCAGAGGATTAGATAAAACACTTAAATTGAACCGTTTACTTATCTAATCCTCTGGCAAAATGAACATTTATTTTTTTATCGCCCCTTTGTGTTGATTCTGTAATTATTAGGAGTTGAGCTTGAACAAAAACTCTTCCTGCTTATTTTTGTTGCTTGCACAGAACCTAACATACCATCTCTAAATACGCTTCTATGAGTTACTCCAGCCTGCGCGCTTGTGTAAATGACCTGGAAAAACACGGCCAACTGCTCCGCATCAAAAAAGAAGTGGATCCGAATCTGGAAATGGCTGAAATCCACCGCCGCGTTTTTGACGAAGCGGGCCCGGCGATTTTATTTGAAAAAGTAAAAGGCAGCCCTTTTCAGGCAGTGAGTAATATATATGGTACCTATGAACGAACGGACTTCATTTTTCGGCATACCCTGGAGAAAGTCAAACGGGTGATTGAACTCAAAGCCGATCCAGCTAATTTTTTCAAAACACCTACTCGGTACTTAGGCGCTCCTTTCACTGCTCTGAGTGCCTTACCCATGCGCAGCATCGGTAAGGCCCCCGTACAATGGGGCGAAACGACCATTGACCAACTCCCCTTGATCAAATCCTGGCCAATGGATGGCGGTGCTTTTGTGACCATGCCCCAGGTTTTCAGTTTGCCCCCAGGCTCCAAAAACATCATGCAATCCAATCTGGGGATGTACCGCATTCAATTGGACGGCAATGACTACGTCACCAACAAAGAAATTGGTCTGCATTACCAATTGCACCGAGGCATCGGGGTACACCACACCTTATACAATGAGACCGAAGAAGATTTTAAATGCTCCATCTTTATAGGGGGGCCACCTTCGCACGCTTTTTCGGCGATCATGCCTTTGCCGGAAGGTTTATCTGAGCTGACTTTTGCGGGCATGCTGGCTGGACGGCGCTTTCGTTATACCTGGCAAGATGGTTATGTGTTGTCCAGTGATGCTGATTTTGTAATTACGGGTACCATCCGTAAGGGAGAGAAAAAACCGGAAGGACCATTTGGTGACCACCTGGGCTATTACAGCCTCACCCACGATTTCCCGGTGATGGATGTACACAAAGTGTATTACCGCAAGGATCCACTCTGGCATTTCAGCGTAGTGGGTCGCCCGCCGATGGAGGACAGCAGTTTTGGGTACCTGATCCACAAAATTGTCAAACTACTTACACCGCAGGAATTCCCGGGGATCAAACAAATCCACGCGGTGGATGCAGCTGGGGTACACCCCTTGTTGTTGGCCATTGGGCAAGAGCGTTACATGCCTTTCCGCGAGCGGGTACCGGAGGAGATTTTGACTCAGGCCAACCACATTCTGGGCTCGGGGCAAACCAGTTTGGCAAAATTCCTGGTCATTGCGGCTGCCGATGATGATCCAAATTTGGATTGCCATGATATTGCAGATTTTTTCCGCCACGTGCTGGAGCGTATTGATTGGACGCGAGACCTGCATTTTTATACCAAAACCACCATTGATACGCTGGATTATTCTGGGTCAGGCTGGAATGCGGGCTCAAAAGTGGTGATGGCTTGCCGGGGAGAAAAGCGCCGGGAACTGGCCACTACCCTACCCTCCTCAGCTTTTAATTTGCCAACGGGGTTTAGTGGGCCACAGGTGGCTTTGCCGGGGGTACTGGCGATGAGTGGGCCAACGTTTAGCAGCAATGAGGCATATGCAGATGTTCAGGTTCTGGCCGATGCTCTAAAAGGGCAGGCTGGGCTGGAAGGATTTCCGCTGATTGTTTTGTGTGACGATCCACAGTTTTTGGCGGCTACCTTGAATAATTTCTTGTGGGTTACATTCACTCGTGCCAATCCTTCACATGATCTACATGGGGTGGATGCTTTTGTGGAGCACAAACATTGGGGGTGTCGAGGGCCGCTAATTGTGGATGCGCGGAAGAAGCCGCACCATGCGCCGGAGTTGGTGGCGCCGGAGTTTGGATGGAAATTAGAGGATTGGAAGTGAAATCTTGCGGTTTAATTTCCAACAAAAAAAACGCCTGCTCACACACATGTGAACAGGCGTTTTTTGATCTATTCAAGCTCAGACTAGAACACCTCCGCTGGAGCATCTTTCTCCAACTTCGATTCCAGTTTGATTTCTTTTTTCTCTTGTTTTTGACCCAATTCCTCTTGCTGGGCAGCATAGCGCTCGCCGAGGATTGGAGCAATAGCCAAACCAACCAGGCAGCTCAATTTGATGAGGATGTTCATGGATGGGCCGGATGTATCTTTGAAAGGGTCACCCACTGTGTCACCGATAACGGCAGCTTTGTGTGGCTCTGAACCTTTGTAGTACATTTGACCATCGATTTCTACCCCTTTTTCAAATGACTTCTTGGCGTTGTCCCAGGCACCACCAGCGTTGGACTGGAAGATGGCCCACATCACACCAGATACCGTTACACCAGCCATGTAACCACCCAATGCTTCTGGTCCCAGCAAGAAACCAATCACGATTGGGGTAACGATGGTGATCAAACCAGGAATGGTCATTTCGGCGATGGCGGCTTTGGTGGAGATGTCGACACAACGGCCATAGTCAGGTTTGCCCGTTCCTTCCATGATGCCAGGAATCTCGCGGAACTGGCGGCGTACTTCCTGTACCATCGACATGGCTGCACGGCCTACTGCACGCATCGCAAAAGCGGAGAATACCACCGGAATCATCCCACCGACAAACAAGGCGGCAAGTACATCTGCTTTGAAGATGTTGATCCCGTCAATTTTGGTGAAGGTCACATAAGCGGCAAACAAGCCCAAGGCAGTCAAAGCCGCTGAAGCAATTGCAAAACCCTTACCAATGGCCGCAGTGGTGTTACCTACTGCATCGAGGATATCGGTGCGCTCGCGTACTTCTTTGGGCAATTCGCTCATTTCGGCGATACCACCAGCGTTGTCGGCAATTGGTCCGAAAGCGTCAATCGCCAACTGCATAGCCGTAGTAGCCATCATGCCTGAAGCTGCCAATGCTACTCCGTAGAAACCAGCCAAAGAATAGGTAACAAAAATCGCTACTGCGAAAAGGATAACGGGCATTGCCGTAGAAAGCATACCCTGTGCCAAACCTTCGATGATGTTGGTAGCTGGACCAGTGGAAGAACGCTGAATGATGTCGTTCACCGGCTTTTTGCCCATGGCCGTATAGTACTCAGTAATCAGCGAAATCAAGCCACCTACGACCAGACCTACCAATACTGCAAAAAACACGTTGATGGAAGGTACCGATCTGATGCCTTCACCAAAATAGTTGATGTTTATGTCAGTAGGCAACATCCAGGTGATTACCGGATAACAAACCACCCCAGTGAGGATGATCGAGCCCCAGTTGCCCCGGTTGAGTGCGTTTTGAACGGTTTGAGCAGAAGCATTGCCTTCACCTACACGTACCAGCAAGCTACCCAACAGGGAGAAAATAATGCCTAGGCCCGCAATCAACATCGGCAACAAGATTGGGCCAATGCCACCAAATGCGTCAGCCAATACACTTGGGTTGTCGCCAATCAGGTAGTTGCCCAATACCATCGCTGCCAATACAGTGGCAACATATGAGCCAAAAAGGTCGGCACCCATACCTGCTACGTCGCCCACGTTGTCACCAACGTTGTCGGCAATGGTAGCCGGGTTGCGAGGGTCGTCTTCAGGAATTCCTGCTTCTACTTTACCTACGAGGTCGGCACCTACGTCAGCAGCTTTGGTATAAATACCGCCACCAACCCGGGCAAACAAGGCAATGGATTCCGCTCCCAGCGAAAAACCTGCCAACACTTCCAGGACTCGCTCCATGCTGATCACCGTATCCACGCTGTCGCCCATGGTTCCTCCCATAAAGAAGTTGTAGAAAAAGATGAAGAAAGCGCTCAAACCCAATACTGCCAAGCCTGCAACGCCCATCCCCATTACCGTACCTCCAGCAAAGGAAACTTTAAGGGCTTGTGCCAAACTTGTTTTTGCAGCCTGAGTGGTGCGAACGTTGGCCTTGGTTGCAATGCGCATACCAAAGAAACCCGCGAGCGCCGAAAAGCTTGCGCCAAAGATGAAGGCTACAAAGATCAACCAATGGGAGTTTTCAACCATTTGGGATTGAATCACCAATAATACACTGGCAATGACGGCAAAAATAGCCAGGCGGCTATATTCTGCCTTCAAGAATGCCATTGCTCCGGCAGCAATTGCCGCCGAAATTTCCTGCATTTTATCTCCACCCGCATCTTGCTTGCTTACCCAAGCGGATAAATAAGCCATATACAGCAAAGCCAAAATACCAAAACCTGGTAGTAAGTACACTAAGGATTCCATAGAAGTGTGCGATACTTTTGCGTGTTAAAATGTAAAACACCTAGCTGTTTGGAGCAGCTAACCGATTACGATAATTTCATAACCGCGCAAAGGTAGACTGAAAATTGTAACTTTTATAGTAGTGGTAGGGAATTATTGATGTAGGAAAATCTATATGGGAGGAAAGAACTGGATTCTGGTCCTCATTTTAGGGGATAAGCCCCCTTCTTTTTTATGGTTTTTGTAAAACCCTCCTTAGGGAGGTGTTTTGGGGGCTGGCTTTGCTTGAACTTTGTGGTATCAAATGAGTCGTAGGCTTACGACCCAGTTCACCAAAACCTTTTTAAACCTTATTAGACGCTTAAACCATGAAAAGCTTTTTCACCTTCGCCAAACTGGCCACTTTGATGTTGATTTTTACCATTGGTTTTACCCAGCAAGGACATGCGCAACGGTATTTGACGGAGAAAGTCCAGAAGGATTTGATTGTTGCTGAAGGGCTCAAAGTAGCACATACCTTTAGCAATGGAATCAAATTGGCTTATAATACAAAGGGAACCCAGGAATCGGTAGTGGCAGTAATGCCTGATGGAAAAACCATCTCCTCCTTGGGGAAAATTACAACGGGTGGGGACGTACTTACTCCTTATACCGTTACGGTGGACATTACCGCTTCAAATGGCTGTCGGATTAAAGGGAGTATGAAGTTGTTTGGGAAGAATCGGCATTTGGATGTGGATATTACTTGTCCGGAGAAATAGTTTTGGGGGTGTGGAGGTTCAAAGAATTGGGCCTCCACTTGTTTGGTATAAGTTCTTTTTTATTTGAATTTCCTTTCCATTTTAATCATGAACCCAAAAACCGAATGCCCGAAATTCAGGTTTAGTCCACCAGTTAAGGTGGTTAAATTTCTTGCGGTTTACCCGCCCGGCCTGACTCTGTATGGGGATAAAAGGGTTGTCGGTAGCATTGAACCCATCGTGCTCTGGAATAACCACCGCAATGTGCCCTGAATTGTTGGCAGACTTGTTCTCTGCACTAATTATGCCAACCTTTCCCTGATTGACTTGTGCCTGTAGTTCACGGGCATTGCTTAGTCTTTGCCAACCAAAATGATCTCCAAAATCGCCTAACCAATTATACAAGCCATTCGCATTCACTTCATAAACTGAATCACCATACTTCACTGAAACTTCCGTGCCTCCTAAAAGTTTGATGATGGCATTGTTGTTCCACCAAACCCGAGGCAAGTAAGCACCTGCCAAAGAGCAATAATCATAAGCGTAAATATTACAATAAGTATTCTGTCCTGGTTGATAGCGATCACTTTGGGTTACATCAAGCCAATCGACGATATCGAGGAGCGTCTGTTTTTGTAAAGCTACACTTTCATTCCGGTCTCTTTGAGGCATGTTGGTTTCACTGAGTGGATAAGCCCAAATTCCCCTTACACTCCGAAGTGCTTTGGGAGGTTGAAGGTGTACCCCTCCTATTTGGTCAAAAATTGGAAAAACCACAGAATCCTGTTCAGCCAGAAATGCGCCATTGACATATCCAACAAATAAGGCCCCATTAAGGATGGTACTTATTTCAAACCAATCAGGGTTTTGTGGTGCAACTCGAATTTTTGAAACAAGGTGCCCCTGTGGTAAAAGAGCAATACGATTGGTGGTAGTAACCTTGGGTTCGCTCCGCATGTTAAGGGCGGTTGCAGTTACAACAAATGTTGACATGTAGATTTAGTTTTATGATTAAAAAAACATTCTATTTAAACGAGGTTATGATACCAGCTATTGAAAAACCTACACCTGCACCTAGAATGGCGGTCAACCATTGTTTTTTCACTCGGTGCCTGGTTCCATCTTTGGCGATTTCCAAGGTATTGCTTAAGAGAGAATTAAGCTGCGTATTAGCCTGGCTAAGGTCTTCATTGAGTTTTTTATAATTGTTGACTCGATCCTCTTGAAGGCGAATTACTTTTTTTAACTCCAGTTCTTTCTCTTGTTGGATGCTATCCAAAGTCGAATAATGGTGACTTAACAATTGGCAATCATCCAATTGTGATTCGTACTGCAAAATGAGTTCGAAAAATGGATCTAAAACAGGTTTCTTGATGATACTAATTGGGTAGTTTTCAGCCAGTAATTTTTCTCCCAGTAATTTTAAGGCATCGGCATCACGTACTTCCAGATACACAATTGTATCGGCAGTTGAATCCAAATGAAGGTATACCTCCTTTTGGAACACTCCTTTGGGAAGCGATTGAGCTTGAGGGGTATTGATGGTAAGTATAAACAATAAGAAATACCCAATACCAATGGCAAGTTGGGTTTTTTGGTTAGTTTTCATGTCCATGTAATTTAGTCGTTTTTAAAAGAAAAAGTACTTTTTTTACTTTGTTCACTTAATTTACTTTTGGTAGTCACCAGCGCTTTTCTTTTGCGCTGGAGTTCATCCCGCAATCGATTGATTTCTGAACGCACGTTTAGCTCTTGCATGGCCAAAACATCGAGGACTTGATAAATGGAGTCGATGTGAGCGAGGGCTCTCTGCTCATTCTGGAGTGCGATTTTTCTTGACTCTTCTAATTTGCTCAAAAGTTCGTTTTGCTGTTTTTGGATTTCTTTGATTTCGGCCTTATCCTGGCGTTTTTTGGCCAATTCGCCGCCGAGGAAGCCGCCGAGGAGGAGAAGACCAAGGCCGAAAGAGATAATGGTAAGCAATGGTGAGTTGGGTGGTAGTGACATGTGGGGTGGTTTTAGTTTATACATGGGAGGCATCTGAATGCCTTTGATTCAAAATGTATCGCAATATAAATTTAATAGTGGAAAATAAACTTCACCTCATAATTCGTCCCTCTTTCTGAAATTCCTTTTTGATGCCTTCGTAGAGGTCATTAAAAATCAGTTTTTCCTCTCCCCGATCAAGCGCACGCAAGCAAGCGAATTGAACGACATTGATGATTTCGGCGCCGCTAAGCTCATACTTCTGCGCAAGCGCGTAAGGATTGATGTCGTTGGCGAGTTGTATTTTGGATGGGAATGCCTTTTTCCATAGGAGAACACGTTCATCCACACCAGGCATCGGAAAGTAGATGATGGATTGAAAGCGGCGACTGAAAGCCTCGTCAATATTGTTTTTGAAATTGGATGAAAGAATAACCAGTCCATCGTAGTGTTCTACCCGTTGTAGCAGGTAAGAAACTTCCTGGTTGGCGTATTTATCGTGAGCATCACGCACGCTGGTGCGTTTGCCAAAGAGGGCATCAGCCTCATCAAAAAAGAGAATCCAGTTTTTGTTTTCAGCTTTAGCAAAGAGGTTCGCAAGGTTTTTTTCGGTTTCACCGATAAACTTAGAGACGACCATGGAGAGGTCAATGCGGTACACCTCTTTGCCCGTTTTGTTCCCCAATAGTGAAGCGGTTAATGTTTTACCCGTGCCGGGTGGGCCATGAAACAAGGCTCGATAGCCGGGCTTAAGTTTCCCTTCCATTTCCCAGTCTTTCATTAATATTTTGCCATATTTTACCCAGATTTCGAGTTCATTGATTTGCTGCAGGGTGTCGGGATGAAGTACCAAATCTTCCCAGTCCATTTTCGTCTCCAAAAATTGTGCTGGAAAATTCAGGCTAAACTTGGGGCGTGCAACTTTACCAGTAGTGAACAAGTCGACGCATTCTTGAGAGAGGATGATACGGCCGCTCATGCAGGGTTCGCCTTCAGGCACTTCTTCAAGCCAAAGAATGTGCTTTTTGGCAAAGACATGGTCTTCGCTGAAAAGTTCATATACTTCCATGCGCTTTTTCATGTCATCACCTGCGAGCAGAAAAAGAGCGGTTTCACCGGTGGGTAGAAATCCACGGAAGTTTTTGCCGCGGGTGCCGCCGAGTTGGGGGAAGTCGCCGGATAGAGGGAGAGAACCTTTGATGACCCGGTCGTAGAAATCGGGTTGTAGGTGAGGAGCAATGGCAATACACAATAAAGTATTTTCTAGTTCTTTTAATGAATTTTCTTGGGCAAAAACAGGTATTTGAGCTGAAGTCTCAAACAAATCGGGAAAATACGCTTCTAGCTCCCTTGTAAAACCACCAGGTGTATCAAAATGCTGCTTGATGCGATCTCCGATAAATTTTGCTAATGGGTTGAGCGCACGAAAAGAAGGAGAATTAGTTTCCATATTGACTTGTTCTAATTTTTTATTCAGCCCAAAAAAGTCTAGTAATTTCTTTATTATCATTTCTTTGTTCCGCTAAAATTTTGTTTTTCATACCCTTCTTCCTGATATTCGCTGGCTATATTGGTCGGGGTATTCACCATGATAAACATCGGTGTTTTAAGTTCACCTCCTTGTTTAATGACATCCATTGCAAATGTTCCACAATTGTTGTCATAAAGAGAATAAGCCTTTCTATCTTTTTTGTAATTTTTAAATCCTTTATTGGTTTCCTGAAATTTTTGAGTGGCAAAAGTATTCATCTTATTAAAATCCAAGTCTGGAAAAAAGGTAGCCTCGATCTTACCCCCTTGACCTGCTTTTGTAGAAAGACTGGTCATTACTTTTTTAACTGAAGCTGAATCAGGGTTTCCTTCATTGTCCATCTTGGCATCAGGGATGGTTCGCTTTTGAACTTTCCCTTTGGTTCCGTCCAATGTTGCATATCTACCATATTCGTAATACTTGGTAAGTCCCTCCGGCGAAACCAACAAGACCCCAGCATGACCAGGCCCTTTTACTTTGCCAATAGCTTCAATTTCGGAATCTATTTTGTACTCAGGATAAACGATTAAATAAGCAAATCCTTTCTTTTTGGTTTTTTGTATAGTTGAGTTGCCTCCTTTCCGCTTAATGGTTTCATTATCCTGCTGCACCACATGTGTCAACTCATGCGCCAGCAGCCGTTTACCACTGCTGTTCTCCGGATTGTACTTCCCAGCATTAAAATACACATCCTGCCCGTGCGTAAATGCTTGCGCGCCCAGTTCTTTGTTCATCTGTACAGCGTCTGTATCGGTATGAATGTTGACGTTGCTAAAATCGGTTCCAAAAGCCTGTTCCATTTCAGCACGGGTATGGCCAGCTAGTTGCGCACCTTTCCCTGAGGAGTCCTGTATCCGGCTACTCAAATGAGCACTTGCCGTTGTAGTCCCTCCCGTCTCTGCTTTTTGTTGCAGAAGCGGCTCTTCCTCCTCTTTAGCCATTTGGACGGGCTCTTTTTCTTCCTCGGGAGCATCCATTTTTTGCAAGGGCTCTTCTTCTTTGGGATCCGCTTTTTGTTGCACAGGGAGGGCTTCTTCCTCTTTGGGCGCATCCATTTTCTGTACAGGCTTTTCTTCTTCCGGCATTTGTTCCCGCTGTAGCTCCGGTTTTTCCTGGATGAGTTTGTCCTTTTCCATCCGGCTTTCGGCGGTGCTTAACTTCTCATCCTCTTGCGGGGTAGCCAGAGTAGCGCGTTGAACGGTGCTGATCTCTTGCCGTTGCAGCACGGGCGTTTGATTTTGGCCGCTGACCACCTGGTTGGCTACACTATCCGCCTCTTGCTCGTATTTGTCGCCGGGTTGGCCAATGCTGAGCTTGGCCTGGATGGCTTGGCCATTTCCTGATTGGGCCCCTGCCTGGAAAAACGGCTGCTTTTCCTGATCGTTAGATTTGGAGAAAAAGGGTTGCTCCTTTTCCGGCTCATGGTTTTGCTGCGGGTTGCGGTGCCGACGAGAAAGAAATGCACTTTTCATGATCCAGTCATTTTAGATAAAAACTCAGTTGCCAGGGCGAGGTAATCCAGTGCGCCATTGGATTTTTGATCAAAAGAAAAAACATCGACTCCAGCTTGTTGGGCTTTGGCCAGCGCAATGCTGTTGCGGATATGGATTTTAAAAACCTTGTCAACTCCGTAGTCCTGCTTTAGGCGATTCTCTACTTCACGAGTCATCGTTTTGCGGGCATCGTAACGGGTCAGTACAAATCCCAATACTTTAATGCTGCTGTTCAAACGCTGAATGAGGGTCAGATGCCGCAAAAAGCTATTGGCCCCTTTCAAAGATAGGAATTCTGCATTTAAAGGCATCAGAATAAAGTTGCTGGCCACCAGGGCATTCACCGTAAGCATCCCGATCGAAGGGGGGCAATCGAGCAACACGAAATCGTAAGCAACAGTCAAGCGTTGCAAGATTTGCGACAAGATGTGTTCCCGGCCATAAACGCTCACCAGTTCAAGTTCTGCGCTGGCCAGCTCCAGTGAAGCGGGCAATAGGTCCAGTCCACTTCTGGTTAATATTGCAGACCCGGGGTTACACGCTTGGCCGCTTGCCTCCTGTTTCAGCAAGTGGTAAATGTTCGGTTCTGGCTCATCCAGCACACCAAGCGCTTGCGACAGGCTAGCCTGTGGGTCTAGGTCGATGAGCAGGCATTTTTTACCCCTTTCGCGCAGGGCTGCGGCCAGATTGAGCGTAGTGGTAGTTTTACCCGCGCCCCCTTTTTGAATAGCTACTGAGACGACGATCATTTTGCAGCGGATTCGCCTACAATGCCTTCAAAATAGGTGCACACTTTATTCCAAACGCAGATGGCTACTTTTTTCCCCAACTCCCGGCCATTGAGATCGCCTTCTTCAAAGTGGATGCCCCCATACCGCCTGGACCAACCCGCCTGTTCGGCTGCTTCGTGTACAGTGGCCCAGGTGAGGGTGACTTCTTTAGCGGGTGTGCAATCCTTTTCGATGACCGAACTTTTCACGGGAAAAGTGACACAATCGCCATAGGCATTGGAGCCGCAGAAGCAGGTAATGATTTCTGCCATGGCCCGGCTGAATGTACTGTGCCCCGACACATACTCGGCGAATGGCGGAGTAGTGAGCAGATACGGGCACCAGCCCTCTCCTTCCATACTGACGGTGCCCCGGCAAGGGCCACCCCAAGCCTCAAAGCAAACTTCGTCGCGCAATTCGTGAATGACCGAATCCGGGCGGGCGTAGTCGTAGTGGACTTTGGCATCCCAGGCCGCAATGGATGCATCCAGCAAGGCATTGGTCAGGGCGAAGAACAGCTTGATCACATTGGCGTTTTTGAACTCATTTTTTTCGGCGATGTAGTGGGCAATGCGGCAACACTGCGCCGGAGGTACCGTCCAGTAGCCATATCCGAGTACGGTAGTAGTGGTGTCAAATTTATCCTCGTGCATACCTGCCCAGTATTCGGCGATCAGTTTCTGTTCATCGCTCAGGCAAGCACTGAGGTGTATGATTTCGTCAAGCTGGCGTTCGAATTTAGGGGTGCCGCAGGCAGCAGGGGCAGGTGGACGGAATTGGTGCCCATACTGTAAGGCAAATGGCTTAACCAGTCCCCACTGTGGGGTCAGGAATTTTTGGGACTTGCGGGCAGCGTCGTTCTGGGGCTGCCATTTTGCCACGTCTTTCAGTGGTTTTTTGGGCGGCGGGTCGTTCACTGGCTTGTAGCCGGTGTAGTCGGCGTAATCCTCGTCCTGATTGGAGCCATCGCCCCGGCGGCATTCCAAAATCAGCTTGGCAGCAAGGTTGCCAATGCCCTGGGGCTTGCTGGGGTCCTGGGTATCATCGCTGGTTTGGCAACCAAGTTCTTGCAGCAGCTTGGCAAACATGGCCTTGTGCGCCTCTGGCAAGTTGTGGCTGAACAAATCTTCCAATACCCGATAAGCAGCAAAGCTGAAGGCAATCTCCCGGTTCTTTTGGGTGCATTCTTCTTCTGGGCGCTTCATACGGGCCCCGGTAGTGGTGCTTACTTCACAGCCGCCGCTGTACGCCGTCCAGGCATCGTACATGGCCGTGTGTACCATGGCCAAGGCACGGGCAGCAATGGTGGGCGGCGTTTTGGTGTAGTAGATGGCATCGCAGGCTAGGCGATTCCAACGGAGTGCTAGGGGTGCTTGGTAGGACATAGATTGAACTGTTTGGTTAGTTAGAAAATTGGATTGGAGCTCAGGTATCAGTTAGGGGTTTCAATGAATTATTTTGTAGTCCTTATACAGCATTTTTTGGATGCTACTTTGTTTTGTATTGAGATTTCTTTTATTGGAAAATAAGCGAATACTCTATCGCGTATTGGCGGAATTTCGAAGCCTTTTTGCAAGCATTCTTGCTAGATTTTTCCAAATTTCAGGATACTCTTCAGTGATATCTAAAAAATGAATAATTGGTATTTTTGCTACAATAGAATCACCATTGGAAATTGCATTCAAATAAAAGACATCAGTAGGTATGATCATTGGAAACTCGCCAAAGCATCCCCCACTTGTGATGATGTTAATTTGCTGACCATCTTTTTGTAATTCAACCTGACCGATTAACACCATAAAAAAATGATCACCAGCTAATTCTCCTTGTTTGTATATTTTTTGATTCTGTTTGTAAATTTCCAATTCTGAAAACTCTGCTAATTTTTTAGCTATTAAAGCGTTATTGTTTACCAATTCTTGTTCTTGAAATGCTCGAACAAGCCTATCATATCCAAGCCTTCCATCAAAGTATTCTAGATATTTTAAATCCAACTTCTCGGGATTTGTATATTCTTCTATTTCTGTCAACAAATTCAGTATGCTATTTAATGTTTTATTTTTCTCAATGTTATTTTCACTTAAACCAAGATTTTCCTTTTTTATCTCAGTATTTAATTTATTCAATAACAATATGCAATAATCTTTAAAAGATTGATTAACAATATGTGAAAACTCCTCTAGATGCGAGGATAGTTCTTTCATATCGCCTTTTGTTATAATCTTTCTCAGATTCTGGACCATTTTTATGGTTTCAACTTTGTTGGTATTCATCGTTTACTTGGATAAAGAGATGATTATCTTGAATCGGAAATGAATGGGGTCGATTATACGCTTTTCTAAATTTGTTCATTTGATTTGAGCTCTTTTGGACTAGTGTGCATGTTTGTGCGTATGAAGACCCAGGGATAATCTTACAGATCAAAGACGCCGTACCAGCGGGGTAGTTTTAGGAGGATGAGTGGGGAATGCAGGCATACTTTCGACTCAGTGTTTAATTCAATCAAAACGCAAAACCTTTGTATCAAAATCACGTCCTTGTTCCTCGCTGGTTGCGATGAGTACCGTGCGCCCGTCGGTGCGTACTGATACCAAGCCGTAGATCAGATCGGTATTGATGGGCACATGCAGCAGCGTGCGGTAACCCGATTCGCCCTGTGCCTGGATCAAGGTATTAAAGGCATCGTGGGTCACATAATCGTTGGCGCCTGGCTGGCTGCGGGTTTTGACCGAGCCGGGGAATTTCAACTCGGTCGACCGCGCCAATTCAGTGGAATATACCAATGGCGGGTATTGCTTTCCATCTTTACCCTTGTACTCGCTGCCATAGTAAGCGCTTGCGCCCAGTATTTGCGGTTGGGGGTGCGAATAACTCTCATTATCCCCCGAACTGATGATGGTAGCCTTGGGTTTCATGTGCTTCAAAAACTCAAACAACACATCTTCTGAGCCATGGTGGCAGCCTTTGGCAATGTCAACGGCAAATTCTTCTTTGGGGATGTAGTTGAGCAGGAGTTTTTGCGACTCTTCATTCAGATCGCCGGTCAACAATATTTTAACCTGGTCGAAGTCGATGCGCAGCACAATGGAATGACCGTTGACCGTTTTGGCTTCGCTACCGAGTTTGCGCAGGCCGATTCGGTTATTGTTAAAGGGTTCTATGATGGGGCCGAGTACCCGGATTTTGAGACTCGGATTGTCTTGTTCGTACCCAGGTAAGAAGCGCGTATCAGCCGAAATTCGGGCAATGTTTCCGGCTTTTTGGATCAAAAGATCAGCCAATTCCTGGTATTCGGGTATAAACCGATCTCGGTTGCTCTGGAAATCGGCTTTGCCGTTTAACAATTGTGTAATAAATGTAGGCCTTTTGTTTAAATTATACGTTCTGATCGGGAAATCAGCAATAACGCCGTCGCTTACTTCCGTACCGAGTTTTGGTGACTGTCGGAAACGCCCCAACCCATTGTGGTAAAAATTGACTACCTCTGTTTCAAAGCGATCGTGCCCGTGCAAGTCGCCCTTCAACAAGTCAATCATACCGCCGTAATGATCTAAATCCGGGTGCGACAGGATCAAGTTTTCCAACTGGACTTTCTCTCGCCTCAAGTCCTGTATGAATTTAAACCGCACGAAATTGGCTGCTCCTTTGCGGGTCATCTGGCGCGAGTTGGTTGTGCCCGCGTCGAGCAGGTGCCATTTATTATCGGGTGTTTTGAATAACACACCATCGCCCTGCCCTACGTCGATGATGTAGATTTCCAGAATAGGGTCGACCATCAGGTCGCTGCTTTTTACAAAGCCGCTGTCCCAAAAACGCGCCATCACTTCTACCCATTCAGCGTTGGGTGGATTGCTGTCTTTCACCTGTACAGGGTCGCCCCAAAGCAGGTAGGACAGGGTCTCGCCACCTCCCGCCCTGGATTTTAAGGGTATTTTGAATGGTTTGATGTATTTTTGTTGTGGCATGGGTATCGTTTGAAATTTTATGGTTTGGTTGGGTCAGAGAGACTTGAGAACATTGCGTGTCGCGTCGGATTTAACGAGTGGATTTTGGACGAAACCAGAGCAATGGGACGATTATTTTGAATTCGAAATGGATAGGTTCGATTTTGGGGGTTACATATCTGCTCATTGGATTTTTGCTTTTTTCGGGTTAGCGTGCATGCTTGTGCGTCCGAAGAGGCAAGGATAGATAGTATGGGTTAGAGAAAATACCAGCGGTAAGTAGATTACCTTATAGAATCCTAAAGACGAAGAATAGATATTATGATAAAACGCCTTTCACTCATATTGTATCTTCTTCTCGCTACTGTAATGGGTAAAACCACGGCGCAGGGACGCAATGGATCTGGCCTAAAGTAAATGATTTGTTCTGAGTTTTGTTTTCTTCCTGCGGCTTCATTATATTGAGATTCTAAAGGCCATAAGTTTTCAAACTCATCAAAACCGTTCCACATTAAGTCTTGCACATGATCAGGAGATGTTCGAGTTCCTTGGGGAGTAGTCCAAGAATAACCTGCGGCTCTCAGTAATCTGATAAATTTTGTCGATATGTTTCTATCATGCGTATTGAATAGTAACAAAATTTTGCCTTCAAAGGGCAAGTATTCGGCATTTACACCTATTGTAAAATCTTCTCTGGGCGGAGGTAATTCTTTCCTTTCTGTCATGAAATAATCCTCTCCATGCAAAGAGATTGGGTTATCGTATACCGATAACGGCTTATACCAGTTAATTCCTATTGGACTTGAGAAGCCATCCGGTGCAGTAGGATCAAATATTTCATCAGGTTGGCAAGTAGGAGGATCATCAGGATCATCAGGATCAGGGATTGGTACTGGCACAGGAACTGGGACTGGTTCAGGTTTAGTTAAATATTTATATAACAGATGAATGAGTAACGCTATTATTAATAGGGTTAAGACTACAATAATGGCCACAATTATAATAAAAAGAACTAATGGTAGTTCAAACACTAATCCTCCAATTACAACAATAACTGTTCCTCCTCCTATAATGATTATTGTTATTCCACCAATTGTGATAATAATAATCTCTACTATGACAATAACCACTTCTACGATTACTGGAGCAGGTGCAAGGAATGCAGGTGCAAAAAGTGAATTAGTACTGCCTACAGCCAAAAAGTTGCCTGAAAGCAAATTATTAATTAAATTTTGTACCGTACTTTTTACTCTATTCCAAACGTTTTCAGCAAGCTCAATTAAACTATCTATTGGGTTTTGAACTAAATTAATGATACGTTGAAATATTTGAGACAGGGCGTTGGATATCTGCTGCAAAATTTGCTGTATCATTGAAAATGCTTGCAGCACAATATTAAAAATTGCATCAATGATCTGACTTATCAACTTATTTACGCTACCAATAATTTGTGAAATGGTATTTCTGACTTCTGTGTAAAGGCGTGTAATTGTTTGAGAGAAATCATTTTGAAGTTCAATGAACTTGACTAGTAAAGTGGAATTAAAATTTGAAATAATTTCTTGATTAATAGACATACATTCCTGAACGATATTTTCAATATATTCTATTTTTTTATCTTCTGTTAGCCTGTTCATCGATGACTGTTTCGGCTTACTGAAGGATGGAAAGAGAAAATTTGCAATTTTTTGAAGGTGTTCAACAGTATTTTTTTCCAGTGCCTGTAATGCCTCTTGTTTGGATTGCTCAATTTGTTGTAGCGTTATAGATTCTATTCTCGTGAGGAAAGGGTTAATAATATTGCATAGAAATTCATCCAGTGTAGAAAGGACTTTTTGTGTAACATTTTGAAAAAATTGTAAAATAGATTGAATAATACGTGTTATTAACGAAAAAATATTTGAAAAAATTTGTGTCAGAAACCACTGAAATTGCCCAATGAGGTTCTGAATAGTTTGTATGCTAAGAGAAAGAGCGCTGGTAATAAAATTTATTACCGTATTCAGTCCTGTTCTTAACATTTCTGCACCTCTATTTATCAAACTCAGAATAAAATTGCGAAACTGGCTTACACCAGGAATATCTGGGAGTGGCATAAAGTTTAGAAGATCAGTAACATTATTGATTACTCCTAAAATCCGAGACTGAAGGAAATCGCTTGTGCTCGTAAGTGTATTATGAATGAGCAAACTAAATTGATTTCCTAGTGCCATCCCTTGCTCAAGCATACTGGAGAGAAAACTCTTTAGAACAGCAATTTGCTCGGTAGATATTACAGTTACTTGGCGTTGAAATTGAAGAATATTTTTCCTAAAGCTTGCACCAGTTATACCAAAAAAGCTTCCTATGTCTGACTTGATTCCTCTAAAATAATTGCTGGTAATTAGATTTCTATTCTCCGTGTTTTCACCAATAAGTACTCTGTTTTTCAAATAATCAGAATAAATCAGGTTGGCTTGATTTATAGCATGAGGCTTGATCGGAGATTCTGATGCCTGGACAAGACGATCCATTATAGCTGTAGGGGACGAATAAGGATGATTTTCTAAAGAATCACTTGTATCATTAAGCGCACCTTCTTGTTGAGAAGAGTTCTCACTGGCTTGCGATTCCATTGAATCGTTGAAGGCAGGCAGGGATTGTGAGCGTTTCTCATCGATTGGCCGTGCCTCATTTTCTAAGTTAGGAAATTGATTCTTCGTTTCTAAGTTTGGAACTCCATTAATTTTCTGCTGTTCCAACGAGTTCGGCGTATTGAGTACCAGTTGCAATGTATCAGACAACAGGCTTTGTCTTTTATTCTCTGATGATTCTATTTCTTCAATGTATACATTGGCATTATTGCTAAATTCTGGTTGTTGATCAGCCTCTTGTTTTTGTATAAACTTAGGTTGCACTTCCCCCCCCTGCTGCACCACATGCGTCAACTCATGCCCCAACAACCTTTTCCCCTCTCTACTCCCATCATCATACTTCCCCGCATTAAAATACACATCACTCCCATGCGTAAAAGCCTGCGCACCCAGTTCCTTGTTCATCTGCACCGCCGAGCTATCCGTATGTATCCGCACCCCGGAGAAATCCGAGCCGAAAGCCCCTTCCATTTGGGTACGGGTATTTTCGGGCAGAGGGGAACCGCCACCGCGCGAACTGCTCAAGCGACTTTCCAGGCTAGGAGTGGCAGTATTTGAATTTGTTGAATCCTCTTGCATTTGCACACCTGGGGTTTCTTCCTCCGCAGCGCATTCAGCGCATTGTTTTTGCAGGAAGGGCGTATGCTCTAATTTGGCTTGTAGGGGAGTTTCGAGAGGTTCGCCGTTGCTTTCAAAAATCGGTTTCATTTGTACCTGCTCCTCTACCCCCGGTTCTTCCTTTTTCTGCAATTTTTCCTCCTGCTCACAGTCGTCGCATTTGGTCTGGATTAGTGGAGTTGTTTGAGCTGTTGAGGACTGGAATTTAGCCTGAATGTCGGGTTCGGCATTGCTTTCAAAAATAGGTTTGCGCTGAATGGTTTTGCCCACCTGGCCATTTCCGGTAAGTCCTACAGGCCCGCTTTGATCCGGTTCGGCCAAGCGTTGCACCACTTGGTCAGCCATTTGATCCGCCTCCTGTTCGTATTGATCGCCGGGCTGGCCTACCGTGAGTTTGGTTTGAATGGTGGGCTTGCTAAAAAAAGGTTGGGACTGAGCTTGAGGGGAGAAGAAAGGGGTATTGCCTTGTTCCAAAACGCTGTCCGTCCTTTCCTTTTGGAAGAAAGGTTCCTGGGTTTCCGCTTTGGCCTGAAGCTGTTGGGTGGTCGTGGTGGATTTGGACTCGGCGGCTTTCATGAATGCGCCAGGGAATTTTTACTTCAAGGTGATAAAGTCCGATGTTTTCAAGAGCAGAACGAGATAGAGCATCACCGGAGACAAAAACGGTGATGCCTGGTTGCCTTGGTAGGCCAATTTATCGATGAGTTCAATCCAGGGCTTATCCGGTTCTTCGGTATCAATTAAATTTGTTTTCAGGGTTTCGAGGGAGGTTCCATTACCCAAAAGGACGCTGCGCAGTTGTTGGGAATAGGTTTTAAAAAAATACCAGCCCGATGCGCGGGTCCATTCCTGAACGATTTGTTCGTCGTTTAATGCCGCAAAATCAAACTTACAACTGGCTGCATTTTTGGCAAATCCCGAAGGCATTCCTGCATCATCCAGGGATTTGTGTAAATCAGCCCCAAAGGCCGCCCAATAAAAGCGATCATGGTTCAACATATCCAGATAGGCCTGCCTAAAATTTTCGGTGCTGGCATCTTTCAAACCATTGGTATGGATGAAATCGGCGGTATCTCTTACCAGAATGGTCAAGCCCGACAATAACTTCGCCATGCCCAGTTCTTTGGCTTTTGCAAAGGCAGTTTTAAATTCTTCTTTAGCATTGAGTTCCATGACTTGGCCAATTATTAGTTGATATGAATTATCTCCATTCTACTCTGAGCATTTCCTCCATCCAGGGGAGTTTGAGCAGGCTCAGGTTCCAGGGCAAACGGTCGAGCAGGATGTCGAGGGTTTTGCTTTCGACGCGCAGGAACCAGCCGGAGGGTCGTTTTTCCAACTTGCCTTCCCGTTGCAGGAATCCCTCGCGCAATCCATCGGGAGAGGCACTGCCGAGGGCGCCCCAATGTTCGATCACCGCTGCCAACAGGTTGTCTGCCTCGGCTTGCTCTGCGGGGCTGATGTGGATGGAGTGATCCAAGGGTATGTTCAGGGGCAAACCACAAAGGAATTTAGGCAAAACAAGATGGTATTCAGGGGTGTGTATTTCACCTGTGCCTAAATAGTGCAGCAAACAAATGGCTTTTTGGCGACTCCAATCGTCTTTAAATTCCAGACCTTCACACAATTCCAGGCGTTTAAAAAATTGCGCTAAAAAAGGATGGAGCAAAACGATCCCGGCATTTTGGATGAAGTACCCATTCCGATCTGTTTCAGTGGTGTTGGGAATGGCCTTGGATAAAGGATGATTGATAGGGACCTCTGGTTGATGAGCTGACAAGGGGTTATCTGCCTTCAGTTCTTGCAGCCAGTGCGTAAGCAAGGGTAAATTTTTACTTCCTTTTTCGATGTTTTGGATCACCACGAGCAGCCAGGGCTTGAAGGTCGGCTGCTTGATAGCACCCGACATCAAGATCGCCGTATTGGCTTTTTGACGCTGGATGATTACTGCATTGATGAGGATGCGCCAAACTTCTTTTTCGAGCTGCCGCTTGAATGCTGGCGAAGAAATGGCGCTGGTGTTTATTTGATTTTGCAACAACCAGGTTTTGCAATCCAGTTGCCACTGCGGCTTACTCTTTAAGGCAGGAATGCGCCGCAATAAGGCTTTGATCAGGGCATCTATCCATGCTTCGTGGGTAAAGGAAGCTGTTTTTGCATTCCGTTGGATTGCCTGATGGAGTATTTGTAGCGTTTCCGTGATGTTGGTAGCGAGTTCCAGGACGGCGGTAGGCAGCTGTTGCTGATCGTAGCCAGTAAACAGGCCAATGACTTGTTGCAAAAAAGCGTCCTCGTATTGAACAAGGAGTCGCTCCATAGCCTGGGGGCGGGTCGCCAAGAGCCGGCGTAAACGCTCCACTGCTTTTGCATCCAGCGCCAGGGTTTCAAAAATGTGGCGATGCCATTCCGGGATAGATTCGGGAATAGAGGCATGCGCAGGCAGAGCGCCGTGTTCCAAAAAATACAGCCAGAGATCAAAACGCCCCAGGCGCAAGGGTTGGCTGATAACATTGGGCGAATTTTGGGCCAGCGCCTCCAAAAGGACAGATTCCAATTCCTTCATCAGTTTTTGAACAAACACATCCGAGCGCAGGTCTTGTGGAGAAATGGTCCCGAGATCGAGCTCCAATTTATCTAGTCGAATCAATTCATCCGGGCCAGCCAGACGGTCAAACAAGCGCTCGATTCCAGGCACTACCCGCTGCCAATACAAACGACTCAACTCATGCTGGATGTCATGAGCCTCATCTTTGGCGCTAAGGCGCAAATCGAAGGTTTGTTTGCCGATGAGGTGCCGATTGGTCCTCAATTCAATTGGATTTGAGCAACTTCAGAAACTTGTTATAGGCTTTCGCTGCCAGTAGTTTCGCCAGGTTTTCAGCTTGCCAGCCCTTGGCCAAGTCTTCCATATTAATTCCTTTGGCCTGCATGCTGGCCAATACCGGAGCAAGTGCAGCCTTGGTCTCTGCCGGGATGGTGTTGGGGTGTTCCTGCAACAACTGGTCGAACAGGTACCAACTCGCCTGTTGCAGGATATTTGAAAATACACGGTGTTTAGTGGTTCCTTTGCGCCCCAGGTCTTTCTGGAGAATTTGCTTGACCAATTGAGTATAGGCAGCCAGACTGGGGGGATTGTTAACAAAAAACAAGGCGCGCTGGAAGCCCTCGCTAGAGGTTATATTATTGTCAGTAATGGCCTGGATGGCGAGCTGATATTGTTGCGCACGTTGGGTGATTGCTTCGCGGATTGCAGTCGCCAACTGGGGAACGGTAGATTCGGAAATGGCATCCGGTATTGAAACGACGGTTATAACTTCTTCCGGGATGGTATCCACGTTACTTCCAACAGGTTGGTTTACGGGTGGGCAATCGATCCAAAAGAGGTGATCGGTTTTTTCAATACAAGGGTCTCCAGGGACCTTTGGCGGATGGAGGCAGGCACATTCCGCTGCTGTGGTTTCTGTAATCTGGCAAAGCGGATCGTCCTCAAGCTTTTTGAAACAGTCTACCAAATCGCAAAGCGGATTGATTTGAGGATCACACAGCGGAATGTATTTGGGGTCGAGGTTACGGTACCAATCCAGCCAGTTCTGATAAGCCGTTTCAAACTTACACATTTGCTGCGGGCTCAGCCAAAGGATATTCAGGCCAACCATAGCGGGTACTTCGCGATAGAGCATTTCTTTGTAAAAATAACGCGCTTCAGCGCTTTTGAAACGCTGCTGCCAGCCCGGTAAAACGACGGTGGCCCAAAATGAATACGGATCGGAACCCGGGATGTATTTCAGTGCGCTATCTTGTTCCGCACATGGATCGGGTTCATTAAGGTCTTCTTCCCATTCCAATTCACAAGGGATATCTGGGCAAACTGGCAATAAACAAGCACAAGCACGATCACCCGTTTTTGTTTTTGGGCGCAAGAGAATATGCTCCAAAAGGTGCATGCCTTCATCGTTCAGGCAGGAGCGGACGCGTTCCGCCGCTTGCATCGCACTGCTGAGATCGGGATGGCAATTGGGGTGATGCGCCAATACCTTGGCAGGATTGATGATGGAAATGGTGTACGGGCCAATTCCGGATTCTGCTGAGGACTGATAATTGGAAGGGTCTTTTAATAGGTTGCAAAAATCGAAATAGGCTTGTTCGGCGGCTTCCCGGCAAGGGTAGCAATGGGCGCTTTCAAACAGGTAAGTTTGGCCACGGAATTTTGGTTCTACACTGGTTTCCACAGCCGGTTCTTTGCATCCACAAATGCTGACCTTTTGATCTAAAACATCGCCATTCCCGGGGTAATACAAACGAAAACAATAAGCATCCCCTTTTTTAAATACAGGATATTGGCGCGCCAGCAATTGGACATCTTCTTTGACAATGTCCCCCTCTTCCCTGGAAATAATGGCCATCACTGTATCGTCTTCCAAGGGGTTTCTAAGCTCCCATCTACCGTCATTTTCATTGATGTTTCCACCATCTACGGCAAAATACATCCATTCCAAAATGGCCTGATCCACATCAGTAGGCTTGGCCTGGTCAATACTGTCCAGGTAATAGCCATCTCCGATATAAAATCGGATGCGGCCTTTATAATGGGTAACTTGTCTTTTACATTCAAGGCTTAGTGCCCATTTCTGCATTTCGTTCAAGGCTTGATCACGCTCCTTTGGGTTGGGGTAAACGCAGGTGTGATTGGCTACATGGTAGGACTTATCCACCACCATGAAACGGTAACATTCCCCTTCACTTAATGGAATAAATGCCGTTTCTTCCGTTGCGGCTTCTGCAAACAAGCGGACGCCCTCAAGTTGACAAACCCTGTTTCCGCAGGCATCCCTTATACTTTTAGGCTTGTCATTCCAGGCTTCGGCTTCCGTATTGAACTCCCGGCTTTCGGCCAGAATTTCAAGTAAATGAATACAATACTGACCATTTTCGCATACAATTCGACAACTGTTGGGATTGCCCAATACAATGACAAACAAGCGGTAGGCCGCAATGGCTTCCTCAGCCGTAACAAAAACTTTTGTGCTTTGCCAGACAATTTGTTGGGTGCTAAGATCAAATCCCTGAAAACGAAAGCCTTCTGGAATACTGGTCAGGGTGCCGTTCTTGTCATTTTTATAGGAGATACGGATGGGGTAACGTTGCGCCAATTTTACCGCTTTTTCAACGGTGGGACCTGCCAGCATTTTAAATTCGCTTGGGATAACGGCCAGGTATGGCTCGTTGTCGGCGCATGCGTTGCTTCCGGTGCTGTAGATTTCCCTTAGTGAAAATAGTTTGTTGTCTCCATAGTTCTCGCTTTCAGTGGCCAACTCAATGATTTTAAGCCAATTGGACCGGGCTGCTTCCAGGGCAAGTTCGCGGCTGTCGTAGCCCACATAGGAGATGAGGAATACAAATTCAACACCCTGATCATCAGTTAAACACAAAGCATAATGGAATCGGCCTGGGTCGAGGGTTGGGCAAATAATTCGGATGACCTGTTTTTTAGGATCCAGCGGATAGGGATCAAAACTGCATATCCTTCCAAGGTTATGTTCTGCTGCGTCTTTATTTCCGTAGCATTCTTTTGACTTGGCGACTGGAAAATCTTTATTGATCAGGCGATAAATCCACTTGGCATTTTCCTCCTGTACTACGCTTTCTACTGGCCGATGATGCTCGCGCATGTAGTTCAACAGCTTGGCGACTTTTTGCTGGCTGTCAGCATTTGCATCGATCAATTGAGCGACTACTCGCTCGCCATCGGTGACTCCATTATTTTGAAGTTGCAAGTTTGGCAAAGACCTGACAAATAGCGGGTAGGCAAGCTCTGCTGCTGATTTTGTTGCAAAGGGCTGCTCGCTCTGTAACAAAGGCAGGGGGTTTCCTTCCGGTGAATTGATGGAGTAGACGAAGCGATATTGGAATGGGATGGGTAAAAGCTCAATGGAATACACGGATTGAGCGATAAAGGATTGAGGCTGCTTAGTGGTCAGCAGTTGCAATTTATGCTCAAAGTCCAAGTTCGCTGCATTTTCCGAATCCAGGGGTTGAGTGGCTTGCAACAGCACATCCGAGTTGGAGGCTCGGCGCAATATCCAACGATACTGGCGGGGTTCTTCCCTAATCTGGATGGGAGCCTGCAACTGCTTCATGGTTTTGCGCAGGGCTTTGAGGGCTTTGTCGCGGGCAGGCGCATCAGCAAAAGGCTCGGGAGTAGATGCCAGAAATTGCCCTCCGGCATCGCGAAGCAAGACGCGGTATTCTGGATTGTCCTCGGTTCCAGCGGCAAAATAGTTCTGGTCGGTTTGAGCCGCTGCTACCGCATCACGTAAATCGGATATTGCTTGCACTACATCAGTATACAACACAAAACTGGTCATCAAAACCCCAGCTGATTTGTTGCTCAATTGCCAGCCCAAAGCCTGGTCTATTTGCTGATATTGCACCCTGGTATTTTTTTTACCAAAGGCATCACTCGCGGCTTTGATGTATTTCTCAGGGGCTATTTTTTTGTCCTCTGGAATGTTGGCCTGGGCAAGTAGCAAGCCTTTTTCGTTTTTCAAACTAATCAGAGTACCTCCTTGCCCGGTTGGTTCAACGGTATAATTTTTAGGGTCTTGTCCAATGGCTTTGCAGCGCAACCAAGCGCGTTGAGCCTCTATTTCATTTGTATAGGCATTTACTCCGATAAGGGAAACACCCGGCGAGGGGTTGATGCTCCATTGAAAAGCCGTCGCTTCCTTGGTAATAAAGCGGCTAAAATCACCAATTCGTGCAAAATCAGCCAAAGCAGCTGTTTCCTCTGGAAACGCCGTATTTGCGGTTGCAATTTGTACACCTTCTTCATCGTAAAGGCGCCATTTGTACGTAATCAGGGTTTCAACCTGGTACTGCAATTGATTGAGGTCGAGATATGTTTGACTTTTTTCGCCTACTCTACTTAGGTTCAAGACTTTGTCTTGCCCCTTATTGATTTCATTCAGGAAAACAGGGATGGCTTTTGAGGCACTGGGAGTAGAACTGTAATCTTGTTTTTTGCTCTCCAGTATTTTTTCGCCCCCGCTACCCTTTAATTGGAGGGCGTAGTGGTATTCCGATACAATGATGTTTTCCTCACTTGGCGTTTCTGCAAACATTCTGCCTACTGCAGATGGATCAAAGCCCATGAACCTGCGCTGCAACTCTCCATAGGCTTCAGGATGGCGCAATTGTTCTCTAAACTGAAGGGTAGCAGGCAATACATCTTGTGCCGAGGGATAAGCTGCAATACTGGAAAGCCAGGGCCGCCCCTGTAGATCGGGCAGTACAATTCTGAAACTTTGTACCACTTCAAATTTACACAGACTGCGGCGGGTCCAATCGCTTAAACCAGACAAGAGGGTAATCCGTTTTTCGTAACCTGATACGTTTGGGGCGCCCCAGGATGGCTGAAGGTAGTCAAAAGCCCGGCCCCGATTCCGGCTGGTATCGTCGAAATGATCTAAAAATCTGGATTTGTCTTCGATGCTCAGATTCCGATCAGCTTGCGCTCCCGCAACGGCGCCAAAACGTAAGAGGGCATAATCGGTAAATTGACTGGCAAAACGGGCCAAAAGGTGATCTAAAAATGCTTCCCGTCGTTGGGCATACAATTGTTCATTTTCCAGCAAGTGTTGTAAATAATCCGCATAAGCCACCGGATTATAGACCAAGTCGAATTGATAATCAAGGGTGTTTTGGTCGTTATTGTGGATGGATTTTTGGTAATAATCTGGCATGGTCGCCAAAAATCCAGCAAAATTGGCGGCTTCCTGAGCTTCCATGGCATTGCGGTAGCGGGAATAGCTGATCAGAACCCATTCCGTTACCTGGGTGAAGCGCAACACAAAAAAATGCCCGGCTTTGTCTTCATGAATTTCTACCGAAAAATCTCCTTGGGCAATTTCGCGGATGGATTGTTGAACGTATATTTCCTGCAATGCCGAATTAGGAAGGGCAAAATGGGCCAAAGCTCCCGGAGCAGTACCACAACTATCTTCAACCCGTAGTTCATTGCGGGGATTGGTCACCAGTTGCTGCAATTTCTGGCATAAGGCATTGTCATTGGCTACAGGAACAGCGATTACACATCCATCTGGAAGCCCTTTTGCCGCGTAAATCTGCAAGAGTTGTTCAATTCCAGGCACATCATCCAATTGCTGGCTGAAATAGGTATGACGACTTGCCGGATCGCGCTTGGATTCCTGTTTTAAGGAAAACAAATTGCGCAGGTTGGCCATTTGTTCCAAATAGTTGGCCAACAATTGATCGTAAAAAAGCAGATACCCCTTGAGTTGAAGGGTTTGTGTTTTTCGGAGTGGCGTTGCGTCTTCGGGTAAACCGCCCGCCCCGATGCCATAAACGGATGGGAAATCGTTTTGAATAGAGTAATATTCGGCCAATTCGGGATGAAAAACGCCTTCAGGGATTGGAAGATCCAGGTTATCGCGGCCAGTTTTTGATTTATTGCTGATCGTAAGCCCTTTGTGGACTTTAGCTTTATCCAATTGTACATTCACCTGGCCGCTGCGCAATTGGATGCAGTTTCTATCCAGGGTAAATTGGGCGATTTCTCCATTAAAGATCGGCAAACGTTGGATATTTGCATTCAAGCCCACGCGAGTGTTCTCCGTCTGAAAAGACAGGTTTCGAATGGAAATGACGCCTTCGATATTCAAGATGGCTTGATACAGATCGGAGGCATAGAGCTCCTTGCGCAAAGGCAAGTTTTCCAGTTCCGTGGTATCTACAAAACCATAACTTTCGCTCAGGAAGGGTCGGCCAGCAAATACGTCCTCAATGGCTTTGCCTTTATTGAGCAATTGGGGTAAAGTATAAAATTGGATTTCGGGTGAGATGTACGCTTTGATGGCCTTTAGAATGGCTTCATAAACTTTTGGCACATCAACATTTTTTTCAATTTCAACATCTGCACAGATGCCCACTTCAAGCGGGCATAAAATGGTGATGTCTTGGAAATCCTCACAAAGGTTGCGGTGGGAAGAGAGTATTTTTTGTACAGCTTGATGCACCTCGCTTGAATCCGCGTCTGGTTCTTTTTCAATCAGTACGTGGTAGAGGCCATTGAGGGAAATTGGAATTGGCAATGATTTTTGTTCTTCAATTTCACAACTCAATTGATAATAGCGATATTGTTCTTCTTGAACGGGGTTTAAGTAAAGATGTGCATCCTTAACTGGTTCTAACCAGGCATTGCGCACCCCTTTGACTTCCAAAAGTAGTTTGCGGTAGTCAAGAATGGTAGTGGGGTTACAGGTTAAGATTTCGAGCGGGCTGAAAAAGTTGTCATCTTCGGGGAAGTCTTCACTTTGGTTCACTCCGTTTTTTCCCGAAGCCAGCAAATCGGCAATGGGCAAAGTGGTGCGGTAGCCCAAATCTACCAGTGCGTAGCACAAGGCTTCCAGGATGGTGATGCCAGGGTCGTGCGCATTGTGATCTGTCCAGATTTTGCCCGAGAGTTCGCCAATGTGCTTTAAGCCTTCTCGCCGCAAAACCTGGAAATCCAAATGCGGGCGTTCAGCAAAGAAAGGGTCTTTTTGCTGGATGACGCTGGAGTTGTTTTCAGTTATTTCGGCCATAAGGGATGCATCAATCGATGTTGTTTGGATGGGGCTCAGGAATATGTTTCAAAAATGTTTGCGGAACACCTTTGGGAAAAGGATCACGCTTGCGGTTCATCCAATTTTCGGCACAATCATTAGGTCTATCGTTTTGGGGGCATTCTTTTCGGTCCAGATCAATACAAATTTCACCCCCAGTAAGAATGGAGCGGGCGGTCAGGGGTACTATTTCATTTTGCTCTACCCCCGCTGTATCGATCAATTTTAGGGCTGTGATAAAATCGATGTAATCCAGGCGTTCAATAAACCCGAGCACATCGGAATAAACCACCGTTTGACCGAAGGATAACTTGTCTGAATTGCCCAAATACCAGGGCGCCAGGAAATGGGTCAAGTCTGTTTTTAACTGCGCGGTGTAATAGTTTTCATCCCGCCCAGGCATTAATCTCACTTTTACGTCAACCTTGATTTTTTCGAAGCGGGGGTTCAGTACCTTAATACGGGCAAAAGGAGATGTGTTGCGACTTAAAAACTCCTTGATTGCGCTTAACATACTCACGGGTACTTTAGGCTCGAGGCCGTCCCCTGCTTTCAATTTTGTCAAATCTGGAATTACTGCCACAGCAATGAATCCTGGAGCAACTTCCAAGTCGCGCCGATATTGGTTGGCGGAAAGACCAAAAGTGTGGCTGATGCACTTGCACTTAAAAAGCTGCGGGAAGGCTTCCAATACCAGATGCTCAATATCAAAAGTATCAATCCCACGGCCTTTGTGGCGCAGGTGTTCACTCACCCGGGTGTAGAGGTGTCCCTGAGCTTCGGGCAATTGACCGCCAAAGGATTCGTAGGGTTGCTCCAACTTTTTGATGCTGAAGTCAGGAAGCAAAGGTTTGGCGATCTTCATGGGCTCCAGCGCTGTCCCCACCCGAGCAATCTCACTATTGGGCAACAGTTGGTAAGTTGACAGGGCGCTTTGCGTATGTATCCCTATTACTTCCGCTACTGCTGCAACGGATTGGGGGGCAGCTAGTTTTAGCCAAAATAGGTGCTTGTTGTCCGCAGTTGGAGGCATCAAGGTGTTGCCAGTATTGGAGATGTCGCGAGGCACGGCAATTTTGACGATGCCAGAACGGGTCATACGTTCGGTGGCGTCCTCTAATAGTTCGAAGCCCGTCCGTAACGGCTGCCAACGATTGCCGCTGAGGTAATGCCAATGGATGAGCGCCCGCTTGCTCTCCGAATCAGCAGTGGCTTCGGCGAATTGGAACAACAAGTGCAGGTTTGAGCCAGGCCGTAGATTCTCCAGTCCAATGAATAAAGACCCTTCATCGGTAAAGGTGGGAAGCAGCGTTGGTTTTAAAGTCAGGTACTCCGTTTTGGAGGAATTGGCGAAGGGGTAGAGGTGGATGAGTTCGATGTCGTTGTTGTCGGCGGTGGCGGTGTAGTCTAATATTAGTGATTTTATGGTTGGTGTGTAGGGTTCTTTGGGGAGGCCCAATGCACCTACACGCAACAAATCCTGGATAATACTCAGTTCAGCCTGTAATTTGTCCAATAACTCAAGAACACCACTTTCGTCCGTTGCAGGTGTAGTTGGATCATCAATTGCTCTTAACCGATTCTTAATCCTATCTATGATTATTTTCATGTCATTACTCAATGAATTAATGGTTGATATTTTACCTTCAATATCACTGAATAATCCCAATGCATTACTTACATCTGTAGCGGAGGGCACTGTACTTGTTAATACAGCTGTATTAATTGCGTCTAATTTTGTTTGTAAAATTCCCAACAGTTGAATAATTCCATCTGTATCAAAAAGGTCCAAGGTTAGGCTAGAATCTAGATTAAGCGCGGGTTGAATCTGGTTTTCAAGTAAATTACCTAGGGTTGTAATATCACTATTTATATTTCTAATTAATGTTTCAATGGTATTTCGATGGGTGATTGCACTGGTTAAATTGATCCGCATGGCATTAATTGAAACCGGATCTACCATCCCTGCAAGTTGGAACATTCTCCTGGCCAAAACAAATGCATACCTATCATGCTGAAAACTAACCCCATCAAGGGCGATTCTTAGAAATGCTTTATCACTATTGACATTGAAGTATTCAAGTTCTCCTGGCTTAAGAGATTTGTTTTTGTAGATAAGAGTAGAAAACTCGGTTCTATTAAATTCTTTATAATAGATTGAGTCCAATATTAATTCCCTTTCACATGCATTACCTCCAGCTTTATCTTGGAATAATATATTTGGATTAGGAGTAAAATCCTTCCAGGTTCGATCTTCTAACAAAGCAGCTTTAAATTTAAAACTATTGTTGTTTATAGACGGGCTTCCATCTTCAAAAGGTTCATAATCATAATCCCGATAATGCACGCTTAAGCTCGATGGTAAGTCCTTCCATTCAGTGGAAATCCAGAATTTTTGCCAATTTTTGCAAAATATTTCTTTGCTACCAATGTAAAAGGTTGAGCCTAATTTAGGTCTGGTTCCAAATGGAAGTATAGGACTATTCACATCCTGCAAACTCTCTTCATTCTGCACAATCAAATTCTTTACCCCACATACCTGTACATCAATTTTAACATTTTTGATAGTTAAATGCCTGAAGTAGTGATAGAGTGAGGTTAATATTTGTCTGGTTTGGTTCAAGTTATCCAGGCAACAGTTCTTTTCACCCACCGCATTTTCACATAGCAACTGAATTTCGGGATTCAGTTCTATTTTCACCATGGGAAAGGGATGTTCTATTTTAAAGTTTTCTTTGATGGCTTCTGGGTGGTAAAAGGCTACTTTGGGTTCGTCGGGCTCGATTCTAGAGTTAAAAATGAGTTGGACATTTCCCGATGCAGGAGTCAAATAAATGGTAAAAGGCGTTTTTTCTATAGGCAGTGCCCCTTTTGGTGTAAACCAACCTTCTTCGCCGCTAAATTGTAGGGAAAAGAGGCTTTTATTTTCAAGACTTCTATCCAGGGTCCCCTCGATAACCTTCAAGACTCGCTCATCTTCAAGAAGCGGCATACAGGTGATTGGGTCTTTAATTGCGAAGAAACTTATATAATCATAGCCGATTGGATAAGGATTTTGTTGCAGCAACAACAAATTGAAAAATCGAATTAAAGAAGCAAAAGGCATTTCATGCAAAGAAAATTTTCCATTGACCTCACTACTCACCAAACCTTCCAACAACGTTTTTTCAGTAGGCGTGAAAGGAAATCTGTCATTTAAAAACGCATCTATGTTTTCTATGGTAACTGGCGTTGATTTATCCAATTCTTCCTGCAAAAATGATTTGGCTTCGGCTGAAAACAAGTTTTCAATTTTGATGATTACCCGTTCGTTGATTTGGTAAAAAGTTTTGCTGGTGAATTCCTTATATTTCTCAAAACATGGGGTGAAAATATCGCGATTCCCACCATCTTCACAATTTATGGTAATGGTTACATCTCTTCGCCCTTCATTCAACCACAACACCGGAGATGCCAACACAAAACCAATGCGACCGAAAGGATTGTTTTCGGGAGTGTCTTTGCCTGGAGCAATGTATTTGCTGGGTTTAGAGCCCAAAGTTGCCCAGTTTTTCGACTGTTCGTCTTTAAATTTTTCACCTTTCCCATCAGCAGAGTTGGCTACGGGAGCAATGTAAACACCCTCCACTTTTCCATTCACCTGATTCAAATAAAGCGTTTTCAAATCTTTTATCTGCGCTTTATCAATGACAATTTCCTCGTCAGTTTGGAAAACGATGTCTGCATTGTTGGCATCCTTGCCGTCTTTAAATGCTGTATTTTTTTTTATCGGGTAACTTTCCAGGTGTTTCGCGATCTCAAAGACGAGGTGGGCTTGATCGGGAACAACACCTTTGGGTTTAATTTGTAGTACGTGTTGGTAAAAAAAATCGAGGTGGGCTTGGGTCAACTGGTTGAGGTCACCCTGAAAATAGCGGAACAGGCGAATAAAGGCAAACAACAGCCCCAGGTGCGGTTCGTTTCTACTTTTTAAGGCCTCCAAGCCTGCTTCAAGATGATGAGGTATTTCATAGGCAATCAACTTTAATCCGCCCAGCAGTTGGTAGATGAGTTTGCTCGCTTCTTCTTTTAGCCACAAGATCGCCCCATTGTTTCCACCAGGTATATTTTTAATGCTTTCATCTGTGGAGAAGATGTCTTCGATGGGCAAACTCCATGGCGCCTGGGTAAGGTTGGTGAAATTGCGTTTACCCACACAAAGATACTTAAGGGAGGTATTGCTTAGTAGGATAAATCGCAACACGGCGGGCAGCAATGTTGTTCGGATAGCACCTTCAAGGTACGAGACCAGATCAAACTCGTACGAACGCGCCAGTTTCTGTAAGTGATCAATAGGCAGCAACAGTTCATAGTAGGAAAAATCAAGCAGAATTTTCAGGTTTTCAAGACTGGGGTTTTGTTCAAGGTTGCTGAGGATTCCCAGTAGATCCTGCTCCAACTGATCAAAATCAGTCTTGCTAAAGCGCACCATCCTGAACGGCAAGCTGTTTTCAAAAAACGCAAGCCAATTGCTCAATTCTGTGTATTCCTCTCCTTGTTCATTCCTTTTTTGTTCATAAAAAACGATTTGCCTGGCGTATTGATGAATGTAACCCAATAAATCTGCCAGAGATCGGCTATCAATAGGCGCATACTCCGATTTCAGGGCAAAGGAATCCGCCAAGCGTTTGCGCTGACTAGAACCTGGGCGATTGAGGAGCGGGTGTTGAATTTTTGAGGGTCGAGCCATGATTTTTTGCTAATGGATACTAATAACCTAATTTAGATCCTCTGATCTGCTTCACGCAAATAAAAATCATACACAAAATTGTTGCGGGTATTGGTCAAGGCGATATAGTAGTCTACCGAAATCAACACTTTTCCTTCAAAAAGGAGCATGTCTTCCGGTTCAGTAATTTCGATTTTTTCTACCACAATGCGCGGTTCAAAAAACAGGATGGCCCGTTCAACCATGTCCTTCAAAAAGCCAATAAATGTATTGCTAAGTGGTTCAAATTGATAATCTCGTAAATTGCAGCCATAGGTAGGTTGCATGACTCGTTCACCAAGGCTGGTGGAAAGTAAGATGTGGAGACTTTGTCGAATGTCTTCGATTTCTTGAACCATTTCCACCGTGCGTCCAACTTTATCAAAACTTGGTGGAAAAGCCCAACCACTTCCCAAAAAAGACTGATCTACCTCCATTTTCAATGCTTTTTAGCCTCCAATAATTACATTTCCTACGCCCTGAACAATGACTCCCCCATGTGCAGTCATATCCCCCATCCGTGCTGCAGGTTTTCCACCAATGAGTACAGTTGCTGAACCTTTCACAATCACATCAGGTGGGCCTACACATGCACACATGTCACCAACCACCGCCGCTGGTATGCCACCAATCAGCACATTTGGTACGGATGAACTGACGATAGGACCGCCGACATGAGGTACCAATGCAGTTACCATCGGACAAGTGTGAAAATCGGTTATTCGGGCAGCAAGTGGCATTTTTGAGTTTTTGAGGGGCGATCAATTGATTTTCACCAAAGAACCCGTGATTTCCGTAATACCTGAGCCAGCAAGTTTCGCAGTAGCACCTTTTACTTCCATGGCACTCTGAGCAGAAATGGTCATTTGTGCTGCACCAATCGTCAAAGCTGCGGTTGCAGTAATGTCAATTTTTCCACCTGCATTAATTTTAATATTAGCTGGGCTATCCATGGTAATACCTGCAGGCTCCATTTTGATCGTATTGTTGTTTTGGTCTTTGATTTCTATTGAAGTGCTTTGTTCATCGATCTTGATGCTATTTCCAGCAGGGGTGCTAATGGTAATTGTTTTGGTATCATCGTGGAAATGAATGCGCATATCACTGCGGGTAACAAAGCCTTTTTCGTGATTGGCATCCTGGGCATTAATCGGTGCTGGTTTGGCACTACTGTGCAACATCCCCAAAACAACGGCATCCCTAGGGTCATCATTGATAAAACCAACAATCACTTCATCGTCTATTTCTGGCCGAAAAAATGCCCCACGGTTGCTACCTGCATCCAGGCTAGCTACTCTTGACCAGATCCCTCTGGCACTGTTGTCGATAATGGGGAGGCGAACCAAGATGCGGTCTTCGCCGTCTGGATCGTCCTGTAACTGAACTACCTTTCCAATCTGCAAGCCGTTGATGGATGGCAAGAGTCCTGAAGCGGGAGTTTCGACAATTTCTGCCGACTGATGAAACCATTTTGGTGGCAGTCCAAATTGTACATGAGTATCCCAAGCGCCATTGCCGATGTTGTGCCGAATTGCACTTACAAAAGCTTTTCCATTAAAGCGATCACCTACACCTTGCAGATCGATCATTTGCCCAGGTTTGATGGCTGAAAAACCGATAAATTTTGCTCTGCCACAAATCTTGGCCAACCGGCTTTTCAACATAGCGGCATCGGTCCACTGTTGCAATTCTGCTTCAAGCAATTGTCCAGAGTGTCGCAATTCGAGTTTAGGAAGGTTAATTGCCTCTGCTAAAGTGTCACCACCCAGGTTCCCAGGTTCGCTAATGGGCGTCGTGTCTGATGTATGTTCAAACATCGTTTGGTTGGTATAGTCCCAGGCTTTGGCTTCAACCGATTTCCATTGGGTACGGGCATCCATTTCAGCTTCAAATTCGAGCAGGGTTGCCCCGTATGAGACTTGCAGGGTTGGAGCCTCGTTGGTTTTGGGTTTTTTTACCTGAATTTTTCCATCATCAACGATAACCAATTCACTATTGACTTCGGCGCGTGAAAGGATAAAATCCCAATCGGTGCAGTGGTGCTGGACCAATTCTTTGTGTACCAGTAAAGTTGGCTCGACATCGGGAGTCAAACCAGGATACCTTCCGATGATTTGCTCGATGACTTCACTATCTTTACTTTCTTCATAATAGTGATTGTGCCTTCCCACACTCATTTTTACACACTTATCCCTACATTCTATCACCAACTCAGTAGCCCCATTTTCATTTATCTTGATGTGATTTTTGATGATGATGCCTTCAAATACGGTATCATTAATTCGGTCGCGACCAATTTTGATCAGAATCTGTTTCCCGGGAATTAAGTCATCACCATTGCTAACTTGAAATACCCGATCCGCGGCTTCTCCATCGCGCAAAACAATTCTTGCTGTAGGAATACGATTCACCTCTTTACTCACGGAAATGGCCAATATTTGATACCCAGAATCTAGGGCACTCCCGTTCACCACCAGGTCATAAGTGACCATGTCATGGGTAGAATTATTGGGAATCATGGTGCTGGTGCTCATACTTTTTCCGTTTTATCCAAAGGAGGGAAACGCATTTCTTTGCCCGGTTTGAGTACCCTCAAACTAACCAGGTTATTAACTCTTGCTACTTGTAACATGTACTTGGTGTCGTTGTAAATTTTATGGGTCATTAAGTCGAGCCTATCTCCGGCTTTGGCAAGACGCAAATGGGTGAGATCAGGAGAGCTTTGGCGTTCGCGGGCAGTGCGTTCTTCTTGGGCAATGTAGTTCAGAAAAGTAGCACTGATCTTGATGCGCAAAGGATCACCGTTGGATTCAAAAAGCTGGTAGTTGATGTCCAGGTTAGAAAGTATACAGGGAAATACCAAATATTCGCCCCAATGCACTTTCAAAAAATTGGGTCGGTGAATGTTCCCTGCCATCTGATAAACCGTCTTCATGAACAATTCCAATTGTTTTTTGACCGATTTATCAGAAGGATCAGTGTAGCGGTAGTTTTCAATTGTATCTGTGCCATCGAAGATGAAATCCAATTTTAATTCTTCTGGCGCAGTAGAATTGTAGCGTGGATCAGTACCTTCGTTACCATGCCCTCTGCGGTTATCCGTTTCAATTTTAAAATTTTTGGAATAACTTTCAGGGTTCATGGGCAGGTAAAACGGCTGTGGAACTGCAGCATTGGGTGTAGTCAAGCGTTTGTCCGTATAAGCAAATATCCTGACCTTTTCAATTGAACCGTTTGTCATAGCTTATCGTTCTGCTTTTTCTTTTAAGATAGCGAGTACTTTTTCCACAATCAGATTTACATCTGCTTCCTTTGCATCTGCATTGTTGCCATTGTTGCTACCACCTTGTCCATTTCCATCGGATTGAGCCACGGTAGCCTTAATAACCAATTCTCGGATTTCTATAGGCATGGTTATGCTGAATTTTTCAAGCTAAAACGGTTAAAATTCAGTTCCAAAGTTTCAATCAGTACCTCACTGCGCTCGGCGTTCAACTCAGCCACTTTCCAGCTTTTGGGCCACACGTGCTCAACATCCCACTTTACCAATACGTTGTGGTTTTCATCCAATAACTCAACACTGATTAATTTCAGCGGTTTGATTTTTAGATGAACGAAGGAATTGATGCACCAATCGGTGAGGCCAGATTTGCCTGGTTTTAACAGCCCTCTTTTTAAGGTTAGCGCAGAGGAGAATTTACTTCTGGTTGGCAAGGTATGCTCGAAATGGTTCTCACCTCCTTCTTTCCAGGCTTCAGTGTCCAATTGAACATCAAGCCCAGCTACAGACTGAAACCGAACATCTTCATTTTGGGCGCCTGGCAGGCCATGGAAAGTAACCAAAAAATGGAAACCAACCATTTGGTAGAAGTTATCTACTGGTTTAGGATTCTCCATAAAAAGTTATTGCAAACGATAAAAGGAAAGCGGTGAGGAAGCTGGTTTATTTTTCTGAAAGGGTCAATCCTTCATGAGTAATTTCCATGGTTTCGATGGCCACTTCGTTGGCATCAGCTTTAAGATCGGTGGATTGAATCTTTTTTGCCCAGGCGTTTTCCAGTTTCCAGATAAGAATTGGGTCATGGTTTTCATTGAGCAATTTAATGGTGATGTTGCGCCGGTATTTACTTCCAGTTTTATTGCCTTCCTGGAAATAATAGGTTTCTTTCCAAAGGTTAAAATAATCGAGATCACCTTCGAAAGTGCCGCGTTTCAGCGTGATATCACTGTATTTGGTGAGGCCAGGTTGCTTGGATTTGTTGTATTTTTTGCTACTTCCTTCACGATACTCAATCACTTCGGTTTCGAAGTCGAGTCCGCTTACTTCAGTAAATCCAACACGGAATCCATCGCCCCATTCAACCATAAAATGAAACTTTGGAATTGGATAATCTCCTTTAGCTGCCATGATTAAGTTGATTTTAGATTAATTGACAAAAGTGTCCATTTAGCCGACCATGGTTTTACCCCTATTTGGCTGTTTCTGCTGCCTCGGCTGCTCTGATTGCTGCATCAAGACTGGTTTTTCTGGCCAGCACTTTATCTCGCTTTTCACGGGCGGCCTGCATTTCAGCTTTGTAATTTATGGAAGCTGCTTCTGCCGCCTCCTTCAGCTTACCTAAGTTGTCATAATAATGGCTATCCATTTTACCCTCCATCTTACGGATTGGCAATAGGGGTTTAGCAGGTTTAGCAATTTCAGCTCCACAAGGCGGGGCTATTGCTGTAGTTTCCTTTTTGTCCATTTGACAAGCTTGTACTTTTTCCTCCGCCGTAGATCCGCCAATTAGCCGCTTGCGCAGGTCTTCAAGTTGCCATTTCAACCCAAGATTTTTACCAGTCACGGTCTCAGTATCTCTACAATCAAGTGGCGCATTTCCGACGGCAGCAGCGATGATGTTGGCGCAATGCAGGATTTCCAGCATTTTATTCATGATTCCCGCTTGGAGGTCATAAACAGCTCTTACTTTGCTTTCATAAGCGGCAATACAATCCAAGGCTGCTTGCTTTTTCTGTTCATCGATCGCATCGTTGCAGCGAATGTATTCTTTCAGTTTATGAATCAAATTGGATTCGGTCAGATTTTCGCCTTCATACAATAAGGTAAATACCTCATCTAGAATTTTTTTCACCAAACAGATCAACGCCTGTAAAGCTTTGCTGGTATAAGCTGTATTGGTTTCTAAGGTTTCTACGGCCTTAATGAACAAAGCTAATTCTGCATAAGCTGAAGATGCTTTTTCGTGCGTAGCCTCAGCATTTTCAAACCACTTTTTTAACTTGGCTTCCCAGGTAAAAGCATTGGAATAAACCCCTTCAGCACTGGTAACGGTGGCAGATACCTCCATCAGCTCATTGCAAGCAAGTTTGAGCTCTTTTTTCCAAGTCTCCAGACATTCTTCGGATTTGCTATCACTTGTAGAAGTACCATTGCAGCAGTGACTCTTTTCATCACTACTCAAGAAAGGTTTATTTACTGTTTCACTCATTGTTTCAAATTTTATGATACGAAGTGATGAGATAGATTAATTTCTGTCGCCGTCAGCGTATTTTCCTCCCGGTTTACTGCCTTGAACTTCCTCTCCTTCTGGCTTCCTGCTAACTGCCTTGCAAATTGCCTCCACTCGTTCAATCGGGCAGCATTCGTCATCATTACATATGAATGTTATCGTTGCGTTGTTGGCATTTAAAGCACTGGTCTCTCCGAAACACTTGAACTCGGTCTTATTCAACTCATCGACACTCTTGGTCAACTCGGTTTGGGCAGTTTTAGCATCCTCGGCAGCCTTTTTCATGTAGTCATCTGACAATGTTTTAAATTGCTTCATGGCTTCTGCCAATTTTTGGCTAAACGATTTAAGCCCATCCACATTGGAGAAAGTATGAATGCCCGCAATTTTAACCAAAGCTTCTGCTGCCTTTTGGCCATCTTCACTCAGTGTTTTTGCTACTTGAGTTACAGCCGTAATCTCTTTGGGAATGGCTCCGTCAGGAAAAGCAAGGATGCTCTTCAAACAATTGCTCATGGCACAAGCAGCGTTGTTTGCATCATGTAATTTCACTTTAAGCTCATTGAGCATTTTAGAGCCCTCCTTAATGCTTTTGGCCAAATCACCATTTTTCTTGATGTAGGCCTCAACATTGGTCTGAATGATCTCAGTGCTCTTTTGCATATCGTACAACTCGTAGTTGTCAATATCTCGGTAAAAGTCATAGGTTTCTTCAGCCATGCTTAAGCAGCACAACTTGTAACCTCTCACCATTTCATAATAGGATATCAGGGTATTGGATGAACTGACTTCGCTAAGCGAAACATCCATTTTATCCTTGATGTCTTTGTGGTATATGCAGACGATATTTGCAGGCTTAGTTGGTCCATTGCTGCAGTTTGCATTAGGGTTGGCCATGATGAATTGGTTTTAGCTTAATGTGAAGTGTTAGGAATCAAGATTCTGATAGCATCTTATGGCTGAACTGTAGGATGATGAATTCTGCAGGGCGGACAACCGCCATACCGATTTCTACGATCATTCTACCTTCCCATACATCCAATTCGGTCATGGTTTCTCCTAATCCTACTCGTACATAAAATGCTTCTTCAGTAGTGGTTCCCATTAGGGCACCAGCACGCCACTGCAAGGAGAGGAAATTTTCAATCATCGAGCGAACCCGAGTCCAGGTATTGCGGTCGTTCGGTTCAAATACAAACTGTACTGTTGCATTTTTAGTCGATTCTTCAACCATGTTGAAAAAGCGACGCACTGGAACGTACCTCCATTCATTGTCGTTTCCTGCCAAAGTACGTGCGCCCCAAACTATAATTCCACGATTTGGAAAGGAGCGGATAACATTGACAGATTTTCCAGCTTCTACATCTACATTCAAATTTTCCTGTTCCCTGTGGGTGATCAATTTTACAGGCTCGATTACTGAGTTAACCCCTACATTAGCCGGGGCTTTCCATACTCCCCTGGCCGCATCAACCCGTGCATAAATCCCAACCATCGCTGGAGAGGGGGGCATTTCACAAGGAATCGCGTTGATGGCATTCCTTGCGCGGAAGTACAATTGGTTGTTTTTTGATTTCAGTTCTGCCAGGGTGCCTTGGAGGGCTCCCGCGTGGATAATTTGAACGTTTCCATCTCCAGTACCTTCCCCACCATAATTAAAGTTTATGGTCGTTTTTAATTTGGGGTAATATGCTGCTGCATATTTGAGGTTATCTATATCTGGAGGGGTGGCACTACGAAGCGTTACGATGTTGTCAAACCATTGATCAGGCGGCAATTGAGGGTCTTCCCAAACGTCCATTACGGTAAACCGGTCTTGTAAATCTACACACATGGTGATGGCAGCAGTATACAGGCCGTAATAGTCCGCAGCATTGTCCATGCCTAGTGCATCCGGGAAAACATAGAGGGTAATTTCATTGATGCGTTCGGTAGAATCCAGACCACGGCGCAGATCGCCCTGAATGATAAAGCCACCAGTAGCTTCATAATCGCCAACCGAGACAATCCAACAAGGGCCTCCACCATTGTCGAAAAACAATTGTAGCGCGTAATACATCAAAAACTTAGAACGGGTGGCCGGGTCAATTCGCCCATTTACCTCAAAATTCCCTCGGTTTTCGATGATTTCAACAGAAATACTATTGATTTCCGGTTGTGGCCCACCAAAAAACTGCTCGTATTCCAGCATAGAAGTGATGCGCCGGGGAATATTGACCAAAGACTCCCCTCTTCCGTCAATTGCTCGTTGGGTATAGCCTATAAAGGCTGGAATGGCCGTCTCCACCTGTGCAATTGAGGGAGGAAGTTTAGGAATTTCCTCAACATATACACCCGGTGTTTTTAGGCGGGGAATTAATGATGTTATTGCCATAATGATGTGATTTTATAGATAATTGTATCCCTTATTTGGGGAATGCATTGATTGCGTTGAAAGCTATATCACTGTATAACCGTCCACCTTCTTGGCGAAGAGATTCTGGTTGAGCATTCGGTAGGTGTATATCGCCTGGTGCACCAAAAAAAGTTAAAGACTGGGCAAAATAACGAGGATTTCGAGTGACTGCTTTATTACCTTGCCATTCTAAAAATGTAGCTGCTCGGTTATTGATAGCATCAATTTCACTTTGTAGAAAACCCTCTTTTTTGGTATATCGCCAATAAGCCCATCGACTTAAAAAGCGCAATTCAAACCGTTTTGGATTTGCTCGATTTGTTCCTGGGGGCCGGCGTGTAACCAAATATCCATCCGATGTGATTAGTGAAAAATCTGGGTTGTCGGTTTGAAATTTTAAATGAATTATCCCAAAGGGCTTCGATTTTGGAATAAAAAACCCCAAGCTCCAGTCCTGAAAGAAAGGCGTCGTCGTATCTAAAACTCTGTCAGCACCGTTTACAAAACCTGATCCTGATACAGGAATCCATTTTGTAAAATCGCCTCGGTTATCCTCCAATGCTTGCTGAATTGTTCCGCCAAACTGTGCTAAATCCCCGATCCGATAAAATTGGTTGGTATCTAGATTGGAGATGGGGCTTGAGAGGGTATTTTCGCTGCGCGATCCCGTATTTGAAAAGCTATAAATGTATTTATCCGATTGGTGTAATTCGACACTAGAGATGTTACTAAAAAGAGGGTTAACGATATTCAAACCTACATATAGTTCAGCGTTTTCTGCAAAAGAAATGGCAGGGCGGTATCGAATACTTCCATCTGGCTGGGGCTCTGACTTTACCTCGATGGCAATACTAAACCCCAGCGGAGATGGCATCAGCCTAATTTTATGATTTTTAATTAATTCCAATGCTTCTTTATTAAGGAGCAATTCGAAATTGCGTCTCATGTCATATTTTCCAGCTTGCAGTTTTCGATTCAGCAGTAATTGTTGTTGTTCTTTGTTTTGGGCAAAAAATGACTTGTATGAACTATCTATTAAGTAGTAGTCGTGAAGGAAATGAACTTCACAGAGTACTTTATATTCAGTTGTTCTAGTATCCATTCTGTTAATTTGTCAATTGATCAATTCTTGGTGCGCCCAATTCCTCATTTTTTTCTTGAATTTCTTCGATAAGCGGTGCATCACTTGTAATTCTACTCTGTATTTTCACCAATCTAACTTTATACATGGCAAATGGTACTTGTTTGCCGCCTAAGGATCCCCATAAATGATTGATTTGCTCAAAGGTAAGGGTATAAAGTTCGGGGAGTAGGCGTAACTCCTCATTAAACAGGTCGTATTTGGGATCTGCAAAAGGAGATTGAGGAGAATTATTTAAGGTGAATATTTTTTTAGACTGGAAGAATTGAATAACGAGAGCCAAGCGATGTAAAGCCCGGTCATAATCATCGTTAGTAGCCGAATCTGGAAGCGTAGCTGAAAAAAGCAAGTAAAGGTTCAGGTAAACTGGGGGCTGTAGATACTCGGCCCCATTCGTAAGCGGGTTTTTATGGTAGGGTTTCCCATTTTTCAAGGTACTCTCCTCTTCTAAATTTACAAGACTAATTACCAACTTATTTTTTAGTTTACCTTCCTGGTCATTTTCTAAGGCCGAAATATTTCCAAGCATGACATCACCTAAATTTAATGAATCGCCTTCAGCTTGATTCACCAAAATATATCTACTCAACTCTTCTTTCAAAAATGTGACAGCTTGTGATATCATGTGGAGAAAGTTAACCCATTTAGGAATTAATTAAAACCTAATTTCTTGCTTATTTTTGGATACGATTATTTGATTGAATTAAAAGCATAAATCGAGCTTGAGTGATTTTAAACTTAACAAATCTTCCTCACCTCCACCCCCTTCACCTCCACATTGGCAAAACATTGCATACTCGGAAGTGCCAGTTGAATCCGGGAAGAACCGTGTACTGCAGTAATTACCCCACGCAATCCGGCCAAGGTTCCTGACAAGATCTCCACTTCTTCGTACAAGCGAAAACCTTCATAAGTAATTTGAACAGGCTCGACTAGATTGCTTAAACGTTTTACCATGGTTACCTCGTTTTCAGTAAGTACGGCGGCCCGCCCCCCAAGATTGAGGTACCCATAGATATTTCCAGCCCGAAAAACTTCATTTTTGCGTTGTGAGTTGGTTGCGACAAAAACGTAATTGTTGAAAAGAACAACCTCCACAAGTTTTTTCCGGTCGCTCCAGTTTCTCAGTTGTTTTTGTGTAGGCACACAGGATTCAAATCCCATTTCACGTAAACGTAACCCAACTTTTTTTTCAGATTTTGGCTTGACTTTTAATACATACCATTTGGCTGCACTAGGGTTAGGTGTCATATGGTTTTTTTAAGTGTTATGATACGGCTTCGCCTTTCTGAGTCACATGGAGAATGGACTCAGTCAAAATAGCTATCTCAACACCCAGGAACCGGGCATTGGACAATACATGTGTTTATGAAATGAATTAACGTTTGAATACCGTGCTAAAGAGTAATGTTAAAAACACAACATCAGATTGATTCCTTCGCAAGGGAATACATTATTGATGATTCTTCAGGTAGTATAGACTTGATTTAATTGGAACTCCTAATGAAAGGGTAGAAAAAATGATCTTGTCGATACAAGGTAGCAGGAACTGCAAATTACGGGAGTAATGCAGTGGGGTCTTTTCTAGCCGTTTTATCAGCTTGCGGCACGAGTTAGTCGGTCGGTTCAGGTGTAACGTTGTAATCGGTGAAAGCATTTCTAAAAATCTTTCCGAACGGATTACGATTTGGGTTTTAGCCAAAAAGGTTTCCATTTAACTTAGGGTATTAATCGTTCAAAAACTGGTTTACACTGAGATTCCCCAATGTGCATTGCAAATATTGGGAAAATATTTGACACCGTCAAGGAAAATTTTAGAAAATATGAAAATTATCAATTTAAATGCTTAAAACAGCCAATATTCCTTCAACTCCTTCTTCCAAAGGTGCTACCACTGGAATGCCCAATGCGGCCTCCTTTTCCTTCTTATACTGTTCAATCTCCTCCCCCGTCGCCCCCTGCGTATTCAGCGCCACCGCCACCACCTCAGCCCCATACGCGTTAATCAGCGCAATCTCACTCTCCACCGAAGGAATCCGCCCCCACTCTGGCAAATCATCATAAAACTCCCGTTTGATCGGCACCACCAACACCACTTTTTTGGCGTTGCCCGAAATCAGGAATTCCGGCCCACAAGGCCCGCTGGGATTACGTAGAGCCGACTGCCCTTCCAGAAAAATGATGTCCGCTTGCGTTTCTTCCCAACAAGAAACGATGGCATGCTCCAGCTCCCCAGAAATAAAATCATTCAGCGTAGAATCAAAAATAAAGCCATACTCCCCACCTTGCATCCAGCCCGTTTGCCCGGTGTAAATCATGTGGGCATTTTTGCCTTTGGCCCGGCAGGCGTCGCGCAGAAAACGGGCGGTAGTACGTTTGCCCGTAGCACAATCCATGCCCATTACCGCCACGATTGGCGCAGTAACCTGATAAATTTTTCCTTCCCAAAAATGCAATTCAGCGCGGCGTTTGGGCTTGCGGACATCGATCAGCATAGCTGCATTGGCTTGGGAAAGTTTTAGGATGTCTGGCCTTTCACTCAAAAAATCGTGCAAACCATTTATAATGGAAATGCCGTGCATCAAAGCCTCGCGAATTTCGTCGAGGATACTTGGAGGCAGCACACCGCCTATCGTTGCTACCCCAACGATACAAAAATCGGGTAGCACACTTACCTTTTGTAGCGCTTCGTCAATGGTAGCGTATACGGGTATATTGCAATGGCGACCATCCATTACTTCGCCCGCATCCTTGCCAGCATGATTGGAGTCGATTACTGCCAAAATTTCAAAACGTTCACTCCCCCTCAACAGTCCATGCGTGGTTTTAGCATTGATTTCGCTCAACATTCCTCCTGAAAGTACAATTGCGGTGCCCGTCGCCATATGGTAAATGATTTGAGGGCAAAATAACTGATTATATTATTTTTTCCTACTTTAGGGTTTGGTCTTTAAAAATTCTACTATGCACAAAGCCATCGATTGGCAATCCAAAATCTACATCAATGGATTTGCCGGAAAAAAAGATACCCTAAGCCCAGACTGGAACAAACTGGAAGCTGCGGCTATCCAAAAAATGAGCCCCCAGGCAGCTGGGTATATTGTGGGAGGTGCAGGCAATCAGGACACGGTGTCCAGCAATCGCTCTGGCTTTGGGCAATGCAAAATTGTGCCCCGCATGTTGCGCAACGTGGAGCAGGGCGACACTTCAACCGAGTTATTTGGACAAAAAACGCCATCCCCCTTCTGGCTTTGCCCCATCGGTGTCCTGGAAATGGTGCACCCTGAGGCCGATCTAGCGGTGGCAAGGGCTGCTGCTGAACTGGGTATTCCCTACGTTTTTTCTAATCAGGCTTCTGTGCCCATGGAAACCTGCGGCGAAGCAATGGGTTCTAGTCCCCGCTTTTTTCAATTGTATTGGTCTAAGAATCGGGACCTGGTGGCCAGTTTTGTACAACGAGCGGAGGCTTGTGGCTGCAGTGGCATTGTGCTTACGCTGGACACTACCCTACTGGGTTGGCGCACCATGGATTTGGAATTGGCCTATCTGCCTTTTTTGGAGGGAAAAGGTATTGCTCAGTACACCTCCGATCCGGTGTTTCAAAAAATGTTGGATGAAAAAATGCAAAATCCTGGTGCTGGGCCAGCGCGGCCTCCCCTTTCTTTGGAGTTGATCAAGGGGCTAATCAGCAGCGTCAGTCGATATCCTGGCAAGGGATTCGTACGCAAATTGCGCTCAGGGCGTCCAATGGCTGCGGTGCAGCTCTTCGTGCAAACTTATTCCAATCCTGCCATCACTTGGGAGGATTTGTCTTTCTTGCGCGAGCACACCAAATTGCCCATCATCCTCAAAGGAATTCTTCATCCCGATGATGCCCGCAAAGCGCTGGATTACGGTGTGAACGGCCTGGTAGTGTCCAACCACGGAGGCCGACAGGTAGATGGTTCCATCAGCGCAATTGAAGCGTTGCCGGGGATTGTGGCGGCGGTGTTCAAACAAGTACCCGTCATCCTCGACAGTGGTATTCGTGGTGGAGCGGATGTGTTCAAGGCCTTGGCGCTAGGGGCAGATGCAGTTGGTTTGGGCCGACCTTATGTGTATGGACTTACCTTAGGCGGTCAGCAGGGCGTGCATCAGGTATTGAGGCATTTGATGTCCGACTTTGAGCTGACCATGCGCTTGGCGGGGTGCCGGGAAATTGGGGAGATTAAACGGGAGTGTTTGGCTTTATAATTCTACCTTTAACCGTTTAAAGTTTCCATAATGCCAAATCCTGTTTTAAAATTTTCTCCATTTTATGCCATCTCAACACTGCTGCTTTTCATCACCGAAGTGCTCATTGCCCTCTTCGTCCACGACCAATTCATCCGTCCCTACATCGGCGATTTTTTGGTGGTGATTTTGATTTATTGCTTCGTCAAATCATTTTTAAACACCCCGGTAGTGCCTACCGCAATTGGCGTTTTGTTTTTTGCCTACATGGTTGAATTGTTGCAGTATTTCCACATTGTTGAAGTGTTGGGGCTACAACATTCCAGGGCTGCACGCATCATCATTGGCAGTTCATTTGAATGGCGGGATATTTTGGCTTACACGATGGGGGTTTTGGCCGTAGTGTTGGTAGAAAAAAGAAGGCTAATATTCAAAAAATCAAAGCCCTAAAATCTTATTTTTATCCTACCACTAAACATTTTTCTTCGCCACGAAGACACTAAGACACAGCGTACGGTTATTCAGAAAATTTGCACTTAGCGCCTTTGAGTCTTTGTGGCAAAAAATATGTTGAAGACTGGGTTCACTTCCCCTTCTTCTGGTACGTCTTGGGGTCAATGGCCTTGGGCGACCAGTGGTTAAAAAACTCCAATACGGCTGCCGTACTGTGGCCTTGGCCCTGTTCTAGATAGGCACTATTCTGAGTGTGCAGGCGATTGCCTTTACCATCCAAAATCACAAATACCGGGAAACCAAAACGCTCCGGATAGCCCAGAGATGCCAGGATTGCTTCATTTTTATTTTCAGGGCTGTAATTCAAATGGTAAGGAACAAAGTTTTTCTCCATTACCGTTTTGAGGGTATCATTGGTAGTCACTTTGTTGTGAAAAAGAATACACCAGCTGCACCAGTTGCCGCCAATTTGTAGCAATACGTGTTTGCCTTCTTTGGCCGCCTGCTTCACCGCAGCATCGATGTCCGCTTTGGCGTCGGCGCTGGGATTGTACAATTTGGGTTTGGCCGTTTCTGCATTTTGGGCATTGGCCATTGATGCGATGCTCAGCAAGAGCAAAAAGATCAGTTTTTTCATGTCTTATTCGGTTAAGAAGACTAATTCACGAAAATACTATTTCTTGCTGCAATCTTTCGTCAAAAATTGGCTTTGCCCGGCAGTATTTGCAAAAGCGCTAGTGGGGATGTACCAGAGATGGGCATAAGAACTGTATCTTGTGCCCACTTTCCAACCCGCACTAAACACATGGCACAAACGCAATCCAAGGACGCTTACGAGGTACTCAAAATTGCCGATTACCGAAACTATCTCTTTTCCCGGGCAGCGATTACTTTTGGGGTAAACGTACTGGGGCCAACGGTGGGTTGGCAAATTTACGAAATCACTCAGGAGCCTTTTGCGCTGGGTTTGATTGGTTTGGCCGAGTTTTTGCCTTTTTTACTGGTAACCCTGATTGGTGGCTACATTGCAGATATTTTTGATCGGCGCAAAATCATGCTAACTTGTATCAGCTTGTACACTACCTGCGCTTTTAGCCTGTACCTGATCACCCATCAATTCCCGGAAGTACTCGCCAAGGGTGCTACGCCCATCTATTTCATCATTGGGCTGACGGGTCTGGTTCGAGGGTTTATGAGCCCGGCCCAAACCGCCTTTGCTGCACAACTGGTCCCTCCCCAATTGTACGCCAATGCAACCACCTGGAATACCATGATCTGGCAGATTTCCTCGATGAGTGGCCCGGCAGTTGGAGGTTTGTTGTGCGCCTTTAGTAAAAGCGCCTGGCCGAGTTATGTCCTCACCACCACTTTAGCCATTGTTGGATTAGGATGTTTATTGCTGATTCCCAGCAAACACGAAGATTCAAATAGCTCAGGGAAAAATGTGCCCAGAGAAGGTTTTTTCAAAAGTGTCCAAACCGGACTCCGTTTTGTATTGAACAAACAGATTATTCTCGCCAGCCTGGCCCTGGACATGTTTGCCGTATTGTTTGGTGGTGCGGTAGCCTTATTGCCCGCCTTTGCCAAAGAGGTGTTGGAAGTTGGTCCTCAAGGCTTTGGGGCGCTCCGGGCCGCTCCGGCGGTGGGGGCTTTCCTCATGGCCTGGATTTTGGCCTATCGACCACCCCTTAAAAACTCCGGTAAAATTTTGCTGGGCGCGGTGGCGGGTTTTGGCATTTGTACCATTTTGTTTGCCCTATCCAATTCTTTCTTGTTTTCCCTGATTATGCTGGCAGGTACAGGCTTTTTCGACAACATCAGCATGGTGGTTCGGGGTACCATTATCCAGTTGTATACCCCCAACGAAATGCGGGGCCGGGTATCCGCGGTTAATGCCCTCTTCATCGGTTCGTCCAATGAATTGGGGGCTTTTGAGTCGGGGCTGGCAGCTAAAATAATGGGCTTGGTGCCTTCGGTGGTGTTTGGTGGCACGATGACTTTGGTGGTCGTGGTGACAACGTGGTGGAAAGCGCCGAAATTGCGGGATATGAGTTTGCGGTGAATGGTTGAGGAGTTGAGCACTTGAGGAGTTTATGCCGCTGCGTGGCCTCAACTCCTCAATTTAACCTGAACAAAGCCTCCAACTGCTGCTCCGCCATCTTCTTCGGCGTAGCCGACAATACCCAATTACGCAAACGATACCCCAAAACTCCCCCCAGATTACTCATTTTTCCAATCATAAAAGAAGTGTTCACCACAAAATTGACCTTGGGCCGCCGGAATTGTTCGTATGCCACAAATGCCCCTGCAACACTGTCGTAACGCTCCAGGTATTCCGCCAGATACCAGGCATCCTCAATGGCCTGGCAACCTCCCTGCCCCATGTTGGGTGTGGTAGCGTGGGCAGCGTCGCCCAATAGCAAAACCCTATCGTGATGCCATTTGGAGAGTGGTTTGAGATCGTACAAGTCGTCATGGAAAATTTCAGTGGACTTGGCTTTGGCAATCACTCCGGCATACATGGGGGGAAATTCACGAAATTGCACCTGCAAATACCTGAGCTGATCAGCTGTCGATACCTTAAAACCTGGCTTGTGTTTTTCGGTGTAATAAAAATAAACCTTGTTGGGCGCTACCTGAATCATGGCCACCCTTTTGCCACCCGTTTTTGCCCACAACTCTTTGGCCTGATGGGGAGCTTCGAACTGGTGTTCGATGATGCCGCGCCAACAAGTGTGGCTGGAGTAACGCAAGGTTTTTTCACCAAAAATAGCTTTTCGCGTTGCCGAGCGCAATCCGTCTGCTCCGATCAATACATCGGATTCAGCCTGACTGCCGTCTTCAAAAAAGGCAATTACTCTGCCCCCTGGGACTTGTTGGATCGATTGAAGCCGTTTGTTGATATGAATAGGTGTATTGGGCAATTGTTGCAGCAAAACCTGTTGCAATTGCCCCCGGTGGATGGCCACGCTGGGTTCGCCAAATTTTGCCCGAATCGCCTGGATGTCCATCATTTGCAAGGGTCGCCCCTGGTGATCGGCAACGCCAAAACGTTCAAGTACATTACCAGCCTGGGCAATTTCATCTGCAAAACCCAATTTTCGGGCAATCTGCATGGCATTGGAAGCCATAATGATGCCTGCCCCAATTGGGCGCAATGCGGCAGCAGCATCGAATACTTCAACCTGATGGCCTTTTTTTTCAAGTGCGATAGCTGCGGTTAGTCCACCAATGCCCGCACCAATAATGTTGATCTTCATACAGTATGAGGTGTAAAAATTAGAAAATTTAGAACAAATGTACTAATTTTGCACAATTAGGTCAAGTGTTCTAAAAACTATTTTTCTGCAATGTCAAAAACCAAGGAAAGGATTCTCGAAAAAGCGCTGGAATTGCTCAATGAACAGGGTGTTGCACAGGTCAGCATCCGGAGCATTGGGGATCGGCTAAACATGAGCCCGGGCAACCTGAGTTATCATTACGCCAATGTGGATGTGATCGTGGAAGCCTTGTATTTTCGGTTGGTTGAAGAGTTGGATGCACTGATTTTGGAAAGTATGCAGTTGGCCAGCAACCAAGGCATTGATCTGCAATTTACCTATCGTTCCATCGAACAAACTTTTGCCATTTTCCAGCGCTACAAATTTTTGATGCTGGATTTTGCGGACATCATGCGCAGGCACGAACTGCTGAAAAAGCATTTCCGGGAACTGGCAAAAGTGCGCCAAAGCCAGTTTCTCTCCCTCATTGCCGCCTTACAAGCAGGTGGCTGGGTTGAAGCCGAGCGATACCCTGGCCAATTTAAAGGCTGGATTGAGCAGGCCTCTTTGATTGGCGATTATTGGATGGCCAGCGCCGAAATCATGCTGGATGGCGATTCAGATTACAAACGAAAGCACTACGTTCGACTGTTTTTTGCTACCTTGGCCCCACATTTAACTGCACGGGGTTTGGCGGTTTACCACCAGCTCCTGGCCGATTCATGAGTACAGACCAATGATCACCATTCAAACCTACCAACCCGAACACTGCCAGGGCATCATCGACTTGATTTTGCCCATCCAACAGATTGAATTCAAGGTGCCCATCACCCTTGATGATCAACCAGACTTGTTTACAATTCCTGCAGTATACCAACAAGGTCGGGGTAATTTCTGGGTGGCCACCAATGCCGAACATCGGGTCATCGGTACCATTGCCTTGATTGAATTCCCGCCCAACCGGGCTGCGTTGCGCAAAATGTTCGTAGCCGCCGAGTATCGGGGAAAAACATATGGTTTGGCCCAATCCTTGATGAATATAGCCCTCGAATGGTGTGTGGAAAATGGCCTGGAAAGCATTTGGTTGGGCACCGTTCCCCGGCTCGAAGCAGCAGTAAAGTTTTATGAAAAAAATGGCTTTGATCGGGTTGAAGCAGGTGGTTTACCACTGGAGTTTCCTCGGATGGCGGTAGATACCCTGTTTTTTGTCAAACAGGTGCATTGATTTCATTTCATCTCTTCCAGGTAAGTCAGGATTTCCTTTCTTCTGGAACGACTAATTGGGATGGTAGCCTCATTGACGAATACACAATGGTGTTGCCAACCCGTGACCGCTTTCAGGTTGACCACAAAACTGCGATGAACCTGTTGGAAATGAGGAATGGGCAAGTCTTCCAGCATTTCCGTTAAAGGTTTGCGCTGAATCAAGACGCCTTGATTTTTCGTGTGCACCTCTACGTATACGTGATCCGCCTTTAAGTACAGGATGTCTTCTACTGGAATGAGGTACATGTTCACCCCATCGTAAATATTGATTTTGGTTTCGTGGAGGCTTTGTGTCTCTTGTTTGTGCAGAGCAATTTCAATGTTGGCATAAAGCGCAGAGGCCTGGATGGGTTTGGTCAAAAAAGAAGCAGGAAAGGTTTGTTTGGCCAGATCAATATGCTTTTTGTCCGTTTGTGAGGTCAGGTAAATAAATGGAACGGTTTGACCTTGCTCCTGAAGGAAAAGCGCCAGATCAATTCCGGTTTTGGGCCCGCTCAAACGGATGTCAATCAGCAAAAGGTCAGGCTGCTCGGCAGAAAAAAAATCCAAGGCTTCCTCAAAAGAAATGGCAATGCCGCACACCTGATACCCCTGCTGCTCCAGGTACCTTTGAAGGGTATCTGCAATTAAGATTTCATCTTCAACAATTAGAATCTTCCACTTTCTCAAAGTACCGTAGTTTGATGACTGATTCCAGGAGTTTAAACTTGAGCGAGGTTAGTCGCATTTTTTTCCTGAAAAAAAATGGTATAACTAGCTCCTCCATCGTTTTGCGACTCCACTTGCCCCCTCAACTGGCGGGCCATACTCCGAATCAAATACGCCCCTAGGCCTCCTTCCCTACCCTGCAAATGACCGTCTGGAAAACCAGGGCCATTGTCCTTGTAATTCAAATAAAATCCATTGGGCTCCGGTTTCAATTGAATGTCGATCCGAACAGGATTATTCTTTTGAAAACCATACTTAAAACTGTTGGTAATCAATTCATTCAACATAATTCCAAGCGGAATCAGGGTATCTAAATTAAAGAGCTGCTCCGGGATTTTCAGCTTGAATATGGAATCTTCCTTAGCCATGGCTTGCTGGAGGTGCAAACAGAGTTTGTTGGTGTAATCCAAAAAATTGATGAGTTGCCCTTCATGCCCCTGGTACAACACATCGTGCACAGCAGCAATCGCGTAGATTCTGGAAGACATGGCCTCCAAGCCATTGCGCGTGTTTTCATCTTTAATCTCCTCCTTTTGCAGCTCCAACAAACTGATGATCAACTGGAGGTTGTTTTTCACCCGGTGGTGTATTTCACCTTGCAGGGTGATCTGTTGATCAAGGGAATGGGACAGTTTATCGTTTGTTTCAAGGATGGTTTTCGTCTGTTCCCTGGTGATTCGATTGGCTTTTTGCAGCCGCAGATAATAATACACTAAAATGCTGGTAAAAAACAGGATGACACCGGTCATAATCAAGGCCCCGCGAAAACGCTGTCGCTCCAAAACGAGGAGTTGGGCTTGGGTTTTGAGTTGTTGTGTGCGTTGTTCGTCTTTGTATTTTTCGTCAACCTCTACTGCCCGGTCGTGGTCCTGGAGTTGCATGAACATGACCATTTGCGACCAGCCTCTATTCGTATAAAAAAGGGCGGAATCAAGTCTGCCAAGGTGATTAAAAATTGCTCCTTTAACCTGATAGGCTTCGTGCAGCGTTGCATTTTTCTCGTCCCCAACTGCTATCGACTGATAGGCCGTAACGATGGAGGAATCGACGTACAACATACCATTTAGAAAATCCGGGAACTTAAGATACAATTGCACAACATGCATGTATTCCTCACTTAAACGCTTGAAGTTGTGAACCTCACGGAAAATATGGGCTGATTGTTGATGGTATTTGATGGCTTTTTGCACCTGGTTCTCCTCTGCAAAAAGCCCCATCAGGCTGTAGCCATCGGCAAGTAAAATAGGGAAATTGAATTTCCGGGAAGCTCCAATTGCTTCCAATGCAAAGTACCGCACACTGTCAGGATACCCAAAGTTGTAATGCCAGGATGCACTTCCGATTGCCAGGGCAGGATAAGTGGTATTTAAACCATTTTGAACGATTGCCATACGGGCATCGTCAAGGTTTGTTTTGGCCTGATTTGGCCTTTGCAATTTTTGCTGCAACCGAGCTAAACCTAGGCAAGCTTTTGCATACGTCCGCCAGTAGCCTTTCGTTCGGCTTTTATCTTTTACGGCGTTGAGTATCCGCATGGCTTGCACATTCCGGTTGCCTTCGGCATAAGCAATTCCCAAATTCAAGTTCGCCTCCAAAAAGAAGGCGGTATAGGTAAGTTTTTGCTCCTCTATTCGTTGGACAAGCGGTGAGAGATGATATAGTGCACTGTCGCTCCGCGATAAATCAATGAGTCGCTTTGCTTTACGTAAAGTTTGTTGCATAGGAGCGGGAATGAACTCCTCGGGCGATTGTGCATGTGCTGACATTTTTATTCCCAGGAGCAGCGTCATACTCATGAAAGTAAAAGTGAACAGCCTTCCCATATATGCAACTAATTTGATGAAGTTGCCTGAAAGGTATAAAAATTCCTTTGTAGTTTTACGTACTTGAACCAAACAGAACTGCTCGAACCATCCTTCACTTCCTTCAATTGTGCCACAATGAAATTGCCTAAAATTATTATACCACTCATTTACCTTGCCATTTTCAGTTGGAATCTTTTTACCTCAAGTTGTTCAACCTCTACGCCCCAAGAATCAGGGGATACTTCTGAAAAAAAAGAGACGCTAGAAGGATTTTGCACCGATAAGGCTGGAAACCAATACAAAACCATCAAAATTGGTGCCCAAATCTGGATGGCAGAAGACTTGCGAAACAACAAAATTGAATGTGACAATGACCTGAAAGTCATCTTTTCAGATGGTCTGGAACGAGGCCCGGGCGTTGCTTTTTACGATACTCTTCACCCGCATTATGCTTTTTACAACAATAAAGATTTAGGAAATAATGGGATCATTTACAATTATCAGGCTATTCAAAACTGCTCCATTTGCCCGGAAGGTTACAGGATTCCTACTAAAGCGGATTGGGAGGAGCTGATCGTACAACTAGGTGGCTTGAGCGTGGCTGGCAAAAAGCTACTCGCTGGTGGGGACAGCGGCTTTAACGCAACCTTAAATGGTCGCATCGATAGTTATGGATCGGGTTTACAAAATGCCATCGGGTTTTGGTGGAGCATTGACCGGGTAGCCAACACCCCCAAAAAGGAAGCTTATACCTTTGAAGTAAATAACCTGGGCATCCTCAAAATCAAAGGGCAGGATACCCGGGTTGGCAACCATGTGCGCTGCATTCAGATGAAGTAAAAATTACCACTCAGAACATCCAGGCTACCATTCAGAACATCGCCCTGCCTAAAGCAAATGAAGGTAGGGGAAGGGGGTATTTTTATGCTCGGAGAAGCCGAAAATCCTTCAAAGAGTAGGCACCTAAAAACCACATTTATGAAAAAATTCCTCTTAGCCTTTTGCTTGTATTTTATCGCGCTTGGGGCGTCTTTGGCGCAAGTGCATAATGGTGATTTAAACCTTTATACTCAAACCGAGGTAGACGCATTTAATTACTCAGAGGTGAATGGTAATTTGTTTATTTCGGGAGCCAATGTGACGAATCTTAACAAATTAACTTCACTTAAGAAGGTTAAGTCTTTGAGTGTAAACGCCACAAAAATTGTCAATTTTCAAGGTTTGCAAAATTTGAAGACAGTGGACAACTACGTCTACATTCAATCTAATAACGACTTAACAAGCCTGATCGGGCTATCAGGGCTAAACACATGTGGCGGAAGATTTTTTATTACTAAAAATCCATTGTTGACGGATGCAGCAGGGCTGTCGAAGCTGACAACCATCGGAGGGGTCTTATTTATTTCCGAAAATAATAGCCTAACTACCATTGGAATGTCGGCTTTAACAAGTATTGGAAGCGCCGAAATAACGCTTAACAATAACCTAAAAAGCTTGAACGATTTATTCTCATTGCAACAAGTAAGTGAAAGATTCTATGTAAGTCAGTCACCTGCTTTGACTGATCTTTCTGCCATCAGACCACTTGTGGCGACAGGATCCGTTGGAAATATTCAAATTCATGTCAAAAGCGGTAGTTATAACAGCAAAGCGGATTTTTTAAAAGCCTATCCAACCACACCCAACAACGCCTTAACTTTTGACGGGGTAGACGATGTTATCGAATTGGGTGTTCCAACTTTTTACAAAAACAGTTTTACGATAGAAGGCTGGATCAAACCCATGGGTGCAGGAGCAATCTTCAACGTTTATCAAAATGAAAACTCTGCCATTTATGCAGAAGTTACAATGTACAACACTTTCCGGTTTCTTGTCCGTAATCCGCCAGCTAAGTCAGGAGGAGCCGATATTATTGGCAAAGTAAATGTAGTCACAGATGGGAAATGGCATCATTTCGCAGCTGTGAAGGGGGATGACGATTACTTGCAATTGTACATTGATGGGAAGTTGGAAGGTAAAAGTCCGTATCTAACAGGTGATTTTGCTTCTACACCTTACAAGATGCGTTTGGGCATGGATCAACCGCATTCCCCACGCTACTACAAGGGCTCAATGGACGAAATCCGCTTTTGGAATGTAGCCAGATCGCAGCAGGATATCCTTGCCAATAAGGACAAAACCTTAACTGGCAATGAACCAGGGCTAAGCAACTACTACAAGTTTAATCAGGGAACTGCCAATGGTGATAACAAAACTATGACGACCCTAAGCGACTCAAAATCTGTACTGAATGGCACCTTGCAAAAATTCCAATTGAGCGGTTCAAGTTCCAATTTCACCAGCGGAGCACCAGTTCAATGAACACGCATATAGATGTGAAGTTTCTATAAGTCCTAGTACTAAATGATCAGAGTGCATGACAAAATCGGGGCAGTGCTACGTAGAGACGCTATTTTGTCATGCACTCAAATGATTTACCATTCAGAACATCCAGGCTACCGTTCAGAACATCGCCCTGCTCAAAGCAAATGCAAGTGGGAGAAGGGGGCTATTTTTATGCTTGGAAAACTATGGTAAAATCCAAACACCTAAAAACCATGCAACCGCTAACTAGCCTTTTGAGCCCGAGCAAAAAATCCAACTTGTACCGCTTATTTGCCAAGCACAACCTGAAAATGTTATGTGCTGGTTTATTACTCCTCAATAGTGTAGCAGCTTTTGCACAGCTGAATTGCAGCAATGCCCCCCTCCTCACCATTGGAAAAACCATCCAGGGCAATACCAGCACCAATGGCAAAAGCAATGTATCCACCTACAACAACGACCCCTGGTGGCAATTGACAGGTCCCGAGGTTGTGCACAAACTGGAATGGACGGGTGGTGAAGTTTCAATCAAACTCAGCAATAAAGGTGCCGCATTGGATCTTATCCTGCTCAGATCCTGCAACAACAATGATTTTATTGACTCAGGTGGTGGAAATTCAGGCACCAAGGAGTCGACGATCAAACGTTATCTTGACCCCGGTACTTATTACATTGTGGTAGATGGATGGCAAAATGCCAAGGGTAGCTATGACCTCTTGGTTATTCAATCGGTATCGGTGTTTGTCGACGTGTTTAATCGAATCAGTAGAACCTTCTTTTTACAAGACAGCATATTGTACGAACAAAAGAGTACAGGCAATGTGACCATCACCAGAGGGGTTGAAAGTATGAGCAGTAACTTTGGTTATGTCACCAATCCCAACACCGGAGAAGGCACCCAGGCAGAAGTTTTAACCATCAAAAAGTATGGACAAACCTTCCCCAAAGTTTTTCTCAATGAAACTTTCAATACTGATTATTTAAAGCAAAAATTGTTTTGTCCACAAAAGAATCTATCCTTATACGGCGATCTGGTGTTTGATGGAAACAATCAAATCCTGACCAATTGTGATGTACTCCGCTGTGAAAATGGATATACGGTAGCCCATCAAAACGATAGCAAAATCAAACTTTACTCCGGCTCTGGAAACAATTGGACAGACATTTTGCAAATCATCACCATCGCCAACACGACGTATTACACCAAACTCGACAGTACGATATGGGCTTTAAAAGGAAATCAGGCAAGCATGATTGGCACCAAAGCCAGATTGTT
>NZ_JANRKL010000183.1:0-22391 GCF_033763495.1 Haliscomenobacter sp. | reverse complement strand
TGGCTTGTGGCTACCGCACGCTCTCGGGTCCCTGCGCGTCCCCTATGGTTAGGTAGCGCGGGGGTTCCCAAAACTCCTCAACTGTTAAACTATTGCTCGAATCACTTCTCCTTCCACATCCGTCAACCTAAAAGGCCGACCCTGGAAAGGATACGTGAATTGTTCGTGATCAAAACCCAATTGATTGAGCACAGTGGCTTGTACGTCAAAAACCGAAACTTTGCCACTGATGGGGCTAAAGCCAATTTCATCCGTTTGGCCATAAGTCACCCCTTTTTGGATGCCCCCGCCGCACATCCACATGGTGAAAGCGTCGGCGTGGTGGTCGCGGCCCTTGAAGGGCAGTTCCAGGCCATTCCGGTTTTCCTGCATGGGGGTACGTCCAAATTCGGAACCCCACACAATCAGCGTTTCATCCAATAATCCCCTTTGTTTGAGATCGAGGATGAGCGCACTAATGGGTTTATCAATTTGGCGGCATTTGTTGACCAAACCAATGTCTACTGCGCCCCCGGCATCGGTTCCGTGGGTATCCCAACCCCAATCGTAGAGCTGCACAAAACGGACCCCTTTTTCGACCAGTTTACGGGCCAGCAGGACGTTATTGGCAAAAGACTCTTTACCGGGTTGAACACCGTACATTTCCTTGATGTATTCCGGCTCATCGTTGATATTCATCACCTCAGGAGCAGAAACCTGCATGCGGTAGGCCATTTCGTATTGAGCAATCCGCGACATGATTTCGGGATCCTGAAACTCTTCATAAGTTTGGCGATTGACCTCATTGATGGCGTCGATGGAAGCTTTGCGCAGGTCGCGGTCGATGCCATGGGGGTCTTGCAGGTACAGCACGGGTTCGCCCGCCGAGCGGCATTGCACCCCCTGGTACACCGAAGGCAAAAAGCCACTTCCCCAGACCGCTTTGCCCGCATCGGGGTTTTGCCCGCCGGAGGTCAGCACCACAAAGCCGGGCAGGTTGTTGTTTTCAGAACCCAAGCCATACGTCACCCAGGAACCCATGCTGGGCCGCCCCAGGCGTGCACTGCCCGTTTGCATCATCAACTGTGCGGGAGCATGGTTGAATTGATCGGTATGCACGGCCTTGAGGAAAGAAACTTCATCGGCCAGCTCAGCAAAATGGGGCAAAATATCAGCTACCCAGGCTCCGGATTGCCCTCGCTGTTGGAATTTGGCTTGTGGGCCCAGCATTTTGGGCACACCGCGTATAAACGCAAAACGTTTGCCCGCCAGCAAGGACTCAGGACACAATTGCCCATCCAGTTTAGCCAAATCGGGTTTGAAATCAAACATTTCCAATTGGGAAGGTGCTCCAGCCATGTGCAGATAAATCACGGCTTTGGCTTTGCCCGGAAAATGGGGAGGACGCGGCATCATCGGGTTGTTGGGGTCGTATTGGATCGGACTAATGCTCGTGGTACCTCCACCTGGAACACAAGAGCCCAACAATTGACTCAAGGCCACCGCGCCCAAACCCATCCCGCATTGTTTGAGGAACAAACGCCGGGTGGATAACTCGGCTTTGCTCAGGATGGCCTCCTGGAATATGTTGATTTTTGCTTGCTGCATTGGATTCCGAATTCGTAAGTTCTTTTACGGAAATACACTTAAAAGTGCTTTTTCATAACAATCAATTTGTTAGGAAAAAGCACTTCACATTTTTATAAAAAAGTCTTTTGTCACTCACTACTCGGAGTTCCAAAACGACGATAAATCACTATCCCAATATTCATGTAAATGTCTTTAGCATCGGGGTTGGCCGAAAAACTAATCCCGTCCAGATAATCTGTAAAACTACCCCGAATACTGCCTTCCGCGGCCAGTGTAAAGTTTTTCGATAAGTCAAGTTTAACACCCAGACCTACTGGCAGGCTAACCCCCAACAAGGAATTTCCATATGCACGGTCTTTTTTAATACCCGCAATAATTTGTTCATTTTTCCCCGGGTAATTCGAAAAATCGGTATTGAGTCCTCCTCCCATCAATCCGACTCCAGCAAACAAATAAGGGGAAATCAGTTTATCCATCCGGACATTTCCTTCTGCGTCCGTGAAATAACGATTAGCTCCAAATGGCTCCCATTCGCCCAAAATACTAAGTTCTACGAGCGTGGTATTGAAATTAAAATCGCGGGATTCTCGATTTTCATAATGTTCATCGTCTCCTTTGAGTTTCAGATAGGTAAATCCAACCCGAACCCCCAAATGATCGGATAAATTCGTTCGTGTGTTCAGGCCTACGCTTGGCGTAAAATCCTTAAACCTAGAGGTAAGTGTAGGGTTTACATCTCCTGAGTAGGCCGCCATGCCTACAAAAGCACCGACTTCCCAGATGGATTGTGCTCGGATCAAGGTCATCGAGCAGAGCAAATAAAGTAAGAGTACAGGTTCTTTCATTTTAAGTTATTTTTTGGATAAAACAAATTTTCATCAATTGACATTTATGTAGTAGGGCAAAATGATCACTTAATTTTTATCGCCCCACGTCTAATCCTAACTTTTAGTAATCACTTCATCCAAATTCAAAATCGCATTGGCAACAATGGTCAAAGCTGCGTATTCAGCAGGGTTTTTGACCTTTTGTTTACCCAGCAATTCCTGAGTCAATTTAGAATCAGCTCGATATTTGGCCAGGGCTTTTTTGTGCAATTTGGCCAAAATTGCTCCTTTTTTAGGATCAATTTTATGTTTGAGCGCGAGGTAATAGCCCCGGGCGATTTGGCGATCTACCTCCGCACCTGCATACCGCATCCGTTTGGCCAAGGCCTGAGCTGCTTCCACATAAACCGGGTCGTTCAAGGTCACCAATGCTTGCAAAGGTGTATTGGTACGGATTCGACGGGCGGTGCACACATTGCGCGAAGTGCCATCAAAGGTCAGCATGGAAGGGTAGGCACTGGTCCGTTTGTGGTAAGTGTACACAGCGCGGCGGTAGCGGTCTTCTCCCTGACTCAGTACCCATTTTTCGTTGCCATAAGGGCTGGCCCAAATGCCTTCGGGCTGGTAGGGCATCACTCCAGGGCCGTACATTTTAGTGCTCAACAAACCACTCAATACCATGGCTTGATCACGAACCTGTTCCGCACTCAGGCGTACCCTTGGGCCTCGAGCATAGTAGCGATTGTAGGGGTCTTTTTCCCGCAATTGGGGTGAAGTTTCCGAACGTTGTTGGTAAGTATTGCTGCTTACGATGTTTTTCAGTGCGGTTTTGATGCTCCATTTTTGTTGGTGGGTAAACTGATAAGCCAGGTGGTCCAACAATTCTGGGTGAGTAGGAGGGGTGCCCTGGGAACCCATGTCCTCAAGCGTTTCTACCAACCCCATGCCAAAAACCTGCTCCCACAAACGATTGACAAAAGTGCGGGCGGTCAGTGGATTTGAGTAGCTACTTAACCAGTGGGCAAAACCCAGGCGATTATTGGGAACGTTTTCAGGCAAGGTACCCATGATTTTCGGCACTCCAGGTTCTACTTCTTTGCCCTTGACCAGCCAGTTGCCTCGCTCAAAAACCTGGGTTTTGCGTTGCATGAACCAGGGGTTTTCCACCATTACGGGCGTAGAAGTTGGATTGGAATTGAGCAATTGCCAGAAATCCGCCTGGTATTTGGCATAATCAGCATTGTCTTTGCCCGGAAAGGGCTGGGTGAAGTAAAACCAGTCAAAACTAACTCCACCTTTGGTTTGGTCTTGGATACTCGGGTTGCGGTATACCCAGTACAAATCGTGTTTGCCACTGGGCGCTTTGATGTCCAGCTCGATATTTCTCCAACCTCCTTCCGGACTCGGCAATTTAATTTGTAGTACCAGTGGCCCCTTCACACTGTCCGCGTGGATTTCCCAGGTGCCCCCCTCAGCGTGGGGGCGGAGGCGACAGATCAATTTTGTGGCACTATTCGTGCCTACCTGTTTGAAGCGGGCGATCCCGTCTTTGCGCATCACCAGGGTTTTGGTGTCGTACAATTCAGCGTTGACAAATTGGTCACCAGCAATGGAGTAAATGGAAGGTTGCAAGGTTTTGAGGAAGGTGTACATTTCCAAACTGCGCTGAGGTGTACTCACTTTAGCTACCCATTTGCAGAGGCTGTCCAGCTTAACACTGTCGGCAGTGGGGTAGTGGCGCAGGAGGGGATACTCCTCATAAGTATCTTCGTCGCGGGCATTGTTGAAATAAGCCATTACCCGGTAAAATTCCTCGTGTTTGATGTCTTCGTAAGGGTGGCCGTGGCATTGCGTGCAGGCAAAAGTGGTGCCTAAGACTCCCTCAAAAGTGGTGTTGACCCGGTCCACCACCGCTGCTACCCGAAACTCCTCGTTATCAGTTCCTCCCTCGTCGTTGGTCGTGGTGTTGCGGTGAAAAGCTGTGGCGAGGTACTGCTCATCGGAGGGATTGGGCAAAAGGTCGCCAGCGATTTGTTCGGTCAAAAACTGGTTGTAAGGCATGTCGCGGTTGAGGGCACGGATCAGCCAATCGCGGTAATGCCAGATTTGCCGCCCCGGGTCACGCTCGTAGCCTTTGGTGTCGGCGTACCGGGCGATGTCCAGCCACATGGAAGCCCAACGTTCGCCAAAGCGGGGGGAGGCCAGGAGGGCATCTACCAGTTTTTCATAGGCTGCCGGGCTCTGGTCCTGCAAGTAGGCTTTGGCAATTTCATTTGGTGCGGGCATGCCGATTAAATCCAGACTTACCCGCCGCAGTAAGGTCGCTTTGTCGGCCTTGGAAGAAGGATTCAGACCTTGCTTTTGCATTTCGGCAAGAATGAATTTGTCAATGTCGGTTTTGGCCCATTCACTATTTTTTTGGGGAAACAATCCTAAAAATCCTTTCAACGAAGGCACCTGCACGGGTTGCACGGGTACATAAGCCCAGTGGGTTCCCCATACCGCTCCTTCTTTGATCCATTGCCGCAGAGTGGCAATTTCTGCATTGGACAAGGGAGCTGCCTCATAGGGCATGCGCTCTTCGGGGTCGTGGTGTGTAACGCGGCGCATCAATTCACTTTCGTTGGGTTTACCGGGCACAATGGCCGGTTTGCCCGACTCGTTGGGGCGCAGTAATTCCTCACGATTCATCATGCTGAAGCCGCCATTTTTTTCACGCCCCCGTGGCAGGAGATGCATTTTTTGTTAAAAATAGGCTTGACCTGGGTGTTGAAATGGACGGGTTCTTTGCTTAAACCGACCCAGTTGGCCAGCAAAAGCAGCAACAACAAGAGGCTGATGCTAAACAGGAAATAGCGGCTATTTTGGAGGACAGAGAATTTCATCTTGCGATTTCGGTTAGGCTCGGATGTAAACAAGACTCCAATTTAAACAAGCTGTGGAAAAAATGATTGCAATAGCTCTAGAAATTTACAATAAATTTGCCGCATGACTTTCCCGGAGATACTCAAAGCGCTCAAGCAAAAACAATACAAACCGCTGTACTTTCTGCACGGCGACGAGGCCTATTTCATCGATGTGATCAGCGATGCCATCGAGAATGAGGTGCTCAATGAAAGCGAAAAGGCTTTTAATCAAACCATTGTGTACGGTAAAGACGTTGACCACCTGACCATTGTCGACGTGGCGCGCCGTTACCCCATGATGTCCCAACACCAGGTCGTGATCCTCAAGGAAGCCCAGGATATGAAAACCCTCAAGGACCTGCAAACCTATTTGGAAAAACCCCTGGACAGCACCATTCTGGTGATTTGTTACAAAAACGGCAAGTACAATTTTAACTCCAAGTTTGGTAAAGCGGTGCAGGCCAACGGGATCGTATTTGAATCCAAACGCTTGTACGACAACCAGGTGCCCAACTGGATTCAGGACTACCTGAAGGATAAAAAACTGAACATTCGCCCGGAAGCATCGGCCCTGATCGCCGAATACCTCGGCACCGAGCTCAACAAGGTAGCCAACGAACTGGACAAAATGGCGATCAACCTGGCGCCAGGCACCGAAATCACCACCAAACACATCGAGGAACAAATCGGCATCAGCAAGGATTACAACGTGTTTGAGCTGCAAAAAGCCCTCGGTCAGCGCGACATTCTCAAAGCCAACCGCATCGCCAACTACTTTGCCGCCAATCCCAAACGCAACCCCATCACGGTGATCATTTCTTCTTTGTACAGTTTTTTTAGCAAGGTGTATTTGCTCAATTTTTTCTTACAAGCTTCCGAAAAAGAACAACTGGAAGCACTGGAATTGCGCTCCGCGTTTTTCCTCAAAGACTACCGCGAAGCTACCCGTTTTTTCAACCGGGTACGGGCGGAAAAGGCGATTGAGGTGCTGAAGGAGTTTGACCTGAAGTCGAAAGGAGTGAATTACAACAGTACTGGGAAGGGGGACGAGGAGTTGTTGCGGGAAATGGTGTATTTGTTGTTGCATTGAAAGGTTATGTTTCCTGGACATTGAGTGGCCACCCAACACACCCACACTTTCACACTCACACCTTCACACCCTGTCCTCTTCCTCTTCATAACTCCCAACAACCCTTCCCCCATTTCCAAGGTACATTTCCAAACTTTAACCAAAGAATCACGTAGCACTTATTATTTTGCAGCACTTCTGGCAAAATAGGGCAACGTAAGTGCCCAGTCATAATGAATCAACACTTTTTTAAAGGCAAATAATTATGACCGCGCACTTATTTGGCTTGCCTTAAAATTATTGAAACAGAAATACGTTTTTATCATACGTTTTTCTAACCCGGAAAGACCGAACGACCACACCGATTATGCGTATTGTCTTTGTACTTTTTTGTGGATTGTGGGCTACCTGGCTTGGAGCACAGGCCTTTTTTCCAGTCAAAATCAGCAACCGTTGGGGTTTGATCAATGGAGAGGGGAAACTGGTCATTCAACCTCGTTATGAAGCCATTGGCGACTTCAAGCTTTACGGTTACGCCGTCATGCAACGCGAAGGCAAAGTGGGTATGTTGAATCGGCAGGGTAGGGAAGTGGTCGCTCCCCAATACGAAGACCTGCGTGTACTTGATTCCCTTTTGGTGGCTGTGATGGATCAAGGGCAATGGATGGTGGTCAACCTGCAAGGGCGCATCATTTTGCCCAAGGGCTACGACCGTTTGCTGGTATGGGAAGGAGGTTATCTGGCCTATCGCCAAAACCAGAAATGGGGCGTCATGAACCGAGAAGGCCGCAACATTGTGCCCGCTCAATACGATGAAGTCCAATTCAAACAAAACAAGTTCATTCAAACGGCTAACGATGGCCATCTGGGCTTGTATTTGTTAAACGGGAAGGAACTCCTCAGTGCAGTAACTGAACAAATTGAAATCCTCAACGACAGCCTCTTTTTTTTTCGCCGCAACCAACTTTGGGGCGCTATCGACCACCGGGGGCGCCAAATGGCCCCCAATCGCTTTCAATCCTGGCGTCGTTTGTCCGATAGTTATTTCATTTTTCAAAATGGTAGCCAAAATCTGTTGTTTTCCTCCATTTGTAAAGGCATTGTAAGCGATGGGAAAACCTACGACGATTATTACCCCCTGACCACCCGCTACATCATTACCCGCAAGGACAAAACTTTGGGCCTGATCGATTGGTGTGGCAAAGCCATTCTTTCACCCCTTTACGATGAAATTTTGTTGCATTCGCCATCGGTGTTCAGGGTTAACTTCAAAGGGCAATGGGCCCTCCTGAAAGAAGGCGACCAGGAGTTGACCCCTTTCAAATACAGCTACATCGCTCCGCCCAAGGGCCCGGTAAGCATTGTCAAACAGGGTCAGGATTTTGGACTGATCAACCTGGCGGGTAAAGAACTCAGCCCGGCGCGTTACCGCAAAATCACCCTGGATGGTAATCAAGCCAAAGCCTATAAAAAAACTACCAGCACCGGCCAGGCCGAGGCACTCGACCTGCTGCGCTTCAATGATGCCGGAGAATTGGTTGCCGATCAAAGTTTGGAACGCCATTTCAAGGTGCGTATCGGAAGCCCTAACAACAACAATACGCGCATTCTCGAAAAAGACGAAGCGGGTTATGTGCTGGAAAAATATGAATGGTTTTATGCCGCCAAAGAGGACCGCTGGGGGCTACGCAACATCGCCGACGGCAGCATTCAAATCCAGCCTACCTTTCGGCGCATCAAGGTGGAACCCGAATTGGGCCTGACCCTGGTCGGAATGCCCAGCTCCAAAGACTACGAATTTGAGCGCACGACTTACCGCTTTGAATACATTTATGGCCTGATCGACAACAACCTTGGTGCTCTGGTCACCGAGATCAGCGCGGTCCATTTTTTCCTGGAGGATTTTCGGCAGGGCAGTACCTGGGCGCGTTGCTGGATGCAAACGGGCCGTTTTGGGCTGGTCAATCGCCGGGGGCAATTCCATAGCGAAGATTTTTCCTTTGTTGGCCCCTTCCAGGATGGGGTAGCCCGGATGAGCCAGGTGGGGCGTATTTCCGGCGCCCTGAAACCCAACCAGGATTTGGGCAAACTCCAGGATTACCTCAGCGCTTTGGCCTCTCCGGTCGGTCTGGCTGACGTGACGCAATACGACCAGATTTTTCGCGACAATGCCTACCTCACCTGTGAATCCTGCACCTGGGGTTATGTGGATACCTCGGGCCAAATGCGCATGAAGCCGCAGTTCAGTTTTGCCCGCGATTTTGTCAACGAAGTGGGGATTGTGCAGCGGGACAACAAATGGGGCGTAGTCAATCGTTTCGGCAAACAATTGATTCCCTGCCAGTACGATGACATCCATTTTTTGGAAAATACCGAAAACAAGATCATTCGCCTTTACGTACAAAGGCCCAAATACGGCCTGATTGATACCCTGGGGCAATTGGCAGTTAGTGCGGTATACGACCAGATTGGGTCCTTCCGTGAAAACCGCCTGGCTGTGATGCGCGATGGCCTGTGGGGCTTTGTGAACAACGAAGGAATGGAAGTTATTCCCTGCCGTTTTCGGGAAGTCAGCGATTTTTATGAAGGTTTGGCTGCCGTAAAACTGGGCCGTTACTGGGGTTACATCGACAAATTGGGCAACGTGATGATTGATTTTCAATACAAACGTGCCGGAAATTTTCGCGATAAACTGGCCTGGGTAGAAGGCGACAAGGGCATTGGCTACATCAACGCCCACAACAAAATGGAGATTCCTGCCCAATTCGAACAAGCGCAGGATTTTGACCGTGGGATTGCCCGAGTCAAAGCCGAAGGAAAATGGGGCTTGATTGATGCCAAAAACCGCTGGATTTTAAAGCCCAAATACGCAGATATCCGGCCTTTTGATCGTGCTGGTCTGGCCGTAGCAGTTCTAAGCCCGGACAATAGCCGCCTGGGGCTGATCAATTTGCAAGGCCTGCCCGTAGGGAGCAGCAATTACACCGAAATATATCCTTTTAGCGAAGGTTTGGCGGTGGTCAAAGACCGCGATGCCTATGGCTACATCGACACAACGGGCAAATTGCTTATCCCTTGCAATTATTCCCGGGCCGAATCCTTTTCCGAAGGCCGGGCTGCCGTATACAAAGACGGCAATTGTGGCTACCTGACCCGTGAAGGGGAGGCCCTCACTGCTTTTGTGTTCAAACAATGTCAACGTTTTGCCGATGGGCGGGCAGTGGTGTTTCAGGGGAGTTTGCGCAAGGCGGGTTTGTTGGACACCTCGGGCAAATTGCTCATCGAACCCAGCATCAACCGCCTGCTGGATTTTAGCGAAGGCCGCGGACTGGTGCGCGACGAACAGTACCGTTTTTACTACATCACCGAACAAGCGGGCATGTACAATGGCTATTATCAAAAAGCGGGCAGCTTTAACCACGGGGTGGCGGTGGTGCAAATCAATGGCAAATGGGGCGTGATCAATCGCCGGGGCATGGAACTGGTGCCGCCCAAATACAGCCGCATTGAAAGTTTTGAAAATGGCTACGCCAAAGTGCGGATTGATGGCTTCAGTGGTTTGTCCAACTTGCAAGGCGATTTGATCGTCGGGGCCGATTTTGAATACATCCGCTACGCTGGTCAGGGCGTTTTTAGGGTAGAACAAGGAGATAAAATTGGGTATTTTGATACTGATGGGAACTGGATTTGGACCTTATCTAACTAAAATGAGTGAATTTTAAGATAAGTTATTTTTTTGATTTATAATTAATTATGATTTTTAACTAAAAAAATATCCCACTTTTTTCAGTGATTAAAACAATGCTTTTTGTCGTTGGATTCCTCGCCAGGAGCCTCTACTTTTACAATATCAAAAATGCAGGACGAAAGTCTTGCTGGCTTGCGAAAGCGAGCCCCATAGGTTTAAAGTGATTATGATTCATATGGCGAGGCTTGGGGTGAAAATCCCAAGCTTTTTTTTGTTTAGAAAAAGAATTAACTTTGTGGCCTTAATATGACGCAAAAAATCCTGAAGTTATTTTTTCTGCGTTACTTAACTTGCTAATCCAAACAGACAAAAAATGAAGTTTTTTATCGACACTGCCAATCTGGATCAAATCAAGGAAGCCAAAGACCTGGGTATCCTGGACGGCGTAACCACCAACCCATCCCTGATGGCCAAAGAAGGCATCTCCGGTACCGACAACATCCTCAACCACTACCGCGCCATTTGCGAAATTGTTGATGGTGACGTGAGTGCTGAGGTAATCTCTACCGATTTTGCCGGCATCGTGGAAGAAGGTATGCGCCTGGCTGACCTTGCTCCCAATATCGTGGTGAAAGTGCCCATGATCAAAGATGGCATCAAGGCCATCAACTACTTTACCGAACACAGCATTCCTACCAACTGTACCCTGGTGTTCTCAGCTGGTCAGGCGATCCTGGCGGCTAAGGCTGGTGCCACTTACCTCTCGCCTTTCGTAGGCCGGGTAGACGACATCAACTGGGACGGAATGGCGCTGATCCGCGAAATTGCGGAAATCTACGCGATCCAGGGCTTTGACACCCAAATCCTGGCTGCTTCCATCCGCAACTCCAAACACATTGTGGATGCAGCCAAATCGGGTGCAGACGTAGTGACTTGCCCACTTTCGGCGATCCTGGGCATGTTGAAACACCCACTGACCGATATCGGCCTGGAGCAGTTCCTGGCAGACCACGCCAAAGCGAATAAATAATCGAAGTGCTGACCACTTTGGTTTAAGAATAAGCCTTTCGGCGAGGGATGCGCATGAGATCAAAAACAGGGATTTTTTTCCTGATTGAGGCTTATTTTCGAGTGCGTAGCAGCGCTACGGACGAGAAAATAAACGAAGAGCAGGGAAAAAAGACCGTTTTTGAGCCATGCAGTCTTCCCTCGCCGAAAGGCTAACAAAGAGAGGTTATCTATATACCAAATTTAGAAAGGGAGCGGGGTAAATTCTGCTCCCTTGTTTTTTGGGTAAAAAGTTTAGCTTTACAGTCTTTCTAAGGTGTTTCTTAAGTGCCTTAGGATTCTTAGGTGGTGAAAAATACGCTTCGCTCTGCTTTTTATTTTTCACCACCGAAGAAACCTAAGGCACCGAAGAAACACCTCAGTTAATTGAGTTTAAGATTCTTAGTAAGCGCTCTAAGCATCACCAACGTCATTTTTTTGGTTAAAAACACACCAATACCGTGAGTACCAAACGCTCCTCCACCAAAGTCAACTACTGGGCCGCCATCCTGCGCACCGTGCCCCTCGCCGGCATCTTTTACGGCATTCTGGCCACCGCAGGCAACCTGCTGATTTACGTCATCTTCGACGGCTACACCAATTTTGCCCAAAAAGTCATCACCGGCCTGCAACTCTTTCTGCTCTGGCTGATCGTGAGTAGCGCCGTGCGCACCCTGCACCTGCTGGCCAAAGACATCCCCGTGTTCATCCTCTGGCTGGCCGGGGGGCTCACCGCCATCGCGAGTGTACTGCTGGCCCCCATCATCATGGACCTCTTTTACCGCATGGGTCTGGAAGTGGGCCCCACCATCGCGGAGGCTTCCAAATTGCGCTTTTTCCTGGCCCTGGGGCTGGTGTTTTCGCTGATTGCCATCATTCATGTGCGGGTGCGGAACAAGGCGCTGGGGGGAACGCTGGAATGGGTGATTGTGCTGGGTTTGGGAGTGGTGTTTTATGTGTATTATTTGAAGTAGGGGGCGGGGCGGCGAGTGGTCATTTGCAAGATAAGGAACTTGAGTTCCCGGTACTTGCCTAAACAATTGCTTGACTTTTAAACAAAAAATTGCTTAAATAAGCTACAGTTCTTATCTTTGTCAACAAAAGTTAGCATTTATGGCCGAGCCATTGTTCATCAATCCTTTTACAGATTTTGGCTTTAAGAAAATCTTTGGTGAAGAGCAGAACAAAGACCTGCTCATCGATTTTTTGAATGAATTATTGGCTACGCAAAACCAGCACATCAGCGATTTGGTGTTCAAAAAAAACGACCGTTTAGGTAGTGATGACCTGGATCGCAAAGTCGTTTTTGATCTGTATTGTGAAAATGAGCAGGGCGAGAAATTTACAGTTGAGTTACAGAAGGCCAAGCAGGCGTTTTTTAAGGATAGAATGTTGTATTACAGCAGTTTTTCGGTGCAAGAGCAGGGTCAGAAAGGAGATTGGGACTACCAGCTTAAAGCGATTTATGTGATTGCTATCCTCGATTTTATCATGGATGAAGACAATAGTGACAAAATAGTGGTCAGCAAAAATAAGATGATGGACATAGAACGCTACAAGGTATTTTATGATAAATTGACCTTTGTGACTTTGCAGATGCCCAATTTTGCGAAAGAAGAGCACGAACTGGAGAGTAATTTTGACAAATGGTTATATGTAATCAAGAATTTGCACAAGCTGGATCATATACCTGAAAGAATCCAGGAGCGGGTATTTCAGAAATTGTTTAAGGTGGCTTCATACACAGCTTTGAGCAAGGAGGAAAAATTCAAATACGAAGATAGCTTGAAGTATTACAATGACTTGAAAAACTCCTTGGATACCGCCCAACAGGAAGGTTATCAGGAAGCGCGGGCAGAATATGAAGTCAAACTGGAGGAAGAACAAAAGCGAACTGAACAGGAAAAACAACGAGCAGAACAGGAACGTATCTTAAAGGAGGAAGCTTTGGCCACTCTTGAAAACGAGCGTAAAAACTTTCTGCAAAGCGTTCTGAATGTGCAAAACATGGGACTGGATAAAGTCCAAATTGCTCAGATTACGAATCGGAGTATTGAAGAAATTGAAGTGTTGTTAGGGCAGGAATAATGAAGTAGGGATGCCAAAACATTTTGATTTCCCCAACTTTGAAGATTTGCGGCATTGCCTGATTATTTACCAACCTTCAGAAAATACAGCCTTAACATGGATACAGTGACTAAACACAAACATTTGATTAGGAGTATGCTAACCGAAATAGCAGATCGTTTTCGCCAGAGTAAACGTTGGGAGATCATCGAAGCATTTGATGAGGAACATGGTCAGTACCTGTTGTTCACAGACGGATGGCAAGGCGAAAAGAGGGAATATGGCTGTTTTATGCATCTGGAAGTCAAATCGGACGGCAAGATTTGGTTGCGTAGAGATGGTACTGATTTAGATATCGGCCAACAACTTTTGGATGAAGGTGTGGCTAAATCGGAGTTGGTGCTGGCTTTTCATTCTCCCAAGATGCGGGAGTTGTCGGACTTTGCAGTGTCTTGAGTATTGTACTTGGGTGTCGCATAATTCCAGCGAAAGTGAATAGCAAAATCCGGAGCAAAGGGAACATTGAAAAATTAGGTGCTCCGCATCTCCAAGCACCAATTTTTCACAATAAAAAATGCCAGGAGATTTGAATAATATGATGTTAATTTTCTATCTTGTCACATCCCAGTATCAAATCATAGTTCGTCCATAAATTAGTAGAGAGGCATTTGAGGATTTTGATCTTAAGCTGATTGATTCATTCGATTTAAAATTACAGAAATGATAAGAGCACAGAAGCACTCGGATTCGAGTGATGCCACCGTGCAATGTCTATCCGTTACCTTTGACCTGGCACTCGATCACCGCCAAATTGCGCAGTGGCGCGGGGCTTTCGTGGAGATGGCTGGTCGGGAATTCCCACTGTTGCACAATCATCAGGAGAATGGCGCGGCCATTTACCAATATCCCCTGGTACAGTACCGTACCCATAAAGGCAAAGCATCCTTGTTTGCCATTGGTGAAGGCATGAGTTGCCTGCGGGAAGTGTTGTCCAAACGCAACTGGGAACTCAATTGGCAGGGCGAAAAACGACAATTGTACATTGCTGAGATGAAAACCCACGAAACCCGGCTCAAACTTCAGGATAGCCCCCAAACCTACCGCCTGCGCCAATACCTGGGGCTCAACCAAGATACCTATGCCTTGTGGCAAAATGCCGACGGCTTGATTGAACGTGTCCAGCTCCTTGAAAAAAGTGTGCGTAATCACCTGCTGTCTTGCCTGTGGGGTCTGGGCTGGGACTCGAAGGAACAAGTCGAAATCAAAATTCAGGAATTGTACCAAGCCAAAATCATCAATTATCATGCTCAAGCGCTGATGGCATTTGATCTAAGCTTTTCAACTCGTGTCAACATTCCGGTTGGAGTGGGTATTGGAAAGGCGGTGAGTCATGGATTTGGGGTGGTACTTCCTAAGGCTAAAGAGTCCCTATAACGTAAAACACAATGGCATTGACCTTGAAAACCTACACTCAAACTTTAATTGAAGGAATCTTGGAGGGCGATCTAAACACAATCCAGCCTTTGCAATCAGTCTTAGGTAAAGTTTGGAACCAAACCCAAGATTTTTACTTCCCGGCAGCCCGCTTGACTTTGGCCGAAGACCTTGTACTGCCTCGGCCCGAATTAGAAGGCTTGAAAACGGATTTTTTTGATGAAGCAAAGCGTGAATTCTATGCAATTCAGGCATGTTACCAAGAGCATGAATATTCTGCCTCGCATTTGTATACCCTTTACCATTATGCTCAGGTTTGGGGCAGCCGAATTTCTTTTGCAGCGGGATCTGCCGACCATAGCGTATTTGACCACAACCGGATTAAAGCGGCAGTGGAGATATGCCATCAACAAGTGCCCATCGACTCTGCTTCGCCTTTTCTTTTACTCAAAGGAGCCATTGGGGGAATTCAAAAGTACATTTACCATGAGATGAAAGCCGAGCAAATCGGCGATGCGGACAAAGCCTCTAAACGTTTGCGGGGGCGCTCCTTTTTGGTCGCGCATTTGAGTCAGGTTTTGGCTGAGCAAGTGATTGAAAATCTAGAACAAAGCCAGGCGCAAATCCTGTTTGTTGGTGGTGGGCATTTTCATGTAATGTTGCCCAATACTACCTCCATTACAACAGCTTTGGATGAGCTAAAAACCAAAATTAACCTAGGTTTGCAAAGATCTCTAGGCACTGCCTTGAGTTTTGACCTAGTTAGTACTGCTTGCAGCGAAGAATTTTTGACCAACCCCACCTCCTCTTTTCAACTATTGGATGATCAACTAAAGCAGGCCAAACAGCGCAGGCATGTTCAATATCTGGCTAATGTATTGCAAAGTCGAGTAAACTTGCCAGATCGGAAAGAAGAGGAACGTATTGGTCAGAAAGCTCCATACACCGCCTATATCATCGAAGTCAAAACCACTGACCAGCAGTTATTGCAAAGAATTACCACGCATTATCACGAGGGGAATCCTAAAAAGAATAAAGCAGACATAGAATGTTTAGGATTCTTAGGGCTTCATTATTTTTTGGTAAAAAAGGCTGGCGGCTTAAAAAAAATAGCACTTTTTTTAAATGCCTTGAAAGCTGAAAAAGACGCTGATTTCTCTCTAAAGATCATTCGTTTGAACGATACCCGTTTTCTTCCAACTACCATCAACATACCTTCAGAGTTGAAGATATCATGGGGATTTACTTTCCTTGGCAATTATGCTCCTCTACTTCAAAACAAGGACAAGCAGCAAAAAAGAGGAAAGAACAGTCTGTTGATGTTCAGTGAATTGGCAGCACTGGACCAAAATGGGAATGACAAGCTCAATTACCCTCAGTTGGCTGCCATGCGCTTGGATATGGATGACTTGGGAGTACTTTTCTCTTATGGACTTGGGGGAGACAGCAGTATCGAACGAGTACTTTGTCTAAGCCGTGAATTGCAACTCTTCTTTGGTGCCTACTTTAATGTGTTGGCTGAGAAACACCATCTTTACATTACTTATTCTGGTGGTGATGATGCATTTGTAATCGGCTCATGGATAAACGTGTTGCAGTTTGCGAAAACATTGCAGAAAGAATTCGTGAAATTCACCTGTGGAAATCCCCACCTTGGTTTTTCGGCGGGCATTTATACTTGCAACCCCCATTATCCGGTAGTGCGTTTTGCCAACGATGCTGAGGCCTTGCAAGAGCGGGCCAAAAAATACCAACCGGATGCCAGTTTGCCCGGTAAAAACGCGGTATGTGTTTTTAATCAGGTCTATTCTTGGGAGCGTTTCCAAGCCATGATGGATTTTGCAGATGACTTAGAAAAAGTAGTACTCAGTGATTCAAAATCCCCGAAAACTACCGGCCTTCCAATTCGTCGTTCCCTGCTTCAGCGTTTGTTAGACATCATCCAGGTGTCTCACGAACAAGACGATATGCAGTTTACCCCTTCCTTCACCAAAAAGAAATACCAGGAACAAAAGGACTTTGAGTTTTTCCGCAACCTGGGGCGTTTGCATGGCTTGATGGCACGGCAAGGATTCGGGGTGAATAGCCTCCGTGAAAATAGCCCTGCTGATCGCATCATCCGCCAATTGCTGCAGGAATCCAGAGATAGGCGGCTTTTTGTAGATTATAAACTGCCTTTCAACTACATTTTATTCAAAACCAGCGAAGCCAAAACCAGTATTTATGGAAGAAATAATAATTAAAAACAAAAAAGGGGATCAAGTCACTCTGGACATGCTTGCGCCCCAGGACATAGACCGGATTGCAAAAGATTTTGCAGAGCGGTTTGTACGTCAGGATCGCCTGAAAACCCATCAGTTGCGCAACGTCTTTTCGGCCATAGAAAAAATGCGTTCGGTGTACAAGTCCAGTAAAGACTACAGCAGCATCGAATCCGATCTGATCCTGCTCAAACCCAAAATTGCTTACGCCGCTGGACGTCAACGCAGCGTGAAAACCAATTTTTTTCCTTTGATCGAGCAAGCCATAAACGCAATTGATGCTATTAAGGAGGCTGATATTGAAAACAAGCGCAAAGCGGTGGTCAATTTTTTTGCCTTGATGGAGAGTGTTGTCGGCTATCACAAATTTTTTGAATCCAATTAAATTGAGCCATAATGAGTAGTTCAAGCATCACCAATTTTCAATTTAAAGCAAACCTTATTTTGCGTGGTAAAATCAATTGCCTGACGGGTTTGCACATTGGTGGAAGTAAAGAAAAACTGGAAATAGGTGGAGTAGACTCGATAGTAGTACGTAGCCCTCGTACCGATTTTCCCTATATCCCTGGAAGTTCCATCAAAGGCAAGATGCGACACCTACTGGAGTATTTTACTGGAGGGGTAAATGACCCGATCATTACAAAAACCAAGGATGAATGGTCGGCAGATGAGTTACATCGGCATAACTTGGGTAATGTTTCCAAAGCAGAAGAAATTGTGCGTTTGTTTGGCATTGGTGCCAATGAACGAGAAAACGACGATCGCCTGGGAAAATTGGGGCTTTCCCGCCTGGTGGTAAGAGACGCCCATCCCGACAAAAAAACGGTGGAGGAAGTATGGGAGGCTTTAGGTTCCGATGCCTTTTACACCGAGTACAAGGCCGAAAATACCATTGACCGGCTAACCTCGGCGGCTAATCCTCGCTTTATTGAACGGGTAGTAGAAGGCTCCAAATTTGACTTCGAACTGGTGTATACCGTTTACGATTTTGGCGAGCCCGATTATGTTGAGCGGGTAAACAAAGACATCGAATTGTTACTGGTTGGCTTGCGCTTATTGGAAAGCTCCGCATTGGGCAAATCGGGTAGCCGGGGGTATGGCAAAATCAATTTTGAATTGGTGGACCCAATTTGGGTACACCAAAAGGATTATCAGGAAGCCAGCAGCGAATGGGAAAAGGCCCGGCAACCTTTGCTCGATAGTGATTTGGAACCATTTGATCAAATAGACTTGGCCAAATTTAAGTACCAATCAATTCCATTCGAATGACTTGTAAAGTGGTATACCTCGAACCCATTGGTAGTGGTGGCGTCAAGAGTGAATTGCGTTCGGACGCCTTGTGGGGAGCAATTTGCTGGGCGATTCGTTTGCTGGAAGGTGAAGGGGCGCTTCAGCAATTTATTCAGTCCTATCTGAATGAGGGGAGCAATCCTTGTTTGATTTCTTCAGCTTACCCCTACAGTGAAGAGTGGGATAAAGACACCCAAAGTTGGACAAAAACCCATTTTTTTCCTATGCCTTTGTTGCCTACGGAAGCCAGTAATCGCTTCAAGGCCGAAGGTATGTCTGCTGAAGCAATTAAAATAAAACACCGGGAGTTGAACCAAGACGAAACTCACGAACAACTCCGCCAAGTAAGATTTGAAAACGTACTTAAGGGGCGTAAAGCACGCCCGGAAGTTGATGCCATTCCAAAAGTTATTCAACGCCCAATGACCCACAACACCATTGATCGCCGCTTTGCGGGTACCCGATCAATAGACGATCAGGGGCAGCTTTTTCACACGGATGATACCTATTTGCAAAACTTGCAAGGGGAAAGATCAGGTTGGTTTTTTTTAATACAGGGAGACATTCATTTGATAAGTGCTGCATTGCGTTTTTTGGAGCATTTTGGGATAGGTGGAGACCGCAGTACAGGCAAGGGCCGTTTTATTATTCATGGGCCGAATAATTTTACGCTGCAAACGCCTTCAGATGCCAATGCTCAAATGACTTTGTCCTTATACCGGCCAAGTCCGGAGGAAATCCAGGCCATTCAGCAAAGTGCTACCGAAAAGAACTTCAATTACCAACTGGAAGAACGCCGGGGCAGAACAATTTGGAGAAAAAATAAGGAACAAGGGCCTTCAAAACGACAAGATGAAGCTGCCCTTTATTTCAAAGAGGGTTCAATTTTTCCTTTGTTTGAAAATTCACGGCCTTTTTGTGGCCAAAATCCTTGTGTGGGGCAACATCCTGCAGGCTTTGATATTTACCGTTATGGACATGCCTTTATGCTGCCCATTAAAATCAATTGAAAGATGAAAGAAACCATCTTACCCATTCCGATCTATTTAAAAACATTGACGCCTCTGCATGTAGGCACCGGTGAAGAAATGTCTCCACTAGATTATGTAGTATACGATAAACATTTTTTCCCTTTGAGCCAACCGCAAATGATGCGACTAGTCAAGGATTTTAAATTGGAACGAGAGTTTGCCGATTGGGTACAAACCGGGATGATGGAAATGATCGATGCAGGTGACGACAACCGCGCTTTGGCTGATAAGCGTAACAACCTTAACCCTTATCAATTCTTCGACACGAAGGGAAAAGCGAAACAACAGGATTTTTTGACTTTTTTGCAAAGTAAAACTGGGCAACCAGTGCGCTTTGACGAACAAACCGCCCGCAAATACCAGGGGAAGAAAAATGCAGTACTTGGCCAGGTTCGGGCTGCCATCAAAACTGGCGCTGATCAAGCGGCCTATGTCCCAGGTTCGACCCTAAAAGGGGCCTTACGTACGGCAGTATTTTACCATTTCTTGAGCAGGCATGGGGATAGTGGAGTCATTGGCAAAATCATCACCGAGCAATTGAACAAAAAAGCCCGCAAAGAACAATTTGCCCAACCCTTGATTCAGGAAGCTTTTTATTGTGGTACCAGCGATGGGATGGGCCGCTACAATAATCGCGATGAAAAAATGGATTTGTTTAAACTGGTTTCCTTTGCTGATGCAAGCCTGGATCAACGCAATACGCCACTGGAGTTGGCCAAATTCAATATTTATCTGGTTGAAAAAGAACGCAGTAAATATGGTGCAGCGGCCACTGTCAAAGCAGCCATGCAACCACAAGCTTCTTATTGTGAAGCAATCGGAAGTGGTCAGACGCTGAAAACCCTGCTCAATTTCGACATCGAATTTTTGTGGCGCATCAAACAATGGCTCCAAAAAGGAAGTGTGGGCTACAGTTGGATTGGCATTGAAAGCAAGGTCAAAAAACTGTTCAACCTCGATATCCATAGCCTTACGGAGCAGAATTTGCGCGAAAAACGGGATGAAGTCATTGCCCATTTGTTGAATTGCTGGCACCAATTCTCCTTGCGACAACGCAAAAAACAACAAACCTGGATCAACAATTTTGTACTGAATGATAAAGAGCGCAGCTTCCCAAGGGTTCAGCAGGGATTTGATCAAATATCCGTCTCCGAAGGGCAATACCTCCTGCATTTGGGGTACGCTACGGGGTTTCTGGGTACCACGGCGGTGATCTATTTTTTGGAAGACAATATTGCTAATCAGACCCTATACCAAAGAGCCTTGCAACGTTTTGGAATTGGCAACCGCCCTGGCAATCGGGGCGATTATAGCCTCAATCTGGAGCGCTTTCCCAAATCCAGGCGACTCATCGACCAGGATGGCTTACAGGTGATGCCAGGCTGGATGGCACTGGCGCTGGAACCCATGCCCAAAGGCAGAAACGATAACGGAATGGGCCCTAAAGCAGAACAACCTGCTCAGGCTTCGACAATCTTGGTCGAAACCAAAGAGATCAAAGCTGAATTTCCGACCCGGCCACTTAGACCGGGATCTTCGGTAAATCTGGATGCGGTAGTGATTGCTCCTGGCAGACCCAATCGGGTAAAAGTGTATGTCCGGGAAGGGTATTTGCCAGAGTTGGCGTTGCAAGGGTATCGATCGGAGTTGGAAATAGACTCAGTGCTTAAGGTAAATGCAATGTTAAATAAGCGAGGAGAAGTAGTTCAAGTAACTTTTATTTCAGTTAAAAAGAGCGATTGAAGATGGAATCGATTCTTAAGGAGGCAAGGTTATTTATCGAAAATGGGCGGGCTAAGGAGTGTATTGATGCTTTACAATCGCTAACTCAATACCCAAATTTCGTCGTCTACAAAAATGATCTAACTCTCTTTCGGAGTCGATTGGAATCACTCAATGCAGATTTTGGTCAAGGAACTATAACTTATGAATCTAAAAATGCCGAAGAAACTAGAATAAAGTCCTCAATTTTAAATTTGATTACCAAAATTGATGAAACGCTTAAAAATAGCTTAAAATTTAATGAAGAACCTTTTGGCAGGGAACCTTTAGATACAGAGGAGCCTAAGTTTAACTTAATCAATGATTTTTTTATTCTCAGGAGCAATATAACGGAGGTTCTATTTAGTAGAGATATTAAAGTTGATGTTTTGAATAATCCTGAAAGCACTAAGCGGATCGGAGTGAAAGGTAAAATTTTCAAAGTTATCACCCTACAAGGTAATCATCAAGAAGGAAAGACCACCATCTGCATGGAGTTAAAAAGAAAGCTCAGTGCGGAGCACTTAGACTTAAAGAGTATCAAAAAAGAAGATTTAATAGATTTTTTAAATCAGCCTCAAAACTATCATAAATCAGATAAAGGAGTCTGGATAATTGATAATTTTGAAATAGCAATAAAAGAAAATGAAGAAGCAGTTAATACTTTTTTTGAAAATATTTCAGATGCATATTTTGGTAGTCTAAATTTTCAGGTACTCTTGATTATGAAATTTAATTCGTTTGTGGATATTTACTATGGTACCTCAAAAATATTAAATTTAAAAATCAAATCTTTGACCAAAGAACAACAGATCGCGTTTGTTGAAAATTTACCTGGCGGCCATTTATTTGTGGACGCGCTAAAAATTGGAACATTTGAACCTATTGAGGAAATTTTAGGAATCCCATTTATGATTGAAAAATGTTGCAATCTTTTATTGAGTACCGTTGATCAACCTGAAGTAAGACTTGAAACACTATATGAAGAGTTCTATAATACTATTTTTTCAAATGATAACGCAAGAGTAAGGAAAAATTTTTTAGAGTGGATCGGTTTTCAGTGTTTTGTATGGAATTATGAATCTGGGTTTAAATTATTTAAAAGGCATGAGAAAAGGGCTTCTTTAGAGCTATTATTTTTTGAGTGGCGGAGAATATATCAAATTAAAGAGGAGATTCCAATTGGCAAATTGATAAAAGAGTTATACTATTTTTTTGACATCAACTCTTTGTCAGATGAGGTAAACTGGAGGAATCCAAAGGTGAAGTATTTCTTGTCGAAAATGTGGCTCAAGCGGCTTAGAGCCTGTAAAAAATTACGTTTTTCTCAATATGAGATAAATGTTAGCGATTAAAACAAAAGTCTCACTAGTTCTGGTGTCAGCTTCGTAATCAAGGGAAAGCCTTCTTGACCACATGAGCCAAGAAATGGTCCTCTCGA
>NZ_JANRKL010000182.1:0-4342 GCF_033763495.1 Haliscomenobacter sp. | reverse complement strand
GGCACAAAATAGTGAAAAATGAAAAATGAAAAATGAAAAATGGGCTACCGCAGCGGCTTTGACACGCAATGTTGAACAAGCCGCTGCGGTAGCCCATTTTTCATTTTTCATTTTTCATTTTTCATTTTTCATTTTTCATTTTTCACTTAATATTTGATTCCCGCCTTCTTGTACAAAAAGTGCAACAACCACGCTGGCCCAACCATCAAAAACTGAACGTCTTTGAAAAAAGAGGGCTTTTTACCTTCAATTTTGTGCCCAATAAACTGGCCAATCCATGCCACCACAAAAATGATCAGGGCGGTTTGCCAAAGCGGCATGTTCACGTTTTGTTGCAGCCATACGTTGCCAACGATGCAAAAAGAAGCAAACAGCAACATGCCTATGGCAATGGTCAATGAGTGGCGGAAATAGTAAATCAGGTTGACGAAGAGAAAAATCGTCGCCCAATTGAAATAAGGTGCCCATTGGGCTGGTAACCAGGCACTCAGGTAAGCAGAAGGGATAGCAGTCAACAAGCCCATTAAGCTAAAAACAATGGATGGAATACAAATCCAGTGAAAAGCTTTATTGATTTTGTTTTGATGGCTTTCGCCATACTCGCTCAGCAAAGAGTCAATTGCCCGCATACGATCCTAATTTTATATGGTAAATTGCGAAATTAACAAATTAACATCCGATCTTTTTGCAAAAGAGGGCAATAATCGACCAGAATTCGTTCAAACCCTGGTTCTCATTGCTTGTTTTCCGTTTCCTTTTTAGGAAATCGTAAAAAAATTAAAAAAATTGATCTTCAAGGGTTGCGTTTCCAAATAGAATTCTCTAGGTTTGTGAAGCATTTAAAAAATGACATCATCATGCGCTTGAACAACAGCTTTTACTTTTTCAGCTTTTACTTTTATGGTCAACCATAAGGGACTGCTGAGTTTTTGCTGTTAAACAACAGATGATAAAATAAAGGGTCCCGCAAAGCGGGACTTTTTTTTTGCCCATACCACAACTCCAACCAAATTATCCTGCCACCTCATGGGATCCCACGATTTAAATCGTGGGTTGCATCCGTGGGGAGCCAACCCATGGATTTATCCATGGGAGGCCACACACATAACCAGCCCATGGCTTTAGCCGTGGGCCAAAAAGAGAAACATGCAAACGCTACTTGCAGAATCAGAAAAAGAGGCCGACCAAGAGACGGCAAACCTAAGAGTAGGCATCCAGGGTTTCCCCGGTGCCTTCCACGAAATTGCCGCCCGCTTGTGCTTCGAAGGCCGCCCCATCGACATCGTTCCCTGTTTGACCTTTGAAGAACTGGTTGAAAAACTCGAAGCAGGCGAAGAAATGGATGCCGCCCTGATGGCCATCGAAAACTCTCTGGCAGGTAGCTTAATGGCCAATTACAAACTCCTGGATCAATCCAATCTGATGGCAGTTGGGGAAGTTTACCTGCGGGTCAAACAAAACCTAATGGTATTGCCTGGTGTCAAAATTGAAGACCTGACCGAGGTCCACTCCCACCCTGTCGCCATTGAGCAATGTTTGGAATTTTTCCGTCAATATCCACACATCCAATTGATTCGTACCGAAGATACCGCCCTTTCTGCACGTAACATCCGTGAAAAAGGTTTGAAGACTGTAGGAGCAATCGCCAGTACCTTAGCCGCCGACTTGTATGAGATGGAAATGCTGGCGGAAAGCATCGAAACCAATAAGAAAAATTATACCCGTTTCTTGGTTTTGCAACGCGCCGATCAAGCCATCACCGACCCTGATGCGGACAAAGTTTCCATCAGTTTTGGGGTTAGCCACACCGTAGGCAGTTTGCATAAGGTATTGGCTATCCTGTCGGCCTACAACTTCAACATGTCTAAAATACAGTCAGCCCCCATCATCGGGCAGCCTTGGGAATACCGCTTGTTCATCGACTACGTGGCCGAAGGGCATGTAAGTGTGGATCAGGCTTATGAGGCGCTACGTCCAGTTACGCACAACCTAAAATTGTTGGGCGCTTACAAACAGGGAATACTTTATGATTATTGAGTCAGTTGATTTGGGAAAAATGTTTAGGGTTGCCCCGACAAAACCTTTGAATTTTTTAACTCTATGATACCAATAATTTCAACAGCAAGCAGATTGGGCAATGTAGAAGAATATTACTTCTCCATCAAGCTCAAACAAATCGCACAAATGCGGGCTGAGGGCAAAAACGTGCTCAATCTGGGCATTGGTAGCCCTGATTTGCCTCCTAGTGAAGCTACAGTTGACGCTTTAATTGCTTCTGCCAAACGCAAGGATACCCATGCTTATCAAAGTTATCAAGGTATCCCAGAGTTGCGCCGTGCATTTGCTGATTGGTATTGGGAATATTTTAGTGTTCGGCTCAATCCTGATAAAGAGATCCTACCCCTGATTGGCTCCAAGGAGGGCATTATGCACATTTCGATGAGTTATCTGGAAGCAGGTGATGAAGTTTTGGTGCCCAATCCGGGCTACCCTACTTATCGTTCGGTGAGTTTGTTGACTGGTGCTACGGTTAAGGATTACGATTTGGTTGAAGAAAAAAACTGGCAGGCTGATTTGGATGCGCTGGCCAAACAGGATTTGAGCAAGGTCAAAATTATGTGGGTCAACTACCCCAATATGCCCACGGGCGCCCAGGTTGATCCAGCTTATTTCAAAGAACTGGTTGCTTTTGCCAAAGCCCACAAGATCCTGCTTGTCAATGACAATCCTTACACCTTTATCCTGAATGAAAACCCCATGAGTTTGTTGGATGTCCCCGGAGCCATGGAGGTCGCCCTGGAACTCAACTCACTCAGTAAGGCGCACAACATGGCTGGCTGGCGGGTCGGCATGCTCGCAGGGGCAGCTGAATACCTCGAACCGGTGGTGCGCTTCAAAAGCAACATGGACTCAGGCATGTTCAAACCCATTCAGGAAGCCGCCGTAAAAGCGCTGCAAAACCCTCCTTCCTGGTACAAGGAGCTCAACGATGTGTACCGTGCCCGGCGCAAGGAAGTTTTTGCACTGCTCGACCTACTGGAATGCAGCTACGATCCCCATCAGGTAGGGATGTTTGTTTGGGCCAAAATCCCCAACTACTACCCCGATGGCTATGCGCTTTCCGATGCAATTCTGGAGGCCACCCATGTGTTCATCACCCCAGGTGGAATCTTTGGAAGCCAAGGCAATGGTTACGTCCGGGTTTCCTTGTGCGCAGATGCCAAGGTTTTCCAGGAAGCGAATGCACGCATCAGTAAATACAAAGCCTTACAACCATTCAAGGTTGCCAGCTAGCCTCGCCAACCCACAAGATAGGGTGTGGGTGTGAAGGTGTGATCGTGTGGGTGTGAGGGCCTTCCACCATCCAAAATTTACGCCAACCCACGGATTTATCCGGGAGGCACCAAAAAAAAACCAACCCATGGCTTTAGCCGTGGGAGAAGCCAACCCACGGATTTATCCGTGGGAGGCAGCAATAAAGAACCAACCCATGGCTTTAGCCGTGGGAGCTAAAGAAGCAAAAATGACCATCTCAATAATCGGCATCGGACTCATCGGCGGCTCACTCGCCATCTCCCTCAAGGAGAATGGCTTTGCGCAGCGCATCATCGGTGTCGACATCAATCCGGACAACATCGACAAAGCCTACCGTCGCCGGCTCATTGACGAGGACATGTCCCTCGATGAAGCCATTGCCCAATCCGACATCATCATTGTAGCTACACCAGTGGATTCCATGACCCGGGTGATCCCCATGGTTTTGGATAAAATCAATGACAAACAAGTGGTGATTGATGTAGGCTCGACCAAAGTACCCATTCTGGAGGCGGTGCAAGGTCACCCCATGCGGCGGCGTTTTGTGGCTACCCATCCGATGGCGGGTACCGAATACTCTGGTCCTGAGGCCGCAGTCCCCAACCTTTTTAATCAAAAATACACGGTATTGTGTGATACCGCCGACAGCGACCCGGATGCAGTGCAAATTGTCGAAGCCCTTTACCATTCTATCCCCATGAGCATCACCCATTTTGACAGTGTGGAGCACGATGTCCATACCGCCTACATTTCACACATCTCACACATCAGTTCCTTCGCCCTGGCCTTAACCGTTTTGGCCAAAGAAAAGGACGCTGAGCGCATTTTTGAATTGGCCAGCACGGGATTTAGCTCTACGGTGCGTTTGGCCAAAAGTTCACCGGATACCTGGATTCCCATTTTCCGCCAAAACCGCGACAATGTACTCGACGTACTCGACGAGCACATCAGTCGGCTTTCGCAGTTTCGCAGCCTTTTGATCAAAAAGGATTTCGATACTTTTCACCAACTCATTACTGAAGCAAAT
>NZ_JANRKL010000181.1:0-101713 GCF_033763495.1 Haliscomenobacter sp. | reverse complement strand
GTCGGGGCAACCCTGTGTGGTTGCCCATTCCTGCTTGGTTGCCTGCCAGACCTTGTCCAGCAAAAAACAACCCCAAACAGAGGACTGCAACTGTCCCCACCAAACTTCCAAAAATCCGCACTATTCCTTTTGGCAAAATATCCGCAGAAGCGTGAATAGGTCGATACAATGCTGGCAATTTTTCACTCACATTGGCACTAAAACGCATAGAAGGCTGCTCAGGCTCTAATTCTTGCAGAGCCTCCTGCAAACTTTTGGCCATCGCCAGTTCTTCGGCAAAGGCTAAATCCTGAGTCATCAAAAGTTGTACCTGTTCTTTTTCCTGAGGAGAACACTCCCCATCGAGGTATTTCCAGATTAAAATGGACTGTGTATTTTCCATACTTAGTGTTGATCCAAAGCACTGGCCGTCAATTCCTGGCGCAACTGCTCTCTTAAACGAAACAATTTTGTTTTGACATTGGTCACACTCAAACCCGTTATTTCGGCAATCTCCTGTACCGATTGTTCATGCAGGTAATACAGCGTAATGATGTTGGCGTCACCGGGTTTCAGCCGATTGATGACCGACTGTACCTGATGCCTGAGGTCATTGTCCTGGGTTAGCTCAGCCGGATTTTTGCTGTGCACATCTGGTGTTTGTAATGCGGTACTTCCCGGATCAATGTTTTGCAAAGGTAATTTTTTCTTACGGGCATTGTCAATGGCCGTACGATAAGTAACCGCATAGAGCCAGGAACTAAATTTGGACTCTTGCCGATAACTACCCAGCATTTTGTACACTTTTAAAAACACGTCCTGGGACACTTCCTCTGCTTCTTCCCGAGAATTCAAGACCCGCATAGCAATGGTAAAGACATAGTTCTGGTATTGTTCCACCAGTTGGCGGAAAGCAGCCTGATCTCCCCTCAGTACACGCTGAACCAAAAGTAGGTCTTCTTCCATGTAGTGCGTTTGCAAAATACCTGGTTTGCCACAAAAAATTACTTCACGATCTTTTTGAAGCTTTTGAATAGAAAGCTCTCGTGAAATGAACCGTTAGGCTTCCTATTCAAAACCCAAATCGGGAAGTAAATTTTTCTACTTTCCTAAGACGAGCTTTTACTTTTGCTAGGTTACAACTTTTTGGGAAAATATTCCATTCCGACTCGATATATTTGCGCAAGACGGACCCCTAAAAGAAAGGCAATGCAAGCATTTGAATTAATCACTACAAAGGAAGGACTAGAACACTTTGCTCAGATCAACACGAACATCGAGTGGATGTGCTTTGACTCAGAATTCGTTGGGGAAAAAAGATTTACAACTCGCCTGTGCCTCATCCAGGTAGCAACGGAGCACGGTTTGTTTTTAATTGACCCTTTTCCGCTTAAAAGCCTGGGGCCATTTCTAAAAATGATTGAGGACCCCAATATTGTAAAAATCACCCATGCTGGTGAAAACGACTACCGGTTGCTCTATGCCACCCATGGCACTATTCCTAAAAATACCTTTGATACCCAAATTGCGGCTGGTTTTTTAGGGTACCGTTATCCTTTGGCGTTCAAAAAACTGGTTGAGACCGAATTAAAAATCAACCTCAATAAAAGTTTTACAGTAGCCGATTGGGAAGCTCGCCCATTTAACCAAAATCAACTCAAATACGCCATTCAGGATATTGAACCGCTGTATGATTTGTGGAAAAAACAGGAAGCAGAGCTTAAACGGCACCAACGCCTGCATTGGGCAGAAGAGGAGTTCAGGGGGCTAGAGCGGGAAGCCTATTATGCTCGTGATCCCCATCACGAAGCGCTGAACAGCGATTTGATGAAATCCTTGAACAAAAGGGAGCGCTTGTTCCTGTTGCGTTTGTTTGAATGGCGGCGCAAAACGGCGGAGGAAAAAAACTACTCCAAAGAAATGGTGTTGCCTAGCAAGTTTATGAGCCAAATCGTGCGTAGCATGCGTTCGGGGCGAGCTGGTTTGCGTGAAAATCGGCGCATTCCCGATAAATTTGCTGGTGATTTATGGCCGGTTATGAATGAATTATACCTCCGGGAAATCAGCGAGGATGAGAAGTTTTTGCTGCGCCAGGTCCCCACGGAAGACGAAGAAAACCCCAATGAAGAAATCCTGACCGAGTTTTTGTACCTCATCATTCGCCACCAGTGTATGCAAAAAGGCATTTCACATGCGCTGGCTTTGCCACGCAATTGGTTTAAAAAAATCAAAAACGATCCGGGGTTTGCGGAAGAGGTATTTACCCAGGGCTGGCGCAAGGAACTGTTTGGAGATACCTTTATTCGTTGGTTGAGCCAGCCGGATAATTTGCGCATTGAGATCAAGCCAGATGTGATCGAACTGCGCCTTTCGGACAACTAAGGGCACGCAGTATGGAGAATTTATTGGAAGTGCAAAACCTGACCATTCGCTTTGGTGCCAATACCGTGGTGGATGACCTGTCTTTTGTAATGCCAAAAGGAAAGACGCTGGCCATTGTTGGGGAATCGGGATCTGGAAAATCAATGACGGCTCTGGCATTATTAGGTCTTTTGCCTACCGAAGCACAGCTCAGTGTTCAACAAATGTCCTTTCAGCCCGCTGCTGGACAGCACTTTCAATTGCAAAATTGCCAGATTAAAGATTGGCAGCACATCCGAGGTAAGGCCATAGGTATGATTTTTCAGGAACCGATGACTTCGCTCAATCCGCTACAACGATGTGGCCAACAAATTGATGAAGTCCTACGTTTGCATTTGGGGCTCAATGCCCAACAAGCGCGGCAACGAAGTTTGGAATGGTTGGGCAAAGTGAAAATTCAGGATCCTGAACGCATTTACCGTGCGTATCCGCATCAAATTTCCGGAGGGCAAAAACAAAGGGTCATGATTGCTATGGCCATGTGTTGCAATCCAAGTTTGTTATTGGCCGATGAACCCACCACTGCTCTGGATGCCACCGTACAAAAGGAAATTATCCTGCTCATGCGCGAATTGCAGGAGGAATTTCACACGGCTATTTTATTCATATCGCATGATTTGAGGTTGGTTGCTGACCTGGCCGATCAGGTGCTGGTCATGCAGCAGGGTAAACTGGTGGAAAAAGGAAGCCGCGAACAGATTTTTGGTCAGGCCCAGGCTCCATACACCAAAGCATTGCTGAGTTGCCGCCCTCCTTTGGACCATAAAGTGGCTCGACTGGCCACTATTGATGATTTTGTCGAAAATGAGCAAAAACCTGAGATAAAAGAAGTTGCTCCACCAATACCGCCTACTCTCCGCACAAATTTGTTGGAGGTGAAAAATTTATCGACCTGGTTTCCAGTGCAAAAATCCTGGTTTGGCAAAACCCGTAACTGGGTAAAAGCCGTACAAGATGCCAGCTTTGACATCAAAGCAGGGCAAACGTTGGGTTTGGTGGGAGAGTCAGGTAGTGGGAAAACCACCCTGGGAAGGAGCATTCTGCGTTTGATTGAACCAAGCGTGGGTGTCATCCATTACAATGGTCAAAATATTGAAAAATTAGACGCTGAGGCTATGCGCCAATTGCGTCGGGAATTACAGATCGTTTTTCAGGATCCTTATTCTTCATTAAACCCTCGCTTGCCAGTAGGTTTGGCGATTACTGAACCGATGAAGGTCCACGGCATCGGCAGCAGTGACCAGGATCGGGTAGCGCGTAGCATTGCCCTTTTGGAGCAAGTGGGATTGCAGGCCGACCACTTTACCCGTTATCCCCATGAATTTTCCGGTGGTCAGCGCCAGCGTTTGTGCATTGCTCGGGCGCTGGCTGTACAACCCCGTTTTTTGGTGTGCGATGAGGCGGTTTCCTCTCTGGATGTCTCCGTACAGGCCACCGTGCTCAATTTGCTCAAAGATTTACAGGCACAACAGGGCTTGACCTACCTTTTTATTTCCCACGACCTGGCCGTAGTCCGCTTCATGTGCGAAGATATTATGGTGATGAAAGATGGCGTTATTGTAGAAAATGGCCCGGCAGAACAGGTTTTTGAAACGCCTGCACATCCCTATACCCAGGCTTTGTTGGAAGCTTCCCGCTAACTTTGGAACTTTTTTGGGTGAAAAGCCATTTTCCCTGCTATCAACTTATGTTCGAAGCCTTTTTTCTTAATCCCATATTATGGCAAAAATTCACATTCGAGGCAAAGATTTAATGAAAATGGGCTACCCGGAAGGTCCCGTGATCGGTCTTTGCATCAACCTGATCCCCAAACATTACAAACGACATACCCAGGAACAAGTAGACGAACTGCTGCGATCCATCCTGGCAAACCCTAGTGATTATGCCGAAGATGCAGTATTGGGTCGCATTGTGGAAGCACTGGTTCAACCGGAAAAACAAGGCCCGGTATTGATTGATCTTATGCCCAAAGCCAAAACTTACCCGGTTTTTGGGGCGGAAAAAATTGAAGCAGGAGCCATCCAACAAATGGAAACCGCCATGCGCCTGCCGGTTACCCATGCCGGGGCCCTCATGCCCGACGCACACCAGGGCTATGGCCTGCCAATTGGCGGGGTGTTGGCTACCGAAAATGCAGTGATTCCCTATGGAGTGGGCATGGACATTGGTTGTCGCATGTGTATGACGATTTATCCAGTGGAGCCACAAGCATTGGAGGCCAAACGCAGCATGTTTAAAAAACTGTTGTTGGAAAATACCCGCTTTGGATTCGGCACTTTTGAAAAGCCGATGGACGATGCCATTTTTGAACGACCAGAATTCAAGGAGGTGCCCAAGTTGCGTTCCTTAAAAAGCAAGGCCTGGGAACAAATTGGTTCTTCGGGTTCGGGTAACCACTTTGTAGAGTTTGGCATTGTGGAAATCATGGATGAGCACAATGAGTTTAATCTGCCCTTGGGCAAGTACCTGGGTTTGATGTCGCATTCCGGTTCCCGTGGGTTAGGGGCTACTTTGGCGCAGTATTATACCAAACTGGCGATGGAAACCTGCAACTTGCCCAAACAAGCCCAACACCTGGCCTGGTTGGGGCTTGATACCGAAGCTGGTCAAGAATATTGGGTTGCAATGAACCTGGCGGGGGATTATGCCTCAGCTTGTCACCACCAGATCCATCACCGTATGGCAAAGTCTTTGGGCGAAAAAGCCCTGGCTATTGTGGAAAACCACCACAATTTTGCCTGGAAAGAAACCCTGGCCGATGGCAAGGAATACATTGTACACCGCAAAGGGGCTACTCCGGCGGGAAAAGGTGTGTTGGGTGTGATCCCGGGTTCGATGACAGCGCCTGCTTTTATCGTCCGTGGGAAAGGATTTGAAGACTCCCTCAACTCCGCTTCTCACGGTGCTGGCCGCCAGATGTCGCGCCGGCAGGCCTTGGAAGCTGTAACCAAATCCGAACTGGATAAACACCTGCGTACCCACGGTGTGGAACTGCTGGGAGGAGGACTGGATGAAGCACCTTTTGCGTACAAAAACATCCACCAGGTGATGGCAGCCCAGGAATCACTGGTGGAAACGATAGGAACTTTTCATCCAAAGATTGTTCGCATGGAAGGCGAATGATCCAAAAATAGGATTCCTTCGTAAATAAGGGGACGGCTCACAAAGTCGTCCCTTTTTTCATTCCAAGCAACACCGAATGAACCTGCGATTGATCCTTGTTTTTACTGCATTTTCCTTGGGAATAGCCCAGCCTCTGGGGGCACAGCTCTGGCGGCAACGCGATAGCCTCCTGCACATTTCCCTCCAACATAGGCAGGATACCACAGGCATGTTGGCCCTCATGGATGTTGGAAAACTGTACCTGGAATACCGTGCCGATTCGGCGGAGCACTTCATCCGCAAAGCCCTCAGCAAAGCGAATCGTTTGCAATTTGGTTCCGGTATCGCCCGCGCTGAAATCAACCTGGGGTATGCCCTGATCAATCAGGCCAAATATGATGAAGCTTACGAACACACCCAAAAGGGTTTGATTTGGGCGAAAAAGGAAGGGGCTATAAAGTTACAAGTTGCCGCGCTGGTGAACACTGCCAATATCTGCTTGTACAGAGGTAGTAATTTTAAGGTCATCGAGGCGTATGAGCAAGCCCTTTATTTGGTGCATCACCATCCTGAAGTATTGCCCCCTCATTATCCTCTGGCCATTCAAAACAACCTGGCCATGGTTTACAATGGCATCTCCTTGTACAGAGAAGCCCTGAAAATTTTGCGGGAAACCCTGAAAAAAGGAGAGGAAGGAGGCCTTTCCTCGGTTGTAGTTCAGTCTTTACAGCACCACGCAGAAGCTTATCTAGGGCTGCAACTTCAGGATTCCGCAACATGGTGTTATGAAAAACTTATCCCCATGTGTCGGGATTTGGGAGAAAATGTGGTATTGGCCGGAGCTTTATCCAATCTGGCCGAAATCAAAATGAAACAGGGGCGAATCGAATTATCCAAACGGTATTATCAGGAGAGTTTGAATTTATCGCTGCAAACCCGGGATGGTATCAATCAAATGTATTCCTTACACGGCCTGGGCTTGGTCGCTTTAAACCAGGGCAATTGGAATGAAGCTGAAAATTTTGTCAAATCTGCACTGAAGCTCGGCATCGAACAAAAGGCTGGAGCCTACACCTTTGCTTTGTACCAAACCCTGTCCTACCTGGCCCTGGCCCGGGGTCAGATAGATGCATACCGACAATATTTTTCAATGTACCAATCGGGTCGTGATTCGGTCCAAAACGAAAAACTCATCCATGTACTCCAGGAACTGGAAACCAAATACGCTACCAAAGAAAAAGAATTGCGGATTGTTCAATTGACCCAAATGCAGCAGAATCAGCGCCGACTGGCACTGGGTGCATTTGTCCTGGCCATTTTGGTTGGCATTGTGGGTTGGCTGGCCTGGCGCAATCAGCGCAACCGCAAAAAACTGGCAGAGCAAGTCCTCCAGTTGCAAGAACAAAAATTCAGAGAATTGGAGCAGGAAAAACAGTTGCTGGCTGCGGATGCCATGCTGAAGGGCCAGGAAGAAGAACGCCGCCGATTGTCTCGGGATTTGCACGATGGACTGGGGGGAATGTTGTCGGGCATCAAACAATCCCTTATGGTGATTAAGGCCAACCCTGAAATGCCCGAACAAGGAGCGCAATCCATTGGCCGCACTATTGATTCCATGGATCAATCCATTAATGAAATGCGGCGCCTGGCCCGCAACCTGATGCCAGAAGCCCTGCTCAAATTCGGATTGAAAGACGCCCTTCAGGATTTTTGCGACCACCTGGGCAATAGCACCCCAATGCAAATCCAATACCAGACTTTTGGTATCGAGCAACGGATACCCGAGGGGCAGGAGGTGATTGTATTCCGGATAGTGCAGGAGTTATTGAACAATGTAGTCAAACACGCAAAAGCCAGTATGGTTTTGTTGCAATTGCTGCGTGATGGGCAACGCTTTAGTCTTACGGTAGAGGACAATGGGGTAGGTATCCCCGAGGATACTTTGGAAAAAGCACAGGGCATTGGATGGGCCAATATTCGTTCCCGGGTTGATTACCTGAATGGGCAATTGGATATTCGCTCCAAACCAGGTCAGGGCACTTCTATCAATATTGATTTTGTGTTGAATTGACAGGATTTGTAAACCATTAAATGCAGATTCAATGACCAAGGTTTTTATCATCGACGACCACCCCATGGTGGTAGAAGGCATCAAAGGTTTGTTACAAGGCGAGGAACATTATCCCGTGGTGGGAAGCGCCCATTATGCCTTGGAAGCACTGGAGGCATTCCGCCAGGATATGCCCGATGTGGTTTTATTGGACATCAATTTACCCGATTTGAATGGCATCGAATTGTGTGAACGGATCAAAAAAGAATTCCCAGCCATCAAAGTTTTAGGCATCAGTACCTTCAAGGAACGCAGTTACATCACCCGTCTGATGGAGAAAGGTGCTTCGGGATATGTGCTTAAAAATGTAGACAAAGAGGAACTCATCGAAGCCATTCGACAGGTAGCGAGGGGGCGGATGTACTTCAGCATGGAGGCTTCAACTGCAATAACTACCCAAAGATCATCGGCTCAGGTACCTGTTTTGACTAGCCGGGAAAAGGAGATTTTGGTCCTGATTTCGGAGGGTTTGACCAATAAAGAAATTGCAGATCAATTGTACATCAGTCCTTTGACGGTAGACAGCCATCGGAAAAACCTATTGGCGAAATTTACAGTACGAAACACCGCAGCGCTGGTCAAATTGGGCATTGAGCATGGCCTGATTGCCCTTTAAAAAAATTAACGCATCAACCAGGTGAAAGCCCCGGCAAATTCACTGGCCCAGAATGCTTCATTGTGTTTGCCTTCTTTGGGGATGGCTGTGTACAAGCGGCGTTTGTTGAAGCCAGCTTCTTTGAGCACCTTGGCCATCCGTTGCATGGGCTCAACCATTTCAACCTGGCCTTCCATGGCTCCGGTGAATAGGTAAATTTTGAGTTTTTTAGCCATTGGCCCTTTCTTTTTAGCTAGCTCAAAGGCTGCTTCGGAATGCCAAAAAGAAGCAGAAAAGACCCCGGCACGTCCAAATACCTGGGGATACTCCAATGCGGCATAAAAAGCAATGAGGCCACCCATTGAAGACCCAATTACCGCAGTAGATTCAGGCCCTTTGAGGGTACGGAAGTGTTGATCAACGTAGGGCTTGAGGGTTTCAACCATAAATTTGGTATATGCCACTCCTTCGCCTTTTCCAAAGCGGGGATGATCCCATGGAGCGTATTCGGTCATGCGTTTTTCGGCGCCATTGTCGATGCCAATGACGATACAACTGCGTTTGAGGGTGCTATCCAGGTGATTGAGGGTTTCGTCGACGCGCCATTCTCCGGCAAAACTGGTCTTGGCATCAAATAAATTTTGCCCATCCTGCATGTACAAAACGGGATAGCGTTTTTGATTTTTATCGTAATCCAGAGGCAAATAAACCCAAATGCGGCGTTTGCGCTTGAGTTGAGGAATCTCAAAATCTGTCGCCAAAATTTTTACATTCGGGGCGGCAGTACTTTCGTGAAAGTGGTGTGGTATCGACAAACTTTGGGCAAAAGCCTTTTTGTTACGCATGCTGAGGCTACTTATCGTACTTAAAATGATGAGTAAAAGGATGTTCATTGTAGTAGTCGGGTTGGCGTAGTTGAATGGGACAAAGATAAGCAAAAGTCAAAGCTAAAAGGACTTGACCAAAATACAAAAAACGGCTACCTTCGTATCATGGCGAAATACGATGAAAAATCCCTGAAGGATGTACTCCTGGAGATGGTCAACCAGTACCGGCTCAAACAAGGCATCAGCGAGTCCCAGATCAAGGCTGCCTGGGCACGTTTGATGGGACCATCCATTACCCAGCATACCACCCAAATTCGGGTCATTCGCAAAAAAATGTACCTGATGATCGATTCCCCTTCCCTACGACAAGAGCTATTTTATGGACGGGAAAAAATCCGCAAGATGATCAATCAGGATTTGGGGGAGGAATATTTGGAGGAGGTGTTTGTGAAATAGGCTGGATACGATTTGATTATCAAGCAATCGATAATATTCTTTTTTGAGTTAAGAGTGAAGAATACATGATTTATGAGTTTTGAAGTGAGCTACCGCAGCTGCTTAGACGTAGACTACTCTTCAACATTTCAACTATAATTTTTTCAATTTCACAAATAGGTCCCAAGCCACAATCCCCACACATACCGAGATGTTTAAAGAATGTTTGGTGCCAAATTGGGGGATTTCCAGTGCGCCATCCACGATATCCATCACTTCATCGGCCACTCCGGTAACCTCATTGCCAAATACCACCGCGATTTTGCTGGTTTTAAGGGGCTTAAACTGCTCCAGAGAAGTGCTATTTTCGGCTTGTTCTACCGCCCAAACCTCAAAACCATCAGCTTTCAACTTTTGCACGGCCTCAGCTGGATCTTCCACATACTCCCAATCTACTGAATCTGTAGCGCCGATAGCGGTTTTGAGGATTTCTTTGTGGGGTGGCTGGGCAGTAATGCCGCAGAGGTAGATTTTTTGCAAGGCAAAGCCATCCGCAGTTCGAAAGGCCGAACCAACGTTGAGCGCAGAGCGGACATTGTCAAGTACTAAAATCAGGGGTGTTTTTTCCTGGATTTTATACTCTTCAACGCTGCTGCGTTCCAATTCCAGGATGTTCTTTTTGCGAAAAGCCATTTGTGCTTATGGTTTTTTAAATAAAATAGTCTTCAAACCTGCTCTTTTCAAAGTCAAAACCGGAGTCCATTTTTCGAAAAGCAATTTTCGGTCTTCCTCCGAAAAATCATTCATCACGCTGGAGAAATAGACGTACTCATTTTGGGACAAATTTAAGGGGCTGAACCCATCCTGCCTACCATTCAAGTCGCGCCAGTGCAAGGGGCCAATTTCCGGAAAGGTAGTTCCAACTTCTTCCAATGCAATACTGTGTTGGTCCAAATATTGAATCACTTCCTTCCGCATGGCGAAATGTGGCCAATGAGCAGGAGTGCTATCCCAACCTTGAGCGATTCCAGTAGGGTAAACCCAAAAATTTCCACTAGCCAGGATCAGAAGAACAAGACCCAGGAGAATCGATTTGACCCTGCTTTGGAGTTGACTTTGTTGCAGAAGCATAAAGAAAAACAGGTGCAAGGCCAGATAAAAAGGCAACAAATACCGGTGCGCGCTTACCCCTTGAAACAACAAAAAATGGGGAACTTGAATGAACAGCGTGATGAGGACCAGGGAGAAAAATGGATTAGACCTTAAAGTTTTATATTGTTTAAAAGCCAAGGTTAAAGTTGCCAAAACCAAAAACACCCGCCCATAATCGGCAATTCGCCAGGCCAGCACAATTCCATTTTTTAGCATCCCTTTAAATCCAACCATTGTAAAACTCTCCCGCCAGGGCGAATCAGCATGGAATCCAATCCAGGACTTTGCCCAAGCGTGGTACCCCAAAAAAGCCAGCGCCAATAAGCCAGCGGGAATAAAAGGTACTGTACTGCGCAGCCAATGAACAGGCCTGCGCCGTTCGCCAGGTTGAAGATTTACCACATAAAAAAAATACAAGGCCAGTACCGCCATCATGCCCCTTAAACTAATGATGGCCAAAACAATGGAACAGAGGAATAATAAACCAGAGCGCTTTTCCAGAACCCCCGCTAAACCCCAAATGAACAAAGCAAATAAGGCAACATCAGGGCTGACCAGGGAAATTTGCCCCAGAAAGACAGGGTCCATAGCGACCACTACAGGGAAAAACCACTTAGAATAACCATTAAAATTTTTACTCAGTCGGAATAATCCCATCAATATTAATCCAACAAAAGGAAGTATCGCCAAATGACTCACCAGGAGTAATTGCCCAAAGCCCCGCCAACAAAGTGCCAGATACATACCAAATCCGCTGGGATGGCCACTATCAATTGCATCTGGCAACAACAGGTATTTGAAATGTTGGTCATAATACCATTGAGCTTGGCGAGAGGCCAATTGGATGGTATCCCAAAAAAAAGGATGGCGACAGGAGCGGAGCCAGACCACAACGGCGATTAAAACGGGAGCGATGCCTAAAAGAATCGCCCCCGTTTCAGACCATTCTTTAGGCAGGAGTAAGAACTTTACTTTTTTCATGCCCTTTTTGAAAAGCCATTGCGGCCTTAATGAACTGTACAAACAGTGGATGTGGATTTTCAACCGTACTTTTCAACTCAGGGTGAAACTGAACACCGACAAACCAGGGGTGGTCTTTTAGTTCCACAATTTCTACCAGATTAGAATTAGGGTTGATTCCGGTTGCCAACAGACCCGCTTGTTCGATTCTCTCGCGGTAATCATTGTTGAATTCGTAGCGGTGGCGGTGGCGCTCACTTATTTTTGTGGTGCCGTAGGCCTGAGCAGCCTTGGATTTGCGTTTGAGCTCACATTCAAATGCTCCAAGGCGCATGGTGCCGCCTTTATCGGTGATTTTTTTCTGCTCCTCCATCATATTGATCACTGGATCGGGACCATTAGGATTGACTTCCGTAGAGGCCGCCTGCTCCAAGCCCAACACATGCTGGGCAAATTCAACCACCGCACACTGCATACCCAGGCAAATGCCAAAAAATGGAATGTGGTTTTCCCGTACGTATTTGATGGCCGCAATTTTGCCATTGATACCCCTTTCGCCAAAGCCAGGGGCAACAAGTACCCCGTGTAAACCAGCCAGTTTTTGCTCGATTTCTAAAGGATCACCCTCCAACTGCTCAGAGTGAATTGGTACCACTTTTACCTTACATTCGTTGGCTGCTCCTGCGTGGACAAAGGATTCGTGGATGGATTTGTAAGCGTCTTGCAACTCGTTGTATTTGCCCACTAAGCCAATTTTAACCTCAGTTTTGGGTTTTTTGAGCTTGGTCAAGAAATTTTTCCAACGGGTAAGATCGGGCTCACGGCGGTCGGGCAAACGCAATTTGGTCATGACCGTAGAATCCAAACGTTCTTCCAACATCAAGAGCGGAACATCGTAAATGGTATCCGCATCCATGGATTCGATCACCGAGTTGACATCTACATTACAAAATAAGGCCAGTTTGCGCCGAATGTCCATGTTGATGTGGTGCTCGGTGCGGCAAACGAGGATATCGGGCTGAATTCCTGTATTGAGTAACTCTTTTACCGAATGTTGAGTAGGTTTGGTTTTGAGCTCTTTGGCAGCATTGAGGTAGGGGATCAAAGTCAGGTGAATGACCAGGCAATTGTCCGCACCCAATTCCCAACGTAACTGCCGCAAGGATTCCAGGTAGGGTAGGGACTCAATGTCGCCAACCGTACCCCCCAGCTCAGTGATCACAATTTCAAACTGCCCGGTAGTACCCAAAATCTGCATGCGCCGCTTGATCTCGTCGGTGATATGGGGAACTACCTGTACCGTTTTACCAAGGTACCCTCCTTGCCGTTCTCTTTCGATTACGGTTTGGTAAACCCTGCCAGTGGTGACGTTATTGGATTGTGAAGTTGGAACATTTAAAAAACGTTCGTAGTGTCCTAGGTCCAGGTCGGTTTCGGCACCGTCGTCCGTTACGTAGCACTCGCCGTGCTCATAAGGATTGAGAGTGCCGGGATCGACATTGATGTAAGGATCAAATTTTTGGATGGTTACTGAGAAGCCTCTGGCCTGAAGCAGTTTGGCCAGCGAAGCTGAGATGATCCCCTTACCCAAGGAAGAGGTTACACCGCCCGTAACAAAAATGTACTTGGTCATGATTAGCGAATAGCGAAAAGTGAAAAGCGAAAAGCGAAGAATGAAAAGTGAAAACTTCAAACACTGATTGAGGATCAGGGTTTTGTTTTCCGCTTTTCGCTTTTCGCTTTTCGCTATTTAGCTTTCCTTGTTACGGGTCGTAAAGATACGACAAATGCTGGGAAGCTTTTAACACAATTGACATTTTTCCTTTGATCATATGAGATACTGCTGAGGATCAAGGACAAAAAAAACTGAACTCCGAAAGATTATTTTGTTTCAGGGCCATTTTTATGTAATTCATCAAAAATGCTGAGGGATAGGAATCTTTTATTTGATTTCAATGTTAATTTAATGTAAATTTGAAGTAAAATTAAGATTAACTGGTTGCAAAGCCAGCCCAAATCTATGGTTTCATCTTTTAAATCACCGAAAATGAAGGGGTTAAAAGTGTTCTGTGTTTGGGTCCTTGCAATTGCCGTAACCGTTGTAGATGGCCAAAGTAGAATTGCGTATTTGAAGACCCGTGAGAAAAAAGAATTGGATTCGAAAGAATGGACGTCGAACCTAAATGTCGTTAGCGTACCGTTTCAATTTTCAGGAACCAATATCTTGATCAATGTAGATTTAGGCCATAAGAATGGTTTGTTTATTCTGGATACCGGAGCTCCTGCTTTGGTCATCAATGATCCACATCCTAAAAAAGAAGTACTTGCCAATGGTGTCAATGGTGCATTAAGCATGGAAGACACCACGATTAGATTTGTCAAAATCGAGCAAGTAGAATGGAGGAATATTTCTGCTTATGCTCTGGATTTGAGGCAGCTGGAAACCAGAAACCGCCTCAAAATTCTTGGCCTGGTTGGCTATGAGCTTTTAAAAAAGCATGAGGTATTGATTGCCCCCAAAGAACAAATACTGTATTTGCTGCCGGCTGATGAATCCTCTTTTTCTGGATTGCCCCAGCCTATGGTGAAAATCCCAGTTGCGCTGGAAGAACACATTCCGATAATTGAGGTGAAAATAAATGGAAAAAATTGGAAGTTCGGTATCGATACTGGTGCTGAATCCAATCTAATCAGTGCTGAATGTTTAACAGCTTTATCTACGGCAGTTTATCAAAAAAAAGGCATAGACAATGTCAGAGGACTGGATAAAAAAGTCAAATCCTGCCAAATCGTCGAATTAAATAATCTTGAGATAGGTAATTTGGTTTTTGAAAAAATAGATTTCACTGCCATTGATTTTGACCACATTGCAGCACAAAGCGGAATTCAGTTGGATGGGCTTATTGGTAGTGCCTTACTCAGTAAAATGAAATTTTCCATCAATTACCGGAAACGGAATTTTAAAATTTGGGAAAAATATTGAACTGGTAGTTCAGAACTCTAAAAGTGCTGCACGATGATTCCCATCGTGCAGCACTTTTAGTTTAGACTAATCTAAAGGTAGAAATAACCTTCCTTTTACATCCACTTCATATTGCAGCTTGATCTTTGCCATTGAGGGATAAAGGAATTGTCAATCAGTCATTTTACAATGAGTTATAAAACTTAACAGTAGAGACTTGTATAGTTAACCTAGATTTAAAAATGACTTAACATTGGCAATTTACCTTTGCGCCAGTATTTAAATAACCAACCAACCAACCATTATGAAGAGGTTCTTTACACTTTTCACCTTGGTTCTCCTAACACTAACCAGTATTACTGCTCAAACTGTGGTGAACATCACAGATGCGAGTATTGCGGCTGGTCAGAAAGTTACGTGGACCAAAAACAACGTTTATCTCTGCGACGGGCTCGTTTTCGTTGAAGAAGGAGCTGAATTGACTATTGAAGCAGGTACTGTAGTGAAATTCACTCCAAGGGCTGATGTAGGCAATCCTTCTGCATTGATCATCGCTCGTGGCGCTAAAATTTATGCAAGAGGTACTGCTCAAGACCCAATTATTTTTACTGCACAGGCTGATGATGTGAACAATGCAACAGACCTGGGGCCCACTGACAACGCTCTGTGGGGCGGGTTGGCAATTTTGGGTAAAGGTGTAACCCAGAAAAATGGAAATGCCACTGCTTCTGTGGAAGGTATTTCTACTAGTGAACCTCGTGGTTTGTATGGCGGAAATGACAATAATGACGATTCAGGTGTACTCCGTTATGTATCGATCCGCCATGGTGGACGTCAGATTGCATCGGGTTCTGAATTGAATGGCCTTACACTTGCAGGTGTTGGTGCCAAAACTGTTCTGGAATACGTCGAGATCTATGCCAACTCTGACGATGGTATCGAATTCTTCGGTGGAGCTCCAAACCTAAAATATGCAATTGTTGCTTTTGCGGAAGACGATAGTTTTGACTGGGACGAAGTTTACCTGGGCAAAGGTCAGTTCTGGTTCTCTATTCAGCGTCCTGATATCGCTGACAACGGTGGCGAATTCGATGGTTCTACTCCAGATGATGCTGCTTTTTACTCTAACCCAACCCTATACAACTGGACACACATTGGTTCAGGTGTAGGCGCTGCGGCGGGTAACGCCAACGGCTGGTTGTTGCGTGCAGGTACCGCTGGTACCATCGCCAACTCTATCGTAGTTGGTCAGAAGACTAAAGTATTGGAAGTACAGGATAAGAATACCCCAACCAACGATGCTCACCAGAAATTGGTGAAAGGCGAATTGAAACTGCAGAACAACTTGTTCTTCGGCAACGGAACCAGTGCTTTGGATGCCAGCGCAACGGGCGTAATCCGGATTACTTCTGGTCAGCCAACTCAAGATGATCCTACTGGTGCTGTTTTGATCAAACACCTGGGAGACAATAAAAACTTCATCCAAGATCCAGGTATCCGTGGCATTAGCCGTACCGCTAATGGTCAATTGGATCCTCGCGTTACCCGGAGTGGAGCTGCTTACACTACTGATTTGGCAGCAGTGCCAAATGATGGGTTCTTCGATAAAGTAGAATTCAAAGGTGCATTTGGTGCCAATGCTAGCGACAACTGGGCTGCTGGTTGGTCCACCTTGGCTAAAAATGGCCACTTCGGTACTACTCCCGCTGCACAAACCCTCAATATTGTAGACTCTTCACTGGTAGCCGGCAAAACCTACAACTGGACGAAGAACAATACCTACGTTGTAGATGGTTTGGTATTCCTTGAAGAAGGTGGTGTACTGAACATTGAAGCAGGTACGGTAGTTAAATTTACCCCACGCGCAGACGTGAACAACCCTTCAGCATTGATCATCGCACGTGGTGCAAAAATCTACGCTGATGGTATGGCTAGCATGCCAATCATTTTCACTGCTCAGTCGGATGACGTAAACAACCCAACTGATTTGGGACCAAGTGATAACGCCCTTTGGGGTGGTTTGGTGATCTTGGGCAAAGGGATTACCCAACAGAACGGTAATGCTACTGCTTCAGTAGAAGGTATCTCTACCAGCGAGCCACGTGGCTTGTACGGTGGTACAGACAACAACGATGACTCTGGTGTTTTGCGTTATGTATCGATCCGCCATGGTGGTCGTCAGATTGCTTCTGGATCAGAATTGAACGGTTTGACCCTGGGTGCAGTAGGTAGCAAAACGGTTTTGGACTATGTTGAAATCTATGCTAACTCAGACGATGGTATCGAATTCTTCGGTGGTGCACCAAATTTGAAGCACGCGATTGTAGCCTTTGCAGAAGATGACAGCTACGACTGGGATGAAGTATACGCAGGTAAAGGCCAGTTCTGGTTCTCTATCCAACGTCCTGATATTGCTGACAACGGTGGTGAATTCGATGGTTCTACTCCAGACGACGCTGCTTTGTATTCCAACCCAACGCTTTTCAACTGGACACACATTGGTTCAGGTGTAGGTGCAGCGGCTGGCAATGCCAACGGCTGGTTGTTGCGCGCAGGTACTGCTGGTACCATTGCCAACTCCATCGTAGTTGGTCAGAAAACCAAAGTATTGGAAGTACAAGATAAAAACTCACCAACCAATGATGCACACCAGAAATTGGTGAAAGGTGAATTGAAATTGCAGAACAACTTGTTCTTCGGCAACGGAACTAGCGCTTTGGATGGTACTGCAACAGGCATTATCCGGATTACCTCTGGTCAGCCTACCCAAGACGACCCTACGGGCGCTGTTTTGATCAAACACCTGGGTGACAACAAAAACTTCATCCAAGATCCCGCCATTCGTAGCATCAGCCGTACTGCCAATGCTCAACTTGATCCTCGCGTTTCTCGGAGTGGAGCAGCGTATACTACTGAGTTGGCTGCGGTTCCAACTGATGGATTCTTCGAAAAAGTGGATTTCAAAGGCGCATTTGGAGCTAATGCTAGCGACAACTGGGCTGCTGGTTGGTCTACTTTGGCAAGAAATGGCCACTTGGGTAGCACTGTTGCCGATACAGTATTTATTGTAGACTCTTCGTTGGTAGCTGGCAAAACCTACAACTGGACGAAGAACAATACTTATGTCCTTGATGGCCTGGTATACCTTGAAGAAGGTGGTGTGCTGAACATCGAAGCGGGTACAGTGGTTAAATTCACCCCACGTGCAGATGTGAACAACCCTTCAGCTTTGATCATCACCCGTGGTGCAAAAATCTACGCTGATGGTATGGTCAATATGCCAATCATTTTCACTGCTCAATCGGATGACGTAAACAACCCAACTGATTTGGGTCCAAGTGATAACGCCCTTTGGGGTGGTTTGGTGATTTTGGGCAAAGGGATTACCCAAAAGAACGGTAATGCTACTGCTTCAGTAGAAGGTATCTCTACCAGCGAACCACGTGGTTTGTATGGTGGTACCGACAACAACGACGACTCAGGTGTTTTGCGTTATGTATCGATCCGCCACGGTGGTCGTCAGATCGCTTCTGGCTCAGAATTGAACGGTTTGACCCTGGGGGCTGTAGGTAGCAAAACGGTTTTGGACTACGTTGAAATCTATGCCAACTCTGACGATGGTATCGAATTCTTCGGTGGTGCACCCAATTTGAAGCATGCAGTTGTAGCCTTTGCAGAAGATGACAGCTACGACTGGGATGAGGTATACACAGGTAAAGGCCAGTTCTGGTTCTCTATCCAACGTCCTGATATTGCTGACAACGGTGGTGAATTCGATGGTTCTACTCCAGATGACGCTGCTTTGTATTCTAATCCAACGCTTTTCAACTGGACCCATATCGGTTCGGGTGTAGGTGCTGCTGCAGGTAATGCCAACGGCTGGTTGTTGCGCGCAGGTACTGCTGGTACGATTGCCAACTCCATCGTAGTTGGTCAGAAGACCAAAGTATTGGAAGTACAGGATAAAAACTCACCAACCAATGACGCTCATCAAAAACTGGTGAAAGGCGAATTGAAGTTGTTGAACAACTTGTTCTTCGGCAATGGTACTTCAATGTTGGATGCTTCCAGCACAGGTATCATTCGTATCACTTCTGGTCAGCCTACCCAAGACGATCCTACGGGTTCAGTATTGATCAAACATTTGAATGACAACAAAAACTTCATTCAAAACCCAGTATTGAGTAGCATTAGCCGTATTGCAGATGGTTTGTTGGACCCTCGTCCAGCATTGCTAGGTGCTGCGTATACTACTGAGTTGGCTCCCATTCCAGCAGGCGATCCATTCTTCACTGCGGTTAACTACAAAGGAGCTTTTGCCAACGATACTCGGCAAAACTGGTTGGCTGGTTGGTCAACTTTGGCTCGCAATGGTCACTTGGGCTTTGTGACAACGTCTACGGAAGATTTTGCAGTAAGTGTACTGGATCGTTTCAAAATCTATCCTAACCCAACACGTGATCAGTTCACCCTTGAGTCAAATTTTGATGAGCATGTTCGCATCGATATCTTCAGTATCGAAGGGCGTTTGGTTAAAACTGCACAAGTGAATACTACCGGAGTAGTAAGAACTGAAATGTCGGGATTGATTCGCGGCATTTACCTGGTGAAGTTTACCACTGAAAGCGGCAAGTTTGCTGCTAAAAAGCTGATTGTAGAGTAATCAATCAACTGACAATAGTAAAACAGAAAGTGGAAGGTTCGCCTTTCACTTTCTGTATTTTCACAAACAAATTCATTATGGCACACAACTATCTAGCTAAAGCCGTTCTAGCAATTTTTTTCATCTTGATCGGAGGCTTCGTTTTTGCACAAACGGGAGTACTTGCAGGAAAAGTTATCGACAAAAAAAATGGTGAAGCCCTGATTGGAGCGACAGTCGTTCTCTTTCAGAATGATGCCCAAGTTACAGGTAACGTTACCGACTTTGATGGCAACTATACCATTGATGCTGCTCCTGGAGTGTATAAAATCGAAATCAGTTACACTGGCTACAACAAACAGGTAGTTTCCGATTTTGAAATCAAAAATGCCATCACCAATAATTTGGATGCGGCATTAGAAACTGAGGCTCAACAGCTTGATGTGGTAGTTGTGACTGCTAAACAAGTAAAAACCACCGATGCAGCCCTGATCACCATCCAACGTAAAGCATTTGCCATCCAGGATGGGGTGTCTTCGCAACAAATCAGCCGGACAGGTAGTTCCAATGCTGCCGATGCCATGAAACAAATGACCGGAGCCGTGGTTGAAGGTGGCCGCTTTATTGTCATGAGGGGCTTGGGCGACCGTTATTCGCTTTCTCAACTCAATGGCGTAACTTTACCAAGTACTGACCCTTACCGCAATAGTGCCAGCTTGGACTTGATTCCATCTCAGATCATTGAGAGTATCGTTACTGTAAAAACCTTTACCCCAGACTTGCCAGGCAACTTTAGTGGTGGTTTAGTCAATGTAAACACCAAAGCTTTCCCTGAAAAATTCAATTTGTACTTCCAAGTTGGACAAGAATTCAATACTCAGTCTTCTTTGATTGACAACTTCAGAACCCAGGAAAAAGGAAAAACGGATTGGTTGGGCTTCGAAGACGGTAGCCGTGGTCAGCCAGATTATTTGCTTACAGCCGCCAATCGCGACTTACTTTCATCCAGTACTTATCTGATTGCTCGCGATCCTAACCCGAGCAATGACAACACGCGCAACATTTTTGATCGTTCCTCCAAAGATTTGAGCAACGAATTTATTCCTTCCTTGCGCAACTCACCAATGAACAGTAGCTTCAACTTCAGCATTGGCAACCGGGTAAAACTTTTTGGAAAAGATTTGGGTTTCACCTTAGGCGCCAACTACTCGGCGAACTTCAACCATTACAACAATGGTAATGTGGGGACCTTTATTTACACCAACCCGCAAGAATTGTTTGCTTATCAAAACCTGCAAGAAACCAAAAGCACCCAAAACCCACAAATGGGCGCCTTGGCTAACCTTTCTTATAAGTTGAGCGACAACCATACCATTGGCTTAAACTACATTTTCAACAATGATGCAGAAATTGTAGGCCGGAATCAATCGGGTTCTTTCCTTGGACAAGTGTCGGAATCAGCCAGTGTCTTTAATACCAACACCCTGGAATTTACCCAGCGGCAGTTTTCTACCTTCCAGGTGACTGGTCGTCATATTTTTCCAAAGCTGAACAAAACAGAAATTGAATGGGTGGCCTCTACCAATCAGTCATTTCAGGAAGAGCCAGACCTGCGCTATTTTGCCTTTGTTAAGCTGGGTGAAGGTGAAGACGCAGAATTCAACATCAACAACGCAGAATTTGCCTTTCCTTACCACTTCTTCCGCCGCCTGGATGACCGGGTTACTTCAGGTAAACTGGACATTTCCATTCCTTTCCTAAACCGAGGTAACGCTGCTGGTTCTAACCGCCTGAAATTCGGAGCACTCTTCAACAACACTGATCGTGACTTTGAAGAATTCCGCTATCAGTTGAACAACACTGGTGTACCATCTACCATTGGGGTAAGTACATTCAAAGGCAATTGGGACAACTTTTTTAGCCCGGTTAACTTTGGTATCATCGGCACTCAAACGAATAGCAGTGGTGCCATCACCCGTTACAACACAGGGTACCACTACATCAACCAGGTTAACGCCAAAAACTTCTATACAGGGGAGGAAAACATATTCGCAGCCTATGGGATGGCGATTTACAACCTGACCTCTAAGTTGAAAGCTATTGCAGGGGTGAGATTGGAGAGTACTCAGCTGGAAGTAGAAAGCCAGGATCCTACCTCGGGTAAAGGCAACATCAACCTTACCGACCTATTGTATTCCGGTAATTTGATTTACGCCTTGTCAGATAAGGCAAACATTCGTATTGCAGCTTCAAAAACGCTGGCTCGTCCGAACATGAGGGAATTGGCTCCTTTTGAGCAATTCGATACCAAAAATGGTTTCTTCAACGTGGGTAACCCAAATTTGAAGCGTACCTTGATCCAAAACTACGATCTTCGTTACGAGTTGTACCCACGCACAGGCGAATTATTGGCGATTAGTGCATTTTACAAGAACTTTGATGATCCAATTATTCGCGCTTTCAATCCACGGGCAACCATCCCGGAATTGGGCTTCATCAACATCGATCAGGCCAGTGTTTATGGTCTAGAATTGGAGTTCCGCAAAGGTTTAGACTTCTTGGGTAAAACTTTTGAAAACTTCTTCTTCAGCACCAACCTTGCTTTGATCAAGTCTGAGTACGATATTCCTGAAGAGGAATTCAACAACTCCCGTCAGTTGGATCCTACCTATGATACCCGTACTCGTCCCTTCCAAGGGCAGGCACCTTATATCGTAAACGTCATTTTGTCCTACATCAACCCTGAAAAAGGTTGGGAATCTGCTTTGTCCTACAACGTATCCGGAGAAAAACTGTACAACATTGCTTTGTTTGGTACTCCAGATGTGTATGAGCAAGAATTCCCGTTGTTGAACTACAAATTGAGCAAACGTTTTGCGAGTAAGTATCAGGTGAGTTTCACTGCCCGCAACCTGTTGAATCCAATCAACAAGCGGACTCAAGAATTCAAAGGCCGTGAATACATCGCTGAATCGTTTACTGTAGGTACTGGCTTGGGTTTGAGCTTGGCCTATATCATCAAGTAAGCTTACTTATTTCAAAAGCTAATTAAAAATGAGGCCAGCAACGTCACTCATGTGACTTGTTGGCCTCATTTTTTATACTTTTGGGAGCGAAGGAAGTTGATCCAATAGCCACTGTTTATTGGCCAAGGATTTACTTGCCTCAACCTGCTCGCTTAAACGTCTCATTTTGGAGAAAGAAGGATTAATGGCATTTCTTTGGGTGTGGATTTTTAAGGCGAACCGGAAAAAATTGAGGTTTGATTTTTTTTGATAGTCGGACAATTGTCGGTTCCGTTCAATCATGCGACAAGTGGTTTCCACAAGAGACACCAATGGGTCGGTTTCGTCTTGTAAAAAATATATTTTTAACAACAGAATTTTAGCTGCAACAGCGTAGTACGCATCTTGAAATTCCAGGTTGAGCAGCAGTTTCTGAGCTACTCCGTATTCTTTTTTTTCAAAAGCTAAATTGGCACGGTTGAAAGCAAGCGCGTTCTCGCGGACCTCCTCGGGCAAGTACTGCGCGTATTGAAGCATAAAAGATTCAGTCCAATCATAATCCCCGAGTCTAATCCCGGTCAGTGCGATGTTGGTGAAAGCCCATTGGGTTAAGCTGCCATCTCGGAGTAGAATTCCTTTATGAATGAGCGTTTTATACAGTTGGTGAACTTCAGCATAAAAATCGGAATTCCCCAAATTCACTTCCCGTACACCTATATTCAGCATATACGTATAGAGCGTTTTGAGTTCTTCTATCGGAATGAGTGATCCGTACTGAGACAATAAAGTGTTGAGCTGATCAAAATAATGCCGTTTGGGATTTTGAGTAAACATGTTGTATGCTGTGATGTAAATATCCAGGCAAAATTTGAAGGGAACTTTCACCGCGTCTTGTTCGTATTCTAGGATGTGTTCATCAATAAACGCACAGGTGTAGTTGGCCTTGACCACAAAATTTCTGCTTTGCATGTCGCAGGCAACCCGTAGTTTTTCCAGCAAGTAGAATAAATCCAGGGTCTGGCTTTGTGACTGCAAATATGGACTGTAAGCCCGCTTGTCTTCCCGGCCAAGGTGTAGGTCTTGAAAATGTTGCAACTCGTAATCGGCCAGAAAAAATTCTTGCGCTGGCCAGCTTTGTTGTTCCAGCAAGGTTTGAAGTTGTGCAATCGGTTTGGACAGCATAAATACCCCCTCCCTTTGGATCAAGGCCTTGGCTAACAAACGCTCTTTGAGCGCCATCTGTTCTTTTAGGTGCTGCTGAACCAAAAAAGCTTGTATTTGCTTCGTGAGCAGGGAAAAGAGGTTTCTAATCCTGGGCTCATTGAAGTTTTCGCCAGGATAGAGTTGTTTAAAGAGGGCTTCTTTCGAAAGAGTTAACTTGTTCTTTTTGTCTAAACAGGGCAGTAGGTAATCAAAAATCAAGATCAATTTTGGATTGGAATTGTGGTAAGGAGACAGTAAGAAATTTCGGAATTGGTCGATTTCCACTTGATCAAGCAATCTTAAAGCCATCAGGACAAGCGAGGTTTTCATTTTTACATATTTTACGATAAAAAATTAATTTACAATTATTTAAGTGAAAATATACTTGAATTTGAATTTACAAAGATCATATTTTGACCCCTTTTTTTCAATAAGCGATCCCCATTTTTGTCATAGTAAATAATCCACGACAAATGATTAATCCTAAAAGACTGACTTTCATGAACAAATGTAAAAATTGGCGAGTGTTTCTGACCCTGAGCTTCCTTGCAGCTTCAGCTTTGACGTGCCTGGGGCAGGATACCCTGCACCTTTCGCTCAGCGATTCTTTAATTTTCAGCAAAGACCTTCCCAATTGGGATCGCACGGTTGGTTTCACCCTCAGTGCCCAAAGTAAAAAAGCCTGTACGGTACAATTTACACTGGCCTGGAATCACGAAGAAGCTGAATTGTTAGGTGTCCAAATTTTGGATACCGCCCAGGTTAAATCCAGTCATTTTGGAATGGCGGAGGTCAGTAAAGGAATCTTGCGCGTAATCACGAGGGTAGTACCCGACGCCCCGGCCACTCCTGTTGGCAAGCCGCTATTCCGCTTGCGCTTGAAAGGATATCGCACCTATACTTTCCCGGACGGGCTAAAAGTAGAGTACCTTATTAATGGCCCCTTTGATCCTGCATTGAACCAGATTTACTCCCAGTTTCGCCCTTTGATGCCCTTGCTGCAATTCAAAAATGAACCGCTTGCACCACTTGCCATTGATTCCAGCTTAAAAAAACTGGTGCTCAGTCACAACCAGGCCGCTATACTACGTCTGGACCAGGCTGTTTGGCCGGGAGATGTGGACAACAGTGGTAAAGTAAACCAATTCGATGTGTTGGCACTCGCTACCCAAATCAAATCAGTGGGTATCCCCAAACGCCCCTATGCCAATCTGGATTGGTACCCCCAGGCATTTGTACATCCTCTCAACCGCAATGGAATTGACCTGGTAAGGGCTGACACAGATGGCAATGGTACCATCGAGCTACAAGACACTTTGGCCATTGACCTCAATTGGCAAAAATCCATCCCAGGGTTCCAAGAAAATGGGATTAGCCCCATTGAATCAACTGGAACCCCTTTGCTGATCAGTAAAGACACCCTGAAATCCGCTCAATCAGTTGAAATTCCGATTGAACTGGGTACCTCATTTCAGCCCGCGCAAAATACTTATGGGATAGCTTTTACTTTGCGCTATCGGCCCGACCCTCTGGGGCGCAGTAAGATCAAAGTAGAAAAAAGCTTGTCGTGGTTGTTACCGGAGGGCAATCAAGTGTTGTTTTTTCAACGTGATAACCCACGGGAAGGCAGGCTAGATGTGGTACTCAGCCGCCTGGACAAAAACAACCGCAATGGCTATGGGCAAATTGCCAGAATAAAGGTGACACTGGAAGATGTGATCTTTATCGAAGACTACCTCAAGCAGCTCAATCTTACCCTGGAAAATATTCGATTGGTTGATAACCTGAATCAGGTACTTCCCATTGCTCCAGAAGCTGGGGAAATAAAGTTGGTTTCTATTGTCGAAAATAAAGAACTACTAAAAGCCCCGCTTGTCAAATTGTTGCCTCAACCTGCCTCAGACTTACTGATCATAGAAGCCAACTTTCCCGAAATTTTAGAAGCCGAGGTTTACAGTACCTTGGGGACTTTGGTTTGGCGTGGGCAAATCAATAGAACGACGAAAGTGGATGTTCGGCAATGGCCCAATGGTGCCTATTATCTTCAAACGACCAGAGATGGTACGCGGCATAGCTTTCCCATTCTCATCCAACATTAATTCCTGAACCAAATCAAAGTAAGTTTTATGAAAGGGATCATAAGCATTATATTCTTGACTCTGAGCCTGCATGTAAATGCTCAGGTAGCCCTCAATGGGAAAATCACTTGCCACTATGGGCAGGCGCTGCAAGATGTTGTGGTGAGCGTTGTTGACCTGACTTCAGGCGAAACCCAAAGTGTACTTACCAACCAATTTGGAGAATATTCCTTTTGCAACCTTGATTCTACGCATCAATACCGCGTTCAGGTGGTAAAGGTGATGCATCATGCCGAGGAACAGTCTGCCCATGGCCTCGATATTGTGGATTTGGAGTTGTTGCGGCAACACATCCAGCAAGAAAAAAGCTTTACCCAAGACGAGTCCTGGATCGCACAATTGTTTTTTGGCGGAAACTGGCGTTGGAACCAGAATCCTCCAACCGGCTATGTGCGAAAAGACCTTCTGGAAATTTTCCGCAAATACCTGCTCAATGGTTTTTACTACAGCGAGATTGGATTCATTAAACGTTACCCCGGATGGTCTTTTTATCGGGAGGAACTGGCCTTAAACGATCCTAAACAAAACAATACAGTTTCCTTACAAAAACTGAATCGAGAAGGAATGACTTTGAATTGGATTGCGGTTAAGGCAGGGGATTTTGATGGCTCCGCTTGTGAGTAAAGCCTTTGGATAAAAAACAGGCGGCTTGGAGTGTGACGCTCCAAGCCGTTTTTTTGTATAAAAAGCATCCATCGATGAGCTGCATTTTGACAACCAGATCAAAGCCCCGTCGGACGCTCCATTTGTTCTGTGTAGCGGGCGCCCTAACAAAAAACAAATCTTACGAAAATCAAGCATTCCTGAATTTGGTAGGACTCAGCTGAACGTGTTTTTTGAAGAAATTGTTAAAATGGGTCACTTCCGTAAAGCCCAGAGAATAGGCGATTTCTCCCACGTTCCAGTTGCTGTGTTTCAACAAGATTTTGGATTCCTGCAAAACCCGCTCGGCGATGAGTTGGGAGGTCGTTTTTTGCATACTTTCTTTCACTGCTTTGTTCAGGTGGTTGACGTGGATGTTGAGTTGCCCGGCAAAATCCGAGGCCGAACGCAATTGCATGTGTTGGTGGTTGTCGTCGATGGGAAACTGGCGTTCCAACAACTCCAGGAACAAGGTAGCGATGCGTTGGGAGGCGTTGATCTGTTGTTTATCAAACACGGTGCTGGGCTGCAATTTCATAGCAAAATGCAGCAGTTCAAATACCAGGTTCCGCAGTACATCGTACTTGTGGATGTATTCCGAAGCAATCTCTTCGAACATCCGATCATAAACTGGCGCAATGCGGGCAACTTGCTCGTCGCTCAACTCGAAGATGTGGTTCCCGTTGGGTTGAAACACCTCGTACTGGTTCAAATTGCCAAACTGGTGGAAAAAATGGTGGTTGAAAATACAAAAGGCCCCACTGCGGATATTGTCCTGATGTTCCCATTTGTAAGGGATCTGGGGGTTGGAAAAAGACAAGGCCTGCTTTTGCACCTCTACTACTTTGTCCGCGTAATGGACTTTACTATTGCCAACCACCAGCGTGATTTTGTAAAAATCCCGCCGCTTGTAAGGCACAGGTTTTGCGTTATCGCCTGTAAAAGGTTCCAAGCGGAATACATTGAAATGCCCGATTTCATTGCGAATCTGTTCCGGCATCCAATTGAATTTTCGTTGGTAAAAATCGTCAAGCGTTTCGGGTTTGTCCATGATGGTTCAATTGCAAATTTCAATCAATACGGAGATGATCAAATTTAAGGCCTGGTGTAACTACTTCCAAATGTATAAGCTAAACTAAGGTTCCAGTTGAAATCTTTTCCGGCGATCTCCGTTTTCAGCGCTTTGTTCATCATGGTTGAGAGGGAGAGTGGAAAATTCTTTTTGGCCAAGGTCACATTTGTTGCGGCATAAAACCCATCTTTATCTCCACTTTTCAGGTAAAAAACCTGTGGGTTAAAACGCATGTAGAGCTGCTCCGAAAATTTGACATTGGAAAAATTGGAACGTAAGGAAACAAAATGCGTGTTTTTGGTGGCATCCACTTCTGGGCTGTGGCCATAGAGGTAAAAAGCGCCAATACTGATGCTTTTATTCAGCGCATAATACGGTGCAAGTTCAATCACCGGGAAAAAACGCTGGGTTTGGATGAGATCCAATGCTACCCCGTTTTTGATTACGGGCACCGTTCTGAAATTGAGTGCAGGCAGGTGGGTGCCAATGGTGAGTTTGAAACGTTCTGCATTTATCAATTTATACCGCCAGATAAAGATAAAAGACCAGGGCCTTGCGCCCTCTAAATCAAAGCGGAATTCGGGTTCAAAGCTGAATCTTTTTCCACCATTGATATTGAAATTAAAGATGGCTGCTGGTTTTCCCAAAGAAAACGAAGGAATAAAAGAAAAGCCGTTGTTGGTTACACTGGCGGTACCTGTGAAGTTTAATACATGTTTGGTGCTGTCTGTACTCTGGCTATAAGCAAACTGAGTCAGGCACAAGACTGCCAATAACCATCCGATTTTTTGAACTGATGTAGTGGATTTGGACAAATTCATTCCCTTGCGATTTGATTATTTCAAGCACAAAGGACGAGCTTTCGTCTGGCCACGCCGAACGAATTTCAAACCAAAACTTACGATTTTCAAATAATCGCCCCGTTACTACATGCTGGCCAGGATGGTTCGGATTTCAACATCCAGGGTGCCAAATTGATTGCTGACTACCGCCTGTTCCTGGTTTAGCACCGCAAGTTGTTCTTTTTCCTTGTCGAGCATCAGGTCGAATGGGTCAAAATTGCTGTCGATGCGTTCTTTGAGGCGTTTGATGTATTGTTTCAATTGGGCCGTTACATCCACTTCGATTTTTTCACGGCCTTTGATGATTTCATGCAGAAACCCATCGATGATTTTGCGGCGCTTTCCACTGGTAGCGAAGCCAGCGAAAAGGATACCTATCGTAGTGAGTACGCCACCAGTGATGTCAAAAACTGCGCCCTGGGTGATGGCAGCCAGAATCAAACCAATGACGGCAATGCCACTGCCGGTGGCAAAGGAGCCGGGCAGCGGGGTTTTATCAGGAAATAAACTTTGATCCGTAAAACTTTCGCTTTTCTTGATGAAGTCTTCAAATTTCTCCTGCAACTCCCGAAAAATGTTGTGCCGGCGCTCAGCAATGGCGCTGAATATCTCGTGGTCGTTTTGTAGCAAATTTTTGCTGGTATGGATTTTTAGGTCGATCAGTTTGGCCATTTGTTGCACATTATCGGCTAGATCATTGATGCCATCGTGTAGTTTTTCGCGTAGGGTGGTATTCAGGCTTTGCTCCAGGTCTTTAGCCAGGGTTTCCAACCATTCTTTCGCAGAGGTTTTTTTGGTAAAAATGGAGGAAATGGAACGACGGACCAGCGAAAAGAAGGATAAACCATCGCGCAATTCCTGTTCTTTGGCCTGGGTGGTGCGGTCGTAACCAGCCAGGATGTTTTCTACCAGTTGATCAACTTGTTTGTACGACTTTATTTCCTGGTTATCCAGGGTGTTTTTGATGTCTTTACGGAACTCCATGTCCGCTTCCCATTGGCGCTGACGCAAATCCAGGCCTTCTCGAATGCTATCGTTGATGCGCAAGCAAGTGCTGACGCTGTTGCCCAACTTCAATACGGGTGCTTTTCCCCCGGTGATGTTTTCCAGGATGTAATGACGAATGGGAATGAAGCCACTATCGGTTTTGTTGCCATCCTTCTCTAACTTGGCCGAAGTGGCAAAAATGAGTGGATTGTAGATGCCCTGTTTTTCAGCGTAATCGTGTACTCCTTTGATGTTGACTTCCAGATCTTCAGGGGACATCAGGTCTTTTTGTTGCAAAACAAAAATGATCTTTTTGCGCCAGTCTTCGTGGATGAACTTGAAAAAATCCCAGGCGGATTGGCGATAAGGGTTTTTTGCTTCAAATACAAAGACAATCAAGTCCGAAGCGGGAATAAAAGACTCGGTGATCTCCTGGTGGTGCTCAACAATGGTATTGGTGCCTGGGGTATCCACAATGGCTACTTCCTTGAGGATATCGACCGGAATCAGGATTTTTTTGAGGAAAGGATTGATGACGATGACCTCCTCTTTTTCTCCGTACACAATTTGCTGAATGGTGTCGGTCATTGGTTGAGGGGCCACCTTGGTTATCTCTCGATCGGTTTGCAACAGGGCATTGATAAAGCTGCTTTTGCCTGCTTTTACCTCTCCCACGATCACAAACATGAAGGGGTCATTGATGCGGTTGCGCAAGTCGCTCACCGTTTTGGCCAAATCATTGTGGTTGATGCGAATGGTCAGTTCGTGCAGGTCTTTTACGGCTTCGTCGATCCGCGCCCGGAGGGCTATCGTACTTGGGTTAATCATGCGCTTAATGTGCTAATGGGCTAATGCGCTGGTGAAATGACCAGCTAGCTGCACAAATATAGTGGTAATTTTTGTAACAGTTAATGACATTACCCCATCAGCACAATGGGGGTTGCGTTTACGTTTACTAAACTTTAAAAGTTTAGTAAACGTAAACGTAAACATTACCAACGAATTAGTGCCGAACCCCAGGTGAAGCCACTGCCAAAGGCTGCCAAACACACCAGGTCGCCTTCTTTTACCTTACCTGCTTCCCATGCCTCACAAAGTGCAATGGGGATGGAAGCGGCGGTGGTATTGCCAAAACGCTGGATGTTATTCCACACCTGATCATCACTCAAGCCAAGTTTGCCCTGCACAAATTGACTAATGCGTAGGTTGGCCTGGTGGGGGATAAGCATGTTGATGTCGCTGGGTTTGAGGTCAGTTTTGGCCAGTGCTTCCATGATGACTTCCGGGAATTTCTGCACCGCCATTTTGAACACAAACTGGCCCTCCATCACCGGGTAAGTATAGGCATTGTCGATCATGGTTTGATTGACAAATACTTCACCAAACTCGACGTCCGGGAAACCAAAGTCGGTTTCGATGGCCATTTTATTGAAATGGTAGGCACCATGAGAACCAGGGCTGATGAGGGCGAGTTTTTCGGCATAAGTACCATCGGAATGAAGGTGGGTGGTAAGTACACCTTTGTTTTCTTCTGCCGTGGGTTGTAGAACTACGGCTCCAGCACCATCGCCAAAAATGACCGTTACATTGCGTCCACGGGTAGAAAAATCCAGGCCCATGGAGTGCATCTCCGCGCCCACCAGGAGTACATTTTTATACATACCTGTTTTGACGAACTGGTCGGCTACCGATAAGCCGTATACAAAACCGGAGCATTGGTTGCGGATGTCCAAAGCGCCAATTTCAGTTTTGGTAATGCCTAACTCCCGTTGTAGCAAGACGCCACAGCCAGGAAAATAATAATCAGGGCTCAGGGTAGCAAAAATGATAAAGTCGATGTCTTCTTTTTGGATTCCGGCCCGTTCAATGGCAATTTTGGCAGCCTCTACAGCCATAGTCGTCGGGGTCTCTTCAAATTTTTTGCCATAGCGACGTTCCTGAATACCCGTTCTTTCCTGTATCCATTCGTCCGTTGTATCCATGACTCGGGTCAGGTCTTGGTTGGTTACTATGTGTTCTGGGACATAATAACCAATGCCAGCAATTTTTGACTTTAACATACCCATCTGTATTTTCGAAAATAATGATTGTAAGTTTGAACTTTGCCTGAAAAAAAAGTTCTAACAGGACTTTTTTCCAAATTATCATCGGTAGAATGACAATGTTACCTGCAAAGTTATCTTTTCGAAGAAGTTTTAGGCAGATTTACAATTTTTTTTTACTTTTCTTTGTTTAAAATCGAATAATCACTAGTACAACACATCAAACCTAATGGCTCATATTCACTTAAGCATCATTGAAGATGAGGAAACGGTACGCGAAAGTTTAGCCGACTTTTTGAGTGCCCAAGCCGACTTCGTAGTCCATTCCGTAGCTGAATCTGTAGAAACTTTTTTGGCACTTCAAAGAGGAACGTCTCCAGAAATTCTCCTGCTAGACATCAACCTTCCCGGGATGTCGGGCCTGGAAGGCATTCATTTGATTCAAAAAAAACACCCTAATCTGGACATCATTATGCTTACTTCCTTCGAGGAAGAGGAACACGTTTTCGAAGCTTTGCGCAGAGGTGCTGTGGGCTATTTGTCCAAGAGGTCTCCTCTAGTGATGGTTCGGGAAGCCATCCAAACCGTGGCAGCTGGAGGATCATTTATGTCTCCCTCTATAGCCAGGCATGTAGTTAATTTTTTCCGTTTCCGGCAAAGAGTAAACAACCCTGATGTGGAATTGACCGATCGCCAAAAGGAAATTTTACAAGGCTTGGTAGATGGCAAAAGTTATAAAATGATTGCTGATGCTTGTGGCATTACTTTGGAAACGGTACGGGACCATATCAAAAAGATTTACAAAAAACTACAAATCAACAGCAAAGGAGAATTGGTTTCAATGATATTGGGTAATCGTCTATGAAGGCTTTGAACCAAATCAAAACTCAAGAGTTGATATTATTTTTTCGATTATGAAAAAAATCAGCCTATTTTGGGACCTCAATTACTGAGAGCGCTTCATGTTTAATTTTTTTTGCCAACTACCTGTACAAAAAATCAGCTTGCTGATATCCCTGTGTGTGAGTTTGTCTCTTAACGCGCAACAGGGAGATATCCCTTTTCGGTATTTTTCTTTGCGGGATGGTTTGTCAGATTGGACCATTACATCCTTACAAAAAGACCCTTCTGGGTTGTTATGGATTGGAACTGCACATGGTCTGCAGCGTTTCGATGGGTATGAATTTTTGACTTTCAATACCAATCCAAATAACCCATACACCATATCGGATCACCATGTACATGCTATTCGTTTGTTAAAAGACAGTTTGCTGTTGGTCGTATACCTGCGCAACAATGAACTCTTCGATTTGATTGATTATAAAACCTTCCAAAGAAAAACCATCTCCCTCAAAAAAAGAGGGATTAAATCGAATGAACAAGTCCAGGGTATTCGGGTTGATGAGGACGGAAACCTATTGGTAATTACCCGGTTTCAAACAGCGAGTGATAAACTATGCGTTTTGTACGAATTTGATCTTGCTTTGAATCGATTTATTCGGATTGCGGAAGTAAATTCCTCTTTTTCAGGTGAATCCAACGACCAGTTGTTTGAGGCCCTCAAAGTAGGAAAAAACGCTTGGCTTTTTGGAAACAATAAAGATGGTGTTTTAAACCTGGTCTCCAGACAAGGATTGCTAAAACAATTTAAGCCATCAGATTTCAAGGGCGTTGTATTGCCACCCAACGTGTTCAACGAACGAATTTCTATTTTAAAACGGGATCGTAGTGGCCAGGTATGGTTGGCTTTTGCCCGTAATCATTACCTGTTTAAATACAATTCCGAAGAAAAGACTTTTAAGGTGGTGAGTGGACTGCCTGACAATGGCGAATTTTCCCTGTGGTGGCAAGACAAAAAAGGGAACATCCTGGTTTCTGAAACGGATGGCAGTCTGAGGTTCCCGATCACAAAAAAACTGTTTTGTATCCAGAAAAATGGAAGGGTCGAAGATTTTAGCAAATTCATTAGTGTCAGCAAACAAATCATCGATGTATACAGTGAAAATTTTTACAGCACCCTCTTTTTCGGGGTAGACACGGGGTTAAAAGTTTTTAAAAACAATCTGGGAATTGTCCAAAGGTACCTCCAAAAAAACATTGCTGAAGATGATTTTGGGCGAATCCTGCGGGGCATGGCTAGTGATGGGCGTAGCAATATCTATTTTGCAAATGAAAACAGCTTTTGGTATAGTCTGAACAAAAATGATGTAAAAAAAGGGATGGATACCCTACGCATCATCGAGGAAAAATCGGACACAGTACTGCGTTTCAATTGTTGTTTTGACCTAAAATACCAGGAGCCCAACTACCTTTGGGGCATTGCATGCCAGGGAAGAGACAAAGGATTGTTGATTCGTTACAACCTCACCAAAAAGAGGGCAACCATTTATCGTTACCCGGCCCGGTTTCGTGCCTTCACTGTAGATGCTCAGGGGCAATTTTGGTTGTTGACAGAATTTCCCAATGGAGATTATAAATTGTTGATTTTCAATCGTGAAACGGCTGAATTTCGCCCATTTTATACAGCGGAGGATCCCTCGCCGCTGAGCCACCTTTTTCCCTATTACATCACCAGTAGCAAGAACAATACCTTTTGGGTTACCACCAACAAAGGTTTATACAAAATCGTAGCAGGCAAAACACTGAAAGATAATCATTTTGAAACCTACCTAGATCGTTCCCAATTGGGATCTCAATTGATTTATAGCCTTTATGAAGATAAACAAGGGATTTTATGGTTAGGCTCTTCTCAAGGTTTGATTCGTTTTGATCCTAAGACTTTAAAAACCAAATACTATACCCAGAAAGAGGGCCTGGCGAGTAACACCATCTCGGGCATCTTGGAGGACCACCTGGGCCATTTATGGATCAGCACCCACAGTGGATTGTCCTGTTTTGATCGAAAAAACGAAACCTTTACCAATTTTTACGACCTGGATGGTTTTTCCCACAGTTCCTTTACCCGTTATTCTTTCTTTAAAGACGAAGACAATATCCTGTACTTTGGCACCATCAATGGAGTAAATGCATTTCGGCCAGAACGACTGCTACGCAGCGATACCATACCTCAGGTTTGCCTCACCCGAGTCAGCAAATACAATTGGGTGGAAGATACTTTGTCGAACTTTACCCACAATTTGCAACAGCTACGGTACCTGGAACTCCGTGCTTATGAGCAAAACCTGGAAATGGAATTCACCCTTCCTGTTTATTGGAATGTGGAAAAAATCAAATACCGTTATCAATTGGAAGGATTGGACCCCGATTGGATAGAACTCGGAGGGCTCAATCAGATCAAGTACAATCAGTTGCCGCCCGGTCGATACCGTTTGCGTATCCAGGGGGCAGACCCTCGGGGGAATTGGTCCCAAAGTTTAGTCCTGGAGATACAGGTCTTTGCTTACGTTTACAAATATTGGTGGTTTTGGGCTTTACTTGCATTGGCACTAGGTGTGGGTGGATTTTATGCGCTGCGCTCTCGATTGGTACACAAATTAAAAATTGAACGCCTGCGGACCAAAATTGCAGCCGATATCCACGATGAAGTAAGTGGGCTTTTGGCAGGGATTGCAATGCAAGCGGAAGTGTTGCAGCACCTGGGCACAAGCAGTGTAGATACTGGAAAATTGAACAAAATTGCAGAAATAGCCCGCAAAGCCATGTCCCACCTGCACGATGTGATCTGGTCGATTGATTCTCGGAAAGACCACATCGAGGATCTTTTGTTTCGGATGCAGGAACATGCCAACGATGTATTGAGCCCCCTCAACGTTCAATACCAGGTCACCCTAAAAAATCTGGATCTAAAAACGAGTATCCCGATCCAAATTCGCCAGGATTTGTACTACATCTTTAAAGAAGCCATCAACAACGTTGCCAAGCATGCCAAAGCCAATCAGGTCAGTATTCGGCTTGGGCAGCAAGGCCGCTTTTTTGAAATGGAAATTGCCAATGACGGGCCTGTGGTGGCCAGTACACCCAAACCTGGTTCTGGAAATGGACTCCAAAACATGAAAATGCGGGCAGAGCGGATCGGAGGCGAGATTCACTTCATTCAGGATGCCGAATACCGGGTTTTTTTGCGGATGAAACGGCTTTAAAGAACCTTTTTTAAGCATCATTCCAAAGTGTATTTTGTAACCCTTCCTACAAAATACTGCTTAGAATTTGATCTTTTCCATTATAACTGTAATTTTCGGGTTGTTACATTTTGATCCAAACCTTTCGTCCATCAGATCAATGTTTGTTTTTGTTTACATTTCATCACCTAAATAAATATTCGCATATGCGGAGTTTTACGCACTCATGTTCAGTGGTTTATTTCCTTTTGTCGGGATTGTTTCTGCTGATCTTTACATCCCAAATTACTGCCCAAAGCCATGTGCTGACGGTAAGCGAACCTGCTGCTATTGCTGGAGATTACCAAGCAGAAATGTCTTCATTTGGCCGCAACTTTTGTACAGTTACTGGTGAACTGATTCAGGCCAAGGATGCATCCAATGGTACTCTGGGTTGCAATACATCCGTTATTACAACAGACTTAACTGGAAAAATCGCCGTGCTTGATCGTGGAAGTTGTGACTTTTCTGACAAGGTACTCAATGCACAAAAAAAAGGTGCAATTGCTGTAATTATATTCAACAATGTCAGCACTTCGCCTGTGATTTTTTCAGCTGGGAACGGCGCTTCAGGACCACAAGTTACCATTCCAAGTTTTATGGTATCATTGGCTACAGCCAACAAGATTAAACCTTTGTTGGGCAGTGCAGTGAAGGTGACCATCAAATCCAATACCCCTGATTTTGTAAATCCTAATTTGGTCGTTTGGGGCAATAGTTCCAAACAAGGTGATTTTGACGGTGGTTTGAATGCCTGGACAAGCAACACGGTTTCTTGTTCTGGCAAGCCCAACACTGCTACCGCCTGGTCCTGGATTTCGGCAAATGCATTCGCGGATCCTTGCTTTTTTGCCTACCCAGCTCAACCTTCCTTTTTTTCACCTACCCGCTGTAATGGAGCAATGATTATGAACGCGGCGACCCTGGATTTAGGCAGTATTACTACCTGTAACAGTGGTTTTGGACAGGGGCCATGCCCGACACCGCACACCGGAGAGCTGATTTCTCCAACCATTAAAGTTACCAAAGGCACTGCACTCAATGTTTCATTCTACCAATATTTTAGGCATTTTTATGGTAGTGAGTATTTTGTAGAATGGTCAAAAGACGGTGGTAAGACCTGGGTCTCTAGTCAAATCAACGAAGAAATTCGTCCCTTTGAAGAAAATGAAGACCCCTACAAATCGGTACGACTGATTGGAAGCGAAAACGCAGATAGTGTCAAGATCAAGTTCCGTTATGATGGTAATTTTTACTTCTGGGCTATCGACGATGTCAAACTGGTGAAGCGGGAAGCCAACAACCTGGCCTTGACCCAATTTTACGCTTTGTCGCCCAACATGCAGCAACCTGCCAATCAGGCTGAAACCATTCCTTTTGGGGCAGCGGTTGAAAATATTGGAGCCAACGCCCAAACCAACCTGAAGTTGTACATCAATGCCATTGACTCAACGACTAATTCCCGTATTTTCCGGGATTCGCTTACCTCTGCGTCAATTGCACCAAACCAAATTGATACTGCTATTTTTGCTCCTAAATTTTTGCCCAATAAAAAAGGAACCTATGCCATGGTTTACCAGGCGTCTGCCGATTCAACGGATTATGACCGCTTTGACAACCTTGAAGGGTTTTTCTTCCGCGTTACAGATACCACTTTTGCCAAAGAGCTGGGCGCTTCTTTTTATACCCTTCCAGGGGACAACTGGGATGTAAATGAACCCCACTCGGCTGCTTACGGCAACAGTTATTACGTGGTTAAGGGAAAGGGCAATTACCTGCGGAGTGTTTCTTTTGGGGTCAACAATGGAGCTGATCTCCAGGGGATTTCCTTGTTGGTGAGTTTGTATACCTGGGAAGACCGCAACCAAAACGCCTTGGTGGAATCAACCGAACGCGATTTGATAGCCGACAACTTCTACGACATCAAAGGAACCGAAACGGGAGCACGCCTGATTACTGTGCCTTTCCCTGAGCAGGGTGAACCTGCTGTACAATTGGCAGATACCACCACCTACCTGGTGATGATTGAATATTTCACTGGTGATGATACCGACATTGAATTGTTGTTGAACGATACTTACGATCGCCGTCCAATGTTGTTGACCGGTTTTGCAACGGACAAACCACGTTATGCCAGTTTCACCGCCCTGGATTCAGATTTGGGTACGGTTACCTACAGCCCAACTGGTTATGGTCTGGAAAATGTATACGTTGTACGAATGAACGTAGGTCCATTGGTGATCAGCAGTGATCGTGATCTGCCTTCCATCTCCAATGAATTTGCGATTAGTCCAAATCCAGCTCGTGAAGACATCTACCTGCAATTGGCCTTGAATAAAGTGTCCAAACAGGCCAATGTACGGATCATGGATATGGCGGGTCGCCAGATTATGGAAAAAGTATACACCAACGTGAAGCGTGATCAATTCCAGATTTCAGTGGATGGACTTCCAGCGGGTACTTACCTGATGCAGGTTACTACGGAGAATGGAACGGGGACGAAGAAGTTTGTAAAAAGCGGAGAATAGAGATGAGAGATGAGAGAGGCTACCGCAGCGTTTTCGACGATAATCTTGTCTAAGCCTCTGCGGTAGCTTCTCTCATCTCTCATCTCTCATCTTTCATCTCTAATTTACATGTTCGCAATAATCTCATCGCCAAACTCAGAGCACTTCAACAAAGTTGCTCCTTCCATCAGGCGATGGAAATCATAAGTTACACGTTTGTTGCTGATGGCCCCTTCAACGCCTTTGATGATCAGGTCAGCAGCTTCCTTCCAGCCCATGTAACGGAACATCATCTCACCAGACAAGATTACCGAACTTGGATTCACCTTATCCTGACCAGCATATTTTGGAGCGGTCCCATGAGTAGCTTCAAAAATGGCTTTGCCGCTGAGGTAATTGATGTTAGCACCTGGAGCGATCCCGATACCACCTACTTCTGCTGCTAGAGCGTCGGAGATGTAGTCGCCATTCAGGTTCAAGGTAGCAATCACTGAATATTCAGCAGGACGCAGCAGAATTTGTTGCAGGAATGCATCCGCAATCGCGTCTTTGATCAGGATTTTACCCGCAGCCAGTGCATCTGCCTGAGCTTTGTCAGCAACAGCTTTGCCATCGGCAGCAGCAATTCGGTCGTATTGTGCCCAGGTGAACACCTTATCGCCATACTCCCGCTCCAACAAGGCATAACCCCAATCCTTAAACTTACCTTCGGTGTATTTCATGATGTTGCCCTTGTGAACCAGGGTCAAGGAAGGCAGGTTGTTGTCGATGGTGTACTCGATGGCGGAACGAACCAGGCGCTCGGTACCTTCGATTGAAACAGGTTTGATACCCAATGAAACGGTATCAGGGAAGCGGATTCCTTTAACCCCCATTTCTTCAATCAGGAATTTTTTGAGCTTCTCCAATTCTGGAGTGCCAGCCAAGTATTCAATACCCGCGTAGATGTCTTCGGTGTTTTCCCGGAAGATCACCATTTCAACCAGTTCTGGTTCTTTCACTGGGCTAGGCACACCCTTGAAATAATGTACTGGACGAACACAAGCGTACAAGTCGAGCATTTGACGCAAGGCAACGTTCAAAGAGCGGATACCACCACCAACCGGGGTAGTCAAAGGACCTTTGATGGCAATACGGTACTCGTCAATAATCTGCAGGGTTTCGTCTGGAAGCCAGCTGCCGGTAAGGTTAAAGGCTTTTTCGCCAGCTAACACTTCCTTCCAATGAATTTTGCGTGTACCATTGTACGCTTTTTCCACTGCGGCGTCCAAAACGCGAACTGAAGCCGCCCAAATATCGGCTCCAGTACCATCACCTTCAATGAAAGGGATGATCGGATCGTTTGGCACCGTTAATTTTCCATTTTCAATGGTTACTTTTGATCCACTCATTGTTGTATTATTGTATTTTCAATGCTGAAAAAATGTAGAGACGCAAGGTTTGCGTCTTTGCCAGCCTTATTTGATGCTTCAAAACCTGGAAAAGGACTTGGCCTCAAATTTTGCTGCGCAAATTTAAAAACAATATTTAAATGGCAAATCCTATATTGGATGCTTCTGGCAAACAGTTTAGCACGGATGAACAGCAAATCGAGCGCGCGTTGCGCCCTAAAGCGCTGGAAGACTTCAGTGGACAGCCCCGAATTGTAGACAATTTGAAGGTTTTCATCACAGCAGCCAAACAGAGAGGAGAAGCCCTGGACCACGTTTTGCTGCATGGCCCACCGGGTCTGGGCAAAACGACCCTTTCTCACATCATTTCCAATGAACTGGAAACGGGACTCAAAATGAGCTCAGGACCCGTATTGGAAAAACCGGGAGACCTGGCGGGATTGCTGACCAATCTCAACGAAGGGGATGTTTTATTCATTGACGAAATTCACCGTCTCAATACTGTAGTTGAAGAATACCTGTACTCTGCTATGGAGGATTACCGCATCGACATTATGATCGATAGTGGCCCCAATGCGCGTAGCATTCAGATTACACTCAACCCTTTCACCCTCGTAGGGGCAACTACCCGAATGGGTTTGTTGACAGCACCGATGCGAGCGCGATTTGGTATCAATTGTCACCTGGATTACTACGACGTGGAAACCCTGAAACGAATCATCCATCGTTCGGCCAATATTCTGAGCTTGGAAATTCTGGACGAAGGTGCAACGGAAATCGCCAGGAGGAGCCGGGGTACACCTCGTATCGCCAATGCCCTTTTGCGCAGGGTGCGTGATTTTGCCCAGGTCAAGGGGGATGGACGGATTACCCTGGAAATCGCCAAAATTGCTCTGGAAGCCTTGAATGTAGATGAATATGGCCTGGATGAAATGGACAATAAAATTTTGTCAACCATTATCCAAAAATTCAAAGGTGGTCCCGTGGGCATTTCCACCATTGCTACGGCCATCGGCGAAGAAGCTGGCACAATTGAAGAGGTCCATGAGCCGTTTTTGATTATGGAAGGCTTTTTACAAAGAACCCCACGCGGACGGGAAGCTACCGAAAAAGCTTATCGTCACCTGGGGATTGTACCTCCTGCTCAGCAAAGAACATTGTTTGAATAAAACCCTCAACCATGCAAAGACGTACCTTCATCCATCAATTTGGCCTTGGAGCCATTGCCTTGGGTACGGGAATTCCCCAGTTGGACTTTTCCGGTGATTTTTCATTGAGCATCCTGCATACCAACGACTTACATGGTCGGTTTGGAGGGGGAAATGCAACTTCTTACACTTTTGCCCAAAAAGCCAGGCAACTGGTGGAAAAAATTCGGAGAGAACAAAACCATGTTTTGCTGCTCGATGCGGGAGACGTATTGAACCCTTCCAATTCAAAAGGGGAGGAACTGGCCTGGATGAAGGGGATGGGCTATGATGCTTTTGCTTTGGGCAACCACGAATTCGACCGGGGCATGCAAGACCTATCTACTCAGCTCAGCAGAAATTCAATTCCTGCCCTGGCAGCAAATTACCAACTGACGGATACTCCGTTGGCTAAACTGGTTAAACCACACCATATTGTTGAAAAGGCAGGGCAGCGCATTGGCATAATGGGCTTGGGATTAAATCCACAAGGCGCTATTCCTCAACTGCTGAGAGAAGGACTGGTTTACCGCGATCCTCTGGCCACCGCCAACGAGGTAGCTGCTGAACTTAAAGAAAAACACGGGTGCAGTCTGGTGATCTGTTTGTCCCATCTGGGCTACCACTATCAGGACGAACAAGTTTCTGATCTGAAACTGGCACCCCAATCACGGAACATCGACATCATCATCGGTGGGCATACTCATACTTTTTTACCCGAACCTATTGTGGTCAATAACCTGGACGGTAAACCTGTACTCATCAATCACGCTGGTTGGGGTGGTTTGTTGATGGGGCGGATTGATTTGCACAACAATGGAGCGATTCGGGTGGCGAAAGGGGAGAATATGGCCATTGGTGCCCAGAATTGGGCCTAGGGTTTATGTATTTCCTTGGGTGGTAGAAAACATGCGGCATAGCCGTCCAACAAATTTTTACCTACCAAATGTAAACCTTTAATTGAACCATCTAAGATATCTAAGAGACATCTAAGGAGGTAATGCTCCTGAGGTGCTTCTTAGATGCCTTAGATGGTGAAAAAACAAGCGGCGCAGCCGCCAGATGGAGTTTCATTGTGTTTGATTAAGCAAACACCCGTAAATTTTTTCCATTCAGCTCCGTCTTATATTGCTTCAAATCTGAAGTAGCCGGACCATTCAATACACCTCCCGACTCTGAAAAGGTGGAGCCATGATTGGGGCAAAAGAACCTGGAGTTATTGCCCTGGTATTGGATGATGGTGCCTTGGTGCGTACAAGCAGCGGCTACGGCGATGAATACTCCACCCGTAGTTCTGGCCACAATCACTCCATTCTTTACCAGGAAGCCACCGTTGTTGTTCAAGGCGGCATTTTCTGTGGCATTGAGATCAAGGGTGAAATCTAAACCTCCACCACCGCCCGTGCTTCCTCCGGGAGTAACTCCAGCTTCTTTTGAGCATCCGCCCAAACATGAAATGGCTACGCCACCACCTACGGTTAGTCCCAGTAGGCTCAAAAATTCTTTCCGATCCATATTTTTAGTTTAATTGCTGATGTTCCACTTAATACTACGATGTAAGTGGGCATATTGGTTGTTAGGTTTATTTCCCTTTACCAGTTTAGGAGAGATAGGGTTGCTTTGCAGATAGGAAATTCTGGAAAAAATTTTATTTATCATTGTGTAACCAAAAAATAGCTATGTCAAATTTTACCTACTCAGTCCATCCCGACATCACCCTCGCCGAAACCCTACCTGCCGAGTTTTACCGCAACCCTCAGGTATTCGAAGCCATGCAGGAAAAGGTATTCCCCCGCAGTTGGCAGTGGATTGAAACTGGCGAGAATCTGAACCAGGCAGGATCGGTCTATCCCTTTCAATTCCTCCCCGGTTTTGTCAATGAACCCTTGTTTTTAAGCAAAACGGAAACCGGTGAGCTGAAATGCTTTAGTAATGTCTGCACCCACCGGGGCAACATCCTTGTACACTACCCCGGGCAATACAAAAAACTGACCTGCAACTATCACGGCAGGCGTTTTGACCTTCAGGGGCAAATGGAATTCATGCCCGAGTTCAAGGAAGCCCAGGGATTCCCCCGTGCTTGTGACCATTTGACTGAAGTGCCTTGTCAAACCTGGGCCCAGTTTCCTTTTGTTTCACTCGATCCCGGATTTGACTTCAAGTCAGTGTTGGAGGTGATGCAGGAGCGTATTGGCTTTATGCCTCTTTCGCAGTTTCGCTATGCATCTGAATTGAGCCGAGATTATTTGGTCAACGCGCATTGGGCTTTGTATTGCGACAATTACCTGGAGGGGTTCCACATTCCCTTTGTACATGCGGGCCTCAACCAGGTTTTGGACTATGGTGCGTATTACAGCGAGCTGTTTGACTACTGCAATTTGCAAGTGGGAATTGCTGATTCCGGGACAGAGTGTTTCGACCTTCCTGCCGGGCATATCGATTACGGCAAGCGGATTGCCGCTTACTATTTTTGGGTTTTCCCCAACATGATGTTCAATTTTTACCCCTGGGGCTTAAGTGTCAACATTGTCAAACCCCTGTCTATCAAACAATGCAAAGTGCGTTTCATCCTCTATGTATACGATGAAAGTAAACTCGACCAGGGGGCCGGAGCGGATTTGGACAAGGTGGAACGGGAGGATGAATTTGTGGTGGAAAATGTACAAAAAGGGCTACAGTCCCGATTTTACCAAACGGGACGGTTCTCTCCCAAACGTGAAGCCTGTGTTCATCATTTTCACCAGTTACTGGCTAAAAGCCTTTAAGTGCGAAAATGAGAACTTATTTTATCGCCCCTTAACGATTGACGATCGCAAACAAATGTTGGGGCAGGAGGCCCTTTTCCACTTCCTCAAGTTGCAGTGTCAAATTGTTGGCATAATGCCCGTCAAAACAGGTATGCCCCAGGAAATAACGTTCGCTTTTGCAGGCCAACATGACCACACAAGCGGGTGCCCGGCGGGGAATGTTGAAGGCGCAGAATTTTTGGTCGTAGGGAAAAAGTTTGACCACCGACTGGTGGTTGCGGAACACCAAAAAAGCCTGCTTGTGCTCAAAATCCTGATCCTGATAACGGATGCTCAACATGGATTTGAGCCCTTCTCTGGACAGGGGTAAATGGGCGCTGAACCACCCCAACTGGGTGAGTTCAAATTTTAGCCAGCGTTGCCCTTGCTGTTTGAGTACCGGAGTAGGTTTGTTGAAAAAGGGAATCCAATCCAGCTCCGCAGCCGCACTGAACGAACGGGTACTGGCCATGGATAATGTGACGATTTGCAAGGAAGCAGGTTTGGCGTTCAAATTGTAAATTGGCCAGGTAATTTGGAGGGGCTTGATCAGTTTTAAATGCTGTTCACCTTTTTTTGCCTGCAGACTAAACATTCCCGCCGACTCAAAAACCCCATCTCTGGATGTACTGGGCATTGCCGCCAGTAACATTCCGGCTTTGTGGACAATTTCTACTAGTTCAAGTTCAACTCTTTCGGTGATGATTCGGCCTTGGGTATCGCAAAAAGAGCCTGGTAAAATACTGATTCTTAGCCCGTTTTCACCACTTATTTGGTTGAATCGGGTTGGATCAATCCACAATTGTTGTTTGGGTAACCAACGCAAAACAACATCATCTGCCAAAGCAGCGCTTTGCCCCATTACTTTCAGGTGACTGATGTTAGCAGCCATAGTTTTCTCATAGTTTGTGCAACTCACCGATGGGGGCAGATTGAGTACAATTGTGTTTTTTGCGTATAACAAAAAAAAATATACTCAGCGGTGCTTGCTGTTCTTCAAAATGAAACCAAAAGAGGGTAGATTCAGATAGGTAGATGCTCTCGCGAAGTTGGAATTACCTCAGGTAAAACCTTAATACTGAATTGAGACTGCTAAAGTACAACAAAAGTTGTTATGATTCCTGTTTTTTGTAATATTTTTCACCTCGTTTTGAGATTTTGACACTAAAAACACAAATCAAAAAAAATGCAGCCATTAGCAGAAAGAATGCGCCCGTTGCGCCTTGCGGATTATCTCGGGCAGGAACATTTGGTAGGGGAGGGTTCGGTGTTGCGCCAGGCTTTGGCTGCGGGTTTTTTGCCTTCGATTATCCTTTGGGGGCCTCCGGGAGTGGGCAAAACAACCCTGGCCAACATCCTGGCCAAAGAAACGGGCCGGCCTTTCTATAGCCTTAGTGCAATCGCTGCGGGGGTCAAGGATGTGCGGGATACCATTCAAAAAGCCGAGCAACAACGCTTTTTTGGCAAACCCAACCCATTGTTGTTCATCGATGAAATTCATCGCTTTAGCAAATCTCAACAAGATGCTTTGCTTGGAGCGGTAGAAAAAGGTGTGGTGACATTAATAGGTGCAACGACTGAAAATCCTTCCTTTGAAGTGATCCCAGCTCTTTTGTCGCGTTGCCAAGTCTATGTGCTTAAATTGCTTGAAACCAATCAATTGATGCAACTCATTCAAGACGCGCTGCAAAAGGACGAATACCTGAAACACAAAAAAGTACGTTTCGATAGTTATGATGCACTATTGCATTACTCTGGCGGAGATGCCCGAAAGTTGTACAATATCCTGGAGTTGGTGACTAGCCAAGCCTCAAATGTAGAAGGAGAAATAGTGGTAGATGATGCCATCATCACCAATATCTTACAACAACACATTGCCAGTTATGACAAGGGAGGGGAGCAACATTATGACGTTGCCTCGGCATTCATCAAATCCATTCGGGGGAGCGACCCCAACGCGGCTGTTTATTGGTTGGCCCGGATGATTGAAGGGGGAGAAGAGGTGAAGTTTATCGCTCGCCGGATGGTCATTGCAGCGGCGGAAGACATTGGCCTGGCCAATCCCAATGCGTTACTCATGGCAACCACCGCCTTCCAGGCCGTACAGGCGGTCGGCTTGCCGGAAGCCCGGATCATTTTATCACAAGCGGTCATTTACCTGGCTACTTCCCCCAAAAGCAACTCAGCTTACCTGGCCATTGCTAAAGCTCAGGAATTGGTACATGCTCAGGGCAATCAGCCTGTACCCCTACACCTGCGCAATGCACCCACTCAGTTGATGAAAAAGTTGGACTACGGGAAAGCCTATCAATACTCCCACGACTTTCCAGGTAACTTCGTGGAGCAGGAATACTTGCCAGAAAAATTGAGCGGGACAAAATTGTTTGAACCAGCCGCCAATCCAACTGAGGAGAAAACTCGAGGCTGGTTGCGGGGGTTGTGGAAGAAGAAGTATGGGTATTGATTGGGCCTGGAGGGGGCAATGAACTAAAACTAATTTTTGAAGGGTTGCGCACTTCAAAACTTGCAAATCATGTACTTTTTACTCAAATGTTATCAATTGCCAGATAAGCAAATAACATCAAGCCATTTATCCTACTCCCTTTCCGTCTTCTCCCTCAAACGCTCATATGGCAACCAATCCATAGTCCCTTTCCAATCCAACCACTCCAGGCTGTTGAATCGTTTTTTGTAGTCGTAAAACGAAGACTCGTGGTGGGCAAAGCCCGGATAGTAATACGGCTTACCCAACTGTCGACAACTGTAAATCTCCAGCAGCATCGTGTACACTCCAAGGCTATATGCCCCGTAATCGGGATGGAACATGGCATAAATGCTTGACATGGATTTAGGGGTATGGTCGATCAAACTGCTTGCGATCAGTTTTTCCTCATCATAAACATCGAGGATCAAACCTCTGGTTGGCAAACTTTCATGGGTGGTGCTGATGAAGTCAAAAATGCTATCGGGCACATTGCGCACAAAGCGCTCGCGGTGCAGGAGGAAAAGTTCGTGATGTGCATCGGTGGGGCGCCCGGAAACCAGGTTCCAGTGAAAGTTTTCGTTTTTCCGCCAGATTTTGGCCTGGCTTTTGGTGAGCGTGAAATGATTGACCGGTATCCGAAGAGGGAGCACTTGTAGCGGACCTGCTCCGGTCGTTATGTCTTCGTGAGTATCGTAAGAGTACCGGTAAAAAATATTGCCTGCCCGCCGCCAGCCATTTTCAAACATCAAATCCAGTTCTTCATCCCCAATGCTCAGCAGCCAGGCATGTTGGTGATGAATCACCTGCCCGTTGAGCTCCAGTTGATTTTCCTCGGAGAAAAGATAGGAATCGGGGTATAAGATCATACAACAAGATTGGGCACCAAAAATAGGTGTATCAAAGTTTACCTTACAAATTAAGCTTGAATTTTGTTGTTAAGAACACAAAGGTTTCTATTTTTTTTGAATCAGGCCAAAGCGACATTTTATTTCACAAAGAAAACACCAAGAGACACAAAGGGCACAATGTTAGACGTTAAAAGTCTTTGTGTCCTTTGCGCCCTCTCTTTTCCCTTTGTGATAAAAAAATGCCGCTTTGACTGTGTTAATATTAATCAGGGCAATGCATCGTAAAAGAAACACGGCCCTAGGCCATTACTGCGCAGGGAACCGATAAATCGTCCGCGTGTTATACGTTTGTCCCGGATTCAAGGTAGTCGTTGGAAAATTGGGCTGATTGGGGCTATCAGGGAAGTGCTGCGTTTCCAGACACAATGCTGAACGGAACACATAGGCCTGTCCACTTTTGCCCACCTGGGCCCCGGTCAAAAAGTTGCCACCATAAAATTGAATGCCGGGCTCTGCCGTCAATACTTCCATTTTGATGCCACTATTGGGACTAAGCACCGTTGCAATGAGGGGCAACTCACCTGCAGCTACTTTTTGAGGAATTACCACAAAATTGTGGTCATAACCCTTGCCATACTTGATTTGCTCGTGATCGGCATCCACCCGATCACCTATGGCGGTAGGTTTGCGGAAATCAAAGGGGGTACCCTCTACCGAAGCCAGCTCACCTGTTGGGATCAAGGTTGCATCAACAGGAGTGTATTTGGAGGCAAAAATCTGCAAAAGGTGGTCGTTGATGCTGGTGTCGCGCTCGCCATCCAGGTTCCAGTAGTTGTGGTTGGTGAGGTTGAGTACGGTTGGTTTGTCGGTGGTAGCGCTGTATTCAATTTCTACGCCTCGGTCAGCAGTGAGGCGATAAATCACTTTCACCTGCAAATTGCCAGGGTAACCTTCCTCCATGTCTTTGGACAGGTAGCTGAATTCTACGCTGCTGCTGTCGATTTGTTTGGCATCCCATACTTTTTTACAAAAACCTTCTGGTCCTCCGTGCAAGTGATTGGCGCCGTTGTTGGTGGCCAGGGTATAGGTTTTGCCATTGAGCGTGAATTTGCCTTTGGCGATTCGGTTGCCATAACGACCTACCACGCAGCCAAAGTAAGATTCCGTCTTGAGGTAGTCGTCGATGTTGTTGTATCCCGTCAAGACATCGATGTCCCGGCCATCCTTGTCGGGCACCAACAGAGCAACCATCCGGGCGCCGTAATTGGTAATGGCTGCCTGGATCGGGCCATTTTTCAGGATGAACAATTCAATTTTTTTACCCTGGTGGGTCTTTTCGAAATTTTTAGGATCGGGTAGGCGGTAGGCCATTTCCTTCTTGGATTCCATTTCAGTGTTTTCTTTTTCTTTTGCTTTCGGTTGACAACTCAGGGCAATCAGGCTAAAAAGCGCGAATCCGATGAGTGCTTTTTGTTTGTTTTTCATTTGCTTGCGATTATCAATGGTTAAAAAAAATGACCAGTTTATGCAGTTCGCATGATAAAGCTGGGAAGGTATTGTATTTTTCCGAACGCTAAAACAGTTTACTGCATGTCCGAAAGAATTTCCATTCCTGCCCAAGGCCGCGATAAAGATACTATTCTTGATGAATTGTCAAAGTTACATTTAAAGGACATTTCCTGGAAAGCAGGCCGTGCCTGGAGTATGGTGTATTACGTGGATGATGCCCACCAGGAACTCCTGACTGAGGCCTACAGTAGCTTTTTTTCCGAAAACTACCTCAATCCTTTTGCTTTTCAAAGTTTGAAAAAAATGGAGTTGGAGGTGATTCAAATGACGGCCAATCTATTGAATGGAGATGAAAATGTGACGGGCACCATGACTTCGGGCGGGACAGAAAGTATTTTCCTGGCGGTATACACTTACCGGGAGCGAGCCCGCAAAGTTTTCCCTCACATTACTGAACCAGAAATCGTCACTTCAGATAGTATCCATCCTGCATTTGAAAAAGCCGCCCATATCCTCAACATCAAGGTGAAAAAAGCGCCGATTGATGCTGAAATGAGGGCACAGCCGCAGGAGTTGAGTAAACTGATTACGCGCAATACCATTCTCATTGCCGCCTCTGCACCTACTTACCCACACGGGGCGCTGGATCCAATTGTCGAGATTGCTGATTTGGCACTGCAGAAAAAGGTACCCTTTCACGTTGATTGTTGCATCGGGGGATTTTTATTGCCCTGGGTAGAAAAATTGGGATACCCCGTTGATCTTTTCGATTTCAGGGTGCCAGGAGTTACTTCCATTTCCGCCGATGCTCACAAATTTGGCTATGGTGCCAAAGGCGCTTCGGTGCTTTTGTACCGAAATATGAACTACCTGAAACACCAGTTTTACATAGCCACCGATTGGCCAGGCGGGATTTATGCCTCACCCACCTTGATGGGGTCGCGCCCTGGTGGAGCGATTGCTGCTACCTGGTCGGCCATGCAGGCACTGGGACAAGATGGTTATTTGCAGATTACTCAGGAAATCATGCAAGCTACTCAGGAAATTAAAAAAGCCTTGTCCGAAATTCCAGAAATAAGTATTTTGGGCACGCCAGTGATGAACATCATCACCTATACAACTCGTGGAAACCAGCCTGATATTTTTGTAGTGGCCGATCAATTGGAACAAAAAGGATGGATGTTGGACCGTCAACAATTGCCCAACTCCATTCATTTGACTGTAATGCGCCAGAACATCCCAGTGATTGACACTTACATTGAAGACCTCAAAGCCTCAATTCTCTTTGCAAAAAACAATCCAGGTGAAACCGCAAAAGGTAATGCCGCCTTGTACGGTTTGATGGCGCGAATTCCTTTTCGAGGGATGGTTGAACAAAACGTGCGCAAAATTTTTGAAGATTTATACGATTTTTCCAAAACCAGCCTCGTCGAAGAAGCCGAGACATCTTCTACTTTGCCAGAACCGCCCTTGTGGATGGGCCTCTTGAACCGTTTCCTACTTTGGTGGGGACGATTCGGCAATAAAAAGTTGAAGAGTTGAGGAGCTGAGACGACAGCAGCGATTTTGACAATACCCTTGTCTAAGCCGCTGCGGAAGCTTCAACTCTTCAACTCCTCAACTTCTCAACCCAATATTAACCCATAAACCTAAAAGACCATGTTTCGACTCCTTTTGCTAACAATCATGATCCTTGTGCTGGCTCAACAGGCCCAAGCGGTTGACTATCATTGGGTAGGCGGTAGCGGTGACTGGTCCGATATCAGCCACTGGGCGACAGCCAGTGGTGGTGCTACCCGTCACAACGTAGTACCAAGCCCCAGTGACCGGGTTTTTTTTGATGCCAACTCCTTTACTGCACCCAACCAGGTCGTGAACGTCAACAATCAATCGATTTTCTGCCTGGATATGAACTGGGAAGCAGCAACCAATAACCCTACTTTTTCCGCTCCAGCAGGGTATATTCTCAATGTTTACGGTTCCTTAAGGTTGAGCGCGAATATGGTGTTTTCGTTTCGGGGCGCGGTCAATTTTTTGGCCAATACCACGGGGCAAACCATTCTTATGGCAGGTCACCGCATCAGGCAATTGGTTACCTTTAATGGTGCGGGTGGAGGCTGGACTTTGCAATCGCCTTTACAAACGGATTCGACCTTACTCATAAATGCGGGGAGTTTGAATACCGGAAATCAGGCAATGAGTTGCAAACGTTGGTTCGTTAATCCAGGCGCAGCAGTAGCTCTCGATCTGGGGAGTAGTCGCATTATGGTCACAGGTTCTTTTTATACCTCCCGTGTTTTGTATCAGTACGATTCCGCAGTGGTCGAGTTCAAGCGCGGCAATTTGAGTGTGGTGCCCGGAACTTCGGTTATAGAACTGAATTCAAATAAACCCTTTTTGCGGGTTACTGGTGTCGGGAACCTCAATTTGGGTACTGTGTTATTTTCCAGTACCCAGGGAAAAGGCCGATTGATCAGCGAAACCGGCGGTACAATCAATTTGACAACCCTTGAAATGCGCACAGATAGTGAGGTGGAAGGTTCGGTCAATTTTGACAACCTCATCCTAGGGCCTGGTAAAAATTTCAAGTTTCAGGCTGGATTCACCTATCGGTTAAAGAAGTTGAACGCAGTGGGGCAATGTATTTCCCCCATTCAGATTTTCAGTAGTGTTTCTGGTACGCAGTTCACTTTTGAAGCATCGGCCGACTCAATTACTGGTGATTTTGTCTCACTCAAAGATGTAAAAGCGTCTGGCGGGGCCCGCTTTGTGGTGCGCAGTGCCGCTGACCTGGGCAACAATAGCGGATGGACCATTGTTGAAAAATCCAACAATAACCTCTTTTGGGTCGGTGGCAATGGGAATTGGAGTGATCCCACCCATTGGTCGTTCACCAGTGGAGGAACTGGCGGTGCCTGTGTCCCTACCGCTGGTGATAATGTGTTTTTTGACGCCAATTCAGGCAATGCCATAACTGTAACCATCGATATCGAAAATGCTTATTGCCGCAATATGAGCTGGACTGGTGCCACGGGGGCTCCAACACTTGCTGGCGACAAAACCAAAGCCATGCACATTTTCGGTTCATTGGTTTTTATCACTTCCTTGCGACAAAACTTCCAGGGCGATTTTTATTTCGAAGGCGCCAATGTCAGCAATACCATCACTTCTGCTGGGCGTATTTTTAACAAAGACATTTATGTGGCAGGTTCTGGAACCTGGGCTTTAACCGATAGCTTATCTGTGTTCAATACCTTTTATTTCATTCAAGGTGATTTTTCGACCGCCAATCAACGTGTGATCACCCGCAACTTGCTCTCCCGTGAAAATCAGCCACGCAAACTTAGCCTAGGTAGCAGCCTTTGGATCATGCGCAATCGGGAGCCATTGAATTTCAATAACTTGGAATGGAACATAAACTCTCTGCAAATTGCGCTGGATGCAGGTACATCAATCATTCGTTTCAGCAACCAGTATGGATACATGGTCTCGAGTGCCAATGTAAATGCTCCAGACCTGACCTATAACGTGGTCGAATTTGCAGGAGGGGATGGTACGCTCAGTAACTTTTCTAGACATAAACAACACTTTGATACGATAACTACTACGGCTACATTTTGGAATTATGGTAGCAATTCCGCCAATGTGGTCAAGTTTTTCAATGTCAACTATGCCTTTCAGATCAATGCCCAGGACACTTTTACACTGGGCGAGCTGATTGTCCCCGATGTATGCAACGGAATGGTGGAACTGCGCTCTGCAGGAAATGGTGGACAAGCGATTCTCAATGCCACAAAGCCCATTACAACTCAACGCTTGATGATCCAGGACATCAAGCGCATTGGAGTGGGACCGGCCATTGCCAACAATTCAATTGACCTGGGCAACAACGAAGGTTGGACCATCAATGAACTGGCGGGACGAGATTTGTATTGGGTTGGAAAAGGCGGCAATGGCGATTGGTTCGATCCAGTCAACTGGTCAAAAAGTAGTGGAGGCTCTGGCGGTGAGTGTATTCCTACTGCCAAGGACAACGTTTTTTTCGACGCCAATTCATTCAATGGCCCCGATCAACAAGTCAACAACTACAGCCGTTTTGCCTATTGCCGCAACATGAGCTGGAGTGGGGTAAGCAACAATCCCATCTTAAGGATGTGGGTTTTGAATGCCTTCGGTTCAGTTAATTTACCAAATCCAAGAGCCGAGTCTTCAATTACTGAGTTGAGTCTTCGGGGAAATCTAACCGGAAATACCATTCAAACTTCTGGATTTAGACCTTTTAATACCGTCATCTATGGCAATGGCTCCTGGCTGTTACAAGATAGCCTCAGTACTTCCAACTTATATGTGCGATCTGGCGAGTTCAATTCAAATGATAAGCCGATAACGGCTGATCTATTTTGGATTACTCATTATCATTTTAACAAACAAATAGTGAAGCTGGGTAAAAGCCATATCCGTTTAAATGGCAATGGTTTTACCAACTTTCACACGATGTTTGTAGCAGAAACAGCGATGATTGACGCGGGGACTTCACTGCTGGAGTTCACCAATACTAATCCATCCTTTTTTTCCAATAACAATGCGACCTTTCACAATGTGTTGTTTTCCAACCCTAAGGGAACCTCAACGTTAGTGCCTTATTTTATACCACATTCTCCAGGGAATGCCCCTAAAACCAATCGTTTTAATCGGATTGAATTTCGAAATAGTGGAATCCTTTTGGGGATTAATGTAATCGACTCATTAATATTTAGTGCTGGAAAAACCTATGATTTGGATGTGCTATATGACCAAACCGTCAATGAATATTTTCAGGTCATTGGTAACAATTGTAACCCTATTGAACTCCGTTCAACAGTAAGTGGCAACAAGGCTGAAGTGATCATGAATGGAGGAAAAGTAGTGGCGGATTTTGTACAAATGCGGGACCAACGTGGTGTAGGTTCTACCCAATTTCTGGCTGGTGCCAACAGTACCAACATCAGCAACAGCAACGAAAACTGGGTTTTTGACTCCCCAGTCGACTATGTTGATGAAGGGATTTTGGGTAAAGATGTAGTTTTGTGCAAAAACAATAGTTTACTTTTAGATGCCAACACATTTAGTGCTGGTGAATCTTACCGTTGGAATGATGGCAGTAGCAAAGCTATTCTGAATGTAACCCGGGCCGGAACCTATTTTGTGGCAGTCACTTACAACGACGGTTGTATCCTCATGGATACCGTCCGGGTGTTGCCTGCCGCTGATTTTACGCCCAATTTAACGAATGACACAACCCTGTGCGCTGATCAAAATCTGGTCTTGGATGCGGATTTGAATCTGGTTGGAGCTATTTATCGCTGGCAGGATGGTTCTACTGCAACCAGTATCAACGCCAGCAAAGCAGGGAAGTACAAAGTGACCGTTGAATTGTCGGGCTGTTTTGCTTCGGATTCTACACAGGTTCGGGTCATTAGCCCCGCTGCTATTAACTTGGGCCGTGACACCAGCATTTGTGATGGACAATCTTTACTGCTGGATGCCTCCAAGACTGGTGGGCGGACGTACTTATGGAGTGACAGCACCACAGGGCCAGCCCTTCGGGTCACCACTGCCGGATTGGTTTGGGTGGAAGTCAACGATGGTCAGTGTACTGCCCGGGATTCGATCAACATCAATGTGTTGCCTGCTTTAGGATTAAATTTGGGGCGCGATACTTCTTTTTGTGAGGGTGGAAGTTTCACCTTCCGCTCCAACCTGAGCAATATCACCTTCCGTTGGCAAGACGGTAGCAACAACTCTACCTTCCAAGCCAGTACGGCTGGTGTATATTGGCTGGAAGCCAGTGCAAATGGTTGTACAGAACGCGACAGTGTGAATCTGCGGATGCAGACTCTTCCACGTTTTGAACTTGGCCCGGATACCAGTTTGTGTGATGGCACCAATTTCAACTTGCGTGCAACGGTCAATACCCCAGGAAATGCCACCTACCGCTGGTCCAATGGCAGTACCAATGCCAACATCAGTGTTCAAGCGAGTGGTGTGTATGCAGTAACCGCCACCTTGAATGGATGTACCTTCAATGACCAAAGACGTTTTGCCTTTAGCCCGGGGCCCGCTTTTGAATTGGGCGCAAATCGCAGTTTTTGCATTGGAGAATCCTACAGCCCTAGTGTGGCCATCAATGGGGGAACCTACCGTTGGAGTACTGGTGCGACCACTCCCCGCATCAATATTACCCAAACTGGCCTTTACTACGTAGATGTGACCCTTAATGGCTGTACCAAACGCGACTCTGCAACTTATACCTTTGCGCCTGAACCTAAATTCAGCTTAGGCCGGGATACGACACTCTGTGCCGGAGAAAACATCAATTTGAATGCCACCACTACCAACGCCACTTATCGCTGGAACAATGGCAATACCACTGCCACTCGAAACTTGACTCAATCAGAAGTGGTTTGGGCAGATGTGACTGTCAATGGTTGCCGCAAGCGCGACAGCATCCGGGTACAATTCATTGATTTACCCAAAGGATTGTTGGGCCAGGATACCACCTTGTGCGAAGGACTGACGAAAACCTATCAATTCAATGTTCCAGGGGCTACACTGCTTTGGCAAGACAATTCCAGTGCCAATCCTTATGTGGTTTCTACGGCGGGTTTGTACATTTTACGAGCCAGTTCAGGACGTTGCAGTGTCAGCGATTCAGTGCGAATTGCCTACAAACCTTACCCTGTCTTTACGCTTGGGCGGGATACCACCCTCTGTAACAATGAAACCTTGAACCTGAATCCTACCGTTGCCGGAGGGGTATATCGCTGGAACGACGGGCAGTCTACTGCAGCAAAAATGCTGAACCAAACGGGGACTTATTGGCTGGAAATCGATCTCAATGCTTGTGTGCGTCGGGATACTGTGAAGATCGTATCCGTGAATTTGCCTCAAAGTTTGTTGAGGCCGGATACCACGCTTTGTGAGGGAAGTACACTCCGACTCAATGTACAGGTACCCAATACGACCACCCAATGGCAAGATGGCTCCAACAATCCGGCCTTTGTGGTGAACCAGGCTGGTTTGTATTGGGCGCAGGTTGCGGCAGGGCGCTGCCAGGTGAGGGATTCAATCAACATTGCTTACAATCCTCTGCCCCGTTTCAATTTGGGCAAGGACACAGTGCTTTGTACCGGTGAGACTCTGGTTCTGGGGGCTTTGACTGGATTTGATCAGGTACGCTGGAGCACCGGTGCGTCTACCCCCGGGATAAATGTCACCAGTGCCGGGACCTATTGGGCCCAGGTGACCCAACGTAACTGCCGATTCAGTGATAGTCTCAAAGTCACTTTAAACGCGGTTCCAAACGTAAACCTTGGCCCGGATACCCTCGTTTGTGATGACAAACCATTTGTATTACAGGCCAGCGGTAGTGGCAATGCTCAATTGCTTTGGTCGGATGGCAGTACGGGGAAATCCCTGGCGGCTACCCTCGCTGGAACCTACTGGGTCCGTGCTTCCAATGGTCGGTGTGCAGATACGGACTCGATGACTTTAAGCTTGCGGGAATGCATCGTGTTTAAAACCTTTACCCCCAATGCTTTCTCTCCCGATGGCAACAGCACCAACGAAACGTTCCGGCCTTACCTCAATGAAAATGTGCGGGTAACAGCCTATGAAATCCAGGTGTTTGACCGCTGGGGGAACCAGGCTTTCCGCTCTACAGATATCAATACGGGCTGGGACGGATTCATTCGGGGTCAAAAAGCACCACATGGTGTTTACATCTATTGGTTCCGCATCGAATATGTGGATGATAAGGGGCCTGGGAATGCCCTGGTTCGGGGGGAAGTAACTCTATTGCGTTAGTTTAACAATCCGGTTATGAGTAGTGAATATCTCGAAAGTGTGAAAAAACAGTTTGCCTATTATAAAATGTTAGGCGATAAAACCATTGCTCAACTCAATGATGAACAACTGTTTTGGCAATATAATCCCGAAAGCAACAGCATTGCCACCATTGTCAAACACCTTTGGGGCAACATGCTGTCGCGCTGGACAGATTTTTTAAACAGCGATGGGGAAAAGGAATGGCGGGATCGCGATGCTGAATTTGAAAACGACATCGCCTCCCGCGAGGATTTACTTGAAAAATGGAATGCGGGTTGGCAATGTCTGTTTGATGCCCTAAACCCGCTTGAACCTGCCGATCTGGAGTGCATCATTTACATCCGCAATCAGGGGCATACAGTGATGGAAGCCATCAACCGACAATTGGCTCATTATCCATACCACGTGGGGCAAATGGTGTTCATTGGTAAAATGTGCTGTGATTCAAGCTGGACTTCTTTATCCATTCCGAGAGGAGATTCCCAGGCTTTTAATGCGGATAAGTTTAAGCAGGAAAAACGCAGGGCGCATTTTACGGATGAGTTTTTGGAGGAAAAAGAGGAGAGATGAATTTACAACAAACCACATCAGTATGCAAACGGAGAAAGCAAGTAAAGGCGCTTGGTACGCGCTGGGAATTCTTTTTGGCATCAACCTGATGAACTTTTACGATCGGCAGATTATGGGTGCCTTAGCCGAGTTGATCAGAAAAGAATGGGGGCTTAACGATGCCTTGTTGGGTACCTTGGGCACTGCCTTTATCCTGATGTATGCGGCAGTTGGTTTGCCACTCGGGCGTTTGGCCGACACCAGGAGTCGCCGCAAAATCCTGGCTGGAGGCGTTAGCATCTGGAGCCTCCTTACCGCAGTGTCCGGCTTGGCACCCAGTTTCGGCTGGATGTTTGTGAGCCGTTTGGGCGTGGGAGTAGGGGAGGCCAGTTGTGCCCCTGCGGCCAATTCCTTGATTGGGGACTTGTTTCCACCGCGTCGTCGAGCCCTGGCACTGTCCATTTTTATGCTGGGGCTGCCACTTGGGACCTTTTTGTGTTACCGCTTGAGTGGGTTGATTGCTTCGGTTTATACCTGGCGGCATGCTTTTTATTTTGCCTGCATTCCTGGGCTGATCTTGGGCCTGCTGGCCTTGAAACTGCCGGAACCTGTACGTGGTGCCACCGAGGAAAAAACCTTGCAAGTTTCTCCTAACCAGCGCTCCCCCTTTTGGCAAGTACTCGCCATTCCTACCATTTTATGGATAATCGTTTCTGGTGCGCTGCACAATTTCAATATGTATGCAATCAATTCCTTTTTGCCAGCCTTTTTGATGCGCACCCACTTGATGAGTTTAAAAGAAGCAGCTAATATTTCCTCGATTGTATTGGGGGCGGTGGGCATACTCGGCCTTATCGGCGGAGGTTGGATTGCGGATCGTTGGAGCCGCCGCCGCAAGGATGCCAAGTTGTTGCTTTCCGCCCTTTGTTGTGGCTTGGCTGCACCTTGTATTTTCCTGGCCTTGAATCAGCCTCCTGGTGCCACCTTGTTGTTTATGCTGCTGATGGGTACGGGCATCATGCTGATGTTTGTGTATTATTCTGGCGTATATGCCTCAATTCAGGAGGTGATCCCCGCCAATTTGCGAGGTACAGCAATGGCTTTGTATTTTTTTGCGATGTATTTGCTGGGAGCAAGTTTTGGCCCGGTCATCACGGGGCTACTAAGTGATCATTTTGCGCGACGGGCTATGCAGGCGGCGGGTGCTGTGGAGCTATCGGAGCAATTTAAGGCGATCGGTTTGCATCATGCGATGTACATCATTCCTATTTTGGGGGTAGCATTGGCCGTGGTGTTGTTTGCGGCGTCGCGCACGGTGAAGAAAGACATTGAAAAAATGCAGGCGAATTAAGACTAAAACCTTTCAATAACCTGCTGAGGTGCCCCTTTGGTGCCTTAGGTTTCTTAGGTGGTAAAAAAAGATTCTTTCACCACCTAAGAAACCAAAGGGGCACCTCAGTTATTACAGGTGTTACATACTTTTACACTCCATTTTACAATTCAAATTCCGCTACAGCCTAGTGCTTGTACTACCTTCGTCCCATTCACTGACCACAAAAAAGTCAACATGCAGTTTCTTCAGCACCCCCAGCGTTTGTTCATTTTATGGCTGTTTTTTCCTTTATTTGGCCTCGCCCAATCTAAGGAATCGTGGATTGATTTGCCACCATCTCAATGGCCAACCATCGGCCTGATCAACGAAGTCCAGTACAAAAACGGTGATCGATACATCGACCCTTCATTCCGTTACGCAGGTACAGGTTTTTTGATCAATACTGGGACCGATACCTTGGCTGCAACTGCAAAACACATCTTGTGGGTGGCCAAAAACAAACAATCTTTAGGCGTAAGCATCAATGCCCACTTGCAACAATGGACCATGCGACCCAAAGGCAACACCCAGGACCTAGCCATCATGGATCAATTGTTGAACGAAGACCCCAATGAAAAACTGGAAGGCGCTGGCTCCAGCATCACCGAACGAGACTGGATCGTTTTTTCGGTCAAAAAAAGCTCGCCTAAGTTGTATCCGCTCAAACCTCGTTTTACGCCTGTCCAGGCAGGTGAAAAAGTGTTCATCATTTCTTGCCCCTACAACGACAGTACCACTCAAATCCACCCAGGAATTGTGGTGCGCAAATATGGCTTGGATATTTTTATTGACCGCGATCCAAAGGCCAATATGGGTGGCTCCAGCGGCTCGCCCGTGATTGATGCCAATGGCCATTTGATTGGCATTATTTCAGCCAGTACTGTCGATAATTTAACGGGGAAACCTGTAGTTGTTGCCATTTCCAGCGAGTACCTAGCTGGAGTGTTGAATAAAAAACCGGATTTGAACCAACCTAAAGCGGATTACGGTGTCACACTTTTAAAAATCGCCCAGGAGAAAGGAGCCAAAGCCGCCATTCGCCAGTACAAAACCTGGATCAAGGACCCTCAAAATTATTACCAATACAATCTATGGAGCACCAATCGCAACGGCTTGCGAGAAACTGGTGTAAAGCTATTTGAGCTGAATCGGGTACCAGAAGCGGTGGACATCCTGGCTTTTAACGCCAAAATCAATCCAAGCTTTTATCAGAACCACAACCTCCTGGCCAAGGCCCAACTACAGGCAGGCGACAAAAAAGCGGCCATCAAAAGTTACCAGCTTTCAACCCTAAAATATACCGATAAAGCCAACAATGAAGCCTTCAAAGCCTTAGAGGCGATTAAAAAATAATCAGCATCTTGTGTCCAATTCCAATCGACACGTTTGTCATCATGGTATACAACAATTTTGTAACCATTTAATTCAACAACGATGCAAGAATTTATGCTGATTTTTAGACACGAAGATGGCGGGAAATTGGCTTCACCGGAACAAATGCAGGTTTGGATGCAGATGACCATGGACTGGATTGGCGGGATTGCCGCTCAAAACAAACTGGTCAGCACCGGTAGTGGCCTGGCTTTTGACGACAGCAGGGTAGTAGGGCACAATAATGTAGTCACCAATGGCCCTTTTGGCGACATCAAAGAAACCATCGGCGGCTTCATCATTGTACGCGCTGAGTCTGCGGATGAGGCCGTTGAATTTGCCAAAGGTAGCCCGGTTTTACTAGGTGATGGCAATACCGTGGAGGTACGCAGATTGGCAAAATCGGTGGAGTTATAAGTTTTTTTTTACCACCTAAGAAACTATAGGCACTTGAGAATCACCTCAGGCAGTTTCTTTCTGAGGTGCCTCTTTAGTGCCTATAGTTTCTTAGGTGGTGAAAAACACGCCCTCATGGAACAACAAAAATTAATCCCACATCTTTTCCGCACTGAGTTCCGCAAAATCACCGCAGTACTCACCCGCTTTCTAGGCATTGAACACCTTGAATTGGCCGAAGATCTTGTCAGTGAAACCTTTGTACTCGCCCTGGAAACCTGGCCACACCATGGAATCCCCGATAATCCCAGCGCCTGGTTGTACACCGTGGCCAAAAACAAGGCCAAAAACCAGCTAAAACGGCAGCAATTGTTTCAGGGCAAGATTAGGCCTGACTTGATGAATGAATCCGACCTGAGCCAGGAGCCTGAATTGGATTTGTCCCCCAAAAACATCACCGATAGTCAATTGCAAATGTTGTTTGCTATTTGCCATCCGGTTATCTCGGTTGAATCCCAGATCGGCCTGGCTCTACGTACCTTATGCGGTTTTGGCATTGATGAAATTGCGATTGCCTTTTTGAGCAGCAAAGAAACCATCAACAAACGCTTGTTTCGCGCCAGGGAAAAACTGCGGCAGGAAAAAGTGGCCATTGAAATCCCCGGGGCCATGGCCATTCAGGAACGATTAGCCAGCGTATTGACGACCCTGTACTTGTTGTTTAGCGAAGGTTATTATTCGGAAAGCCAGGATAGTGTTTTGCGCAAAGATTTTTGCCTGGAAGCCATGCGCCTGACCTACTCCCTCATTGAATATGCGCCTACCAATCAGCCCCAGGTCAACGCGTTGATGGCTTTGATGTGCTTTCAAGCTTCTCGCTTTGAAGCCAGAATCAATGAAAAAGGAGAGATGCTCCTGTACCACGAACAGGATGAAAGCCAGTGGGATGAAGCACTAATTGCCCGGGGAGCTTATTTTTTAAAACAAGCGGCTCAGGGAAATGCGCTTTCAAAATACCATCTTGAAGCCCAAATTGCCTATTGGCACACCATTAAGAAAGATAGTCCAGAAAAATGGCAACAGATTTTACAACTCTACAACCACTTGTTGGTGTTGGAATATTCGCCCATCATTGCCCTCAACCGGACCTATGTCCTGGCCAAAGTAAAAGGAAATGCAGTGGCCATCTTGGAGGCAGAAAAGCTTAAACTGGAGAACAATCATTTTTACTACACCTTGCTGGGTGAATTGTACTTGGCAATTGATCCCCTAAAAGCCAAAATACACCTCGAAAGAGCCTTGGCCATCGCCAAAACACAAACCGATAAACAAATCATTCAAAAGAAGATCGATCAGCTTAAAGCTTGAACTTTTGCCCCATCCCCAGTCACGACCATGTACATGCCCAACTTGTGGCCCATCGTTTCTTGATACGCTTTGGCCAAACGTTCCTGCAAACCTTCGATTGCATCCTCGTGTACAAGATTGATCGTACAGCCCCCAAAACCGCCGCCCATCATGCGCGCACCGAGTACGCTGCTTTCGTCTCGTACAGCATCCACCAGAAAATCCAGTTCCGGGCAACTGACCTGGTACAAATGACGAAGCCCCTCGTGGGTGGCGTACATTTTGAGGCCAAAAGCGGTCAGGTCGCCATTTTTTAGGTCTTCGCAGGCGGCGAGAGTGCGTTGGATTTCTTCAGTGACGTAGAGGCAGCGGTCAAATACTTCCTTGGGCAAGCGGCTGCGATTGGCCTGCACCATTGTGATGGGTACATCACGTAGCGCTTTAAAATTGGGATTGTAGTGTTTTTGGAAAAAATGCAAGCCAGTTTCACACTCCGATCGGCGGGTGTTGTACGCCGAATCGGCCAGAGAGTGTTTGACTCCGGTGTCAAACAGCACAATTTTATAGGCACCCAATTCAATGGGGAAATATTCAAAGCTCAAATCGCGGCAATCCAGGCGAATGACTTGATTGACTTTGCCGTGCAAACTGGCAAACATATCCATGATGCCACATTTCACCCCGATGAACTCATTCTCGGAGCGTTGCGCCAAAAGGGCCATTTCCCAACGACTCAAACCCAAATCATACAATTCATTCAGGGCGAAAATCACCGCGGATTCCAGTGCTGCGGAAGAGGACATCCCCGAACCCATCGGCACATCACCTGCTACCACACAGTCAAAAGCAGGAATGGGTTTGCCCAGTTTTTGCGCCTGATCCACAATGCCCAAAATGTAATTGGCCCAACGAACGGAGTTGGTGGTAATGTTTTGGAAATCAACGGTAACTGTTTCTGGAAAATCCAAAGACATCCATTTGCCCTGGGTGCTGCCACTCGGAGCCAAGGCGATGTAAGCAGCCTTGTCCACAGCGGCTGGCAACACAAAACCATCGTTGTAATCGGTGTGTTCACCGATGAGGTTGACCCGACCAGGGGAACTGACCACGAGGGGCTTGCGTGAAAAATGATGCTGAAAACTATTTTCAACTTGTACGTAAAGAGGCGCAAAGGATGACATGGTGTTGTGTATTTCGTTTGTTTGGGACAAAATTTTGCCTACTTCACACTCACCGATCCATTCACCACTGAAACCTTAGCCAACTGCTCTTTGCTGTTGACTGCCTCAAATGGAGTAGGGGTAGGAGAAAAAGCAATGCTGCTGCTGCTTCCCGCTTTACCTTTGACGGTGAAACAAACCTGATACATCACCGCGCCATTGGGCAGGTCCGCGCCCTTGAGGTTGTTTTCAACCCACACTACGGTCAGGAAACCTTTTTTGATGCCCACAGTCCCAAAATTGTCCTTGGTCAGGTAGGGCAATTTAAAGCCCTGGACACCGGCATATTCCAGCACTTTGGGGTCCCATTTCAGAGAGTACTGGGTAGCCAACATCTTGTTGAAATTATCCACGCTGATGTTGACACAAACCTTGCTGCCAGGAGCAGCCGTTTTTTTCTCTGCTTTTAAGGTAATCGCACTGGATTGGGCAAAACTCGCACTGGCAAAGGCCAGAAAAGTCAGGGTGATCAAAATGTTCTTGAAGTACATATTCATGGAAATTTTTGTCAAAAACGAAAATTGGTTCTGGATATTTCACCAGAGACATGGCTTGGAAAATCAATTATTCAAGGAATGCAGCCATTTCTCCCTCTCCGATTTCAACCAGGATGTTTTCTTTGAGGGTAGTGGCCAAAGAAAGGCCTACGTAATCGGCTCGCACGGGGAAAAATTTATGGGTCCGATCCACCAAAACGGCGATTTCCAACTTTTTGGGCAAGGTTTCAAGGATGGGTTTGCAGGCATACAATAAGGTACGGCCGGAACTGGCGACATCGTCCACTACAATAATCGATTTACCGGTAAGCTCTTCAATCGGCAAATCGATCTCCACCGGTTTTTCCATTGGTGCTGCCGGATTGAGGCGAATATTGGTGAGCCGAATTGGTAACTTGCTGATTTTCTGGATACGTTCGGCCAGCATCCGCGCCAGAGCCATCCCCCGATTGTTGATGCCAGCCAGAATAAGTCCGTCTTCCTCAATGTTGTGCTCCAGGATTTCGATGGCCAATCGACTTACCTTTTGCTCAATCTGCTTGTGCTCCAGAATTTTCATGCAGAAATGTTTAAAAAGTGCCATTAATTATGATCGGGCACTTACAGTTCCTATTTTGCACCAAAATTAATTTATCCTGTCGGGAATTTTGGAAAAAAATGTCAGGATTGTATTTTAGCGAAAATTCGCTAATTTTGAGCCAACAGAACATAGATCGATGATACAACAAGTCCTTTTTGTGTTGATAGCCGGAGCCTCCTTGGGGTATGCTGCCTTGCAGTTCCTCAAAATTCGCCGGAACATCAAGTTGGGTAAAGACGAATCCATCAGTGGCGACAGCGCTGAACGCTGGCGGAATGTATTGCTGGTAGCTCTTGGACAAAAAAAGATGTTCAGCCGTATGATTCCTGCGGTGTTGCACCTCTTTATTTATGTGGCTTTTGTGATTACCCAGGTTGAATTGCTTGAAATTTTTGTGGATGGCATTACCGGACAACATCGGGTGTTTTGGCCTCCCTTGGGCGGTTTTTACACCTTTGTAATCAGTTTTATTGAAATTTTGTCGGTTTTGGCCCTGGCAGCCACGATCATTTTTTTAGCCCGGCGGAATATTTTGCGTCTGGCTCGTTTTCACAAACCCGAGATGAAGGGCTGGCCTTTTAAAGACGCCAACTACATCCTTTTCCTGGAATTGGCCCTGATCTTCTTTATTTTTCTGATGAACAGTGCGGATATGACGCGGCATCAGAATGAATACGGATTTGTGGTGAGCCAATTTTTATCACCGATTTGGGATGGCACTGGCGAAGGCACTCTTCATTTGTTGGAACGCATTGGCTGGTGGGGGCATATCCTGGTGGTATTTGCTTTTTTGAACTATCTGCCTTTTTCCAAACACCTGCACATCATTCTAGCTTTTCCCAATACCTATTTTGCCCGCTTGCAACCGCGGGGTGAAATGGACAACATGCCAGAGGTGATGAATGAGGTAAAAAACATGTTGGGTTTGCCAGTTGAAAACGCAGGCACTGAAGTCAACATGGACAACCTCGAATTTGGGGCCAACGACGTTTTTTCCCTTTCCTGGAAAAACGTGCTGGATGCTTACAGCTGTACCGAATGTGGGCGTTGTACCTCCGTTTGTCCGGCCAACCTGACGGGTAAAAAACTTTCACCCCGCAAGATCGTGATGGACATCCGCGACCGTGCGGATGAAATTGGCAAAAAGCTCGACAGCAAAGATGTGCAATACGCCAAAGACAAATCGCAAGCGCTCAGCGCTACCAACTTTGACGATGGCCGAAGCCTTTTCGACTACATCAGCCGGGAGGAGATCCACGCCTGCACCACTTGTAATGCTTGTGTGGAAGCTTGCCCAGTATTGATTTCGCCGCTGGAGCCCATCCTGAAATTGCGCCGTTACGAAATACTCAGCCTTTCCGAAGGCCCTTCTGAATGGCTGCCCATGTTCAACAGCCTGGAAAACAACGGAGCGGTATGGGCGATGTCGGTTGAACGGGAAGCGTGGAAACAAGAATTATAATTTAAAGATGAGAGATGAAAGATGAGAGATAAAGCACGATGCTAGACTCTCATCTCTTATCTTTCATCTTTCATCTTTCATCTTTATGAAGGTTTACACTATGGCCGAAATGGCCGCCGAAGGCCGCGAGCCGGAAATATTGTTTTGGGTAGGTTGTGCAGGGAGTTTTGATGCCCGGGCGCAGAAGGTAACCAAGGCTTTTTGCGAGATTCTGGATGCTGTGGGGATGCCCTTTGCCATTTTGGGCAATGAGGAAATGTGTACGGGTGATCCAGCCCGACGGGCGGGAAACGAATTTGTATTCCAGATGTTGGCTCTGCAAAATGTACAAACCCTCAATGGCTACAATGTCAAAAAAATAGTGACGGCTTGTCCGCACTGTTTCAATACCTTGAAGAATGAATACCCGGCTCTGGGCGGTAACTACGAAGTGGTGCACCACAGCCAACTCTTGCAGGAACTGATCAACACCGGTCGGATCAAAATGCAGGAAGGAGGGACCTTTAAGGGTAAAAAAATTACCTACCACGACTCCTGCTATCTGGGACGGGTGAATGGGGTGTACGAAGCGCCGCGTAGCGTTTTGGCTTCCCTAGATGCTCAATTGGTGGAAATGAAACGCTGTAAAACCAACGGGCTTTGTTGTGGAGCAGGCGGCGCACAGATGTTCAAAGAAGATGAACCCGGCGAAAAACGCATCAACCTGGAACGGGCCGAAGAAGCCCTGGGAACAGGTGCTACAGTAATCGCTGCCAATTGCCCTTTCTGCCTGACCATGATGCAGGATGGCGTCAAAGCCAAAGACAAGCAAGACGATGTCATGGTGTATGATTTGGCAGAGTTGATTGTAGATAGTATGGTGAGGTAATGAGTTAAGAGTTCCGAGTACATGACTTACGAGTTTAGAAGTGAGCTACCGCAGCGACTTAGGCATAGCCCTGGTCCAAGTCGCTGCGGTAGCTCACTTCTAAACTCGTAAGTCATGTACTCATGTTTTCGTCACTCAAAAAATCCTTCATCTTTATTCATTTATATTCAACCTCTCTCAATATGGATCCATTGCACCTGAATACCCAAGCCGTTCACGCAGGTTATACCATCGAAAAGGAATTCGGCTCAGTGAGCCAGCCGATCATTCTAAGTACCACTTTTGAACGGGAAAACGGGGTGCCGCGTGAGCACATCTATACCCGCAGCGAGAACCCCAACCGGATCAGCCTCGAAACCAAGTTGGCCATTCTGGAAGGGGGCGCTGATGCCATCGCCTTTGCTTCCGGGCAGGCAGCGGCGTATGCGGCATTTCAGGCCATTTTGGAGCCGGGTGCCCATGTTTTGATTCCGGATGATTGTTACCATGGTATCCGCAGCCTTTTGTCTCAGGTGTACCTGGGCTGGCAAATCAATGCCGAAGAGGTGGACATGAGTGCGGTGAGCAATGTGGCAGATGCCATTCGACCAGAGACCAAACTGATCTGGATCGAAACCCCCACCAATCCAAAGCTCAAAATATTCGACATCCAGGCCATCGCCAAACTGGGAGCCGAAAAAGGCATCACTGTAGCTTGCGACAATACCTGGGCGACGCCCTTTTTTCAACGTCCTTTTGAGTTGGGCTGTGACCTCGTCATGCATTCCACCACCAAGTATTTTGGGGGGCATTCCGATATTTTGGGTGGGGCTTTGATTTTAAAAGAAAAAGGCACCTTGAGTACCCGCTTGCGCTCGATTCAAAGTGCGGGTGGTGGAGTCCCCTCACCATTCGACTGCTGGTTGTTGAACCGCAGCCTGGCTACTTTCCCCTTGCGTATGCCTGTACACGCGAGCAATGCCCAGGTTTTGGCACAGTTTTTACATGGGAAACCGGCCATCGAGCGGGTGTATTACCCCGGTTTGCCCTCACACCCGAATCATGAAGTAGCCAAGGCACAAATGCAACACGGTTTTGGGGGGATGTTGTCCATTGAAGTGAAAGGAGGAAAGGAAAAGGCCATTCAATTGGCGGAACACCTGCAAATATTTGCTCATGCCACCAGTTTGGGTGGAGTAGAAAGTTTGATTGAACACCGCCGGACGGCGGAAGGGGCGAATCCAAGAAGCCCGGATAATTTACTGCGCATCTCGGTGGGAATTGAGTTTATTGGGGATTTGGTGGCGGATTTTGAGCAGGCGCTGGGGAAATTGTAAATCATTCATTCTTGCACGTAAGTATTTGTTTCCTGTTGGTACTTCACAATATCTTTAGGGACGCAAAATTGTTCCAATAATTTTGGCAAAGCTTGTTTGGCAGTTGCACTTTGCCGCAATTGCCAGTAGCGGTCTTTGTTGATGGCCATAACAGATTCAAAATCAACCAAGGGCGCCGGATAATCCTGTCCAATTCTGCATTGATAAAAACTTTGTTCCATCGCCGTCATTTTCCAGGGTTCAGCCAGATGTACTACGGGGACATGTTGCAGTTCAGGTACCCATTTTTTGATAAAAACGCCCTCCGGATCGTGTTTGAGGACCTGGGTGGCCGGGTTGTAAATCCGCAGGGTATGGTAACCCGTTAACCCAGCCTGCATTTGGATTTGGGGGTAATGGATTCCGGGGTCAAAATCCAGAAACAAACGAGCCAAATGAACCGCTACAGGCCGCCAGTCCAACCACAAGGCAAAGGAAGCAAAGGAAACCAGCATTGCCCGCATGCGAAAATTGATCCAGCCATTGGCATGCAAACAACGCATGGACGCATCAATCATGGGGAATCCGGTTTGGCCCAACTTCCAGCTCTCAAGGAAAGGACCTTCGGTCAATCGGTCGAGTTGATTGAATACTGGATTGATGGGTTCCAACTCAATGCGCCAGTTTGATTCCAGTTTTTGGATAAAATGGGAGCGCCACCACAAGCGCGAGCGGAAGTTTTTGAGGTTCCAGGTACCTGCTTTTTGGGGTAAATTGCCCCTCAACAATTGCATTACCGATCGGGAACTAATGCATCCGTAGGCCAGGTAGGGCGACAAACGACTGCAACTGATCCGGCTGGCCGCGGGTTTGGACAATTGCAGGCTGTAGTTTTTGCCCCGTTCCTGAAAAAAAGAATGAAGGTAGCGCCAGGCAGTGGTTTCGCCACCCGGCTGGAATCCTTCCTGGGGAGTTTGAATAGAGCTTGGTAACGGGGGATAAGCCCATTGGTTCAACAATATTTGGGGTAGTTCCAGGGTATTCAGCCGGGACAAATCAACCTCAGCTCGTGGGGCTTTGAAGTAGGCTTTCTCCAGGTGATCAACCCAGCCGCGTCGGTGTTTCCGCCCTCGAATGACTCCGTCGTGAGGAAATTCCCGGTACATTATGTCCTGCTCCAGGCACCATTTTTTGACTGCTTTATCCCGATCAAAGCTCAATTTAATGCCCGTTTCGGCATGGCTGTACAAGTGTTGGATTTGATAATGCTCGGCCAGCTTTGCCAGGCTGGGAATCACTTCGCATTGCACCCAATAGATTTTTTTCTGGTAAGTGTCGAGCTGCTTTTTCAAGTCTTGCAAGCTTTCGTACACAAACCTCCAATGGCGTAGGTCCGTTTCTGGAGCCGCCATCAGGCTGGGTTCAAAACAATACCACAGCAGGCAAGGGATATCTTCGGCAATGGCTTGCGCCAGGGCAGCATGGTCCTGTAAGCGGAGGTCGCGCTTGAACCAAATGATGTTGATGCTGGGTTTGGACATAGAGGCTAAATGCCAAAAAGAAAAAAAGGTTTAATCCATTGGGAAGGACATTAAGGATTTTACTGTAAATCAATAATATTGTTGGCCTCCCTCAATCCACTCAAATAAGCACCGTGTGCCGTTGAAAAATAATCAACTTCGGTGTGTTCACCAGCAAAGAATAACTTGTCATCTAGCGGTTCGGCCAAATCTTCAAAATGACGCATTTCAGTACCTATTGCGGTGAAAGAATAGGCACCGTAAGCATTTTCATTGCTGCTCCATTTGGTGCGGAGTAAATTGCTTGGATTGGGATTGGGAATTGAGTTGCCGTACATGTCCTTCAAATGAGCCATGATGGCCTCCTTAATTTCGGAATCTGTCATGGTTTCGGTTTGTCTTCCGTAGGCGGCGTAAGCAAAGGTCATCAAGGCATTGCTGGAAGGATGAAACTTGTTGACATTTACAAAGTAGTTGAATTTGTCGGCAGTTTCAGGCGTATAGGACAGGTACTGAACGTCATCCCAAAAAGCTGTTGGCCAGGTCAGTAAAAACTTGTTGACACAACTCATCCCAATTTTTTGGATGGCGTTTAGTTTGGCAGCGGGCAGATTGGGTGCAAATTGGATCACTCCTTTTTTTAATACGCCCAGGGGCACGGTCAGGATCACGTAATCAGCACTGCTGGTTTGACCATTGTGAGTCACCTGGACTTTGTTACCAGTGTAGTCAATCTTTGTAACCCGTTGATTGAGTTGTACATTCAAGCCACGGGCCAGGTGATTGGCGATGGTGTCGTAACCATTGGTCGCAATTTTTTCAATGCCCTTGAATTCTTCTCCTTCATTGTAGAGCAAGGAGGAAAGCTTATCCAGGTCTCCGGTATCGAAAGTTAGGTAAGTTGACAAAAAAAATTTCCAAAGCCGGTCTTTGGCCTGCGTGGGGTATTGGGCATTAAATACCGTTTGAAAACTTTGGGAGGCATTACCTTTTTTCATCAAGGTATCAAGCATGTCGTAAAATTCATCCTCTATCTGATCGTACGTAGCAGCACTACGCACAATGCCACCTACATCGTAGGACTTCCGACTGGAGTCTTCGGTATGGAAAGACTTCATTCCCGCCTGCTCAGCCAGATCGGTGATGGGGTTTTTGGTGATGCCATGGATCCAACTGGCTCCTTCATCGAAGGCGATACCAAGGCTTCGGTTGCTGCGCAATCGGCCACCCACTTTTTCCTGTGCTTCCAGGAGGCTTACAGTAAAACCTTTATTTTTGAGCCGTTGGGCAGCGGCAAGTCCTGCAATCCCTGCTCCAACGACAATAACCGTTTTAGTGATACTCGTTTCTTCCTTTTTGCAGGAGGAAAGAATGGACGGAGTTGTCCAGAGCACTGGCACAGTTTGTAGGGATTTTTTCAAAAACTTCCGGCGCTTCATTTTTTTATTTCCATTTTAGCAAAGCTTCACAGATTTAAATTAATGCTCGGCATTCCTCCTCCAAAATCCCCTCAATAATCTTCGGCGGATCGGCCCATTTGCTGATGCTTTTGTCCAATAACAAAGGCAACTTGGAGCTATACCCTCCAATTTCTCCAGTGCTTAATCCCACAATAATCAGCTTTATTTTATGGTGCCGGATGACATAGGAGCACATGATACACGGCTCGTGGGTGGTCACCAAAATACAATCGGACAGGTCTGTTTTTCCCAAAGCGGTCCGAGTATTGCGGATGGCTTCAATTTCAGCATGAAAAGTGATGTCTTGATGGGTCTTTCCACCTTCAATACCTTCGCCTACTACTTTTCTGTTTTGTACCAAAATGGAACCCACCGGGCTGTCTCCTCTGGCCTTGGCAATTTGAGCAAGAGCGAGGCATTTCCTCATGTAGACTTCGTATTCGGCTTGTTCCATTTTGGTCATATTGGGAATGTTCTATCAATGCTTCGCGGGTGTGGAATAAGGCGGCACCGTCACTTTGATTGGCCCTTGTTGTTTGAGCAAATCCAGGACTTCCTTTACGGCTCTTTCCAGTTGCAAGTCACGCCCTTCCGCAGAAGATTTTGCGGTGATTTTTACCTCAATATCCGGAGCTACCCCTTCATTTTCGGCAATCCAACGCTTGGCATTGGGGTCAAAGATGCCATTGTCGGGAGCGGTTACCCGGCCTCCATCAATCATGGCATAATGCACTGAAGATTTTACCAATCCACCCCAGGTACGTGCGCCGATGAGTGGCCCTGCCTGTTGGTGCCGGAAAACCCAAGGAAAAAAGTCCCCGCCGGAACCAGCCAATTCGTTGATGAGTAGCGCTTTGGGGCCCAGAATACCCGCTGGCAGACGGCCTGGAGCACCATTGGGCACTTCATTGGTATAGGCCGCCCGCAGTTTGCGGGTCATCAGGTCAACCATGTAGTCGTCGAGCAAACCACCACCATTGAATCGTTCGTCAATGACTGCCCCTTCTTTGTCTTGCTGCGCAAAAAAGTACCGATTGAAGGACACCAAGCCTGGCTCACCTGTATTGGGAATCCAGATGTAGCCCAGTTTTCCTCCGGATAATTCATCTACCTTTCTACGGTTGTCTTCCACCCAGGCGCGTTGCCGCAGGGCATTTTCATTGGCAATGGGTTCGACAATTTCTTTCCAGGCCCCATCCATGGAGGGGCGTTCATTGATTTGGAGCACAGTTTGCCGACCAGCAGTGCCATCCAACCAACGGTAAGGGTCATCAGCAGCGGTAAGGGGGACTCCATCGACACCCATCAAATAGTGTTCTTCTTGCACCTTGAGGTTGGGACGGTCAAGTGGAGCACGGAGCCCCGGATTCCAGCTTTCTGCCGTGTATATTCGTTTAATGCGCCAAAAACCATTCTCGGCAACCAGATCCGCACCCAAGAGGCCTACCCGAACGGTATCCACCGCTGGGAAATCGCCCCCGGAGACAAAACTATGGCCAACAGACAATTCTCCGTTCACCTGATCCAGCACATAATTCAAATCGCTGCGGTGCCGGATGTAGGGAATGAGCGGCGCATAACGAGCTTTGACCTGCTGCCAGTCCCGCCCGTGCATATTTGGATCGTAAAAATAATCGCGTTCGTAACGCCAGGTTTCATTGAAGATTTGTTGCCATTCTGCCAATCGATCCAGTTGCATGCGCAAGGTAATCGCCAGGCCGCCTTCACCAGGAGCAGGAGCTTTGGCCGTGCCAACTACCCGCCAGGAACTACCTGATTGCAGGAGGATTTTTTCCCCATCCGCTGATACGGAGAGTCTTTGTACGCCACGCGCAAACTCGCTGGTTTTACGGTCTTCTATGGAAAATTTATGAAGCAACATTCCTGGTGCATTGGGGATGAATTCACCAATGAAGACAGATCCCTTTGGCCCAGCCTGTACGGCTCCATAATTGCGCACTGGCATCGGCAATGCCAAAATACGGCGATCAATTTTTTCCCAATCAATACGTACCAATTCAACCGAATCCTTGGTGGGTTTTTTCTCTGGTTTTACTACTTTTTTTCCAGCACCAGTGGTGTCAGGTTCTTCGTCACTTTTTAGCGGAAAAGGGGAGGGGTCGTCCTTGCGCAACACAACCACATAGGCTCCGTACGCAGGATTAGACTGGGTGGAACTGGTGTTGGCCCAACCCGAACCCAGCGCAACTTCAGTGCTCGCCAAAAAGTAAAGGTACCGACCTCCACGATCCCAGGCGGGCGCAAAACCATCAGCAAGTGGATCGGTCAATGGGCGGCTGGTGCCGGAAGCTACCGACCAAAGCATGATGCGACGGAAATTGTTGGCTGCTGTTTTGGCGTAGGCTAGCCATTTGGAATCGGGCGACCAGTTGAGACCCAGGGAGCCACGCTCGATGTTGAGCCCACCCACGTCGGCAGTGATGATCTTTCCAGTTTCTACTTCCACTACCCGAATGCGCACATCGTCATCACAAAAGGCGATGCGTTTGCCATCGGGCGACCAGGTGGGCTCCCAGGCCATTTTTGATTCGCCAATCGAGATGCTGCGCGGGGCAGTTAGTCCATCCTGGTTGGCAATGAGTAGCGCGTATCCTTCACCACTGGCATCCGAAAACCAGGCAACCCGATTGCCATCGGGCGACCAAATTGGTGCACGATCGGCCACTCCGGTGCTGCGGGTAAGGTTGCGTGCGTCGCCATTGGCAATGGGAACGGTAAAAATTTCGCCGCGTGCTTCCATGGCCACCCGTTTACCTGTAGGGGAAAGGGCTGCATTGCTGACCCGTTTGTTGACGTTTTCCCAACGGGTTTCGGCCCAGGGGAAATCGCCGCGCACTGTGATCTCCAGTTGTTTGGGGCTTCCTGAAGCGGCATCTAGGGTATGCAGGTAGCCATCTCGTTCAAAGATGAGGGTGCCCTTATCGCCAGATAGCCATTTTACATTACTGCCCGTGAACTTGGTTTTTTGCACCAAGGCACCAGTACTCGGGGTATAGGCCCAAATATTGACAGTCCAGTCACGGTCCGAAAGGAAGTAGATGGTATTGCCAAGCCAAAGGGGTTGGGTATCGGTGCTGCGCTCACATGGAATGGGTGTTTCGCTCAAATCATCCAAGTTCAGGATAGATAAGGAGGTGTTTTGGCCACCCCGGTATTCGCGCCATTCTACATCCCAACGGCTCATGCGGTCTACGACGATGCGGTTTTGGTTTGGGGCATACGACCCATCAAAGCCCCAAGGTGCGGGTAGTAGGGTAGAGGGGCCACCTTGAGTTGCAACCGTCCAAAGGCGGTTATATGCACTGGGGGCGGTTTCGCGGGAAGAGGCGTAGAGGACCCGTTTTCCGTCGTTGGTCCAGCCCCGGGCAAAGGCAGCGGATGGATGCCAGGTCAGGCGGGTGGGAGTGCCACCATCGATGGAAACGATGTATACTGAGTTTGAGCCAGTTCGATCGGATGTAAAGGCAATCCAGCGACCGTCGGGAGAAAAGTGAGGGTCGCTTTCGACCGCAGGGGTACTGGTCAATCGACGGGCTTCACCACCAGTACGGTCAGTGATCCATAGATCGCCGCCGTATACAAAGGTGATGTGTTTTTCACTGAGGCTGGGTTGGCGCAACAGGCGGGTGCCTTGGGCTTGAATATCATTGAGACAAAATGCAACCAGGAATAAACAAACCAGCCAGCGGAAATTCTTCAGGTATTGAGGAAAAACAGGACTCATTTTGAACTTGGTTTTATGGTTTGGTGCGTTGAAGGCCTACAAGTATAGGGATCGCAGGGTGAAATACCAAATTGTAGGCGGGCTTTGTTGTATTTGGTCCCTGTCCTCAACGCACCACCACAAAACTAAGGCAAGCTGAATTGTTTGAACCAGGCCCAATGGAAAACGGCAGCTTTCATCGGATGATTAGTCCCGTTCGGGTATTCATGTTCCAAGCCTTTGACCTCGACCATTTTAAAGACATGGTCCGCCCGGCCCGACAAGCCTTGATAATCTGCAACTACCGCAGAATTTGGGTCACCACTAGTAGTGTAACTGGATTCTTTGAGTTGAAACGTATTGATAAAGGGCTTAGGCTGGACGGCATATAGGAAGGGATAATCTTTGTACAATTGCGTGAAACCCATCGGTACCGCAGCACCCACGGGTAAGCCCACTCCTTTGATCATTTTTTCATCCATATTGCCAAAAAACAACATTGTTGGTAGCAAACGCACAGGCTTGTACACAGAATCCCGAGGCAAGGCACCACCACCTCCACAGGATACTGCTGCGGCAATGAGGTCGGAGAGTTTAACGGCGCAAGTCGCGCTGAATTGGCCACCACTGGAGAAGCCTACGGTGTAAATGCGTTTGGGGTCTACCTTGAATTTGGCACCCAAATCGGCAAACATGGCCCGCATAAATTTGAGGTCATCCTTGAGCACTACTTTGGGGCAAAAATCAGCCCCGCCAGGCAATGAATTCCATTTGCTAATCGTCTCAGTGACTCCATCTTCCGTAACGCAATAGACTAGCGCTGAAGGGAAAACAGTAAGGATGTTTTCGGATTCGCCCACTTCTTTCCAGCCTGAGATGTTGTAAAACTGTTCGCCACTTTGGTTGCTCCCGTGGAACATGAAGACAACAGGAGTAGCGGTAGTTCCGGTATAGCCCTTGGGAACATGGACGTAATATTCCCGTTCTACACCATCTGCAGTCAGGGTGAAACGGTTTTTTCCGATTTTGAATGAGGGTGGTGGGGTTGAGGTTCCCTCTTCTTTTTGGCAGGAAATCAGCAGGGACAGGCTTAGCATTAAAAGCAAACTGTACAATTTCATGGTTTGTAGCATTTTAGGTGAATGCTACAAATATGCAAGGGCTGGATGGGAGTGGGGTAGAACTAGGGGGTGATTTTGAGGTTTGGGTAATAGACTTGAGGTAAGTTAAAAATCGTGGACTTGTGCACAAACCCTTGATTTTTAACTTACCACAAGTCTACTTTTCTCCTAAAACCTCAACATCTTCTTTGTTTCTCTACCACTCGCCGTCTGCAGCGTATAGTAGAACATACCTTTCACATTTCCCAGAGCTTGCGCATCAAGTGAAATTTGATGGCTGCCTTCCGCCAGGTTGGCAGTTTGTTTATGGATCAATTTGCCTTGTAGGTCCCAAACGCTAAGGGTGATCGGGCCAGCTACAGGTAGCGAAAAATTGATGAGGGTCTCCTCGTGGAAGGGGTTGGGCTGGTTTTGTTCCAGCGTCAAACCACTTCTCAACTTTTGATCACCATTTAGATTCAAACTACTCAGGTTCGCCAACTGGCCATCTTCCTGGAATTGACCTGCTGCAGGAACATAACTTCCATCCAGGTCACCCAATTTGATGGCTACAAAGTCGGCAATGACTCCGGTTTCCAATTTGTTAATGGCTACCGAATCGGGGTATTTACCAGGTTTCAAGGAGCGAGGCACGGTGTATCGGGCATCAACAAAACGCCAGCAATTGCCCTGTGGGAAAGAGTCCCGTTGGAAAATGATTTGCCGCAATTTGGCAAAATCTTCGGTGGTGATTTCTCCATTTTGGTCGATGTCTGCGGCCAGGATTTGATAGGGGCTGAAGTTGTCCAGTTTGTTTTGCAACATTTCCAACATTAGGTTCAAGTCGCGGGTATTGACTCCGTTGGCGTCGCCCGCCTTCATTTTGGGGCGCACCACATAACTTTGACCTTCTGGCAACTCCTTAAAGCGGTAAAATCCGTCTTTGTCCGTTTTGGTTTGGTAGGCTACTATCTCCTGGATTGCGTTCAGTGGAATATTGCGCATTCGGGCTCCTTGTGCAGTTGCAACGGTACCCGTGATGCCAGGCAAAACCGGACAGATTCCCCGATTGTCCTGTACCAGGAGGTAAGTAACACAATAACCATGGTTGCCCAGGTTGTCCCAGGCGTGTAATTCGATGTCTACTTTTTGCCCCGCTTCAGCACAAGTGAAAGTCAAGGAAGTGCTGTCGATATGGGCTGGTTGGCCAACTCGGTTGATGGAATAACGCGTGATTTTTTTCAAACCATTCTTATCTACCTCTGGTCCTTGACCATTGCAGTCGTAAGCTGGGCTGGCTACATAATCGCTGGCCCATACGGTATTCATTGCCCCCCCAAGCCCGTCTGGCATGAGAGCCATGGCCAGGCCTTGTTTACAGGTTGGGGCAGGGGCGCTACAGTCACGCACCTCAAAGGGGATGCGGGTGGGCAAGGATAAGTTGCCACACTGATCCCGTACCACCACGATCAAATCGTGTTTGCCTTCGGGAAGATTGGCAATTTTGATGTTAAAAGTCCCATTTTTATTGTCTTTCCAACTCCAGTGGGTGTCGAAGTTAACAGGTGCCCGCATGTTGCTGATGCTTTGGAAAGGGGCAATCATGATGGACTGGGTTTCCAGGCTTACTGTTTCGGAGCAGTTGTCGCTGGCTGCAAAGGTTACATCGATGGCACCCTTGCAGGTATTTAGATTCGTTTGAAATTTGGGCACAACGGGCACCGTAACCACCGGTCGAACATCGTCGTACACTTTGATGACCTGAGTGTACATAAAAGCGCGGTAGTGGAAGCCCCCATTATCCAAACAAATAGGACTGAGTTCAATTTTTCGGTCATCGGACGAGATTTCCCGGTCGTGGCTGAGATAAGCAGTGTTGTTGCGTACCAGCACACAAACCCCCTCGCCGTATACCCAATCAAAGTCAGGCGCATCCCGATCAATAATTACGGGGTTAGACATAGGGTCGAGTTGACACTTTTCATTGTACAACTCCCAGTTCATTACCGTGTAGGTGCGGAAAATTTTGTAACAAGCGTCTGCATCTGTGCGGTAAATTTTGTCGCTGATGTTGACGGCCAGTTTGTCGTCGCCCAATTCAATCATCTGTACACCAGGGATGTTGACAGGAGCTTTGCAGGTGTTGCTGGATACATCTGCAGGGAAACAAATGTCGTAGTTGTGGACTTTAGGCGGCGGCATTTTGGGCCACCAGCCCGGCATGTAGCCACCTTGGGCATTTAATAAAGATAGTTGGCCCAGGCTGAGTGCCAAAATCAGGCAATACTTAAAGTTCATGGTTTTCCGTCTACGCAATGACGGTTGGGTCGAATTGAGCATAACTCGATTGGGTTACTGATTAATTAAATGGCCTGTTACCGGACGGGAGGATGTTTGAACCTGAAGGAAATGAGGGGACAAAAAACGGAACGTGTTTAGCTCAGGGAACCCACTGATTTATTGGTGAGTTATCAGCTACAATACATGACATAAAATTGAGCATTGTGGTTGGAAAAACCCAGCTAAATTTTTCGCAATATACAAGGTTTTTTTGATTCAGGGCACAATTCTTTTGCACACTATGCGACTAGCGTCTATTTTTGCGCCGATTTAATCCAACACGATGAAGAACTTTTTGGAAGAACTGGAATGGCGGGGCATGCTGCATTCCAAAATTGACGGAATAGAAGAAAAACTAAATACCGGAAAAGTGGTCGGCTACATTGGCTTTGACCCCACGGCACCCTCTATAACCATCGGCAACTATGTGCAAATCATGTTGCTCAAATTGTTTCAACTCAGCGGCCACCAACCGATCGTACTGATGGGGGGCGCAACTGGGCGCATTGGTGACCCTTCGGGCAAGGACAAAGAACGTGAGCTCAAAACGACCGATGAGTTGGACAACAACCTGGCCCACCAAACCACTCAGTTCAGAGGCTTGTTGAACTTTGATCAGGGCGAGAATGCCGCGATTCTGGTCAATAACCTGGATTTTTACAAGGAGATGAACGTGTTGGACTTTTTGCGCATTGTTGGTAAAACACTGACGGTGAACTACATGTTGCAAAAAGATTCGGTGCAAAATCGCCTGGAAGGGGGGATCTCCTTCACGGAGTTCAGCTACCAATTGTTACAAGGTTACGATTACCAGTGCTTGTTCAATCAATATGGCTGTATCCTGCAAATGGGGGGCTCCGATCAGTGGGGCAACATCACCTCGGGTACGGAGTTCATTCGCCGCAACCTTGGCGAAAAGGCCTATGCGATTACTACTCCTTTGTTGACCAAAGCTGATGGCACCAAATTTGGCAAATCTACTGCTGGCAACATTTGGCTGGATGCCAAAATGACTTCGCCTTATAAGTTTTACCAGTTCTGGATCAATGCCGATGATGCAGACATTCCCAAGTTTACACGTTATTTTACCCTTTATTCCAAGGAAGAGATCGAGGCGCGCGAGCAAGAATTTGCCAGTGACCCACGTGAACTCAAGCGCTTGCTGGCCGAGGAGTTGACCAAACGTATCCACGGCGAAGAGGCGTACCAGAGTGTGCTCAAAGTATCGGAATTGCTGTTTGGCCGAAATGCGGATCGGGAGATGTTACTGAGTTTGAGTGCGGAGGAGCTGGAAACGGTGGCGAACGAGATTCCTACTTTTCAGGTAGATAAAGCCTTGTTTGCAGAAGGGGTCAATATTGCGGACCTTTTGGCGCAACATACCCAGATTTTAACCTCTAAAAGTGAGGTGCGTAAGGCGATTCAAAACAATGCCATTACGGTGAATAAGGAAAAAATCACTACACACGAAGCAACGATAACTTCTGAAACTCTGCTCCACGGACAATATGTGATGTTGGAAAACGGGAAGAAGAATAAGTATGTGCTGATCGCCGGGTAGCGAGTGACGAATGATTCGAATGATGAGTGACGAATGGGAGGCAATGCTCCAAATTCGTCACTCGTCATTCGAATCATTTGTCATTTCAACAAGAGGTACAACAACTGTGCATACACAATCTTCACTACAATCGACATTGGCGTCATCAAAGAATAGCCCACATTAGGCAACTTATTCTTACTCCGGCGGATGTTGAAATCCAGAATAGCTGGGTGATTGGAAACCAAGCCAATCAAGATGCTGAAGGGTATTTTCAAAATTTTATAGCCCACCAATAAGGTAGCACACACCGTAAGGATGCTGATTAAAGCACTGCTGGTAAATACCCACAAGCCGATGCCACCTCCCGAAATAGTTTTTACAAATTGATGCCCCGAATTCACGCCAACACCCGCCAACAAAAAGATCAAGCCGATCTGCCGTAAAATCAAGTTGGCACTATAAGGCAAGGACCAGTTGATTGGCCCACTGCGGCGCAAGCCGCCCAGGATTAGCCCCACAATAATCGGCCCGCCAGCGAAACCCAATTTAAAGTCAATACCTCCCGGCAACTGAAAAGTCACCATCCCTAGAATCATCCCCATCGCCATCCCCAGACCAAAGGACAACAAATCGATTTGACTCAGTTCTTCGTAAGAATCACCAAAAAACTTAGCAATGTCGGCCATGTCTTTTCTTTTGCCGATGACCCGCACCCGATCACCCAATTCCAGTACAGTGTCCGCATTGGCCATCATGTCGACATCGCCTCGGCGGACGCGCGAGATCAGAACGGCGTATTTCTCACTCAAATTCAGGGCTGCAAGTTTTAAACCTGCTACTTTGGAGTTGGAGACAAACATCCGGCGGGTTTCGTATTCGGTTTGGTCGAAAGAGAGCTGATGGGGGAGGATGGTACCAATTTCCTGGGCTACCTGCTCTACTTCTTCCCGGTCTCCAACCAGAGCTACTTTGTCGCCCAGTTGAAATTCGGTATCCCAGGAACTGAGGTGCATGCGGTCACCCCTTTCAAAACGGCCAAACAAAACGGTCCAGGCCCTTTCTTGGCGCAAATCGCGGATGGATTTATTGATGACATCTTCATGGTTGACTTCTACGGTGAGGGTGAGGATGTCCTGGCGTACGGGATAGTCCTTGCGGAGCTCCCGTTCTTCTTTCTGAAAATCAATTTTGAGCAGTTTTTGCATCAAAATAACGGCCAGCATGGGGCCCAATATGCCCATAGGGTAGGAGAGGGAATAACCAATAACGCTGTTTTCTGCATCCAGCTTGCTGATGTTCTCATCCAAACCCGTGTTGCGAATCAAATCCAATAAACCCGCCAGAGCAGGGGTGTTGGTGGTACTGCCTACAAACAATCCCGCTGTAATGCTGCCTTCAAACCCCAATAAATAATGCAAGCCAACGGCCACACTCGCAGAAAAACTGAGCATGACAAAAACAAAAATCAAGTCCTGCCAACCCCTGCGTTTGAAGGTGCTGAAAAAACTAGGCCCACTCCCCAAACCCACTGTATACACAAAGATGGAAAGGCCCAAAAAGGTAATGATTTCGGGAATGCGCAGCTCAGGGCTAAAACTGCCGATGAACAAACCTACAAACAATACAGCGGCTACCCCCAGACTATTGCCTTTGATGCTGATGCTCCCTACTCCGTAGCCCAGGCCAGCCACAATAAAAAGCAAAAGAATCGGATTTTCGGTTAGTGCCTCGACCATATTGTTGGAATTTTGTGCACGAAAAGTACAAATTCGATGAGAAATGTAGAGGATAAAAAAGATCATGGCGCCAAAACACATTTGTCAATGGCGTGTGAATTGTTAAGGCTGGCCAAATTATAATTGGTGGAATGGGGCTGGAACAAAAAAATTACCCTTTCGTTAAAATTTCCAGTAAAATTTTGTGAGTATTCATAAATTGCCCTATATTGCCCTCAGATTTAAGGTTTCCTTAACAAAGTTGTTAATTTTATTAACGACTTACAACTTGCTTTTTAGATCCTTCATAATAACAGTCGGGTGATTTCTTACAAGAGCGGAGCAGTGGTGCTTGCGCTCTTTTTTTTTGCCCAATGGTATCTTGTTTTCTTTGAAATTCAATATGGACAAGATGAAAAAAGCGATTACCGTTTTATACTTATGCTTTGCCCTGTTTACCCTGGGTGATGCTCAATCCAAGGATTTGATAATCATCAAACAACGGGTTGTTACAGAACTTTTGAAAGTTAAGCCTAACGACAGCCAAGTAGAGGCGATTTTGGCAAAAATGAAGGAGGATGGCAGTTTTTCCGACATCAATTATACTGACCTAAGCAGGACTGCGAGTTTTCCGCATGGCAGACATACAAGCGATTTGGCTTATTTGGCAAGAGCCTTTAAAACTCCAAGCTCCGCTTTTCATCAAAGTGAAAAAGTGAAAAATGCCATAGTCCGTGGTTTGAATTTTTGGGTGAAAAACGATTTTGTTGGTGATAACTGGCATGATAACCAAATCACAACACCCACTAATCTAATGAATCTCATCTTGGCAATTGGTGATGATTTGCCTAAAGATTTGATCGAAAAAGCCCAACCAATGATTGGTCGGGCCAATATGAGTGCTTCGGGCGCACGTCCGAGTGGTGACAGGATTGTGATCGCGGGTATCCTGGCTAAGAATTTACTCTTTCTTGGCAAGGATATGGCTTTTGACACAATCATCCACATCATTGAGGGTGAAATGAAATTCTCAACAGGGGAGCGTTGTATACAGCATGATTATAGTTTTCATCATCGTCCCGATCGAGTGAACAATACCGATTCCTATGGTTACGGCAAATTTGCTAATGCATATGGCGAATGGTCTTCTTATGTGGCTGGCACGAAATATCAGTTTTCAAAAGAGAATATCAACCTATTGGTGGATTATTATCTGGATGGTATTTACAAACAACAGGTGTACGGCATTTATGATGATGTAGGGGTAGCAAATCGAAGTATTTCGATAAAAAAACCTCCTTTGCAACCCAAAGGAACGCTGGAAATTGAGCGACTTTTAGTCAGCACTGATTATAGAAAAAAAGAATTGGAAGACATCATTAAATTGAGAAAAGGGGAAGCCCGGCCAACTTCGTCCTTTGCCAAATTCTTTTGGCAAACTGAGCATTTTGTCTTTCAACGCCCCAATTTTTACACCAGTGTCAGGATGTTTTCTACCCGAAACCGAAACATGGAAGAACCCTATAACGGACCAGGTAAAACAACCCATCACCGAGCCGATGGTACAAATTATTTGATGCTCAAAGGTGACGAATACCACAATATTTGGGCGGTATATGACTGGCAAAAAATATCCGGCACAACCATTATGCAAAAACCAAGTTTGCCACCACCTACTGACATTCAAAAAGATGGGCTAACCAACTTCGTGGGTGCCGTGACCGATGGCCTATACGGTGCAGTGGCGTTTGATTTTAAAAGCCCCCACGATATGCTCGAAGCCAAAAAATCGTGGTTCTTTTTTGATGAGGAATATGTTTGCCTCGGTGCAGGTATAAAGCCCAAAAAGTCATTGCCCATTGTCACCACAATCAATCAAGTTCTGTTGAGGAGCGAGGTGATAGTAATGCAAGATGGGCAGAAAAAAGTCCTTTCGAAGGGCAATAGAATTGCTGAAAATGTGAAATGGGTGCACCAGGATAAAATCGGGTATCTTTTTCCCGAACCAACAACTATAAACATATCCAATCAGTCCGAAACGGGGCGTTGGTCAGATATTACAGACCAAAAGAACATCAGCACAGAATTGGTAAGTGAAGATGTATTCAAGTTGTGGTTCAATCACGGCGATAAAATAAACGAAACCGATATTCATGGTAAACGAAAGATGGAGAAATATCCTGAGTATCAGTACATCGTTGTGCCAAATGTTTCCGAGCAAAAATTGGCGGAAACAAGTGTGAATAACCGCAACATTGAAATCCTATCGAATACAGCAGATTTGCAAGGTGTAAAACACGGCACATTGGGCATTGTTCAGTTGGCTTTTTACAAAGCAGGTGAGGTAGAAATTGCCAAAGGGCAAAAAATAAAAATGGACAGTCAGGGTATGGTTATGCTCAAAATGGCAGGGGATAAAGTGAAACAGTTGACTGTGGCAGACCCATCACGGTGTTTGGGCCGAATACTCATCACATTACCAGGTGCTTATACCTCAAAAAGCGATAAATTTATTTGTTTGCCTAATGTGAAAAACAATACAACTACAGTAATCGTGGATTTACCGCAAGGGGTTTATTTGGGGAAAAGTGTGATGCTTAGTTTTTAACCAGTTGCGTCTCCAACCCATGTGTGAAGGTGGTTTATTCTGCTCGACTATTTTTTTCTTTCGGGAAAAAATAAATATCATTACAAAAATTTTTCGAACTACTTAGATTAGCAAATAACGCTTGTTTGGGAAACGCCAGCAGGTGTTTAAAACGATTACAGTGAAGAACAAACCGGATCTTTCTTTTTGGCAAATCTGGAACATGAGTTTCGGGTTTCTGGGTATTCAATATGGCTTTGGTTTGCAACAAGCCAACATGAGTCCAATTTATCGCTATTTAGGAGCTGAAGAAAGCAGCATTCCTGGTCTCTGGCTGGCCGGACCGCTCACGGGGCTTTTGTTGCAGCCGATCATTGGTACTTTGTCCGATCGGAGTTGGTCGAATACCTGGGGGCGCCGCCGGCCATACATCTTTATCGGTGCCATCGTAGGCAGTATTGCGATGATTTTGATGCCTAATTCCAAATCGGTCTTCATGGCTGCATGTTTGATGTGGTTGTTGGATGCGGGTTTGAATTCTTCCATGGAACCATTTCGAGCCTTTGTAGGGGATTTGTTGAATTCAAAACAACGCCCAACCGGATTTGCAGTACAATCATTTATGGTGGGATTCGGTCAAACCCTTTCCAATTTGATGCCGCTTATTCTCCCGATCATTGGCATTTCGATGGCGATTGGTGGCGACTTTAGCAATGGCATTCCGGACTCAGTACGTATCCCATTTTACATTGGGGCTGCGGCAATTTTGCTGACCGTATTTTGGACGATGTATACCACCAAAGAATATCCACCTGAAAATGAAGACTATAAAATACAACCTACCTTTAGCGCAGAACAAAAGAAAAACATTTCCTTTTGGCATTTGGCATTAACCATTGGCGCTGCCTTGATTGGTGGCATGTTTGCCATTCGTTTGGGCGGACTCACCAATGGCCTGATCTGGGCTGGAGGCATTGCATTAGGCCTGTATTTGGTCTTGATGTTGCCGGTTTTTAAGGAAATTTTGGCTTCGCTATCGGAAATGCCAATCGTGATGCGCCAATTGTGGTGGGTGAAATTTTTTACCTGGTACGGCCTTCCCCTGATGTGGCAATATTTATCCCTGGCCGCTGCAAAATATGCCTTTAATGCCCCAAGCCCAGATGCGAACCCTACCGGGTTTGAAGCGGGTAAAAACTGGGGCAGCTTGTGTTTTGCGATGTTCAGCATCTCCTGCTTTGTGATTTCGATCTTTTTGCCTGCCATCGCCAAACGGATGGGTAGCCGCCGAGCCACCCACGCTTTGTTTTTGACAATCGGGGCACTGGGCTTCTTCAGTGTGATCCTGAGCAATGACAAGTGGATTTATTTTGCAGGCATGACCTTAATCGGCCTGGCCTGGGGGTCAATCATGTCAATGCCTTACCTGATGCTGGCCAATGCCGTTTCATCTGCCCGGATGGGGGTATACATGGGGATTTTTAACGGTTTCATCTGTGTGCCACAGTTCATCGGGATGTTAACAGTACCGCTGTATTACAAGCCCTTGTTGGGGGATGACCCTCGGAATGCTTTGATCCTGGCTGGGTTTTGTATGCTCTGTGCCGCTGCTTCCTGTTTTCTGGTGAAGGAAATTAAAGGAAATGACGAGACACCAGTACAAATGTCGGCAGGGCATTAGATAGGGAAAAACCTAGTAAAAATGGGGTTCGTAGCGCTTGCTGCGAGCCCCATTTGTGTTAAAATAGCTTTGTTAACAATTTTTAACCTTATATCAAGACAGATTAACCTCTTTCCAGGAAATGCTCCGGTATCTTTGTAGCAAGAAATAACCCGATTAATTTTTTTTTTATGAAGCATATTTTTACCCTCGTTTGTGCACTCTTCCTGACCTATGCAAGTACACAAGCACAAACGAAAATTTTTGGAACCGTTGCAGATACTACCGGGCAAACGCTCACTGGTGCAACGGTGATGGTCCTGCAAGCTAAAGATTCACTTTTAAGTGGTTTTGCTCTTGTTGATCCGAAAGGTGCCTTTGAAGTCGTTGGTGTGAAAGCTGGCGATTACATTGTGCAGTTGAGTTTTTTGGGTTATGGCGTCAAAAAAATCCCGATTACCCTTGCGGGTGAAAAGGAGAAAGACCTCGGCAAAATCATCATGAAGGAGCAATCCGAAACGCTGAATGTGTATGTGGTGGAAGGTGAAAGATCCCCCATGACCATCAAAAAAGATACCGTTGAGTTCAATGCCGCAGCATTCAAAACCCAACCTAACGCTACCGTTGAAGAATTGCTCAAACGCCTACCCGGGGTAGAAGTAGAAAAGGACGGTAACGTCAAAGCCCAAGGGGAAAATGTAACCCGGGTATTGGTCAACGGCAAGGAGTTTTTTGGACGCGACCCCAAAACCGCAACCCGCAACCTGCCTGCTGATGCAATCGATAAGATACAAGTGTTTGATAAAATGACTGATGTGGCCGAGTTCACCGGTGTGGATGATGGTCAACGCGAAAAAACCATCAACTTGACTTTGCGTCCAGACCGTCAAAACGGCGTTTTTGGCAACTTCCGTGTAGGGGCTGGTGGACCGGAACAATTTGATCTGGGCGGCAACGTCAACCGTTTTTCCAAGACCGGCCAATTGTCTTTCATCGGCTCTGCCAACAACGTCAACCGCAATGGTTTCTCCGTGAATGAGTACCTCGATTTCTCGGGCGGTGCCGGTGGCATGGGCGGCGGCGGTGGCATGCGTATCGTCACTGGTGGCGGTGGTGGTGGTGGCGGAAGCGACATTCCGATCAATTTTGGCCGCAACTACGGTTTTACTACCTTTTATTCTTCTGGCTTGAACTTCAGCAAGGATTTTGGCAAAAAAACCAAAATCAACGGTAGTTACCTGTACAGTGGCTTCAAAAAGGAGACCGATCAAAAAACCAGAACTGAAAATTATCTGGAAAAATCAGCTTTTATTACCAACGATACCTCAGAACAGGACGAACGCAGCAATGTACACCGACTCAATTTTACCCTCGACCACGACATGGATTCTACCCAATCTATCCGGGTGGTAGGTCGTTTGTCCCTGAGCGGCAATGGTAACGACATTTTGTCAAATTCTTTTTCCACTACGGAATTGAATGCACCTCGGAACTCGAGTAGCCAGACCAATGCTTCAGATGGTACCAATACCAATTTGAACACTACTTTGTTGTACCGGAAGCGTTTCAGCCGCCGTGGCCGTAGCTTGAGCACCACTTTCACCTTGAACAATGTAGATGGCAATACGGATGGTACCAACCTGTCCCGGAACCTGTTCTTTGGCACGGATGGTTCGATCACCAATACTCAAAACTACGATCAACAAACCAATACCCTCAGTGATCGGATGAGTTACAATGCCCGGGTGTCCTACACTGAACCATTGTCACGGGGCAAGTTTTTGGAGCTCAATTATTCTTACAACCACCGGGGCAACGACAACAACCGTGAAGTGTACGATGTATTGCCTACCGGACAACTGGTATTGAATTCCATTCAAACCAACCGTACCCTCAGCGATTTTAACTTCCACAATGGAGGCTTCAATTTCAGGGTTTCCAACCCCAAATTGAACTTCTCTACAGGCCTGGCTGTACAGCAAGCCGTGTTGGAAGGAGACATCCGCTCGAGTGAGCAAAAGGTAAGACAGGATTTCCTGAACTACTTGCCAAGTCTGCGTTTGCGCTACAATTTTACCCAAATGCGCAGCTTCAACTTTGACTATAGTACCGACATCAACGAACCTTCAATTACGCAGTTGCAACCCGTTCGTGACTTGAGCAACCCGCTGAATATTTACATCGGGAACCCGAACCTGAAGCCTGAATACAGCAATCGTTTTACGATGCGCTACAACCACTTCAATCAGTTCAATTTTACCAACTTCTTTGCATTCACGAACTTTACCTATACCCACAACCGGATTCAAACGGCGCAAACCATCAATGAAGAAACATTTGTCACCGAACGTACACCCATCAACGTACCGGATGATTACCGTTTCATTAGCCGCTTGAATTATGGAGGCCGGTTCAAAGGCCTAAAAATGAGGTATAACCTTTCCGGAGGATTCAACTACAACAGGGGAATTACCTTTGTGAACACGGCACGTAACTTCACCAATACCACCAACCCAACCGCTGGGATCACTTTCGAAAACCAGAAAAAAGAGAAATGGGACTGGAACCTGGGTTATACGCTGAACTATTCCAATACAGCTTACTCCCTCAACAGCGAGCGCAACCAGGATTACTACAGCTACACCTACTCTGCAGGTCTGAGAAAATTCTTCTTCAAGGATAAATTGAACATCGAAACAGACCTGGATTACAGCCAATTCCGTGGTTTGGGCGAGGAATTTGATCAAGATATTCCAATCTGGAATGCTGCGGTTTCCGCCTTTTTTCTGAAAGGCAACAAAGGCCAGTTGAAGTTTGGGGTTTACGATTTGTTGAACCAGAACCAGGGCATCAGCCGGACCGTTCAGCTGAATTACTTCCAGGATCAGGACATCAACTCTCTGGCCCGTTACTTCATGTTCAGCTTCATCTACTCCATGAAAGGCTTCCAGAAAGGAAATGCCAATGGAGGGAATCAGATTCGGATGATGCGGTAAAAAATTAATGACGAATTTTTCGAATGACGAATGACGAATTGGGAACGCTCCCAATTCGTCATTCGTCATTCGAAAAATTCGTCACTCTTTAAAAGTCCACTCCAAAAACTCCCTCATCACCCTTCCCCAAGTCGTCTGGTCATGGCGGCCACCTTCCACTTCACGGTACACTATATCTTCATTGAGGCGATAGCCTTTTAGTTTTAACTCTTCAATCAATCCCAGGGTATCGTCGATGGAATCGATGATGCCATTGTTGTTTCGGTCGGATACTTCGTCTTCAGTTCCCGTTTGGAGCCAGAATTTGACGTTTGGTTTATCAGGCGTTTCCCGAACCAGGGCATGCATGATGCGGTCCGTTGCCTCATTATAGCCTTGATCCAGTGCCTTGGAGCGCCACCAAAAGGAACCGGAAAAAACGCCTACTTTGGAAAAAACATCAGCATGGTGCCAAACAATATCTAGGGCCGACAGGCCACCTAATGAAAACCCTGCATAAAAATTGTGTTGAGCCTGAGTCTTGGTCCGGTAATGCCGCTCGATGTAGGGTTTGAGTTCATCCAAAACAAAATGGGTAAAATGCCCGGCTTTACTACCTCTGCCCGCATAATCTGCCTGATTTGCGGTACCATACTCCTGGATGCGTTGCTCATTGGCATGAATACCCACCACGATAAAAGGGCGAAGCTTCTGCTCGGTAAACAAGGTATGTAAGGTTTCCTCCATGCGCAAACTCGGTAAATCCTGGCCATCATTGAGGTACAAAACGGGATAGTGCCGAAAACTAAATGCATAATGGGGTGGCAAAATAAGGGTCACCTTGACTTTACGTCCCAAATGAATGGAGGATAAAACGAGTTCTTTTTTGTGCATATCGAGAATAATATTATTTTAGTCGCAGGCAAAAGTAATTATTTTGCGATATTACCCTGATTCAATCCATTAAAACCAAATAAACTTGCAAGAGACTTACCACAAATTCTGGTCGCATAGTTTGGGAAGAGACATTGAAATGTTGACTTTTGGACATTGGGGCTATCCGATCCTGCTTTTTCCTACCTCCATGGGGCGTTACTACGAAAACAAGGATTTTAAACTCATCGAATCCGCTCGTGGGTTTATTGAGTCGGGAAAAATAAAAATCTATTGCATTGACAGCATCGATAGCGATAGTTGGTACGCCAAACACCTGCATCCGGCTACTCGTGTATACAACCATACCTGTTATGACCGCATGTTGAATGAGGAACTGGTTCCTTCCATTCGACAAGAATGTAATGTGGATAAAATTGGAGTAGCAGGCTGTAGTTTTGGAGGGTATCACGCCCTGAATTTTGCCTTTAAACACCCGGATAAAGTAGCTTATCTATTCAGCATGGGTGGCGCTTTTGACATCAAACAACATCTGGGAGGGTACTACGACGACAACGTGTTTTTTAACAACCCACCTGATTTTATGCCCGATGCGCAGAACAACCATTTTTACGATATGAAGATTGTCCTTGGCACGTCTGAACACGATTTTTGCAAGGGTGAAAATGAATGGATGTCACAAATTTTACAGCGCAAGGGCATCAACCATTGGCTGGATATCCGCCCTTTTGCCAATCACGATTGGCCAATCTGGCGGGAAATGTTCCCTGATTACTTGTCTAAAATTTAAGGACAATATTTGAACTGGCTTTTTGCCAAAATTCACGAACAAGAAAACGTTTACATATGAAAAAAATCGGTATTTTATTCGGAAAAGAGAACACTTTCCCTTGGGCATTCATTGAACGTGTCAATCAAAAAGAAGGTAAGGACATCATTGCTGAACCCGTTTCGATTGACAAAGTGACCCAGGGCGGCGATAGTGGTTACGCAGTGATCATTGACCGCATTTCTCAGGACGTCCCTTTTTATCGGGCATTTCTCAAAAACGCCGCACTTTGTGGCACTGCTGTAGTCAACAACCCTTTTTGGTGGAGCGCAGATGAAAAGTTTTTCAACAACTGCTTGGCCCTACAAGTTGGCGTACCGGTGCCCAATACTGCACTGATTCCTTCCTTTGAATTGCCAACCGATACCAGCGGCGAATCCTTCCGCAACCTCAAAATGCCCCTGGACTGGAATGCCATTTTTGATTATGTCAAATTTCCAGCTTACATGAAACCACACGCAGGTGGAGGTTGGAAAAGTGTCTATCGGGTGGAGGATGCCGAGGATTTGTGGAAAAAACACGCGGAAACCGAGCAATTGGTGATGCTGCTGCAAGAAGAAATCGTTTTCGACGATTATTTCCGTTGTTATTGCATAGGGCAAAAACATGTACGCATCATGCCTTATGAGCCCCGCAATCCACACCATTTGCGCTACGATTCACAAATCAAAGCGCAAGGGCCTGCAGCCAAAAAATTGCTGGAAACGGTGCATGATTACGTCATGCGTTTGAATCTGGCCCTGGGCTACGACTTCAATACGGTTGAATTCGCAGTGCGTGACGGCATTCCATACGCCATCGACTTCTGCAACCCGGCACCTGATGCCGATGTGAATTCGGTCGGTCAAGAGAACTTTGACTGGGTAGTAGAAGCCGCTGCAACCATGGCCATCGAGCGTGCCAAAGCCGCCAAACCTGGACAAACCAACCTCACCTGGGGTACTTTTGTCGGTGCAGGCGTGAACAATGACATGGCTGCCTTGACCGGACTTGCAGGGAAAAAACCTGCTGCGAAAAAGACAACAAAAACGAAGTAAGGTTTTAGTGTTTATAGTTTAAGGGGTTCCTCCGGTCACTGAGCGTAGTCGAAGTGTCGGCGTGACCCCTGAAACTATGAACACTAAAACCTTGGAACCCATAAAAACCTTCAACCTATGGATCTTTCTTGTTTCACCCTTGGCATAGAAGAAGAGTTTCAAACCATCGACCCGCAAACGCGGGAGTTGCGTTCGCACATGTCGCGGATAGTAGATGAGGGGCAAGTAAAGCTCCAGGAACAAGTGAAAGCCGAAATGCACCAGGCAGTGGTGGAAGTCGGCACCGTTATTTGTAAAAATATTCATGAGGCCCGCGAGGATGTGGTCAATCTGCGCAAGTACGTCATGGAGATTGCCGATAAGGTTGATTTAAAAATTGCCTCATCAGGTACCCACCCTTTTTCGCATTGGGCTGATCAGCCGATTACGCCCAATCCGCGTTATGACCAAATTGTGGAAGAATTGCAGGAAGCTGCCCGCTCTAACCTCATTTTTGGTTTGCACGTACACGTAGGCATTCCCAGCCGGGAAGTTGGTGTACAAATCATCAACGTAGCCCGGTATTTTTTGCCCCACATTTTTGCCCTTTCCACCAATTCTCCATTTTGGGAGGGCCGCAATACGGGTTACAAGTCTTTTCGTACCAAAGTTTTTGACAAATTCCCTCGCACCGGATTGCCTGAATCCTTCAGCAGTGCAATGGAATATGAACAATACCTGGATTTGTTGATCAAAACGGGTTGTATCGACAATGGTAAAAAAATCTGGTGGGACATGCGCCTGCATCCGTTTTTTGAAACCGTAGAATTCAGGATTTGTGATGTACAAATGCGCGCTGAAGAAACCATTGCCCTGGCGGCAGTGATGCAAGCTGTTGTGGTCAAATTGTACAAATTGATGAGCAGCAACCTGAGTTTCCGCATGTACGGCAAACCACTCATCAACGAAAACAAATGGCGGGCAGCCCGTTATGGCATCGATGGCAAGTTGATTGATTTCGGAAAACAAGAAGAAGTTCCTACTAAAGCTTTGATCCTGGAGCTGCTTGATTTTGTTGATGATGTAGTAGATCAATTGGGGAGCCGCGAAGAAGTTGAGTACATCATCAAAATGATGGAAAATGGAACTGGGGCAGATCGCCAACTCAAAGTGTACAACGAAACCAAGGACTTTAAGGCTGTTGTAGACTTTATCATTGGGGAAACTGCTTACGGACTTTGGTAAATCGGCCCAGGTTGACTATTTTTGACCCTTTTTATTCAAAGCTTTAAATTTTTTTGCTGTGATGAAAACGGACGAAACGATTAAGATTGCGGTACTGGACATGTACGACAATTGGGCCAACGAAGGTATGCGTTGTATTCGGCAGATAGCAGCTCGCTTTCTGGAGCAGGATGGCATTGAGGGCAGTTTTGAAGTATTCAATGTGCGTGCAAACAACGAAATTCCAGATCTGGAAGCATTCGATATTTTTATCTCCAGTGGTGGCCCGGGCAGCCCACTAGCGGCCAATACCCAATGGGAAAAGGATTATTTTGCATTTGTGGATTCCCTTTTTGCTTACAACCGGAGCCATGCTCGCAAGAAGTTCATGTTCCTCATTTGCCATTCTTTTCAAATGGTTTGCCGCCATTTGGGCCTGGCCGAAGTGACGCGAAGACAGTCCACTTCTTTTGGCGTAATGCCCATCCACCGCATGGGTGACGGTTACGCCGAATTTTTGTTTCATGGCTTGCCCGAACCATTCTATGCCGTTGATTCACGAGATTATCAGGTAACTCAGGTCAACGAAACCAGGATGCGTGAATTTGGAGCCCAAGCCTTGTGTCTGGAAAAAGAGCGCCCCCACATTCCGCTGGAACGTGCCGTAATGGCGATTCGTTTTTCTCCCGAAGTTTTTGGCACCCAGTTCCATCCCGAGGCTGATTCACGGGGGATGCTGCGTTATTACCTGATGGACGACAAGCGCAAATGGGTCATCGAAACCCACGGCGAGGTCAAATACTTTGAAATGATCGATCGACTTGATGATCCTGATAAAATCATGTTGACCGAAGCGGTGATCATTCCTTCATTTTTACACCACGCTGCCGAACAGCTCCAGGGAGCCTTGGTGGCTTGATAATGGTTTTATGTTGCCAGAAATACGCCAACGGTACAATGCCTCTTTTACGGAAGAGACTTATGAGGCTTTTGTAGCTCAAATCAAGCAAGATTTTCCCGACACCCTGGAGTTTCGCGTGGCAGAAACCCCCGCTTTTGTCCCTAAAGCCTTGACGCAAAGATTGATTCAGGCCGGAGAGGACATCATTGATGTGATGATCCAACCCGATTTTAGAGCCAAAACCGAGCGGGCCATTCCCGCCGACCAGCGGGTACCCAACGAGCCGGATACTTGTACTTTGTTGACCTTGGATTTTGCAGTTTGTAAGGATGAGCAGGGTGAGTTCACGCCACAATTGATTGAAATGCAGGGGTTCGCTACCTTGTATGGCTATCAGGCGTACATCGGGGACATGTATAAGCGTTTTTTTTATTGCCCCCAGGGCTTCACCGAATACTTTAATGGATTGGATCGGGATGGGTACATCGCAGAGTTGCAACGCCTGTTTATTGGCGAAGGCAAGGCTGAAAACACCATTCTGTTGGAGATTTACCCAGAGATTCAAAAAACCAGAATTGATTTTGCGGTAACCAAAGACATCCTCGGCATCGAAGCTGTTTGCCTGACCAAGGTGCGCAAAGATGGCCGGAAATTGTACTACGAAAAAGATGGCCACCGCATTGATATCCAACGTATTTACAACCGGGTAATTTTTGACGACTTACAAAACTACCCGGATCTGGTGACCGAGTTCAAACTTACCGACGACGTCGACGTGGAATGGATTGCCCATCCCAATTGGTTCTACCGTGCAAGTAAATTTACCTTGCCGCTGCTGAACAGCCCTTTTGTACCCAAAAGTTATTTCTTGCATGAGTTGCCAGAATACCCGGCTGATCTGGAAAATTACGTTTTGAAGCCTCTTTTTTCCTTCGCTGGTTCCGGGGTTAAACTGCACATCACCGCAGAAGACCTGGACGCGATTTCGGACAAAGAAAACTTCCTTTTGCAACGCAAAGTAAACTATGAGCCCGTCATTGAATCGCCTACTGGTGGGGTTAAGCTGGAAATCCGCTTGATGTATGTATGGCACCAGGGGGAGGCTCGCCCCAAATTGATCACCAACCTTTCGCGCATGAGTAAGGGTGAAATGATCGGGGTGCGTTTCAATAAGAATTTTGATTGGGTAGGGGGGAATATTTGTTTTTTTGAGGAGTGAGTTCTATTAGACTTGAGGCAAGTTGCTTATCAATTGCTTGAGAATCTACTGGCACATCGTCCCTGCCTGCACAAAATACCGCTTTCCATTCAACAAGATTTCATTTCCAGCTTTCCCCGGGCTCATTGGATATTCCCAAACCCGGCCATCATTGAAGCGCAGAATCAAAGTAGGTTGAGTACCTTTGGCCACTACCTGCCATTTGCCAGCATCCGCACCTGCACTTGCGTAAGAAAAGTCGGTATAAGCATTATTTGAGCTGTAGGAATTGTCGTTTTTGTACACAAAAGTACCTTCCGAGCAAATGTGGATGATGTAGTGATCGGCCATTCCATTGCCCGTGTAGTAATAGTCCAGCCTTTTGCCTTTGATCTTTTGTTTCCATTGTTCCGCCAGGCTGGAGGTTTGAGGTTTGCTGAATTGGACACTATTGGCCACGGATTTGACCAGAGAGGTATATTCCGCACCGAACTGGTCCTTTGCTCCTGAAGCGGCTACGGTCACACCACCGCCGTTTGGCGACAACAAACTGATCATTTCGATGACTACAGCTTGGCCTTGTGCAGTGCCATCAAAACGGATCAACAAACCATTGCTGCCATAAGCCTGGGTTTGGGCTTTGAGGTAAGTATTGCTGGCGGGGTCGTTGGCGTCGAGTACCTGGGCACGCATTTCGGCCAGGGTTTTGTACTCATGGGGGCTTACACTCATCGATACCTGGGTACCCACTTTATTGAGTACGAAACCACCACCTTGTTCCTGGCTTTTCCAGGCAGCTGGCGTCTGGAAAGAATAACCACTGTAAGGGTCGGAAATCCGGGCACCAGTGGCTGCAGGAGCGGTGGTTGTTGCTTTGCCACCTGTCACGTTGGACGTAGTGGGACTGGTAGCTGTACTGCTTTTTGGGGTGTTTCCAGCGCCAACTGTTGATTTAGTGGCGGCGACAGCTTGATTGGCCGTTTTCACTACAGGAATACTTACCCCTTCGCTAGTTACATAATATTCACCCAGCAAACGAGAGAGCGAAAACGCAAATGCCTGGCCATTGTATTGGTATTCAGCATTGATCATGCCCAAGAGTTTGACCCCATTGCTGAACGTATATTGTTGTCCCTGCAACTGGAAAAAACCCTTGTAACTGCCATCAGCTGCCTTATCCATCGACAAAACCAGACCTGATTGGCTATTGCTGAAGGTGCCCACATAGTGGTCTTCGCTGCTACTTTGCCCACTCAGGGTTTGGAAAAGAGTCATTGCCGTAATAAGTGCCATAATCTTGTGCGTCTTCATGGTTTGAGTGTTGTGTGTGAACAATCAAATTAATGACTCAAAGATCAGGGTTTCTACATTCTTAGGCTTCATCGCTGGAGGGGATTTGTAAAATCTCCCCATTTATGAGGAGAAAAAAGACCCAATCCATCAGGCTTAATCACCAGAGAGCATGTCGAGCACTGCTGCAGTGATTTTTGCCCGCTCAATATTGGCACTGCCCGAATCAATAGTACCCAAACGCTCCTGGCGTTCCAATCCATTCAATCGACTTTGTAACAAAATCACATCATTTTGCAGGTGCTCTGCAACAACTCCAGGTAGTCCTTTAATGGCTTCATTCAGGCGACCACTGGCAATCAGGTCGCGAATCTCTTTTTTAGTCATGGTCAACATTCTTTACCTCAAATATAAATTGCTTTGGTAAATTTTTTGAGCTCAAACAAGCACTCAAAATCTCCTTGCTGCCCGCTGTAAGATGTAATTCGCCACAAAAGCATACACAAAAATCCCGATCCCATACACATAGATCATCTCAAATGCTACAGGGAATAAGACTGGAACCAGACCAAAAACACCCAGAATGATGGCGTACCAGGCCAATTGCTTACGTGCTTGGCTTCCCTCAGGGGCTAAAAAAGAACCACTGACCGGAATCAACATGGTGCCAACTACCAGGACGGCAAAAAGCAGTCGGTCTTTGGTCCAGCCGAGCCAACCCGCTTCAGGTGCCAACCAATACAAGACTGCTACGCCCAAAAGTGCAAGCAATTGAATGCCCACCCAATTGGCAGCCCGATTTTCATCGGCACTCAAAGCGTGTTTTCCGAGCGGGTGAAAGCGCAGGAAAAAATTAGAAACCGGTTGCCCGATCCAGGTGGAATAAGCAAAAAGAATGTATAGGACAATCAGAGGGGTGAGCAAAAAGCTTAGCGCCGGGAAGTTTTTATTCAAACTCAGCACGATGCGGTATACAAAATACAAACCAATGATGAACCACCACTGTTTGTCACTTTGCAATTTGCTCATCCACAGGAAATAATTCAAAATCCAGCGGTATAAAGGGTTTTTGGCCTTAATTGCCTCCTTTAAACCCGCCCGGGCATGGGCATTTTGTGGATTGAGGCGTAGCGCTTCTTTAAAAGATGCAATTGCTTGTTCAAAATTGTTTTGATGCACGGCCACCCAACCCTGATTGGCGTGTGACATGGAATTGTGTGGGTCAGTATACAGGGCGTAATCCATCGTAGCCTCCGCCTCGGCGGTACGATTCAGTTTGAGCAATGCCCGAGCGCGTAGGTTGACCAATTCGGTGTCTTCGGGATCAATCTCCAATCCTTTTTGAGCCTGATAGAGCGCTTCTTCCCATTGGTCTTCCTGCATGGCAATTTCTCCAGCCAATTCAAACATGGAGGGCATGTAGGGATTGAGGTTCAAACCGCTGCGAATCAAGTCCTTGGCCTGCTGGTTTTGGTTGTTGTAAAAACTAGCTACCGCCAAAATATAATGATTACCGGGGTCATCCGGATCGAGCGCTAAAGCTTGTTGTGCGGGAGATAAGGCCGCAGGGTAGTTTCTGCTCATTACCTTGCACAAGGCCAACAATCGGAAGGCAAATCCATTATCGGGAGACTCCTGCAGAGCAAGGGCCAGTTCTTTTTCAGCTTCAGCTATGCGCCGTTGTTCCATGAGGAGTTGGGCGCGTTCAAGGTGGCGTGACATGGAGATAAGTTGCGTTGAGGAAGGTTTAGGAAGGTTGAGTAGGTTTAGGCTACCGCAGCGATTTTGACAATTTTCTTGTCCAAGCCGCTGCGGTAGCCTAAACCTACTCAACCTCCTCAACTATTTTTTTACGTTCAAATACTTCAAAATTTCATCATACTGCCCGCTTTCATTCGAAAACAGGGCGTAGTTTTTGGCGGTGCTGAACCATTCGCTGGTGGTTGCGCGGTGTTGGTTAAGCGCTTTGAGCAAGTCAGCGGTGTCGAGAGGGAGCGGAATACCTTTGCGCATGCTTTCCTCCAGTTTGTTTTCAATGGCAATATCAATTACAGCTTCCAAATCAGCACCAGAGAACCCATTGGTTTTTTGGGCGATTTTGGCAAAATCAATGTTCGAAACCGGTTTGTCGCGCAAGTGAATTTCCAAAATGGCTGCCCGGCCCGCTTCATCTGGTGGGGGTACAAAAATGATCCGGTCAAAACGACCAGGGCGGCGGAAAGCTGGATCGAGGTGCCAGGGAGCATTGGTGGCTGCCAGAATCAAAACTCCATCGTTGGACTGCTCGATGCCGTCGAGTTCACTGAGGAATTGGTTGATCAAGTGCCTTCCTGCACTCATGCGCATGTCGCTACGATTGGCGCCCAGAGCGTCAACTTCGTCAAAAAACAGCACACAAGGCTTGATTTGCCTGGCCTTTTGGAAGATGGCGTGCAGGTTTTTTTCACTCTGTCCCAGCCACATGTCCAGGATTTCGTTGATGCCCACCGCCATAAAATTGCTCTTGATTTGACCTGCAGTAGCCCTGGCTAAATGGGTTTTGCCGCAGCCGGGAGGGCCGTAAAGCAGTATCCCACCACCGATTTTTTTTCCATAAGCCTTGTAGATTTCGGGATGCTCCAGTGGGTGGATGATTTTCATCCGAATTTCCTCCTTCACTTTTTCCATCCCACCTACATCGTTGAAGCTGACTTTGGGTCGCTCAAACTCAAGGATACGTTCTTCTTCCTCATCTTCGTCACCAAATCCGCCCAAACGCACTTTGTTGGGCTCCGCTGACTGGTCCAGTTTTTGACTGATTTCGTTGTTGAGGTAGGCGTCGGCCAAATTGGGATCGAGGCTGATGGCATTGTCGTAGGCCTCCTGAGCTTGTTGGGCTTGGCCAGCCTTCAATAACAGGCGCGCCTGAATGATCCAGGCCTGAGGTGGCGGCGTATCATGCGACAAGATATCTTCCATGATGACCATGGCCATCGCCGTTTTACCCTGCTCTAAAAAAGCAGTGGCCAAACCCATTTGCAGGGTCAAATCTTCTGGTGCCATGCGTAGAGCAGCTTTGTACTCCACTTCTGCTTCTTCAAAACGACTATTTTTTAATAGTGCTGAAGCCAGTAGTTTACGCAGTGGCAGATTGTCGGGAGAAGCCTTTACGGCTTCCAATAAAAAATCAAGATCGTTCAATTCCATTTGCCTGGGTATTACATTTATCGCCCCAATGCCCCAAATGTAACAATAAAAAAAAAGCAGTTGAGCGAAAACTGCTCAACTGCCTGGTATAGCTCAAAAAAATGTACTCTACCCTTTTATAGCCAGTTGTTTCAATTCAGGGTGTTTGGAATTGGTTTTGGCTGCTTTGGTCATGTGCTCCAAAGCTTTAGCGCTATTGCCCATATCTTGATAGATCAGGGCCAGTTTGCGGTTAACGTCAATGTTTTCGGGGCGGATTTCGTATTCTTTCAGCGCGTATTTCAGCGCTTTATTCAAATCACCAACGATGTCGGCGTAAATGCTGGCGTATTCCAGGTTCATGTTGTGGCCGTGGGCCTCATCATCTGCGAGCATGGGCCAAATTTCAGCCAGGGTTTTTTTACAAGCTTCATCTTTACCTTGAGCTTTGTACAATCTGGCGAGTTCCTCATAAAAGCCTACTTCAGGGATGATATTGGCAGCATCTTTAAACAGCTTTTCCGCTTCTCCGTATTTCTTGCGCTCCACGGCCACTTCAGCCAGGGCAGCAACCGCAAATGGATAGTTAGGGCGTTCCTTTAAAATGGTGTTGTATTCGCCTTCAGCTGCATCGAGGTTGCCGTATTGTTTGTACAAATTACCGAGGGTAAGTCTGGCCCAGCAGGTGTGTTCTTGACCCGGAAAACCAGCATCTACCGCCATTTTCATGGCCTCAATGGCACCATCCACATCCCCGTAAATTTCACGCAAGTAGGAAACCCGGGCGTAAGAGCGCAAGTCAGGGCGAATCGAAACCATTTTGTCCGCCATCTTGACGGCTTCATCATAATTGCCCAATTCAACATTGGCATCTACCAATACCCCATAATTCTGGGCGTTGTAAGGGTTGATGTTCATGGCTTCAGTGCCGGTTTTTAGGGCATTTTTGAAGTCGTGTAGGGATAATTGGACGCCTGCTTTGGCGGCCATGGCCCGAAATTGGAGGTCTTTTTCCAGTTCTGGTTTTTGCAAAATATAATCACTCATTTTCAGCGCAGCTGGGTAGTAATGTCCGTGCTCGCCGGTGATGCGGGCTTCGTTGACAAATACGTATACCAATTTGAGGGCTGCTTCGTAGTCTTTGGGGTTATCCAGCAGTGCCTGGCGGGAAGTACCGTAGTAACTTTGGACGTCCGACCATTCTTGGCCATTTTGGATGGCTTCATTGCGGTCAAGCAGTAATGGAATGTCTTTGACCGTCAGGGTAGCTGACTCAGTTTGCTTCTTGGCACAAGCAAAAGCGAAAGCAAGGAAAAGGAAAAGGATGGAAATGCGGTGGTACATGGCTTTTTTGTTGAGAAGGTTGAGAAGGTTGAGGGAGGTTGAGAAGGTTGATACTGGCCTGCGTCTAAGTCACTGCGGTAGCCTAAACCTTCTCAACCTTCCTCAACCCTCTCAACTTTTAGTTGACTTTTACAATTTTCACATTCTGCAATACGGCACCATTCTTGTCGATGATCCTTGCAAAGTAGTTGCCTTTGGCCAGGCCTACTGGAAGTTTCGCCTGAATGGCGTTTTCACCTTCGAATACCGTAGTGGAGATGATGCTGTTCAATTTGCGGCCATTCAAGTCGTAAAGGTCGATTTGAATTTGGTTTTCACCTTGAGACCGTAAATTGAAGTTGATCTCATCCCGTACCGGGTTTGGATAAACCGCTGCTACAACTTTTGGCGCGTTCAACAAGCTGCTTTCCGCAGCGGCGTTAGCAATAGCTGCCGTACTTGGGCTGCTTACTTCTACGCCACCACATTTGCCGTCGCCAGCCCAGGGCAATGCTACGTAAGGGAAGCTCATCCCAAATTTTGCATCGTTTTTCTCTACGCCAGTGGTGTAGGTCAGGACATCAATCAAGTCGGTGCTGACAGGGTTTTTACCATCAAAGTCGTCATACCACAACCCAACGGCAGCCAAAACCACACCAGCTACTGCTTGTAATTCAATCCGGGTAACGTCATCCTCCAAGCGGCGACCATTTGGGAAACCATCCATATTCGGGATGAATTCCAGGCTGCGGTTGCCTTTGTATTTTGGATGCGTCAAACCCATTACTGCTGCTTGAACCAAGCCCAGTGAGCTGAAGTTAGGATCGCTACGGCGGGTAGCAGGTACAGCCATGTTCAAACGCAACATGTCACCACCGTTGGGGAGGAAGTTGTGGATGAAAGGCTTACCTGGCGCCAGGGGGTTTCCACCTTTGCCCGTTGCCAATTGGTAAGGGGGAAGGTTCGGGGCACCCGTGTGGAAGATCGGCCAAAGATCTACAGAGCGAGCCTTTCCTGGGCCAGGAAGCAATAATGTACCAAACACCTTATCATCAAGCGCTGTTCCATTCAGCGCAGGATTCCCTTTAAGTGGATACAAACCATCTTTGCCATAGCCAAAGTCGAATGAACCCAAAGACTTGCGCTGGATGCGCAATTGCTTCATTGCTGGAACGGCAGTACCGAACTGAGAATCGTCCATGTACAGGGCCAATTCTGGATTGTAGAAGAAATTGTCTAAAACAGTGTCGCTGATTTCAGCATAAGGGCTGAGTGCGTTCCAATAGTCTTTGTAACCAATTGGAATCACCGCTTCGTTGGTCAAAGGCATACCCAGGCGAGATACCTGAACCCAATCACCAGAGTGCGTTTCTTTGCCTTTAGACAAAGTACGGATGGCGCGACGGCTGGAAGAAGCCCATACTCCAATCACATAGTCAGGATCCAAAATGGTCTTGGGCAAATAGAAAGCTCCTTTTTTCAGCAAGGTGCGAATGGGCACTTGAATGGCAATGGTGCTTACATTCAAACACTTGACGCCATCGCGAGATTTGCTACCTTGACGAGGTGAATCACCGAGGTCAAAAATGCCACCCAGGTCTACAAAGAAAGGATCGTCGGCTGGGCCGCAGAATACTTTTTCACCAGTAGAAGAAGTGGTGATGGCATTTTGTACCAAATCTGCATAACGGGTATCCAGACCAACTCCGCTGGTAATCGAGCGGGTACCAACGTTATTGGGTGGTACTACACCATTTCTGATCACCATCTGGAAACTTTTACCTCCATCGATGCTGCGCTCAAGGGTGTAAGTGGCTTTCAGGTTTTGTTTGCCCAAACGGATGTTGAAGAAAGTAGTAGGGTCTTCATTCACCAGTTTGAACGTAAAACGGAAGGTGATTTCATCGCCGGGAATGCTGGCATCGTTGTCGATGTGGATCTCATAGCGGATGTTTTCACCAAAGTTGTAATAGTTGGGGCCACCTTGTGGCAATTGCAGTGGAACATAGTTGGCGATGATGGTGATCATGCCTGGTTCATCAGGGCTGCGGAAGGCGTACAAATCGGTATTGTCCGCCAAGGGATCATCCGCGATCAGCGGTGCTTCCCGGTGACTGGAGGCAAACAGCGAGGCGCTGATGGCCAACAGACTTAGACAAAGTATGGTTTTAAAAAAGTTTTTCATGATTGTGCTTTGTGCTACATGGTTGTAGCTTGATGATGATAAGTAGTCCTTCGAATCTCCCACGAATAAATTCGTGGGTTAGGACCTTTTGGTAGCCTCCCACGGATAAATCCGTGGGTTGGCGGGGTTTCTTGTGGGAATGGAAGGCTGTCACACCCACACTCACACGATCACACCCAAACCCTTTCTTGTGGGTTGGCGGGGTTTCTTGTGGGAATGGAAGGCTGTCACACCCACACGTTCACACTTTCACACCCACACCTAGTTTGTTTCGGTCCCTGCCCAAGGAGTTGC
>NZ_JANRKL010000180.1:0-61924 GCF_033763495.1 Haliscomenobacter sp. | reverse complement strand
TGTTGGCTTGCAAAAAGGCAGGTAAGGTTTGTTCGCTCAACAATTCATAACCTTCAGCCACAAAATAATCTCGGATCAAATTGCTCATTCCCGCCCGCAGGTATTTGCCCATCACGTCGCTGGTCCAGAATACGGCTTTTTTGATGGGACGCCCGGAGCTCGGCTTGTTACCCGTTTGCAGGGCCGAAATATTGCCATCGTCATTGCCTACATAAATCACCCCATCGGCAAAAGAGGGCGAAGAAAATACCCGGTCGCCAAAACGGTAGCGGGATTTTTCGGTCCCTTTTTCCAAATCCAGGCAGTGTACAAAACCGTCGTTGACCACTACAGCCACGGTATTGCCCACAATGATGGGTGAGGACCAAACGATGGTGGGGGTTCTATAGGTCCATTTTTCCCTACCCGAGTACAGATTATATGCCTTTACGAAGCGTCCATCCGAAGTTCCGGTTACGACCAGGCTATCCTTGAGGGCCGCGGAAGAAATGACCCAGGACCCATTGTAGTTGTGGCGCCAAATCTCCTGACCACTGGTCGCATTGAGGCCGTAAAAGTAACCATCTCGGCCACCCACGACAGCAATATTGTCTTTGATGGCCACGGAGGCCATGATGGCTTTAAAATCGTTGCCAAAGCTCAGGTTGTTGACGGTATCTCCAACTGTGACAAATTGCCATTTTTTTGCTCCTGTTTGAGCATCTACAGCATATACCTTGCCCGACAAGTCGCCAAAATAAAGCGTGTTTTGAGCCAGAGATGGCGAGGAGCGCACCAAAGAGGCCGTTGGAAAGCTCCATTTAATTTTGCCATCCAACTCATTCAATGCGTACACTGCGCCACTGCCACTGCCTACATACACTACTCCGGCGTTGACCAATGGAGAGGATTGGTAATAGTCGAAACCCCAGGCGTAAGGCAGGTCGGGTTTCAAATCGACTTGCCAGATTTTTTGACCAGTGATTCTGTGCAGGGCAAAAAGCTGGTTTTTTTTGTTGGTAAAAAAAACCTTGTCCTTGCTGATGGCTGGGCTGGATTGCACCGCAGCGGCAGCATTAAAAGCCCAGATTTTTTTACCGCTGGCTGCGTCCAAACAGTAGAAAAAACCATCACTACTGCCCGCATAAACTTTACCTTGATCAATCGTTGGGCTGGAGCGCACGGCGGCTCCCGTTTTGAACTGCCATTTGGTGGCTTTAATGGAATTGAAATCAGTGCCTGGATAGACGCCATTTTTAGTTGGCCCGCCTCGAAACAGGGGAAGGGCAAGAGGTGAAATTTGCTGAGCACTTCCCAGATTTGGGCAAAGAATACAAAAGAGTAATAATCCGATCAAGGTTTTGATCTGGAGTTTGGAGGCAAAGTTATTTTTCATTTTTAGGTGTCGATTGGTTAAAGCAAAGTGGTGTTACTGCTTGGGAGTCGGCGATTGCCAGAGCACATTTGTAATTTTCCATCTGCCCTCCAATTTGGCCAGCAGAATATAATCCGTTCCCCACCAGGCAGTTACTTTGCCACAGGCCGTTTTGTCCAGTACTTCATAAACTTCCACTTTCCGTGGAAACTTCTCCACATTGGGATTTTTACCTTTCTTCAATACACCCGTGGCATATTCGATCATCTCCCGAAAAGGCATGGCCGAACCTTCGTAGGTATTGCTGTTGCGAGGGCGATAGTAGCCATACTTGTGCACTCCCAGGTCAACACTGCGGTGAATTTTGCTGGTATCGCCGTAATAAAAGGCATCGATGTAGTCGTTGAGCGCGATGGTCACACTGTCTGCAGAGGTGCTTTGGGCGGAAAGCGGGATGCTTCCCAGCATACTTAAAAGCAGGAGCAGTTGGGTGATTTTTTGAAGTGGCATGAACATGTTTTTTCAGTCGAGGAAAAGTAGATCCGATGTACCAAAAATAACTTGCTCAAGGCTGTAAACCATCCCCCGCAATGGGGTATTTTCAAGGGTATACCAAGGTCAATTCAAATTCCCCAGCTTTTCATTAAAGCTGCTTTGTAGTCTTTTTTTGGTGTCAGCATCCAGTTGAGGATCCTGATTCAAAACCCGCAAGGCCTTTTCAAACTGCTCCCTGGCCTGCAATTTTTCACCCATGGCCAGATAGGCATCGCCCAATCGCTCCAGTACCGAGGTAGAATTTGGGAAAGCCACTGTCCCTAATTTCCAGATGGCCAGTACCTGCTCCTTTTTCTGTTGCTGTCCGAAGCGGAAGGCAAACAGGTTCAAAGTTTGAAAATCGAATATTTGCAAGGAAGGATTGAGCTGTTTGCCTGCCACAAAGGCTTGAGTTGCTTTTTCCAAATTGCCACTCATCACGATGGCTTCAAACTCTTCAGGGGTAGGCACAGGAGGCAAAGCTTTTTGCTGCAATTCCACCTTTAGCATATCAGTTGGATAAGCCATTTCTGAAGCTTTTTTTTGCAGCGATTGCAAGGCTTCCGGCGATTTTTTGACATAGGCATCAAAAAATTGCCCGATCCGGGTGTACAAAAACTGGTAGGATTGCTGCTTCTCTGCGGGCAAGTCAGGAATAACCCCCAAATTGCCAATCAAACAAGAGTGATCCATGCCCCGCAAAACGGCATAGTAGCGATCGGCATAGCGCAAGGTGTCCAGCACTTTTTGACTGAGTTGGAGGTAAGGCGGTGGATTTTTTTCATCTTGTAAAAAAGTGAGATAAGGCACCCGCATTTTATTGGCGTCAAAAAAAGGCGATTGGAGCAGGCTTTCCTGGGTTCCTGTCTTGCCTTCCCAGCCATCCAGGCTTGCTACCGCATCAGCTTGCATGTTTTTCATTTGGAACAACAAGGCCGACATGCCATCAAAATTGCTGCCCAAAACCCCGATTCTTTGGGGATCGACCATGGTTTGACTGCGCAAAAAAGCCAGCAGGTATTCCAGGTTGCCAATGCGCTCGGCCAGGGCCAATTGGGGCTGTTTGGCCTGCCAGGTTCCGGTATGCGCAACGCTGGGGGTAAGCAAAACGACATAACCCAAACTCGCCAAGTATTCACACAACACATTATTCGTGCCTGGCCCACCATCTACGCCCACAATAATCACAGGGAAAGGCCCTTTTTGTTTGGGGGCATTGAGTACCGCAGCGGTAGTGCTTTGCAGAATATTCTGGATTTGCTGCTCGCTCAGGTCCAGATTTTGGCCAAATTTGGCCGAAAATTTCAGGCCATTGCCAGCGTCTTTTTTCTCCTGGTCGCTGAGTGGCTTAAAGCTGTTTTTTTGTGCATCGAGGTAGCGGTATTCAGCAAAAAGCATTTTTTTGAGCTTGTTCGCCTGAGCTGGATACCACATGCTGATCTGGATGGGGAGGGCACTTTGCCCGGTATTTGGTTTGCCTTCAAAATCCAGTTTGGGTTGAAAGTGGCGGCCGTAGTCGAATTGGTTGAATACCTGGAAACCGACGGCATGTGGGCCAAGCGGGAGGGTGCTGAGTTGGGGGTGTTTGGCTAAAAAACTACTTGTCCGGCCTTCGGGCAAACGAGGGTTTTGTGGCTGCACAAAATTGAGCACAAAACTCCACAAGGTCAGGACAAGTAGTTGCGTTTTCATTAGCGTTTTTCTTACTATGTATGACGCAAAAAATTACTCCCCGATTTTTTTGAGCCTTTTGAATAGAAAGCTCACTTAAAATGAACCGTTCGACTTCCTATTCAGAACCCAAATCGGGAAGTTAATTTTTCTGCTTTACTATCTATCGTTTTTCATCGACAGCGGTGATTTCCCACCCGTCAATTCCAAAACATCACCTACAACTTTGGTTGCTTCGTACAGGTAGCGGTCTTTTTTCAGGAAATTCACCCAGCGGGTGTTGAAAGCTGCGCTGGTACCCGAAGCAGTGGGGTCCTCCCCTACCCGAACGACGTCCATTTCCTTGTTCATCACGAACAACTCGCGGGCTTGTTTCGCTCTGGCATTGACGGCTTTTTCTTTTTCCTTGTATTTCTGGAGGTTCAAATCAAGGGCGGCATCCTGCTGAGCAGACAACCAGGCGGAATTTTGCTTCACTTTCTCAACCAATCCCGTGCTGTCGATGCGGTTGTGGAAGCGTTGGCGCAATACGTCCATATTAGGCGTTTTAGCCCAGGGCTTGTAGCTCAGTTTTCTGATTTCGTCCCAGGCCAGCGCCGTTTTGTTGTCTTTTTCTCTGAACTTGTAAGCCTCGTAATAGCCTGGCAACACCAGATCAGGTACTACCCCTTTCAACTGCGTAGAAGCGCCATTGATGCGGTAGTATTTCTGGATGGTCAGGTGGACTGTGCCCAAATCGGTGTTTTCATCTCTGGTCAAACGGCTCAGTGGGATGGGGCGTTGTACCGTTCCTTTGCCGTAGGTGGAAGTGCTACCTACGATGATTCCTCGCTGGTAATCCTGGATGGCTGCAGCAAAAATTTCAGAAGCCGAAGCGCTGAATTCGTTGACCATCACCACGAGTGGGCCACTGTACAACACTTTTCCATTGTCTTCATCCGGCAAGAAAGAAGAGCGACCATCGCCATTTTTCACCTGAACTACAGGGCCGTCAGGGATAAACAAACCCACCATTTGTACTACTTCGTAGAGGCTACCGCCGCCGTTGTCGCGCAGGTCGATGACGATGCCATCCACGTTTTCAGCCTGGAGTTTCAACACTTCTTTGGCCACATCAGCGGCGCAGCTGCGGCCACCTTCGTCACCCATGGGGGTGTAAAACTTGGGCAGGTAGATGTACCCAGTTTTTTGATTGCCGTCTTTGATGGTACAGGACTTGGCAAAGGTTTCTTCCAGTTTGAGTTCTTCCCGCACGATGGGCACCACTTTGATGGTTCCATCTACTTTTTTGAGGGTGAGTTTTACGGTAGTGCCTTTGTCGCCACGGATGAGCTTGACTCCATCCGGAATGTCATACCCGGCTACGTCCACTGGCGCTTTGTCGCCTTCCCCAATCTTGAGGATGAGGTCGCCGTCGTTGACTTCGGTGGTTTTCCAGGCGGGCCCACCCTGAGTAACAGTGGCAATTTGGAGATAGCCATTTTCTTCTCCAATGATGGCTCCAATGCCATAAAATTTACCAGAAAGACGCTCGTCCCAACTTCTTTTTTCCACAGGCATAAAAAAGTCGGTATGCGGATCCATCGTGTTGGTGATGGTGGTGACAAACATACTGAATCGATCGTCGTCGCTGATTTTGTTGATCAGGCGATCGAGGGATTTGTCCAGGGTGGTTTTGGCAAACTCACGAGCCTGGACTTCCAGGGCTGCATCGGTTTCTTTGGGGGTTTCAGCCGTGGCTTTTTCCCTTTGGTCTTGCAGGTCAATGAATTTTTCCAAAGCCATGAACTTCAGCTTTTTCTGCCATTGCTCCTGTTGTGTTTTGGCATTGTTGGCAAAAGTCCTTTTGTCGTAGTCGGTTACGATGCTGTCGACTTCGGTAAAATCAAAGGCTTTTTTGGCCAGATTGGGCAAATTGGTTTTGATTTCGTTGAGCCGCTGCTTGTACCGTTCGTTGACTTTGTAAAAAAACTCAACCGGGGTTTGGCGGATTTCGTCATCAATCAAGGTATTGTACTTGCTGAATTCTTTCAAGTCCGCTTGCTGGAAAATGACTTTTTCAGGGTCCAGTTCCTTCAGGTATTCGTTGTAAATTTTGGCAGAAAATTGGTCATTGAGTGCCTGGGGGCTATAATGCCCTTGTTCCAACAACTGACCAACGGTATGCAAAATCCGATCATAACGATCATCGATGGGTGCCTTGTTTACATCGTTGCTGCACAACAAAAGCACGATCGGGAGAAATAGAGCAGTAAAAAATACACTTTTTGTGGTGTTCATTTGTCGCTTTTTTGGATAGATCCTTGATGAAGGTAAAACTAACGCAACTAAGATAAATAAGAAATCCCCCACTTGGAGGGATTTTAGGGAATTTGCTCGCTTTTGACGATTTTTAAATAAACGTATTTTTTGGGGGAGTGGTTTAGGCGATAGAAAGGTTAAGGTTTTTTAAAAGATTAGGAACTGTTTAACCAACTAACCAAACCTACATCCAAGAGACCTTTGACTGCTAATGCCTCTGGCTGATTCAGCATGGCGAATCCATGCTTGCCATCTATTTCTCCCCAGCTTCCCCACTTTTCTTATATTCGCAGTTCACACAACTAGATTTGGATGCGCTTTTTTTCATTCTTCATCCTGATGGCCTTGCTGAGTGCCCTATTGGGATGCCAAACGCAACCCAACAGCGCTATGATCGAACTCAAGGATAACTGGACTTTTCGACAAGCCAACAAAGGCAACTGGATGCCTGCTACCGTACCCGGCACAGTGCACACCGATTTGATGCAAAATGGTAAAATTCCCGACCCCTATTTCCGCATGCAGGAAGAGGAAGTACAATGGGTGGACAAGGCCGATTGGGAGTACAGCTGTCGCTTTACAATTGAGGAAGATTTTCTGAAATTTGAAGCCATTACCCTGGAATGCCTGGGGCTGGACACTTACGCGGATGTGTACCTCAATGGGCAATTGTTGATTTTGGCGGATAATTTTTTTGTGGCTTATGAAAAAGAGGTCAAACCCTGGCTCAAAGTTGGCGAAAACCAATTGCGCATCTTTTTCCACTCCCCCATCACCGTTGGCTTACAAGCCTTGAGCAAACACAAATATGGCCTACCCGCCACCAATGATCAATCCGAACGGGGGGGGCTGGGCGATAAAAAAGTCAGCGTTTTTTTGCGCAAACCCGGCTACCATTTTGGCTGGGATTGGGGGCCACGCCTGGTCAGTAGCGGAATTTACCGCCCCGTCCGGCTGATGGGCTGGAACAAGGCCCGGCTGATCGATGTGTATTTTCAGCAAGATAGTTTGAGTGACGAAAAAGCGGAACTTACCGCACGCTGTGAGGTAGAATCGCTGGTGGAGCACGAGGGTTTGATCGAAATTTTTCAGGGCGACACCCTCCTGGGCATGCAGGAAGTAGCGCTGCTGAAGGGGAAAAATGAGTTTCACATCCCCCTGGAAATTTACGATCCCATCCGTTGGTGGACACATGATTTGGGCAAACCCCATTTGTACAAGCTTACCGCACGGTTGTCCTATCAACGCAAACCCATCAATGAACTATCCCGAAAAATCGGGCTACGCACCATCAAAATTGTACAGGAACCCGATAAAAAAGGCAGCTCCTTTTATTTCGAACTCAATGGCCGGCCCGTTTTTGCCAAAGGAGCCAACTACATCCCCAACGACCTATTCATCCCCCGGGTGAGCGACGAACGGTACCAAAACCTGATCCAGTCCACCGTGGATGCCAACATGAACATGCTGCGGGTTTGGGGTGGTGGTTTTTATGAAAACGACATTTTTTATGACCTTTGCAACGAGCAGGGGGTGCTGGTTTGGCAAGACTTCATGTTTGCCTGCAGCATGTACCCCGGCGATCCCGAGTTCCTGCGCAACGTAGAGGAGGAGGCGGTATACAACGTGAAACGCCTGCGCAATCACCCTTGTCTGGCCATCTGGTGTGGCAACAATGAAATCGATGTGGCATGGGCACAATACAACGAATTTATGGGTTGGGGTTGGAAACAACTCTACACCATGGCGCAGCGCCGGGAGATTTGGCAGGCCTACGATACCATTTTTCACAAATTACTGCCCACCATTGTCGGTGCCCACCACCCGGGTATGTTTTACTGGCCTTCCTCTCCGTACAACGTACCAGGCAGGCACGCCAACAGCCATACCCCCAACGGCGACATCCACTACTGGGGCGTTTGGCATTCGGAGCATCCCTTCAGTGCGTATTACGACAACATTGGGCGCTTCATGAGTGAATACGGCTTTCAGTCTTTCCCGGAGTTCAAAACGGTCAAAACCTACGCCTTGCCCGAAGACTGGAACATCGAATCTCCGGTCATGGCGGCCCACCAGCGCAGCGGCATCGGCAATTTGCGCATCCGCAGCTACATGCAGCAAAACTACCGGGTGCCCGCCAATTTTGAACACTTTCTGTACGTGGGGCAATTGCTCCAGGCGGAAGGCATCAAGATGGCGATCGAGGCGCATCGGGCCAGTATGCCTTATTGTATGGGCTCCTTGTATTGGCAAATCAACGATGTGTGGCCAGTGGCGTCCTGGTCGGGTATGGATTATTACCAGCGCTGGAAGGCCATGCACTATTTCATCAAAAAAGCTTTTGAACCGACCATCACGGCTGCTTTGGTCAGGGATGGGAAATTCAGGCTCAGTGTAATTTCCGATGAGCTGGGTGAGCGAGCGGGGGAATTGCGGCTGCGCCTGATTGATTTTAATGGAGAAACTTTGTGGAAAAAAGATACCAGCATACAGATGCCCCAAAATACGGCGCTACACGCCCTGGAATTGCCGCTGACGGAAATTTGTGATTCCAATACGGCCAAAAAAGCGGTTCTTTTGGTGGATTTGTACAGCCAGGACCATCACATTTCCCACAGCCCGGTTTACCTCGCCAGTGCCAAAGTGCTGGAATTGCCCGCTGCGCCAGCCATTGAGAAGCAGGTATCGCCCAGTAAGGAGGGCTTTTTGATCCGCTTGCGGGCCAGCCAATTGGCCAAAAATGTTTTCCTGGATTTTGGCGATGAGGTCGATGGTTTTTTTACCGACAATTATTTTGATCTCTTGCCGGGAGAGCTGGTGGAGGTGGTGTATAGGCCGAAGCAGAAGGGCGTGAGTTTGACGGCGGAGGGCTTGAAGGTCTTGAGTTTGGGGGAGGTGCATTAGACCATGGTAACCCACTAAGGTGATTCTTAAGTGCCTTGAGTTTCTTAGGTGGTGAAAAAGAAAAAATATTTTACCACCTAAGAAACTCAAGGCACCGAAGAATCACCTTAGTAGTGACAATCTCATCACCTTACCAAATTCACCTCTCCAGCCTTCGAATAAGTGCTCCCATTTTTCAGCCGCACCACACTCGAAAACACGTACAAGCCAATCGGCGAAGGCTGCCCACGCGAAGTCCCATCCCAGCCCTTGGTCGGATCATTCACCGGGATATTGGTCCCTTCAAATATCAGGTTACCCCAACGGTCAAAAATCCGCAAATATTCCAGGGCTTCGATGTCATCGCCCCCGTAACCGTTGAAATAATCGTTGACCTCATCCCCGTTGGGGCTGAAAGCGTTGGGGAAATAAGCTTCCACCTGGCCGGCCACCAAAATCTGAATTTTATCACTCACTTTACAACCCGCACTGTCACTCAACATCAAGGTGTAAGTGGTTGTAAAGGCAGGTTCAGCCTGGGCATTCAGGCTTTGAGCCGAAGTTAGCCCGCTTAGTGGTGACCAGGAGATTTGGCTCGGGGTAAAATTGAGCTGGGGTTTGAAGGTAACCTTGGCACCACGCCGGAGGGTGGTATCCGGGCCGAGTTCCAGATTCAAACTGCGGGGAGATTGAATCGTGATGGTGGTATCAAAACTACAACCCGAAGCATTGGTGATGTTCAGTGCAAAAGTCCCTGGGTTTAGGCTTCGGACGGTAAGCGGTGGATTGTTGAAACGCTGGACGGTATTGTTCAACGTCAGGGTAAAGGGGCCTTGTCCACCCATTACGTTGCGCAAGTTAAAGACGCCCAAATCGCCCGGGCAAAGTGGATTGATCAGCCCCAGGCTAACACTCAATGCCGAGGGGTCAACAGCCAGTACCAGGCTATCCTTTGCGGTACAACCAATGGCATCAGTCACCGTGACGGTGTAATTACCCGGAATGGCATTGCGCGGGTTGGCCTGGCCATTGAAGCGGATGGCATTCCAGGCATATTGGAATGGCCCCGTTCCGCCTGCAACGGTGGTATTGAGGTGGCTACTGCCACAATCAGCACGGGCGGAAGTTATGCTTACGGCAATATTGCAAGGCGGAGCATTAAGTTCAATCTGTGCAGTATCCCGACAATTGTTCCGATCATTGATGACCACAATATAGTTGCCCTCTTGAAGATTTGGAATGGTAGCGAATCCGGGTCCCCCGCCTGGTATAGGCATTCTTCCTGCAACTGTAATTTGTTGATAATAATAAGCAAGTGTATATCGAGGTGTCCCTCCAGAATAATCTGCACGAATACTCCCGCCTTGTCGATTCGCAGGGGTAGGTTGCGTCAATACACTCAAACTCAGGTTAAGGGCAGGAGGTTCTGAAATTGAAATTTCCACTGAATCTGTACAACCCGCTGCATCCGTTACGGTAACTTGATAAGTTCCGGCAGGCAATGCATTAAGGTTGGTGGCAGGTAGAGGATTGTTCCAAGCATAATTCAGGTTGCCAGTGTTCCCACTTACGGTCAATTGAATGCTGCCATTCGCCTCAGCATTACAACGAGGACTTGTACTTTGTGCATTCACCTGTAGTTTACACATAAAGGGCTCAATGGTAAATCCACAAGTATCCGTGCAACCATTTGCATCGGTAATGATCACTGTATGTCTACCTATAGCAGGGTTATTAAAGTAAAAGGTATCTACTCCACTTGGTTGTATTTGCCCTGGATTGGGGCCATTTACCCGGATGCTGCGTTGGCCGGTACCTCCTCTAATAACTACCCTGGCTCGCCCACCTGTGCCACCAAGGGTGTTGGGCTGGTTGAGGACTGAGCAAATCGTTTCGAGCGGGGCTGGTTCTGTGATACTCACACTTGCGGTATCGCGACAGAATTGTGCATCCGTCACAATCAATTGGAAGTTGCCACTCGGCAAACCAGTCGCCTGAGGGTTGCCATCAAAACGATTGTCGCTCCAATCATAAGTGAATGGCCCAAGGCCACCAGTAATATTGTTTTGGATGCTACCCTGGCTGGCCCCTGCACACAAATTATTGGTTGGGGTTAAAGTCAAAGCTAGGTTACAGATGGGGTCATTGATCTGAAAATCACAGCCTTGCACTGTACAACCATTGGCATCGAACAAGGTCAGACGGTAATCGCCTTTGCTCAAGTTGTTGACCGTAAAGCTATCCACACTCAAATTGAGGAAACTATCGCGTTTTGTGCCACTCAGAAGCAGTTTGTAAGGCCCGGTTCCCCCACTAAACCGAACGGTAATTCGGCCGTTTTGCCCACCCACAGTTGTAGTTGGCACTGGTGTTCCACAAGTTAAACTCAAGGCGCTGGGCTCCGCAAGTACCAGGGTGTCGATCCCTGCACAACCTATCGAATCGATGACCACCACCGAATAGGTACCCGCAGGCAGGTTGCGAGCAATTGCCTGGCCATCGTTTGTATTCTCACTCCAATCGTATTGGAAGGGTGCTTTGCCTCCATTGACTGTAACACTGATTTGGCCATTTGCCGCTCCATTACATAGCGGGTTTACACTTTGCATTTGCAATGTTAAATTACAATTGGGTTCGCTGATGCTAAAGGAGCAGTTCTGTTGACAGCCATTGACATCACTGATGGTCACCGTATAATCTCCCGCAGACCACCCGGTGAAATCCACACTTCCACTGTTGGCTTCGGTACGGATACTGCTTACAGGGCCTTGCACACGTATAAAGTAAGGTGCAACTCCCCCACCAAAGTTCACCCGGGCAATCCCTTCGTTGCCCTTGACGGTGATGACATTGCGGATGATCTGGCAAGAAAAAGTCAAAGCAGCAGGGTCTTGCAAAACGGTATCCAGTGACAGCCGACAATTGATGGCGTCGGTGATGGTGACTTGATAGGTTCCGGCGGCAAGGTTGGAAAGGGTGTCATTGTTCGCTCCCCCATTGCTCCATTGGAAGTTATACGGTGCGACACCCCCAGTAGGTGTCGCAATCACTTGCCCATTGGCTTCACCCTGGCAAGCTGGGGCCTTAGTGAACAAACTGGCTTGCAGGTTACACACTGGCTCTTTGATGGTAAAGCTGCAGGAAGTTCGACAACCATTCACATCGATGAAGTTGGGAGAATAAGTCCCTGGAGGCAAACTCCCCAGGGATATGCTATCCCCACCGCTGGCGGTCACACTGCCGGGCTGTGAGCCACCCCAATCCAGGGCAATCGTTCCGGTGCCGCCCGAGTATTTCAGTTTGGCGCGCCCGTCACTGCCACCCACGGTGCTTACGTCTGAAATAACCTGGCAATCGGCCACCACTGGCAGGGGCTGGCTCAGGTTGATTTGGGTTGTATCGGCACAGCCCAGGTTATCGGTTAGGATCAAGGTATACATTCCTGGTCCTAAATTTTTCAAGGTGTCGCGGGAAATGCTTCCGGCCCCGTTGCTCCACAAGTAGCTGTAGGGTGCCCGCCCGTTGCGTACACTTGCGGTTAACACCCCATTGTTGTCACCATTGCACAAAATCGAATTAACGGTGATGATGTTGGCACTCATGCTACAAACAGGTTCGGTGATGTTCAGCAGACAGGAGTCAACACAATCATTTTGATCCTGCAACACGATGCGGTATTGACCAGCGCTTAGTCCGGTGATGGTGGTGTCCCCGCTGCGGTTCAGGCGCAAACTACCCGAACTCTTTCCCGACCAGGAGATGTGGTAAGGACGAGTACCTCCAGTACTGGTGATTAGGGCGACGCCGTCGTTGCCGCCAACCCGGGTTGCCGCGCTTTGTTGGGCACAGCTCAGCGCAAGGGCGGCAGGTTGCGTAAGATCGATGGTATCACTTACCCGGCAGCCTACATTATCGGTGGCAATAAAAATGTACCTGCCGGGGCCTAAATTCCGAGGATTGAACTGCCCATCCAAGGCGTTTTGATCCCAATCGATGCTCAGGGGCGATTCACCACCAGTGGTACCCACGTCTATTTGCCCATTGTCAGCCCCATTACAAGTCGGGTTGGCGAAATTGGCTCTGGCACTAAGGTTACAGTTGGGTTGGGTGATGGTAAACTGGCAGGAATCCTGGCAACCTAAACTGTCGGTGACCAATACCTGATAAATTCCGGCACTCAATCCCGTCAAGATCACAGTATCCGCACTCAGGCTGTCGCGAAGCTGAACAACCGGACCATTCAAACTCAGTTTGTAGCGAGGGGTTCCACCACTGATGCTGATATTTACTTCTCCATTCACGCCACCTATTTGTGTTACTGCTTTACTTACCGCACAAGTCAAGGCAATTTTAGGGGGTTCAATCAAGGTAGCTGAGGCGATAACATCACAAGCTGCACCATCAGTTACGATGACGGTATAAGTTCCTGGCCCCAGATTTGCTGGGTCTTCCACCCCATTTAAACTGGCCTGATTCCAACGAATAAGGACAGGAGGCAGACTATTGTTTATCCTCAAATCCAACTCTCCATCGTTGCTGCCATTGCAGGAAATGGGTTGTTTAATACCTAGCTCGATCTGCGGCCCCGGGGCGATACTGACGCGGTAAAGCCGCTCGGTGCTACACCCTGTTTTTTGGTCAAACATAAAAAAGTTGCCGCTAAAACTCAAGGTTTGTCCGGGCAGAAAACGGGTGCCAGTCCCATTGGGGCCAGTATAATACGCCACATTGGGGCTAAGGTTTTTGCCCTTAATCAGGGGCAATTGCAGGCTGCCACAGGCCGTTGTATCGGAAAGGCTGTCAATTTGGGGTAAACTAAGCGTATCCAGCAAAAAAGTTCTTTCGCTTGTGCAAGTGGTAATGCGGTCGAAGGCATACAGGCGCAAGTCTCCACTGATGCTTTGCCCCGCCAGGTACTTGGTTCCTCCACCATTGGTTGCGGTATAATAAGCCTGGTTGCTGCTGAGACCAACCCCACTTAGTGCGGGCAGGATAAAACTGGAACAAACCTGTACATTAACAATGGTATCCAAACGCGGTTGATCTACAATATTGACCATGAAAGTATCCTGATCAAAGCAGCCGGTTGCTGTGCTGTCGTAAGCGAATAAAATTTGGGTGGTAGCGATGCTTTGGCCGGGAAGGTAGCGGATGCCGCCACCACGGCTTTTGGTGTAGTAGGCGGCATCGGGGCTCAGGTTTGTGCCTTTGATTGTGGGTAAGGTGTAAATACCACAGATAGTAGTGTCCCGGATGGAGTCGATCTCGGGTGTATTTTGAAAGGTAACTGTAAAAGATTTTTCATCGCTACACCCACCGGAATTGTAATAGGCAAAAAGGGTTTGGGGGCTTGTAATCACTGCACCTTGCGCAAATTTTGTACCTGTACCCGACCGTCCTGTATAATAAGCCTGGGTTCCATCCAAGGTTGTTGTTGCCGTGATAGGAGGGAGTTTGAAACTGCTGCCGCATACCATTTGATTGGGAATGGGAGTAATCGCAGCGGATGTGCCAACGTTCACTGTTATATTCGTCGCTGGAGCAAAACATGGATCGGTGGGGATAAAAGTTAAAGTTTTGACACCAGCGGAACTGATATTCAGTCGATTACTACTCACTCCGGTACCCGACCAATTTCCTGTCTGGCCACCTTGGGTCGTATTTAGAGCCACCGGGGTAGAGCTGGTGCAAAAAGGGCCAGGCGTAGCAACAGATATGGAGGCACGAGGATTGACCGATACATCAAAATTTGTTGCAGTTGCGCATTGCCCTGCGCCTGGTGTGAAGCGCAAGGTGCGAAGCCCAGTCCCACCTGTTCCGGTGTTTAGGTTTACATTGCCTGTCACACCCGTGCCTGTCCAGCCACCTGTAATCCCATTCTCATCTGTTGTTGGCAATCGAACAGTTCCCTGGCCCTGACAAAAAGGCCCCAAATTGGAAAATGCAGCTGAAACCGGGGCTGTTACTTCAGCCCTAGTACTTGCCGGCGTTGCACATTGGCCAGCACCAGGTGTAAAGGTGAGGTTTTTTATCCCTGCTACAGTTGTGCTCAATCTGTTACCACTCACATTTGTTCCTGACCAGTTTCCAGTGATTCCATTTTGATTTGTGGGTAAACTAACCGTAGCAGAATTCAAGCAATAGGGTCCAAAATCATCTAAAACAGCTGGGCCTACTTGATCCACCTGAATCTCCATTGTGGTTGGTGTTGCACATCGGTTGGCGGCAGGAGTAAATCTGATTGTATGCGTGCCTGCTCTAGCAATCATTGGGTTAAAGTTGGTACCAGTAACTCCTGGCCCCGACCAGGTACCCGGAGTACCATTTTGGGTAGACAGCGCAACATTTCCTCTGTTGCTACAAAAGGGGCCAATTTGAGTCAGGGGAACCGGCCCAGCACTACCTCTGATAAAAATATTGCTAGTTGTAACCGACTCATCACTTGCCCAAGTCTGTGCGTTTACTTCAATTTCCACTACATCTCCGGGACTAACCGGAACACCAGTGAGTGATATTGTACCGCTTTTTACATTTTTACCTCCACCAATTAAGTCACCTCCAACTTCAACACCATTGACCAAAAACCTTACCCAGAGAAAATCCCAGCAATTGTTGCAAGATCCCGCAGCAGGATCTAATGGATCACCTGCACAACCACAATCCGAAGCTGAATCCATATTCCCGTTCCCTGGCCAGTCTAAAGAGAAATTAAAAGTTACTGAGAAATCAACGGATGAACAGTTGGTAATTGTGGCTGGCCCATAGGTGTTGGTTCTAACCCCCTTTGTAGTAGAATAGCTGGTTCCTGAATTGGTAACTAAAATAGAGGTTTGCCCAAAAGAAAAAACATTGGGCAAAATTACTCCCAGTAACATCAAGGTGAGTATAGTTGCCTGACCCAACCTAAAACGGTTGTTAAATTTTTTAATCGGGTTTTGAAATAAAAACGCTATCCAATTATTGGGATTGAAAAATTCAAAAGATCCAATGCATGAGTGATCCAAAAACTTCATCTTGACATTTTTGTGCGTAACAAAAAAAAGCTGGTAGGAGAACGTACGTAGCAAATGCCTGAAAAGGACTTAATGAGATGTGAGTTTGAGTTTTTAAAGTAATACCAAAGTACATCAATCATCTTGAAGGCACTTGTTTCAACGGATTACAAGATAATTGTTGTATTTGAGCAACACATCTCCAAACTCACTTCTATATCCCTGCAAAAATTGTAAAAAAAACACGGGGGGGGTAGTTAGAGTGCGTTATTTTATTGTAAACTGCTCATTTATCGTCAAAAAAATGATATTTTGAAGCATTAAGACATGCTGGCCAATTCCGCCAATACAAGCTTGATACCCTGCAAAACTTCTGCTTCAAAACCATCAAAATCGAGGATCAAGTCCTGCGGATCAAATTCTCGTTTTGCGCGTTCCAATTGTTCGGCACGGGCACTTAAATGCCCTAGGCCTACCATTTGAAAGGAAGGTTTGATTTTATGGGCTTTAGCAGCAAAGGATTTCCAGTTTTCGGCTTCCAACAATTGCCGCATTTGGGCCAGCTCGCTAGGGACAGTCTGCGCAAAAATGTCAAAAATTTCCCGCATGTACCCCTTGTCTCCCTCATACAACTCGGCCAGCTCGGTTCGGTTCAGGGAGAAAGTGCGAATATTTGGGGCTTGAGGTGAAAACCCGGGAAACAATTCCCGAAAAACTTCCAGCAATTGGTCGGGAGTAAAGGGTTTGGACAAGTGTTGGTTCATCCCAGCTTGTAGCGCTTTTACTTTTTCGTCAAGTAGAGCCGAAGCTGTGAGGGCAATAATGGGCACCTGCTGATTGGCGTTTTGGGGAGCGTTGCGCAGGCGCAGGGTAGTTTCGTAACCATCCAGGTTGGGCATGCGAATGTCCATGAGGATCAAATCAAAAACTTCTTTTTCGGTAGCCTGTAGGGCCACCAGTCCATCATCAGCAGTAGTATAGGTCAGCCCCCATTTTTGTAAGAGGTTTTCCAGGTAGCGACTGTTCATGACATTGTCCTCCACGATAAGCACGTGAAATGGCGCTCCCCCTTTGCGCTGGTAAGCAGGAGGCAATTCTACTTTGTGCAGCACTGGGTTTTTGACGGTTTCAAAAGGAAGTAGAACAGTAAAACTAGTCCCTCCGCCCATAATGCTTTGAACGTGAATGCGCCCACCCAATAGTTCAACCAGTTGTTTGGTAATGGGGAGTCCCAAGCCTGCCCCTTCGCGGGTTCTTTTCGCTTTTCCAGCCTGATCAAAACGTTCAAAAATAAAAGGCAGGCGATCCTCGGGGATACCAATCCCGGTATCCGTCACGTTGAATTCAATCCAGTTTTTTCCATCAAATGTTTTGGTCGAGGCAGTGCAACGAACAAAGCCCTGTTCGGTAAATTTGAAGGAATTGTTGATCAGATTGAGCAAAATTTGGTTCAGAAAGGTGGGGTCAGTACGCAAATACTCTGGCACTTCGGGTGCAATCTCACACTGAAATTCAATGGGCCGCTGTGAGAGCCTGAATTCAAAAGTTTTGCACATGGCCTTTGCCATACCAAAGAAATCGAAGTCTTCCAGGTGAGGCTCCATTTTCCCCTGTTCAATCTTTGAAATATCCAATACGTCGCTGACCAAAGCCTGCAACAACTCCGCTGAGTATTGGAGGGTATGAACGTATTCTGCCTGCTCCGGGCTCAATTGGGTATCATATAGCAAGTTGGTCATCCCCACTATGGAATTGATGGGATTACGGATTTCGTGGCTCATGTTGGCCAAAAAGGCCTTTTCTGCATCGCGGGCTTGTTCAGCTTCCTCGCGGGCTCGTTCCAAATCGGCCTGCAATAATTTTTGCTCCGTAATGTCCAGATGGATGCCCAGTGTACCCGTTAAATTTCCCAACTCGTCGTAGATCGGAGTATTGTTGATCAAGGTCCAGATGATGCTGCCGTTTTTTTTGCGCAAAGGAGCTTCCCATATGACTGATTTCCCATGCAAAAATTTGGCTTCTTCATGAAGGGCATTGTTTATGAATTGGGGGGGGGAGAATAAACGTTTGGGGTCATGTCCAATTAATTCTGACTCATTATACCCTACCATTTCACAAAAACGGGGATAAGCCCGCACAATTTTGGCCTCGGAACTGACCTCTAAAAGGCCCAGTTCCATATGTTCCATAATTCCCCGGTATTTTTCTTCACTTTTACGGATGCGCTCACTGGCCATGCGTTGTGCACTTACATCCCGGTAATGCCACATGTGCCCCAGGTATTCGCCACCTGAAAAAACCGGGATATAATGCCGTTCCAGGATTTTTCCATTCCGCATCTGCAAGTCTTCGTTCAGGGTTAGTTCTCTTTTTTGCAGCAATTCATCTACCCCTTTTACAAACCCTTCGGAGTCGCAGAAGAGCTCTTTGCTTTGCTCCGCAGCTTCGGCACAGTCGGCACCAATCAAAAATTCGGGAGCAACCGGGATTAAAAACAGATCGCAAAACTGTTGATTAATCAGTACAATTTTCCGGTTTTCATCTTCTACCAATACCCCGGCATGTAAGTTTTGCACCAATCCTTTTAAACGTGAATAGGTTGTAACCAACTCTTTGCGAGCTTGTACTTCTTCAGTGATGTCGCGGGAAATAGAATGTGCCTCAAAAAATTTGCCATCCCGATAAATGAAAGTTACCCTTTGTCCCAACCAGATTTCACGTTGCCAGGCATTTTTAACCGGAAACTCCACGTAACTAGAGGTAAGGCCGTGGCGAATTTGATCCAGGTATTGAAGGCGAATGGGCTCGGCGTAATCGTCGCGAATGAGTTCAGCATAATGAGTGCCGAGCATATCTTCCTTGGGGAAACCCAGTAATTTTTCCGCAGCAGGATTGATGAAACGAAAAAGCCCTCGATCGTCTGAAATGAAGATGATGTCTTGTACACTATTGACAATTTCATTGACATAGTGTAGTTCCTTCTTTAAATCATCCGTGGAACTAAGTTTTGATTGAAGGGCTTCATTCTCCCGGAGCAATTGGGCAATGTATTGTTCTTTTTCCAAAAGTAAAGCTTCTGCGCTCACCCGAGCGGCCTTTTCTTCCAACAATTGCTCGTTATCAGTGTCCAATTTGGTCTCCATTCTGGTTTCCTCAATTTCCTCAAAATTAAGGAACTGGTGATAAAAAACTGGCCTTTATGCTCAAAAAAATTACTACTTTTCACTTGAGCAATAAAAATGACCCACTGCGACTGGCACTTTCTCCATCAATAAATTCTACATCGGCCCTCCAGACATAAATGCCCTGTGCAGCAGGTTGACCGCGGGTAATGCCATCCCAACGTGTTTCAGTGGCATTAGGGCGGGCGTTTTGGATGCGGAACACCTCATTTCCCCAACGATCAAAAATGCTCAAGTGGGCAATCCGCGCCACTCCCCGATCACAAAAAAGGGTAAAAAAGTCGTTCTCACCATCATCATTGGGTGAAAATGCATTGGGGGCGTAGGTATTGTGGCGAGGAATGACCTCAAAAACAAAGCTGGTAGAATCTATGCAGCCCAAAGTATTGCTGCCAATTAAGGTATAAGTGCCACTTTTCAAAGGTTGGGCAAAAGGTGCGGCGCAATCACTGCAACTCAAACCGTCTGCTGGCGACCAGCGATAAGTGCCAATAGGCTGATTGGCCCGGGGGCTCAATTGAATACTATCGAATTGTTTGAGGCTGATTTTGTCCGCGTCCTCCAGTTGAAAAGCTACCGGGTCCCTCAGGGTTACTACGCTGCTGAGTTTGCAGGCGGGGCTGGCCTGCACCGTGGCCTGGTAAGTACCCGCAGCCAGGCCTTTAAAGGTATTTTCTGGCTGAAAATCTTTACCATTGAGGGTATACACCAAGGGGCGGTTCACGCCACTCACATTGGTGATGCTAATGCTGCCATCCTTGCCTTGGGTACAATTAGGATCGGTTCCGGTCATGGTTCCTTGCAGTTCCCGGGCTCGCACAAGTAGGCTGTGGCTAGCGGGGCAGCCGTGTATTGAGGTGACCGAAACGCTAAAAGTACCCGGTGTTTCAATGCTGATGGTGTCTGTTGTAGCCCCGGTTGACCATTGGTATTTTGCAAAATTGCCCGCATCCAGAATCGAAATATTTTCGGGGCAAATGATGCTGTCCCCCTTGATTCGGAAACGGCTCAAGTCTTCGATGATGATGTGGTGTACCACAATGCTGTCGCAGCCACTAAGTGTTTTGAGCACCACATCGTAGTAGCCAGAGTCACGGTAAACTTGCCCAGCCAGATTGACCGAGCCCCCTGGGCAAATGACAATTTCTTTAGGTTTGGGGGCTTTTTTTCGTTCCAATACCGTTGAGTAGGAAAAATAATTGCAGGATGGGTTGTTCAGTTGGGTTGCACTCGCTGCAGCGGCCAAGCGAAAGGTTTGTCCTTCGCGTGGTTTTTGAATGTCGATGCTCAAATTATTGGCACCAAGGATCGGCGTCCAGGTATTGCCTGCGTCTGTACTCCGCTGCCATTGGTAAGCCAGGGATTTGGGATCGTTTATCTCTATGATCGGTGTTAGTTTGAACACATCACTAACGCAGATGTAACTTGTATCGGGCATTTTGATGACTGGGCCGCAAGGAAAAAAGGAGATATTGTCTAGGCCTATGTCGTTACCCAGCCCGCCAGGTGCGTTGTTGCGCAAGGCCAGCACAATCTGTTTCGCATCCGGGGGTGTAGTAAAACTAAAACCATAGGTGTGCCAGAAAGCATCCTGAGGTACATCACCACTGCTGTACACTTCTTTGCCATCAACCAGAAAAGACAAATTGGGTTTGATGTATCCGACAAAACTGGGTAACATCAGGTTGATGATGTCAGCTGAAAACTGGTAGGTCGTGTTGCCACATACGGCAACAGTGTCCTGATAAAACAAGCCGGGTTGAAAACTGGCATTGACCACCATAAAATAGCCGTTGGGGTCAGCACTACGGTCTTTGGTTTTGACCCAGGATGATGCGGAAAAGGAGCCCCATGAGGCATTGCCATTGGTGATGACATACAAGCCATCGTTGGGAGGTGTTGAGGCACTGTAGCGGTAACCAGGGGCGATACCGGGGTCGATGCCGAGGACGTTGGCACTACCACTGCCAAAATCACCGCGCTTAAAAATATTTTCCCCTAAGGCACCTTTACAGAGGCCTTGCTGTGCCCTGATGGGTTGAATACAAAGGCTAAAAAACGCCAGGATGATGGCGATCTGAAGTTTGGCGTTCATCGTGTTTTTGTTGTGACAAGTAAGCTCCGCCTAAGGTAATTGAATGTGCGGAAATTTAAAAAAAGGGAAAATGGCAATTAAGGACGGAACGGGCAAATTGCCCCTTACCTGTACAAAAATTCCTCATTTTGTTCCTTTTCCGACAATATTTACCACTGCACCTACAATAAATCAAAAACTTTCTATTTTTACACATACATGACAATTCTAAATCACAATCACTATTTCCTAACCTATTGTCAAAACATGAAATCATTAATCCTGACTTTTGCAGTAGCCCTCGTTGCTACTTTGGGTCTTAAGGCTCAAGCACTACAATGTTCCCCTGAAAAGCCAATTCCTGGCGAAACCGTTACCCTTTCCTACGACCAAAACCAAACGATACTTGCCAACGAAAATGACCTAAAGGCCACTGTACTTTTCCTGAACAATAATCCGACCGGAGATCGTTTCCATATCGAAGACGTTAATTTTGTGCAAGAAAGAGGCATGTTCAAAGCAAAACTGAACATTCCGGCCAAAGCCAACCTTTTTTACATTGCCTTAGCCAATGAAGTAAATGGCGAAAAAGACAACAATGGGGGCAAAGGTTATGGGTTCAGTTTGTATAAGGCAGATCGCAAGGCCCTATTGCCAGGGGTAAAAGGCAATCTTGGCCTAGTCAAAGGCCGCTACGGTTATTACGCCAATGCCGATCGCGATGTGCCCGCTGGACTTGCACTGGTAAAAGAAGAATTTGCCAGCAATCCCGCTGCCCGTAAAGATGCAAACCTGCTTTCCTTTTTCACCGCAGAAAGCAAAAGAGCCAAAGATGAAGCTGCCCTGGCCGAAGCCAAAAAAATAGCCGAAGGCCTTACCAACGACAAAAAAGCCACCGAGCAAGACTTGTTCAATGCTTACTCAGTGTACAAAATTCTGGATGACAAGGCCATGCTGGAAACACTGGGAAACAACATCCGGAAAAAGTACCCAAAAGGAATGCTGGTGCGCAGTGAAAAGATTGAAGCAGTTGGCATGGAGAAGGATTTTGCCAAAAAGGTGGCTTTGTACGAATCTCTTGCCGGGCTTCCCTTTACAGCAACTGAGAAAAGTGCATACAACAGCCTTACTTCAGTGATTGCCAGTGGGTATTTGGGTAAAAAAGATTGGGCTAATTTTGAAAAATACCTCAATCAAACCACCGACAAAAACCGCAAAGCCAACCTGTTGAATAGTGCAGCATGGCAATTGTGTGGCGAAGGCATCGTCAAAGAGGTGAGCAGAGAGGACGCCGAGCGTTCGGCTAAATATTCCAAACAGTCTATCGACCTGATCAAGTCCTTGCAAAGTTCGACCGATAAAGCAGATGTACCGGCTTATTCAAGCCCGAAACAAATGAAAGACAACCTGCAAGGTGCACTCGGCATGTTCTCCGACACCTACGCAGTTTGCCTTTACCGCACTGGTAAATACGCCGAAGCATTGGAGTACCAACAGATTTACAATGAAACCCAGAAATTCAGTGATCCAGAAACCAACGAGCGCTATTGCATCTACCTGGAAAAAGCCAAGGGAGGCAAAGAAGCTGAAGCGATGCTGGAAAAGCTGATCACCAACGGTACAGCTTCCGAAGCGATGAAAACCCAGTTCCTACGTTTGTTCCAGGCCAATAATAGCCCCGAAGCCGCCGCCCAACGTTACCTGGCCAACCTGGAAGCGGACGCCAAAGCCCACAAACGGGAAGAGCTGCGCAAAAAGATGATTGATAAGGAAGCCCCTGATTTCAAACTGCGCAACCTCAAAGGAGAAGAAGTAGCCCTGAGTAGCCTGAAAGGCAAAGTGGTGATCCTCGATTTTTGGGCAACCTGGTGCGGCCCCTGCAAGGCCTCTTTCCCCGGCATGCAAAAATCGCTGGAAGCCACCCAAAACCGCAGCGATGTGGTATTCCTCTTCATCGATACCTGGGAAAATGGCGACAACAAAGAAAAAGCCGCAGCTGAATTCATCGAAAAAAACAAGTACAGTTTCAATGTGCTGATGGACAATGACAATAAGGTCGTCGGTAGTTATAAAGTTGAGGGAATCCCGACCAAGTTCATCGTCGGAAAAGATGGCCGCATCAAATTCATGAGTGTAGGCTTCAATGGCACAGAAACGCTGATTGAAGAAGTCGCCGCGATGATTGACCTGGCAGGTGAGATAAAACCGTGATGTGATTTCGGATTTGTGATTTCGGATTTCGGCTGGACTTCGTTCCCGGCATTTTTAGGCATTTCAAGTTTGAAAAACTTAGTTTGTGCAGTAGAAAACCATTGTCCGGCCTAATGCCCCAACCGAAATCCGAAATCCCAAATCCGAAATCCCTCTGGGGCAATACAAGTATTTATTCCAACGTTTTGCTTGTGCAGTTGTGAAACCAGTGAAAAAATACTATCTTAACTGCTGAAAAAGGTATCAAAGTTCACAGTAATGTTAAACTTTGGTTTTACTTGAATTTTTCAGAGCTTTGAGCATTAAAGTTATTCGGAGAGTTGTGTATACTTGCAGCACAATTTCAAAAAATTCATATTTGTTTTCAAGCTTGGTTGAATTGCTTGGGTAAAAGCAGAAATTCGACCAGGTACGTACTCAAAACCGATTATTAACCCTCGCTATCTATATGAAAAACTGGAAATCAATACTTGCGTTGGGCCTGCTGATCTGGGGGGCAACCGTTTTGCAGGGGCAAGACATTCACTTTTCGCAGTTCTATATGTCGCCACTCAACCTCAATCCGGCGATGACTGGGGTGATGAATTGCAACTCCCGCGTTGCGGTGAACTATCGAAACCAATGGGGCAGCGTACTGCGCACCAACTCTTTCCGAACCTACTCTGTCTCCTACGACCAGCGCATTCCAGTTGGCCGTTATGACTATTTTGGGGTGGGAGGTACTTTCTGGGGCGATAAGGCTGGTGAGGCCAATTTCGCTACCCTGACCGGAAAAATCTCCGGCTCTTTCTCCAAACAAATCAGTGGTGGCCGCAAAAAAGCTGGTTATTTAGTGGCTGGTGCCGAAGCTGGTTTGGCTCAACGCAGCATCGACTTTCTGAACCTGCGTTGGGGTACCCAGCACGACGGAGAAGGTGGCTTTGACCCAACTTTGCCTTCACAAGAGGATCGTTTCAACCGCGACAACTTCCTTTTTGCCGACATGGCTGCCGGTCTGTTGTACTTCCACCGCAATGGCAATAAAAACGTCTACATTGGAGGTGCCTTTCACCACTTGAACCGGGCCAACCAATCCTTTGATACTGAAGGAGAGGAAGATCCCATCTTTACCCGTTGGACGGTACATGCAGGAGGCGAGTTTCCTACTTCCAGCGGAAAAATGGGGCTTTTGCCAGGTTTCATCGTAATGCGGCAGGGGCCTTCTTTCCAGGTGAATGCTGGCGCAAGTTTGCGCTTTATGCTGGACCAATCTAAGGACAGCTACCAGGCATTTCAGCTGGGTTTGTGGGGCCGGGTGGCCAATAAACTGGAGCAAGGTTATTTGACCGATGCCATCATTGCCTCTACGCGTTTTGACTTCAATGACCTAAGCCTTGGCTTTAGCTACGACATCAACGTTTCTCAACTCAAACCTGCTTCCAATTCACAAGGGGCGTTTGAATTCAGTTTGATTTATAAAATTTGTGGTTTGGAGCGCCGTGGGGTTTATTGTCCAAACTTCTAAAACCTACGATTTTAGCCCACAACTAAAGTCATGGGCTGGATTGTGGACACGCTTTACCCACACCCCACGAGTCATGGGTTAGGGTTGCGCTCCGCAGTTTTGTCACATAAAAAAGGCCTTCCGTCACAAAAATAGTTGCGGGAGGCCTTTTTTATTGGGCTTGCAGAGAGTTCAAGGTTCCTCAAGGATGCAATTGCCATTTTCTTTGTATCTTGCCACTTTGATTTTTATGACCGATTATACCAACAACGCTTTCAAACACTGAATTTCGGTTTGGAGCGTTATAACAGTCATAATTATTCGTAAACCAAAATTGAACGCAATGTTTAGCAGTAAAGATTCCAACAACAAGCCACGCAATGGATCTGTTGCTCCGGTGAATCCCAACGCTTTCAACAGCCTTGTACAAGGCACCGTGGTTGAAGGTACGGTACGTTCCGAAAGTGACATCCGGGTAGATGGCTTAATCAAAGGAAAGCTCTTCTGCGACGCCAAAGTGGTGATTGGCCCAACTGGCCAAATTGAGGGGGAAATCCGCTGTGCCAACGCAGTGATTGAAGGTAAATTTGAAGGCACCATTGTAGTGGCCGAATTGCTCAACATCCGCGAAAATGCCGTGGTGAGCGGGGAAGTAACTACCGGAAAATTGCTGGTTCAAACCGGAGCCGTCTTTAACGTGACTTGTAACATGGGTGGGCAGCCGCCAGTGGCCAAATCAGCTGCAGCTCCACAAGTCGCCAAAAAAGAAGATGAAAAAGGAGTCAAAGCACCCAATAACTGATCCAGAGGATCCATCTAATTCTTCCAAAGGGAAAGCCACATCCAATGTTTACCTCAAATATTCGGGTATGGCTTTCCAAATGGGCATCATTATTCTGATCGGGGCCTTGTTGGGGCAAAAACTGGATGCCTATTTTCAGAGTCCTAAACCCTGGTTCACCGTAGCCCTTTCTTTATTGGCCATTTTTGCCGCCTTGTATACCACCCTCAAGGATTTGTTGGTTCCCAACAAGAAGAATCAGCCGCCGCGCTGACATTTGCCTTTCCTTCAAATTTACTTATTGCCTAATTATGCCTTCGGGTTTGTACTTTTGCGGTTGAATTCATTTTTCAACTGCATAGTCATGAATCAATCCCGCTTTTTGCTGTATTTGGGTATAGTGTCAGCGTGCACAGCACTTGGGTTGTTTTTGCTCAATTTGCTGCCCGGTTTTCAGGTACACGCAGCATTTGCGTGGGGTACTTTTGCCTTTTTTTCCCTGTTTACCCTGCTCGCATTTTGGTATGGAAGTATAGCGGCCCGCAGTACCAACAAGCATCAATTTACCAATGCTTTCATGGGTTTAACCATGATTAAGATGTTGTTTTCTTTGATGATCATAGTTGGATATTTCTTTTTGGCAAAACCCAGCGACAAATTGTTCATCGTGCCATTTTTTGGCATTTATTTGATTTATACCGTTTTTGAAACTGCCCTTTTGATGAAATTGGGCCGAACCAGCTAATTCCTATGGAAACACCAAATTATCAGGTATCCGTCAATGGTCAGGTGGTACTGGAAAATGCGACCAAAACCGGCCTGGATTTCATCCGCCTGGATGATGGGCATTTTCATGTGCTACTCGGCGAAAAATCCTATTTGGCCACCCTGGAAAAAGTAGACTACCTGGCCAAGGCTTTTGTCTTTCGGATCAATGGGGAGGTCTATGAAGTGAAAATAGCTGACCATTTTGACCAGACGGTTGAACGCCTGGGCTTACACAGCCAGGCCACAGCCAAGTTTAAAGACTTGAAGGCGCCCATGCCAGGTTTAGTGATAGATGTAATGGTGGAGGCTGGCCAAAAAGTACAGAAGGGAGACTCTTTGTTGATCCTCGAAGCCATGAAAATGGAAAATGTACTGAAATCCCCCGGTGATGGGATAGTGAAAAAAGTAAAGGTGGAGAAAGGTGCAGCGGTGAATAAAAATCAGGTGCTGCTGGAGATGGAATGACAATAATTTTCTGCGGCGCAACGCACTGTAGAGACGCACAACCATGCGTCTCTACAATCCGCAATTCCTGATATTTTCTTATTTCATCGACAAACGAGTAAACGCGTCTTTGCCGCATTGCAAAAACCCAGCGTAGGTTTCTTGCTCAGGAGTGTAGCCCCGTGGTTGGGTCAACAACTGCCCATCAGGCGAAAGCAATACGTAGTAAGGCTGAGTATTGGTCTGAAAGTATTCGGTTTGAAAATAAGACCACTTGTTGCCAACCGTTCTCAGTTTTCGGGTACCACCTAAGGCGTTCTTCACTTCTACTTGCTGTTCAGCAGGTAGTTCTTGCCGATCGTCAACATACAAAGAAATTAATACGTAGTCTTTTTCCAGAAGTGGATACACTGGCTTGGTTGGCCATACATGTTCCTCCATTTTACGGCAATTCACACAAGCATAGCCTGTAAAGTCTAACATAACGGGCTTATTGACCTTGCGGGCATAAGCAAGGCCTTGTTCCAAATCCTTGAAGCAAGTCAAGTCTTGGGGGCAATCACAGGATTTGAACCAACTGTAACACACTGGTGGTGCCATTCCACTCAATAAGGTCAAAGGCCGATAGGAGTTTGTTGCCTGATTGACCATGAAGCCAGAGCCCAGGTACACTACAAAGGCAAAGGAAACTAAGCCCAGCCCAATCTTCACTCCATTTGAGCGCTCTTTACCATAATGTGGGAAATGGATCAGCCCGAATAGGTAGAGTGCTAAACCTAGGAAAATCAACAGCCAAATGGCCAGGAATGGCTCGATGGTCAATAACTCCCAGTGTTTCACGAGATCCGCATTTGACAAAAACTTGAGTGCCAAAGCCAATTCCAGAAAACCCAAAATCACTTTGATGGTATTCATCCAGCTACCCGATTTTGGCAATGCTTGCATAATGCTGGGGAATGCTGCAAAAACGGCAAAAGGAAGGGCAAGTCCAAGTCCAAAACCGCCCATGCCTGCGGTTAGTTGCCATGCTCCACCATCAGAGCTTAAGGTACCAGCCAATAGTGACCCCAAAATAGGTCCGGTACAGGAAAAAGAAACCAAGGCCAGGGTAAGTGCCGCGAAAAAGATTCCAATCATCCCTCCTAAACTTTCAGCCTGGCTGGAGCGATTCACCCAAGAACTGGGTAGTGCAATTTCGTAATAGCCAAAAAAGGAGAAAGCAAAAAAGACAAATACAGCAAAAAAGATGATGTTGAGCCACACGTTGGTGGAAATATCGTTGAGAATATCTGGATTCAGGTTGTCAATCAAATGGAAAGGAATGCTGAGTAGCAAATATACCAGGGTTATAAAAATAGCATACAGAGAAGCGTTCCAAATGAGTTTGCCCTTTTTATTCTGGCTCATTTTGGTAAAAAAGCTCACCGTAAAAGGAATCATCGGAAACACACAAGGGGTCAACAAAGCCAAAAGCCCGCCCAAAAAGCCAAGGAAAAAGATTTTGAAATAGCCGGTTTTTGCATCTATTTTTTCTACCTCATCCCCGCATAGCCCCAGGGGAGCATCCAATTGTGGTTTGGGTAAGTCGGTGATGGTGGGCGGCCCTGGTACATTTCCTGGGTTCCCGCCATTAATCGCTTTATCTGCCTCCACCCCAATTAATGCACTCAGCTCTGCTGGTACAAAATAAAAATTCACATCAGTTGGGGGAAGGCACTCATTTAAGTCACAAGCCATGAAACTCAAATAGCCGGAAATAGGTTTGCCAGGGTCCGTCACCTTAACTTTTTGGGTAAACACCACAGGTCCTTTAGCGTATTTTTTTACCACAACACCCCCAAACAGTGGATCCTTTACTTCTTTAATGTCCCCAGCCTCTACAGTCTCACCCCCCAATGCGTAATTGCTGCTTTCAGTAAAGGTAAAGGAGGTAGGAACTGGGCCATTTTCGTCAGTATGTTGAGAATAAATGCTCCAATTTTTGTCCAAATTGGCCGTCATAGTCAGCAGGTAGGTATCTGCATCCAGTTTTTTAATGGCGGCTTGCCATTTGACGGGTTCTTTTATACCATTCGTTACTGTTCCCGATTCATCTGGAGTTCTAAAATCAGCATTGGCCACTTCTTCCGTAGCTAATGAAGGTGCTGCATTCTTATTTTGAGTATCCTTTGCCTTATCTCCCTCAATGCTACCTACCTTTTTTTTTTCAGCCCCAGCATCGTTCAACATGAATTTGAACGCAAACTCGGTCGGCGGCAAACACTTCTCGTCGTTGCAGCACATGTACTCTACATAGCCCGTGATGGGTTTGGAGGGGTCAGTTACCTTTACTTTTTGGCGGAAGGTTGCAGTATGCAGCAATTTGATGACGTTCATGTCAAATAGCTTGTCATGGCCTTCCTTGCGGTCACCCTCTTCGATGTTTTTGCCTACCAATTGGAAACTGCCCTTGTCGTAGTGGAAGGAGGTACGTACGGGGCCATCGTCGCTTTCCAGGTATTGAGAATAGGTGTTCCAGCCATCCTGAATGTTGGCCACAAAGATTAGTTCATATTCAGTTGCACTCAACTTCTTCAAACTGGTCGACCACTTAACCGGGTCTTCAATTTGAGCGGAAACACTAAATGTGCAAAACAAGAGAAAGAAAAAAGCAACTATTCTCATGGGAAAGTCTTTTTAAACTTAAACAGGCTTCTACAAAACAGCTTCGGTTGGTCAATGGTTGTAACCCAAAAACAATTTCAAGAATATAAACGCCAGGCTGTCCGCGCCACTACATTGAGGCCGACATGTGGGTCATTTTCACTAGAGAATCGAACAAACGGTGGCCGTCAGAGTTTCCAAGGATGTCTTCTGCAGCCCGCTCAGGGTGGGGCATCATGCCAAAAACATTGCGTTGTTTGTTGCAAATACCCGCAATGTTTTCCAGGGCTCCATTGGGGTTGGCACCTGGGGTGATTTCACCGTTTGGTTCGCAGTATTTGAATAAAATTTGATCGTTCGCTTCCAACTCGGCCAGCGTTTCTGGGTCGGCGTAAAAGCGACCATCTCCATGGGCAATGGGAATTTTTAGGACCTGGCCAGAATGAATCCCGGCGGTTAATGGGCTATTGTTGGAGATGGTTTTGAGGTATACATTTTTACAGATGTACTGCTGATTGGAATTGCGCAAAAGCACTCCAGGCAGCAACCCAGCTTCACACAAAATCTGGAAACCATTACAAATGCCATAGACCAGCCCGCCATTGTTGGCAAAATCAACCACTGCCTCCATGATGGGGGAAAAGCGGGCAATGGCCCCAGAGCGCAAATAATCACCAAAAGAAAAGCCACCGGGCAACACGATACAATCTCCTGCGGAAAAGCCGTCCAATTGGGTTTCTTTGTGCCAAATCTTTACCGTTTCTTGTTGCATGACGTTGCCGAGCACGTGCATCATGTCATCATCACAATTAGAGCCGGGAAAAACAACTATGCCGAATTTCATGGTTTGAGCGTTTGGTCATCCGCGAATAGCGAATGGCATATCCTTAATAGTGGGGCAAAAATAAGTTTTCATTTTCTTTGAGTCAAAGGATTAGATAAGAAACTTAAAATGAACCGTTTACTTATCTAATCCTTTGGCAAAATGAAAACTTATTTTTTTTCGCCCCTTAGAAAGCGCAAAGGTAAGGAACTGAAATGAATATTATCCTGGAAAAATAAAGGCCTGATACTTTAAAATCATCACCAGTGCAAACCAGACCAGGTGCAAAAACTCCGCCCAGTTGCGCGACATTGAACTGAACAACATCCCACTGAGCAGTCCGGCCGCAGGTGCCAGAATCATCAATTGTTGCAATTGTACATTTGCTTGAATGGGCACACTCAGAATCGCGATGAACAAGGTCCAATACAACAAGTTGATGCGCTTTTGAGATTGGATAACCCTTTTGCCCGTCAAACTGCCTTGTTGAAAGATCACCGCGAGCAAAAGGATCACAAATACAGCAACCACCAGCAATACCGTAACCGTGAATGGTGTATTTACCAAATCCAGCCAGCCAAAAGCCTGGGTAATTTGCAATTTCCAGAACAGGTCGAAATGGTTGAACCAAAAGGTGGTAACCCCCAGCAATACATAGGGTACAATCAAGCCGCAAAGTGCTATCATCCTTTCCTGGAAAGAAAAGCCCCGCATCACGTTTAAGCCCGTAAAGATGAGCAGTAAAAAAACCAGATAGGAAGGATAAAAAAAGCTGGCAATGGCCAAAAAGAAGCCCGCGTTGAATACCCGATCAGCAACTGACTGTTTCTTAAAAGTATCCATCAGCTCGTGGAGGCTAAGCAGCAAAAAGAAATTGGCAGCGTGCAAAGGGGAAAAAATGCCCAATTGGGGTGCCGTACAACTCACTAAAACGTAAAACAAACCCGGCATCATGTTGATGTCTTTGGACAAACGAAAGTTGAGGTCGATGTAATTCACCGTAAAGGCCCCAAAAAACAAAAAGCCCAATGCAAAGAACAATGCAGAGGTATTATTCCCACGAATCAGCCCTTGCAGGTAATGGAAAAAAATCCCGTACTCACCGGGCTGATCTACAACCTGCAACAATACCGGGGCTGCCAACATCAAGCCGGCAAAAAACAGGACAAAAATGGTCGACAAAATCTGATTGGTGCGGAATAACGAGAGCACTAGTTGTGGTTTTGCATAGGTAATGAGGCAAATGTAGGTAAAAAGTTGAAATGTTGAAGAGCTGAAGAGCTGCTACCACAGCGACTTGGACAGAATCTTGTCAAAAACGCTGCGGCAGCAACTCTTTAACTCTTCAACATTTCTACTCTTCAACTTTTACAGTCTATCCAGCGCTTGCGCCAAATCTTCGATCAAATCTTCCACGTCTTCAATACCCACACTCAAGCGGATCAGTGAATTGGTCAAGCCCACTTTGTAGCGCTCTTCCTGCGGAATACTGGCGTGGGTCATTGTAGCCGGATGACCAATCAGTGATTCTACACCGCCCAGAGATTCGGCCAGGGTGAACAGTTGGGTATTGGACAATACGTTTGTAGCGTATTCCAGGGTGTCGGTATGCAGGTCAAAAGAAACCATGGCGCCAAAATGCCGCATTTGTTTTTTGGCAATGGAATGCCCGGGGTGGTCGCTAAAACCAGGGTAGTAAGTCTTGCGGACCTTGGGGTGGTTGCGCAAAAACAGGGCAATTTTCTCCGCGTTTTGACAAGCCCGCTCCACCCGCAAATGCAGGGTTTTGATGCCCCTTAAAATCAAGAAACAATCCTGTGGACCAGGCACCGCTCCAATGGCATTTTGCAAAAAACGCAATTGCTGTGCGATTGAGTCATTGTTGGTGATCACTGCGCCATGAATCACATCGGAGTGGCCGCCAATGTATTTGGTGGCAGAATGCATCACAATATCAGCACCCAAATCCAGCGGGTTTTGTAGATAAGGTGAGGCAAATGTATTGTCTACACAAGTGAGGATGCCTTGCTCCCGGGCCAGCGTACACACCGCCTTGATGTCCACCAAACTGAGCATGGGGTTCGTGGGGGTTTCAATCCACAACATCCGGGTTTTGGCGTTGATTTTGGCCGCAATACTCCCCAAATCCTGCATGGGAACAAAATGAGAGACCAGCCCGTAACGCCCATGTACCCTTACCAACTGGCGATAAGAACCGCCATACAAGTCATTGCTGGAAATGAGCTCGTCGCCCGGGTTCAGCAAACGAATAATCGCGTCCATTGCCGCTAACCCACTGCTGAAGCACACCGCATGCTGGCCATTTTCCAGGGCAGCGAGGTTTTTTTCCAAAACTGAACGGGTGGGGTTTTGGGTACGAGCGTATTCATAACCCTGGTGTACGCCAGGTGCTTCCTGTGCATACGTCGAGGTCTGGTATATCGGGGTCATTACCGCGCCAGTGGATGGATCTGGCTCAATGCCCGCGTGGATGGCTTTGGTTCCGAATTTCATGGTTGTTGATTGGTTAGGGGCATAAAGGTAGTAAATTACAACTTCAGCTTCAGCCCCATTTTTTTCATTTCCAACAATGCTTCAGCATTTCCCCTCGCATCATCCACCGGATGGTGGGTATGGGGGCTAATGCGCAGGTGTTTGAAGTTCTCAAAGCTGTCTTTGACCAGGCCCTTGTACAAGCTACCCAGGTTCTGTGAGCTGTAGCCAAAGGGGTTTTCGCCCAAAAAATGATGAAAATACCAGCACACGAACATCCAGTCGAAACCATTGTTGTCGCTGATAAAAATGGGGCGATCGGGGCAGACCTCGTTTACCCAATCTTTAAAACGTTGCATTTCTCCCACGGGCTTTGGGAAACCCTGGGTTTGCTCCCGGGAATAGCCCGAAACGGCCAAAGCTTGGGGCACAAATTGTTCTGAAATGGGTTGAAATTGTGCAAAAAAGGTCTGGTTCAGTTCTGGTTTTACCAGTACCGCACCGAGGGAAATCATCGAATAATCACCGGGGATTGGGCCGTCTGTTTCGACGTCCACCATAATGTAAGCCATTGCTTTGTTTTTTATAGCAAAATAAAATGCCTTTGTTATGCTTTTTATAAAGATAGCGGATAAGCTTTTAAACTGAAACCAATAACGGATAATATAAGTTTCAAGTTCGTTTTACCCTCCTGCCGCTTTGATTTAACAAGTAGGCTTAAAACAAAAATTCAGCCACATGACCACAACCGTTACCCTCAAAACCATCTACCACTGCTCCCTGGAGCGCGCCTTTAAAGCGCCCATGCTTTGTGACGTATCCAAAGTGCATACTGGCTACGGCATCATGCCAAAAGTTACCCATTGCACCGAAGACGAAGACTGGGGCCAGCCCGGTAGCAGCAAAAGGGTATTTGTAGCGCCCTCCTTTAGCCAGCCTGGTGGCGAAGCCTCCATGGATCGGGTCATCGAACGCATCGAAAATCAATATTGGAATATAGAGGTGAGCGAGTTCAAAGCCTGGATGCTGGGCTTTTCCAAATTTGTAGGGGAATGGCGGACGACGGAATTGGAACCAGGCAAGATTTTGATCGAATACACCTATACCTTACACGCCGAAGTGGTCTGGTTGTACCCTTTAAACTGGTTGTTCACCAAGACGTTTTGGCGGGTGTATATGAAGAGGGTTTTGGAGAATGTAAGGAAGATGGCGGAAGAGGATGAGGCGTTTATGTATGCGTAATCGCCTTATCCTCCTCCAAACCATATATTCAAATCCGATACAACCTTACCTTCAACACCGACAACTGCTGCCCCGACAAACTCACCTTTTGCTCATCCCCATTCCAACGTTTGGTGGCGATGAATTGATCTTGCTTGAAATAGCCCTCGTCAATGGAAAGAAAGCCCAGGTGATTGAAGCTGATACCTTCTTTTAGCGCAAAATTGAGTTTGACCCCGTAGCCGACGATGTAAAACTCATCCGCTGCATTTTGGATGATCAAGGCTGCTCCCATGTCTTTGGGCAAACCACCAAAGGGCGAGGCAGGCGGAGCAGGTTTGTCCACTGGCGGCGTATTGGGCCCAGGAGCAGGATCGTCCTGACCAGACAATGCAGCAAAGGAAATGACTTGTTTGCCCACTTGTTCCAGGGATTTGCCAAAATCGATGCTGAAGCGGAAATCAGCCGAAGAGCCAATGCTTAGTTTGTAATCACCCAGCTCGATCTCCTTGTTGCGGGCGGGGGGAGCGAAGTAGGCGCCGCGCATTTGTGACGAATTGAATTTGGAGCTGATCAAGCCTTGCATCTGTTGGAGGGTTCCGTTGATCTCAGTGAGCAATTTCAGGTTGGTTTTGACTTGTTCGTCGTTGCGGTTCCAGCCATCGATTCCGAATGGGGCAAAACCAATGGCATCGTATTCGGCAATGGCGTACAGCACCCCAGCGGGCGAGAGCAAACTTTCCGGGATGAACAGGATATTGCCCCCCGTTTTGTATTTGCTGAACAAATCGTCGTAATCGATGGTATACACATTGGGGGAGTAAAAATCCAGCGCAGTGCCGCCCGCCCGATACAGGTCCAGCACGTGGGGGTTGATGGTGCCGTGGGGGTAAGTTCCCCGTTTGTTGTACAACCAACCATTGCAAAAGGTCGGCAAGTCCAATATCTTCCGGCCCTGCGCAGCAACATGGTTGATGTAAGTGGAATAATGATAGGCCATAAACAACTCTTCGCTGTAGTAGGGGTACTCACCTTCGGCGCTGCTTTTGCCAAATAACTCTTCCCAGGTTCCTTGGATTTTGTATCCATTGTTTGCCCAGGCCTTTTCCAGGGCTGGAAACAGTTTCCCTTTGTTGGCATTGAGGTAAGTGGTGACCGGGGCAGGCACGGCGGCATTCCAGGCTTGGAGCGCGGCGGGGGAATAATCCCGGTAGCCCTGGAAACAACCCGGTTCGTTTTCGGTTTGCAGCAGGATGACCGTATGCTCTTTGTCAACTGCGACGAGGTGTTGCATCAGCGCTGCATAGGCTTTGGCGTCGGCATCGCGATTGGCGGCGCTAAACGGGGAGAGAATTTCCAGGGTTTTGCCATCGGCCAGGGTATGGCGGGGAAAGCGTTGGGGATTGGTTTTTACCCAGGCGGGGGCATAGGAGGAAGTGGTGCTTTTCCAACTTCCAAACCAAACGAGGGCTATTTTTAGTTTTTCTTTCCGTGCGCTCTGCAAGAGTTGATCCAGCAGCCAAAAGTTGAACTTGCCTTCTTCAGGCTCAATGAACTCCCAGTAGGCGTAGGCCAGGATGGTGTTCATGTTCAAGGCCTTGGCTTGCTTGAGCACTTTTTTCAATCCGGCCGTATCCGAACCCGTCGAATTGTGGATTTCAGCGCCAAGCATGATGAAGGGTTTGTTTTGCACCATCATTTTGGCTGCCCCTCCACTTTTATCCAGAAAAGGACGCTGGGCAAAACTGAGTAAAGGGATCAAAAGGATACCCAGGGTGGTGACTATTTTGGGAAGATTGGCCATGCTGTTGTTTTTTGCGAATTTGATGAGGGTAAAATTAGCACCAGCAAGGCGAGTGGGGTATGCAATAGGGTTCTTTGATTGTGCAGTTTCAATCCCGATCACCCACCGCTCAAAATAGAATAGATCGTTGTCAGAGCCAGCACCAAAAACAAGGCACTCAGGATGTAATTGATATTCCGGGCAATGAATTGAACCCGCTGCTGGATGAGCCGGGCAAAGGAAACATAGAGCATAAAGAGCATAAACGCCCCAGCCATGGCCCCAAGGGCAAACAACCAATTGTGCGGCGCCTGGGTTTCCAATACCCCCTTCGCTTCCAGAATGGTAGAATAGCCCAGAAAAAAGGGAATCGCCAGCATGTTCATCCAGGCCATGCTGAAACCGGCCCAGTAGCTTTGCGTGCCACTTCCCTTCAATTTAAGCTGGATTTTCCGGCGGGCCTGTCGGTAAAAGAAATAGGCCAAAAGCAGGAATACACCAATCGCGGCATAGCTGAGGTAATGGATCAGGGCCGGGTTGTTGGCCAAAAACTTGGCAAAGGTCACCGCGATCAAAGCTTGAACGAAGATGACGCTGGAGGCACCCAATACAAAGCGCAAGGCCTGCTGCCCGGGGTGTTCCAGACTGATCTTCAAAGCGGTCATGTTGAGCATACCGGGAGGGCTAAAACCCAAAAAGGCGACTAAAATGGCGAGGAATATAGTTTGGAGGAGGTCCATGTGGAATTTTTGTCAAAAATAAGCGGAACTGTGGTTGGCGAAAGTGAAGAAGGTCACAGAGGGGGCTGTCATGCTTAATGGAATGTTTTACGTGTTCTGTTGGTCAGAAACTGGGAATGGGAATGTCAAAAATAATTTTGCAGCTACAAACGAAGTTGGTAATCTGATTTATACTTTTTTTGCAATTTGTAGCTCAATTTTATAGTTGCAACAAGTTCACAAAGATACCTACAAAACCTACAACCAACCTTACAACCCATGCGTCACTATTTTGTCCTTATCAGTCTGGCTTTCACTTTTTTCCTCCAGGGCCAAAGCCTCCACCAAATACCAAAGAATGTCAAACGCAGCAGCATCAGCAGCTTCGAGAACTTCAATGGGGTAATCAACAATGGTGGCAAAATCAATAAAGGTGCCAAAGGTCACGCCTTTGAAGAATTTAAAGCAGGCGAAACCAAAACCCTGTTAGACCTCAAAGGACCGGGCATCATCCAGCGCATGTGGTTCACGGTGCGGGACCGCTCGCCCGAAATGCTGCGCGCTATGCGGCTGCGCATGTATTGGGATGGGCAAAGCAAACCCGCAGTAGATGTGCCTTTTGGCGATTTTTTCGGCTTTGGATTGGCCAAAGTGGTCCGCATGGAAACTGCGCTTTTTGCAAATCCTGAAGGACGGTCTTTCAACTGTTTCATCAGCATGCCCTTTAAAACGGGGGCCAAAATCACCATTACCAATGAAAGTGAACTGGCCAACGAGATGATCTTTTACGACATTGACTTCGTGGAGTTGAAAAAACCTGAGCCGGATGCCCTGTATTTTCATGCCTTTTGGACCCGGCAAAAAAGCTCGGAACTGGGCAAGGATTTTGAATTTTTGCCCCGCATCGAAGGCAAAGGGCGTTACCTGGGGCTAAATATGGGCATCAAAACAGATGCTTGTTATGAAAATACGGGTTGGTGTGAAGGCGAGGTCAAGTTGTACATGGATGGCGACGCGCAATACCCTTCTTACGTTGGCACAGGTACTGAAGATTACATTGGCACTGCCTGGGGCCTGGGGGTGTACACCAACCTGTATCAGGGCTGTACCGTGGCCAACGACAGTACCCGGGAATACGCATTTTACCGCTTTCACGTACCCGATCAGGTGTTCTTTTTCCAGCATTTTAGCGGCGCTATCCAACAAATGGGTGGTGAAATGCGCGACTACATTCGTCGACTGCTTACAAACAATGCGCCCCTAAAGCCAATTATGGTGCTGGCCGGAGACAAAACGATCCGTTTGTTGGATCAACCCAAAGATATTTTTGATGCGGGTTTTCCGGATGGCTGGGTGAATTTTTATCGACGGGATGATTATTCTTCGACGGCTTATTTTTACATGGATCGGCCAACAACAAGCTTGCCGGCCTTGCCGGGAGTGAAGGAAAGGATCAATTGATGCTATTTTATTTTTTGAGTACGTGAGTTAAGAATACATGATTTTAGACTTTAGCAGTGGGCTGTCGCAGCGACTTAGAACAGAGCTGTGTCAAAATCGCTGCGGCAGCCCACTTCTAAAATCTAAAATCATGTACTCATGTATTCTTAACTCAAAAAAAGTACTTATCAAGCTTACTTTAAATTTAAGCCTGATAAGTTTTCTTCCAGCGATTTCTTGTTGGTCCAGGGTAAGGGAGAAGACTTGCTGGTAAAAAGCAACGGCGCGTTCCATGTTGCTTACCGAAATCTCAAACCAGTTGATTGCATTGACAGCATTGTCCATTTGATGAATTGATTTAAAGGTGATTGTAATTTGGGGGTTTACCCATTGTTTAAAAAATAGCATCATCACGCTGACGAATGAAGTGTGAAGATTCGGACAAGGCGCTTAAATTTTTTTTGTGTTTTTTTTTATTCGGGGTGCCAGGAACTGGTAAAGGGTTGATTTTTGGGGATTTTACTCCTCAATTATTTCTGCCTCAAACAGGCTTTGCAGATCCGCTTTAGATAGTTTGCTTTCATATTTAAAGGCAAGCATGACCACAACGTAAAACACCACTAACATCCCAAGAGGGATCAAGGTCATTGGGTCAAAATCAGTACTACCAAAGGCTTGGGATAGAAAGAGTATTCCAACGACTCCCATGATTCCTCCCCAGAGGCATAAAAAAGCAATGATCACAACATGTAGCCTCATTTTCACCCTGATCAAACTCCCACTAAAGGTATTTTCAATGCTTCCGCTGATTCTTGGCAAAAATGAGTTTCGGTAGCCGATGATTCTTGAGATGTTGAAGGAGTGTCCAACTATTTTACCTTGATAGGGTTTTGTCTCGCTTTGCTTAAACGGCCCAAAACGAAAAATTCTTACCGGTTCAATGCTGTCTTCGAGCCGTTGAAGGAGTTCGGCTTCTTTTAATTTTGATTGAAAGGTGATGTTTTCTGCTGGCAAATATTTCATAAAGGATGGTATTAAAATGGATATTAAGTACTCGGTCATTTGTCATGCCCGAGTACTTGACATTTAATTATTTACAACTTCAGCGGCACCTTTTTCCCCGTCTTGACCGCCAAAAAGATCGCATCAATGATTTTCAAGTCTTTTAAACCTTCTTCCCCGTCTACTGGTACAATCGGTTTTTTGCCCTCTAAAATGATCCCCGCCATTTCATCCATTTGTACGGTTTGATGCGTAACGTGAGGGTAGTCCAATTCCCCTTTGTTGGTGCGGGCCTTGATGGGGCCATAACCTGTAGAGGGCAACATTTCCGCAAAACCTTTATCCCCATTCAGGAAAAAACGATCCAGGTTGTTCAATGAATAGGTGGACAGGCAGGAAGCCACTGCACCACTTGGGAAACCCAATTGAAACTGGATGGTCTCATCCACACCCGGTTTGAATTTTTCGGGATTGGTTTTGGTTTCCTGGGCGGTCACCCAGATAGGTTCTTCGCCGATCATGTAGCGGGCGCCGTTGATTGCATAGATGCCAATGTCCATCATTGCGCCGCCGCCTGCCAGTTCTTTTTTCAGGCGCCATTGGGTAGGATCGCCAATGATGAAGCCGCAAAGACCCTGGAAAAACAACACTTTACCCAGTTCCCCTTCCTTTCTCCTTCGGATGATTTCGAGGGTTTTGGGCTCAAAGTGCATTCGGTAGCCGACCAGCAACTTGACGTTGTTTTTTTTGCAGGCATCGATCATGGCCTGGCCATCTTTGGCATTGATCGACATGGGTTTTTCACAAATCACGTGTTTGCCCGCATTGGCCACCCGAATCGCCTGGTCTTTGTGCAAGGCATTAGGGGTGATGATGTACACGGCATCAATATCGGGGTTGTCTTTGAGGGCATCAAAATTCTCGTAGTTGTAACAGTTTTTTTCCGGGATGCCGTATTTGCTCTGCCAGTCTCTGAGTTTGGAAGGCGTACCACTGATTGCGCCTACCAATTTGGCTTTTTGGGAGCTTTGCATGGCTCCAGCAACGCGGTTTCCATAACTCCCCAAACCCATGATGGCTACCCGCAAAACGGGGCCTTCGTAGGGTTCTTGCGGGCTTGCGTCCTCAGGGGCACCCAAAACGAAGTCGGGAATTTGCAAGGCGATGGCTGATGCAGTAATTTTTTGTAAAAAGTTACGACGTGAGCTCATAAAACAGAGTTGTGTTGTGATTAAGCTTCTTGATAAATGAATTGAATGAATGCGAACGGATCAACAAACATGGTAGCTGTAATATCCTGAATTATATTGAGATGGCAAAAAATCAGGGAACAAAACTCAGTTGTCTCTCTTTCTGCGATGCTTTAACTGTGTTTCTTGCAAAAATTTGAAAAGATGTCAATGGCCTCATACAATTCAAATCCAATGCCTTGGGCAATTTGTTGGGGTTCGGTCATGCTATGCGTCAAAAACAGGGAAACCGTTTTTTTCACAGGGTCTGCGGACCACCAGCCACCATATGAACCTGGCCAACCCACCGAGCCAAGCGAGCCCGAGCATGGAATTGAGCCATACTTACTTTCTTTCATAACCACCGCCAGCCCCATACCAAAGCCATAATGTTCGCTAAAAATCGGATTATCCATCAAGGTTGATTCAGCCCTCTGCGTAGCGGTCAATTGATTGGTGCACATGGTATCAATGCTTTCCGGTTTTAGGAGTTGAACGCCATTTGAACTACCGTTTTGGGCAAAAAGGGTAGCAAATTTTAAATAGTCACCGATCGTGGACCACAATCCTTGACCGCCTGATTCATAGGTTAAACCTGGGGGGCGTTCTTTGAATGCCATGTTTAAGGGAACGGTTTCAAGGTTGACCAGATTACCGGATTCGTCGTACCCAAAATTGGAGGCACATCTGCTTTTTTTGTGGTCTGGGACCTCAAAAAAGGTATCACTCATGCCTAAGGGCGCGAATATTTTTTCCTCCATCACCTTACTCAGTGGTTTCCCTTCAATGGTCGCAAGGAGTATGCCCAACAAATCACTTGATCGGCCATAGTTGAACAGTTCACCTGGCTGGTTGACCAATGGTAAACTGGCCAGGCCATTGATCCAATGTTCATTGGTCAACTCCGAATCAATGTCGCCACCTAAAACCCTGAGGTAATCCGCTCTAAGTTTTCCTTTTTGAAACTCGCTGTACGTAAATCCTGCCCGGTGGGTCAATAAATCAAGAACAGTAATTTGTCGCTTGGCATCTTCGTATTCCCCCTGTTGGTTTTTTAGGACTTGCATGTGCCTAAACTGCGGAAACCATTGGGTGATCGGGTCGGACAAATCCAATTTCTGCTCTTCCCATAACATCATTGTGAGGACTGCAGTAATGGGTTTGGTCATGGAGGCAATCCTGAAAAGGGTATCGATGTTCATCGGTTCCTGGGTCTCCAAATTTTTGTATCCGGAACTTTCCAGGTATACAATTTGGCCATTTTTCCAAAACAGGCAGTTGAGGCCGCCCAGTTTGTGGTTGTCTAGGAGTTTTTTAAACATTTTTCGGGTGTTATTCAGTAGTCAGTCATTGAGCGAATCAATACCCTGTTCCTTCAGCTTTTCCAATGCGTCTTTCATGGCTTTGACTTGTTTTGCTGGGTGCCCTATCCAGGAGGCAACTTCCCCTACAACTCTAAAGGGATCGGTCGAGCGATAGGATTTTGTAGGATTGCCCGGGAATTTTTTGTCGGTCAGGTCAGGGTCATCTTCAATTGCTCCGGTCGGTTCTACCAAATAGATCCTTTCTCGTCCTGAGCCAAAAGCGAGTTCTGCGCCCCAAATCGCCGCGTCTAAGGTTGCAGACAAAAAAATGTATCTGGCATTTTTTCTCTTTCCGTAGTTTGAGTTGAACCCTGGTTCGATCAGGTCGCCAATTTTTAAGTCAGCCTTGGTCCCGTGGAAATAGGTTTGGGCAAAAGGTGTTGAACCTTGTAAACTTGCCGGCCGCTCGTCTTTGGTTTCTTCCAGTGCCATTTTATTGCGTTTGGATGGTTGAACGTGGAAATATGCTCACTTATTACCAAGGCATTCGGGGTCATGGCCTTTAATTTTATCACATCAACCTTCTGATCAAAACTTCCAACTGTACCCCACCCGAAAAGCCTGCGTTTCGTAATAATCAGTAGTCGTGTAGGAGAATCCACTTCCCGTGATCGTTTTTTGAATCCGCAACGTATTCAATACATCACTTCCATTCAAAAACAATTCACCCTTTCCATCCTGGATCGTTTTTTTCAAGCCCAAATTCACCGAAAAGCGGGCCGCGATTTTGCCCTGCGGGATAATGTCTGGTGCCAGGTAAATGCTGGTCACTTGCAGGTCGAGTTGTTTGGGGAATTTGAACGTGAGGTTCAATTTGGCATTGCCGGCCGTGTAAGTCGTCTTTGCCGCCGAAAACACTGAGGGCAGCGGGTATCTGTTTTCCACCGTAAATGCATCGATGACGTTGCGGTACACATTCAGATTGGCGTTGAAGGAGAACCATTTGTTTACCGATTGTTGCACAATCCACTCCAGGCCAGTATTGTAACTCAATCCGGCGTTTTGGTAAATGTTGTAGATGATGTTGCTGCCGGGCACGATGGTTCCAATACGGATTTTGGTGCCATCGACGATGCGATGGTACAAGGCCGAGTACCAGTAACCTTTGGCCCAGGAAGTTCGATAGCCCAACTCGATGGTATTGGTGAACTGCGGTTTTAGGGCCGGGTTGCCCACTTTCAAAATCTCGGGCTCATCGTATTTGGGGAAAATGCGGATGTCGCCTTCGTCTGGTCGGTCCACCCGACGATTGTAAAACAAAGAAAGTTTATGGTTGGCTTTCAGGTTGTAACTCAGGCGCACACTGGGAAAGGGTTGGGTGTAGTTGTAGCCGTCGCTTTTGTAAGTGTTGTGCTCGGGGTTTACCGTATATTTTAGTTGGACGTACTCCACCCGCAGCCCTGCCTCTACTTCAAAATTGTGGCGCTCATAAATGTAATTGCCGTATAGGGCTGGAATGGTTTCGCCGTAATTGGCCCAGCCAGCGGCATTAGTATCCAACGGCGAATTGATCCCTGGAAAAAAGCGCATATCAGTGGGAATGTAGCGGCGGCGGAATTTAAACCCGGCTTCTACCCTACCGTGTTTCAAGGGTTTGATGTAATCCAGATTCAGGTCGGATACGTTTTCGTCGGCAATTAATTTAAAGGTGTCCCGGCCCGTAAAAGTTGGGTTAATGTTGGTCAAAAAATATTTTTCATCTTCCCGGTGAAAGGTGTAATTGAAACTCAGGTTGAGCAAATGCCCCGCCTGTTTGAACTTGTGCTGATACACTGCCGAGCCCGTAAAAGCGGTATTGTATTCATCTTCGTGGAACTGCCACAAGCGGCGGCGTTCGGACAAGTCCTGGTTGAAATAGGGAATGTCGCCATCGTCCAGAACATGCTCATTGCTGTACAGGCCGGAAAACGTGAGGGCATCATTGGCACTGATTGCGTAATCGACACCTGCTTTGGCGGCTATGTTGGTGGTAGTGCGGTTGCGCTGTACCTGTTGCCGAACTACGTCCCCATCTTCATAAAAACGGGTTGTGAATTCGTTGCGGTTCAAGGTTTTGTCCAAGAGCCAATCGCTTTGTAAAAAGGTATTGAGCTTTTTGCGGCGGTGATTGAGGGCTACCGAGGGGTTGAATTTGGGAGTAGCCTGGTATTGCGTTCGGATTCCCGGGAGGCTCTCCGCTTTAGGCCACAAGGCACCCAAGCCTGTCATCACCCCAATTTTTCCATTCCAACCCTCCTCCTGATTTTTTTTATAAATGATATTGATGATGCCTGCGTTGCCGTTGGCGTCGTATTTGGAGGAAGGATTGTTGATGATTTCAATTTTTTCAATGGCGGAGGCGGGGATATTGTCCAGGCCTTTTTGGTTACCAAAACCCGTCAGGGCGGTTTGTTTGCCATCGATCAGGATCGTGACTTTGTCGCTGCCGCGCAGTTGTACTTTGCCGTCATTGTCGGTGGTAATGCCCGGCAGGTTTTTCATGGCTTGCAGCACCGAACCACCACTTTGGCTGAGGTTGTCACTCAGCGAAAAGGTCTTTTTGTCCATCCGGCTGTTCACTTCGTCCTGTTGACCACTCACGACTATTTCGCCAAGCTGGATGGCATCTTCCTGAAGTTCAAGAATACCCAAATCCAAAAAAGCGCTCAACTTGCCCACTTCCACCTTTTGAATGCTACGGCGGTACCCAATCAACGACAACTCCAGCACATAAGTGCCGCTACTGAGCTCAGCTACGCTAAATCGCCCTTCTTCATTGCTGATGGTGCCTGCGACCAGACTGCTGTCTTGCGGCGATTTAAAAACGACGTTGACAAAGGAGAGTGGAGCTTTGGTTCCAGCATCTTTCAGGAGGCCTGAAATGGTGATTTTGGGGTTTTGGGCAAAAAGAAACATGGGGAGAAAAAAGAACACCCCTAACTGTGGTTTTGACCCGAACATAGCTGGATGATTTGTACTGAATGATCGAGGCAAGTTAAAAGAAAAAAATGGACACTTGAGGGGGCATTTTGCCGGTTATAGGATTTGAGCACCTTTTTGTTCCCTTGCGAATTCAGCGATACGGATTAAATTTGAAAACACTTTCTTTACCACCTTTACCAAAACAAATGAGCAAACCCATCCTCCGCTTCACCAGGTACAGCCTTTTTCTTTTAATGCTCTGGATCTTCCTCCACCTCAGCATCACCATCATCGACGGCTTGTGGGATCGTCAGCAATCTTCCGACCTTGCCGTCATCATGGGCAATAAAGTCAACGAAGATGGTAGCCTTTCCCCTCGCCTGGCCAAACGGGTTGAGTGTGGCTTGCAATTGTACCAACAAGGGCGGGTAAAGCGACTCCTCGTCAGTGGCGGCCTGGGCAAAGAAGGCCATTACGAGGGAGAGAAAATGCGGGACTATTTGCTCAAAAATGGGGTACCCGATAGCCTCATCATCGTGGACAACCAGGGGAACAATACCACCTTGTCGGTTGTCAATACCCTCCGCTTACAGGATTCCTTGCAGTTTAAAAGTGTTATGGTGGTTTCGCAGTATTTCCATTTGACGAGGAGCAAGATGTTGTTCCGGAAAAAGGGATTTAAGGCGGTGAGTGGAGTGAGTCCCTGGTATTTTGAGTGGCGGGATGTATATGCCTTGGGACGGGAGATGGTGGGGTATTATCGGCAGGTGGTGAATTGAATTTAAGCATATAATTCTATGTTTTAGGAGCCGAATTCAGAAAGTAAATGCTCTAAATTTCCTTTTAAAACCGGTAGGTTTACCGTAATAATGTCCCAAATGCTTTTATCGTCAACTCCAAAATATTCATGAATCAGGACATTCCGCAAACCAATTATTTGTCGCCAGGGTACTTGAGATGAAGTCTGCTTTAGTTCTTCAGAAACCCGATTGGCCGCCTCTCCGATAATTCCTAACTGCCTAATACAAGCATCAAGGCGCATGTTGTCTTGCTGAAATTGTTCAAATGTGATTTTTTGAATGTAGGATTCAATGGTCTTGATGGCTTTTAGTATGTGTTCTATCCGCCCTTTATCCCCAAATCTATCTGGCATAAAGCAACTCTTTTTCTTGATGAATTTGCGGTCCTATAAATTCTGAAAGCCCCCGAGCTGAAACCAAGTCCACTTCCCTACCCAGTAAATCCTCAAGGTCCAATCTCATGCTTACGAACTCCAGCCCGACTGGTTGAGTATAATCCAGTTCCACCAAAATATCTACATCGCTTTTTTCCTCGGCCTCACCACGCACATATGAGCCAAATAAGTAAGCTTTCAAAACTGGTTTGTTTTTAAAATAGTCCCGGATTGTCTGTACTTGTTGGTCGTTGAGGTACATATTTTGCATTTGGATTGGATAAAATTATGTTTTTTTGAGGTAATGAACAAGCCTTTCAGTTTTACAAGTCCGAAAGAAAAAAAATCCATGCGCCTTTTCTCCATTTTTATCATCTGCTTATTCTTCCTCACCATGTCCCAAGCCCAAACTCGCGCCCGCGCCCTTGGCCTCCGCGTCGGCGTACTGCCCACTGGCCGCCACAACGCCATTACTGACGTAGGCAATGTCCAGGTCGGTCACCATACCCTGCGTGAAGGTCAAAATATCCGTACCGGAGTCACGGTCATTGTACCGGATACCGGCAATTTGTTCCAAAATAAAATCCCCGCCGCCATCTTCGTAGCCAATGGGTTTGGCAAACTGGCGGGCAGCACCCAAGTGCAGGAGTTAGGCAATCTCGAAACCCCCATCGCCCTCACCAATACCCTCAACGTATCCACCGCCATGGATGCCCTCATCGAATACACTTTGAACCAGCCCGGCAATGAAAAAGCTCAGTCGGTCAATGCGCTGGTGGGCGAAACCAACGACGGTTACCTCAACGACATCCGGGGGCGACACCTGCGCAAGGAGCACGTATGGGAAGCCTTGAAAAATGCCAAATCCGGACCGGTCGCCGAAGGTTGCGTGGGCGCAGGGACAGGTACAGTATGCTTCAATTTTAAAGGAGGAATTGGCACGGCCTCGCGGAAATTCCCAGCCGAATTGGGTGGATATACCCTGGGCGTGCTGGTGCAAACCAATTTCGGTGGCGTCCTGGAAATCAATGGTGCTCCCGTAGGCAAAGAACTGAAACAATACTACCTCAGCGAATACTTCAAGGACAAAGCCGACGGCTCCTGCATGATTGTCGTTGCCACGGATGCCCCCTTGGATAGCCGCAATCTGGAGCGCCTGGCCAAACGTGCATTTTTAGGTCTGGGCAAAACGGGCGGCATTGCCTCCAACGGCAGCGGCGACTACGTCATTGCTTTCAGTACGGCCCCTGAAACGAGAGTCAAACACGAATCCAAGGACCTCACTCAAACACAGACCGTATTGCGCAACGACGCCATGTCTGGCCTGTTCATGGCCGCCATCGAAGCCACCGAAGAAGCCATCCTCAATTCGCTGTTTATGGCCAGCACTACCGAGGGTAAAGATGGCCATAAAATTGAGGCGATTCCGCTGGATAAGGTCCTTCCTATCCTAAAAAAATACAACGTTTTAAAAAGATGAAAGATGAGAGATGAAAGATAGGCTGCCCCAGCAACATTGACCAACAACACCGAAAATTCGCTATTGCAACCTAAATCTTTCATCTCTCATCCCTCATCTTTCATCTCTCATCTTTCATTTACCATGCTCTACATCACCCAACTCATCTACCTCAAACCCGGACAGGAGGCCATTTTTGACGACTTTGAAGCCATTGCACTTCCCGGTATTCCTCGTTACAACGGACGTTTGTTGTTTCGCTTACGGCCTGGAAATACAGCGGATTACATCGAATTACACCTCGAACAACCTTATGAAATTCATTTGGTGGAATTCCCTTCCGAACTTGACTTTCAAGGGTACATGCAGGATGAAACCCGCAAGCAGTTTTTGCATCTGAAAGAGCAGTCTATTCAATCGGCGGTATTGATTAAGGGTGAAAAGTTGTAAACAAGTCTGCTATATTTGTTGCTGCTCAATCACCCACAATTCAAAAACCATGCGCTGCTACCTCCTGCTACTACTTGTAAGCCTGCATTTTTGCCTTTTTGCTCAAGACCAAACACCCCAAGACACCTTACGCACCCTCGATATTGCGCCCATCACCGTGAGCGCTTCCCGCTTTGAGGCACAATACAACCGCTTGCCTTTTGCCATCAGTGTGCTGAACAAAAGTCAGATCCAACGGGCTCAGGCACAATTGTCGCTCAATGAATCACTCGTGGCCGTGCCGGGTGTATTCACCCTCAATCCGGATAATTTTTCACAGGATTTGCGCATTTCCATTCGTGGTTTTGGCGCACGCGCAGCCTTTGGCATTCGGGGGATTCGCCTGTTTGTGGATGGCTTGCCCGAATCTACGCCCGATGGGCAGGCCGATGTAGACAACGTGGATGCAGGAGCCTTGCAACGAATGGAACTGTTGCGCGGCGCTTCGGCTGGTTTGTATGGCAATGCCTCGGGTGGAGTACTCAATTTCTTCACCGAAGAACCCAGCAAACGGGCTTTTGCCGAAAGCCAGGCCATTCTGGGCAGTTTTGGATTCCAGCGGTATCAGCTTAAAACGGGCTTTATGGCTGGCAAACTGGGCGTATTCGCCAGTGCCTCACAAAACCGCATGGAAGGCTACCGCGCCCAAAGTGCCGTGCAACAAACGACCTTGAACCTCAAGCTGCGCTACCACTTGAGCGATGATACCCGGCTATCTCTGCTGGTCAATTACGGCAACAGCCCTTATGCCCAGGATGCCGGTGGGCTCACCAGCGAACAAGTCACTGCCGATCGCCGTCAGGCTCGCGCGGCCAATGTACAATTCAATGCCGGAGAAGAGGTCACTCAAGGGCGGGTAGGACTCGTTTTTGAAAAACAATTTTCTGCCAAACATAGCCTCACTGCCCGGACTTTCCTTACCAATCGGGATTTTGCCAATCGTTTGGCCTTCCAGGGTGGTGGCTGGGTCGAATTTCAGAGGAGTTTTGGTGGCGTTGGCATTACCTATGCCTATACCAGTGGCCCCTACCGCTCACAATTGGGTGTGGAGTGGAACGATCAACGCGATGACCGCCAACGCTACAACAACGACAATGGCAAAAGAGGCAATCAAACTTTTGATCAAATTGAAAAATTCCGCAGCACCGGGGCTTTTTGGCTGAATGAATTGGCGCTGGGAAAAAAACTGACGCTTACTGCCGCGACTCGTTATGATGCTCTGCGCCTCAGTTCCGCTGATGCATTTTTGACCGATGGCAATCAAAGTGGGGAACAAAATTTTGACCGCTTTAATCCTAGTGTGGGTGCCGTTTTTGTAGCCAGTAAATGGGCGAATATTTATGCCAATGTGGCCAGCAATTTTGAAACCCCTACCCTCACTGAGTTGTCAGCTAACCCTAGCAACTTGGGTGGTTTCAACCCCGATTTGAACCCACAACGCTCCTTGAATTACGAATTGGGCACCAAACTCCTGGTCAACGACCGATTGGGGCTCGATCTCGCCCTTTTCCAAATCAACTTACAAGACGAATTGGTGCCTTATCAACTGGCTGCTGCTCCCGGGCGTACTTTTTTCCGCAATGCTGGAAAATCGCTCCGCAAAGGAATCGAGGCTGCCCTCAATTTGCGTCTGGAGGAAGGCCTGTACCTGACCCTCAATTACACTTATTCCGACTTCAATTACGAAGAGTACACCGCCAATGGCAACAGTTTTGCTGGCAACGCCCAACCAGCGGTGCCAAAACACCATTTGTTCAGCATTTTGCAGTGGGCGCATCGGTCGGGTTTTTTCATTGCAGCACAGGCGCGTAGCATCAGCAAAGTGTTTGTAAACGATGCCAATAGTGCCACTGCGGCAGGATCTACCTTGGCGTCGATGCGGGTAGGGCATGCTTTCAACTTGGGCAAACAGTGGCGGATTGAACCCTTTGCGGGCATCAACAATATTTTTGGAACGGAGTACACCGGCAATATTTTGCTCAATGCCGTAGGGAATCGTTTTTATGAGCCAGGCGTGGCTCAAGCGACCTATTATGGCGGGTTAAAATTGAGCTGGAAGAAAAGCTAAAAAGCTGGCTGCAACAAGTGACTACAAAAACGGAATAACTCACATTTAACCATCAATTCATTGATCATGTCAAGCAGATTTACCCTTTTCGCCTTTTTCCTTTTCCTATTCCTGAGCGCTTGCAATGGCCAAAAACCAGATGGCACTCCAACTGTAGGTGGAGACAAGGATAAGCACGGTTGTATTGGATCAGCAGGCTACCAATGGTCTGAACTGCGTGGCGAATGCATCCGGCTTTTTGAAGCAGGTATTCGCCTCGATCCTCAGGCCAAGGAGTTGAACCAGACCACTTCAGCCTTCATTGTTTTTAAATCGATGGATGAGGATGCTAAGGTCGAGCTTTTTTTACCCGGCGAAAAAGCCATGATTCTACCCAAGGTAGGCCAGCAAGATGCAGGCACCTGGAAAAATAAAAAATACACCGTGAAGCAGTGGCGGGGAATGTATTCGGTGGAAAACAGTAAGAAAAAATTGTTGTACCAAGGTGCGGCTAAAAAGTAAAGTAAATTCCATCATCAGTGAGGCTAAAACGTACAATTGCCTCACTGATGGCTCATTTTACTCCTCCAAAACCTTGGCCGCTTCACACAACTCCTCGTAAAAATCTTCTCCGTACTTCCGAATCAAGGCATCCTTCAGGAAGACATAAACGGGTACTTTTTCTTTTTTGCCCAGGGTACAGGCACCAGAACAGATGTGCCAGCGCTCATAGTTCAAACCTTCAAATCCGGCCACTTCCGACTTTGCTCGAATCGGATACAAATGACAGGAAATGGGTTTTAAAAAAGGGCTTGCCCCGGCCTGGTGTGCCAATTCAATACCACACTTTGCAATGCCATTAATATCGTAGGTAAGATAGGCACAGGCAGCGCCATTGACAAGTGGCGTCCCATAGCCACCCATCTCTTCAAAGTAGGTGTATTTGCCCTGCGCTTCAATCGCAGCCCGACCATCGCTGGTCAAAAAGTCCTTAATGGAATCATAAATTTCATCCAGAATGGGCAATTCTGCCTTTTCCAAGGGCGCACCAAAGTCTCCTTCCCAGCAACAGGCCCCCTTACAAGCATCCAAATCACAAATGAAATGCTCTTGTACTATTTCATCACTAATCAATACATCGTTTACAACCAACATGCTAGTAGCTTAAATGAGCAACAAAACTAAAAAAGAAGCGCTAAGGAGACACAGATCATCTAAAAAAACCAATTTATTATTGCATTTTTACGGAAACAGCTACCTTAAGCCAACCCTGGGACGTTTAAGGCGTTTTAATTTCGATTTCGGGTCAGGTAGAGCCGCACGCCATACGTCTGTATTTGGAAAATAAATTGCGGCAGCGTCAGAAATCCTTGCCAAATTGTTTTCATTTGGCGGAATGAATGTAATATTTTTGCGGCCTGAAATACTGTCGCAGAATATCTGTCAGGGGTGAAAAAAATGAACATTTATTTTTGCCCCGCTACCAAAGGTGATTGCCCCAACTAAGCAAGCGAATAACATTACTAACCATAACACTTACTTGAATGGATACCCTCAAGAAAAAATTCTACGAGAAATCCAGCGCACTCAAAGTCGAAATCAAATCCTTGCTCAAGGAGCACAGCGAATTGATGGTGGATGACGTAAACCTCGGACAGATTTATGGCGGTGCCCGCGACATCAAAATGATGGTTTGGGAAACCTCCGAATTGGACGCAATGGAAGGTATCCGCTTTCGGAATATGTCGATTCCGGAATTGAAAGCACAACTCCCCAAAGGTAAAGACGGCAAAGAACCACTGCCCGAAGCATTGTTTTGGTTGATGTTGGTTGGTGAAGTGCCTACACAGGCTGAGGCAGATGGGCTGACCGAAGAATGGCGCAAACGTGCTACGGTACCTGCCCATGTGTTTACTACCCTGGATGCGCTACCTGCGAACACTCACGCCATGACTCAGTTCTCGATTGCCATCAACGCCATGCAAACCGAGAGCATCTTTGCGGCCCGTTACGATGAAGGAATGCCCAAAGATGAGTATTGGGATGCGACTTATGAGGACACGATGAACCTCATTGCCCGTTTGCCTCAGGTTGCCGCATACATTTACCGCCGCACTTATGCCGGTGGAAACCATATTGCCCCCAGCGCTACTGAAGACTGGTCAGGCAACTACGCGCACATGCTGGGTTTTGAAAACGAAGAGTTCAAAGCCCTGATGCGTTTGTACCTGACTATCCACGCTGACCACGAAGGAGGTAACGCCTCTGCACACACCACCCACCTGGTTGGTTCTACCCTCAGCGACCCTTACCTGACTTTTGCAGCAGGCATGAACGCATTGGCTGGCCCACTCCACGGTTTGGCCAATCAGGAAGTGATCAAGTGGATCTTCGATATGTTGGATGAGTTGGGCACTACTACACCAAGCAAAGAGCAAATCGCCGATTACGTACACGCTACCTTGGCAAAAGGGCAGGTCGTTCCGGGGTATGGGCATGCGGTATTGCGTCGCCCGGATCCACGATTTATGGCTCAAATGGAATTTGCCAAAGAATACATCCGCCACGATGATGTGGTAGAAGTAGTTTGGAAGGTATTCGATGTAGTTCCCGGAATTTTGAGCAGCCTCGGCAAGGTCAAAAATCCCTGGCCAAACGTGGATGCACACTCTGGTGCCCTGCTGGTGCACTATGGCCTGAAAGAATACGGGTATTACACGGTTTTGTTCGGCGTTTCCCGAGCCTTGGGTGTATTGGCCGCTTTGTGCTGGTCGCGCGCTTTGGGTTTCCCGCTGGAGCGGCCAAAATCGGTAACTACCGAATGGGTGAAACAATTCCTGGCCGAGCATAAGGCCAAAGCATAAGTTGAGTAATCGGCGCTTCGACTCCGCTCAGCGACCGATTACTCAACCGACCAAAGAAACCAATTTTAAACTCTCAACGATTCAGACATGAATTTTCCTCAAGACTTGCGTTACACCTCTGAGCACGAATGGGTACGCGTAACGGAAGGCAATATTGCCACCATCGGCATCACTGATTTTGCTCAGGGCGAATTGGGCGATATCGTTTATGTAGACATTGACAGCATAGGCAATCAGCTGAACGCCAACGAAGTATTCGGCTCCGTTGAAGCGGTAAAAACCGTTTCTGACCTGTTCATGCCCGTTGATGGCAAGGTATTGGAAGTGAATGCGGCCCTGGACGGCTCACCTGATTTGGTCAATACGGATCCTTACGGTGAAGGCTGGATCATCAAAATAGAAATGAGTGATCCTTCGCAATTGGAAGGATTGATGGATGCTGCTGCTTATGAAAGTAGTGTAGCGGGATAAATGCCTATTCTGGCGTTGCGTCGAACTCCCCGAAAGTTCTAAACTTTCGGGGAGTCGAGTTGAAGATTTTAGAATTGGATCCAGAATGATCCGAAGCTCTGCCCTCTTAGTCCTGTGTCCTATTTTTCAATTTTCTCCGAATATACCGCTGTAAAAAATACCCGCTTACAACTAGAATCAGAATGGTTGACCAATTGGCGACCAAGCCAAACAATAGGGAAACAAAATTATCCCAGCCTTGTAAAAAAGCCCTTCCAAAGTTCCGATCATTGCTTGCCAGAGAAGGCATTTTTTTATAAAACTGTACATCTAAAGTTGAATAATCCACGCGGTTGTTGAGGTAGCGCAATCGGCCTTCAACTGCTTCAATTTCCGCCCTTAACGCTCCTATTTGTTCTTCGATTTCCAAAATTTCTGAAACCTTATTTGCCCGCTTGAGGAGTTCCTGATACCGCTGTTCAAGTTGTTTTTTAGTTTTTAATCGTGCTTCCGCATCCACAAATTCCTCGGTCACATCGGTAGCTTCGATGGTTTTTGTATCAAAACGTTTGACTCCTTCACTAACAGCTTTTATCAGATTGTCAAAATTACGGGAAGGCACCCGAATGGTCAGGTGTTGGACGATCCGGTCGTACTGGTTGGAGCTTGATTCATTACTCAGGAATGCCTGGTTGCTTTGTGCTGCCTGGCGAACCCGTTGATAGGTAGCCTCAAGGTTGGATGTCTCAAATTCCAGCGTGCCCGTTTTGATGAGTTTAGGTTCAATTGGTGTGCTGACTTCATTTTCGCCCGGAGGAGGTGGTGGCGGTGGTGGTGGTTCCTGAAATTTTACATTGTACTCCTCAGTCTGAGGAGCCGCGGAATCTTCTGCATCAACATTTTCAAAATTGCCTGAACTACTCTGGCAAGTACTGAATAAAATGCTGCATAGCAATAAGCCACACCATAGGGATAAGGTACGCATAATCAGGGATTTTTAGTTACCATAACAGATGCTAAGGTAATCCAAAATGGTGTGCCCTGAGTGGTAGAATTTCGGATTTCGGGATTTCGAATTTCGGTGTGGTGCTGCTTCTACCCTATTGAAGTGTGTAAAACCGTGGCATTCCTAATTTGAAATACTAAGTTTTACACGCAACAATAATAAAAGCAGCGCACCTCCGAAATCCGAAATCACGATATCCGAAATCCTCAATACGCTGCTGCTTCCGGTGTACACAACATGTCGTGAAGGATTTCCCGGGCCCGGTGCAATTGTGCTTTTACGGTCCCCAGTGGGATTTGTAACTCATCGGCGATTTCAGCGTAGGTCAGGTTTTCGTAATAGCGCAGTTCCAACATCATTTGGTAACGCTCGCTGAGCTGAGCGATCAAATTGCGGAGGAGGTGTCTTTTTTGCAAACTGATGAGGCTTTCCTCGGGGTTCAAAGTTTTGGAGCGAACGTTTTCTGAAAATCGCCCTTCAAATTCTTCACACATCCGGGCGTCGATGGAAAGGGTTTGTAAACGACGCTTACGCTGGTGGTCAATACAGTGATTGATGGCGATCCGTTGTAGCCAGGTGCCAAAAGCGAAATGAGGACGATAAGTGCCCAGATTACTAAAAGCTTTGCCAAAGGACTCCATTGCCAGGTCTTCTGCATCGACCCGATTGGGTACGATTTTTTGGATGGCGCGCATCAAGCTGCCTTGATGCCGTTCTACCAAAATGCTGTATGCACGTTGATTGCCATTTACAGCGAGTTCAACCAGGCTGTGGTCGTCTTTGCCCCGGCGACGGGCTTTGTTGTTTTGTGCTAGTGTTTCCATGATGTTCGTGGGTTGCCGATTATCAAAACCGGCGCGAACACGAAGTAGTAGAAAAGGTACATCAAATCTAGGAGAAGCATCCAAGGCCAGAGAGAAAGCGCTTTCAGGCGGCTAAAGATGGGTCTGCTTACCATTGCTACTACCGTGGCTCGCGCCAGGTAAAAAATCAAAACAATGCCCCAATGACCCGAGTATAAGCCCCAAGCCAAAGCTCCGACGTAGTGGAAGAAATGGCTGGCTGACAACATGCCCAACACCACCTGATGCAGTGGTTTGTAGCGGGTGCCAGTGGTCAAATGGCGCGTTTTTTGATGGTAGTAGCCTCCCCAAGTCATTTTGGGGATGGTAAAAACAAAACTTTCTGAAGCCAATTGCACTGCCGTGTTTTTCCTCGTTGCTACGGCATTGACAAATAAATCATCGTCACCGGAAGCGAGGTCCAAATGTGTAGAAAAACCTTGTTGTTGTTGATAGAGTGATTTGTGGTAAATCAAATTCCTACCAACGCCCATATAAGGCATACCCACGATGGAAAAGGAAAAATACTGAATAGCAGTGTAAATGGCCTCAAAGCAGATGAAACGATTGAGCAAACCGTTTCGGTATTCATACGGACTATAGCCTAGTCCAATTAAAACCTCATCTTTAATCAAAGACTGCATGTGCCGGATCCAATGGGGGGAGGATGGGTAGCAGTCTGCGTCACTTAACAAAAGCAAATCATATTTTGCGGCTGCAATCCCCACCTGTAAAGCGAACTTTTTTCCAGGTGGATGTTGCTCTGTTATCGTAACGGGATGTAAGATCGAATATTTTTTTTGAAACGCCAACAAAATTTTTTCAGTTTCATCAACAGAATTATCGTTTACGACCACAACTTCAAAGAAAGGGTAGTCTTGGGCGAGAAAACGGTCCAGATATTTGCTCAAATTGTCCGCTTCGTTACATCCACAAATGACAATGGAAATGGGAGGAAGCACTTCATTTGGAAGATTTAGCGCACACGAAGCATTTTTAGCAGAATAATGGCCCAAGCGCGCAAAAACCAGCAGCCAAAACAACAACTGCACTATCGTCGCTCCGACAAACACAATTGCAAGGATGCTGGACATCATTTAGTATTGAATTGATTGTAAAAACGTCTCCAATTGCAGTGCCAACGCTTTTCTTTCTTTTGCCAATTTATGCTTGATTGGCCCCATCTTGTTCAGCTTTACAAAGGAAAAACCATTTTCCATGTAACGCCGATTCAGGCTGGTGATTCTACCAGTTACAGCAATAGCGAGCAAATAGACCCAGCTCCAGCTTGTGCTCGTAAGCGCTTCAAGCAATAAAGATTGCAACAGGTAAAAAATGGGCAAAGCCAGCAAGCCAACACTGAGTTCCACCGCTGATTTATAGCCAATGTGCAAATCTAGTTTGCGTACAGCAAAGCGACACAAGGCAATTAAAGGCCAATGATTCAACCAGGCAAAAGCCCAGACTGGTGCCAATAGCCAAAATTTCAATTGTTTGCGCAGGCGCGCTGAACGCCCGATTTGCTGCAAAAATACCGCCCCCGAGCGCACCTGCGTAGATTTAAGTGCCAGGGCATAATTTTTCACCTGCAAAACAAAACCATCATATACCTCCGGATGCTCAATGGCATAATTGCGCAAATGGAGCAATAGGGCTTTACTGCGCTGAAAAAAGGCAGGCAGCGCCAGAGGTGCCTCATCGCGCAGTATTTCTTCCAACACATGCAAAAGTTGATCTTCCTCTTCGTCCTTTACATTGAGGAGTAAATCCTGCATGCGTTTTTCCAAAAGTGCCGTCAAATTGCGCACAGCACCTTGGTGGTCCTGAGCATTGGCCTCGGCAAAATCATGGAGTGTAATGGGTTCCCCAGCCTGAATCAACATTTCACTCCCAAACTGTTCCTTATCACCATAATAAGTGTAGCCTAATGGAAGAATGTGCAAGCCCAGTTGAAAATTCCGTTGTTCCTCGGCACTCAGGCTGATGCGGGCAGTGCCCGTTTTTAAGGGCAACAAATTGCGTTCCAACTCATTTCCACCATCCGGGGCGATGAATAAGTTTCTCCCGGCCAATAGGTGATCGATGGCTTGGCGAAAAGAATCGTCATTATTGACAGGGCCTCCATTGTTGTCCTTGCGTCGTTCGAGGGGAATACAAAACAAAAAGCGCAGGATTTTACCCAGCCAATCGGGTTTAAACAAACGGGCCATGGCCAAAAAATACACAGGTTCGTTAACCCAAACGGCGCCATTTAGGGCATCCATCAAAGTGTTAGGGTGATTGCCTGTAACAATGGTTGGGCCACTGATTTTCAATTTCCTTTTCCCAGAAAATGCAATTCGTGGATAATACACATGGGCCACCAACTTGACCAGTGTTTTTAAAAGGGCATACACAATACGTTGTAAAGGACTCACGATGTAGGGATTTGGGTAAAAATAAGTGCTTAAACCTTAAAATTGAGCAAATAATTTTGAATCATTTGATCAAACAGAGGCCCTTCATTGAATAAAAACTCCACCTGAATGGGCAGCACAAAGATGGGCATGTCCTCCTTGAGGATGTATTCCCGGTGAGCTTCCAGCCGCATGGCATCTTTTTCGGTGGTCAGAATCAATTTGTTGGGGGACTTGATGCGCAGGAATTGTGCACGAATTTCCAATAAATCTTCATCTGAAAAATTGTGGTGATCGGCATATTCCTGACTGGTTACTGTAGCCACCAGAGAGTTGAGATAGGACATCAAATAATCCGTACCAGCAATGGCACTCAACAATTGTAAGTCGGTATCCTTATCGAGGATTTTTTTGTAGCCTGGATTGAAAATATAATAAGGATCACCATAAGTGTACTGGGTAAAAAAGACTTTTTGATGGGCCAGAGGTTTCAGTTTTTCTAGCATTTGATGTTTTTGCTCGATGTTCAGATCGGGAGGGCATTTGCTGACAATCAATACATCGGCCCGCTGGTAGGCAGAGCGCCATTCCCGTAACCGACCGGAGGGCATTAAAAAATCTTCAAAAAATGGCCGGGTATACTCGGTCAACATGATGTTCAGCCCGGGGATTACAGCGCGGTGTTGGAATGCATCGTCGAGCAAAATGGCTTGTAATGCCGGATGGCGTCCGACCATCTGGGGAATACCATAAGCCCGGTTTTCACAAACCGAAACGGCCACATCCGGGAATTTTCGCCGAAATTGCAAAGGTTCATCACCCACTTCCGTAGCGCTGTGATCGGCCTCCACATCCAGATAGCCAGAGGTATTGCGCTTGTAGCCCCTACTCAGGGTACCCACTTCGATGTAATCGTGTAGCAATCGCAAGAGGTATTCTATATGTGGCGTTTTGCCGGCTCCACCGACCGATAGGTTGCCGACCGAAATAACAGGCAGATTAAATTTGACCGAGCGAATCAGTCCAGAGTTGTAAAAACTGTTGCGAACACTGATGCCAATGCCGTACAAAAGGGACAATGGTGCGAGCAAGAGTTTGACGATGATGTTGTCGAGCATGAGCTATTTTCCAAATACTTGATGTGCAGGGATTTGAAAGTCGGCCAGAACGGGGGCTGCCGAGCAGATATCGCTGTCGCTGCAAGTGGTTGCTGAACAAAAATACTTCTTTCACTTAAAAAACGTATTTTTGTATAGAACAGTTTCGATCACCACGAAATTTTAGGCTATGGCTAGTGTACAAGCTTCACCTCCAAAATTGAGTCCAGAACAAATCCTGGAACAAATGGGGCAACTTGCCTTGAGTGACCTTGAGCAAGTAATGAACAAAGGGTATTATCTGCTTGCTGAAAAAAAAGCGCCACATTTGTCGAAGCGGGAAACGGAGTTGTTTATGGAAATCAACAAGGGTTTTGAGCAAGAATTTCAAGACCGATACGATTTATTAAAAGAAAAACTAGAAAATGAAACAATGAATCTATTGGAAAATGAAGAGTTCATTGGCATGACCGAGATTGTGGAAGCCAGAAACGTTACCAGGCTTCAATGCATCGTGGAATTGGCACAATTACGTAAAGTTACTGTTCCTGAATTGATGAACCAATTGGGTCTCATTAAGCACAATGGCTAGAATTTATATTACCCAAACGCTTCGCAAAAAAATAATCGCACTCGCTCATAATCGGTGTGAGTATTGCCAAAGTATGGCCGATTATTCTAATCAACCTTTTGTCATCGAACACATCATTCCGGTTGTTAAAGGTGGCCAAACAATCGAAGAAAATTTAGCTTTTGCTTGCGACGGGTGCAATGGCCACAAATATGATAAAATCTCAGGTATTGATCCTTTCGATAAAATCGAAGTTCCTCTGTTTCATCCACGAACAGATCATTGGAATGATCATTTTGAATGGAATGAGGACTATACACAAATTTTAGGAAAAACGTCCACGGGAAGAGCTACCATTGTAACCCTAAAGCTAAATCGTTCTGGACTAATCAATAGCAGAAGTGTTTTCGTTTTAGTGGGCTTACACCCTCCATCTAATCAAATATCATGATGAAAAGAATCATTTTTTTGCTCCAGTGTTTCCTTTTACTTGGAAGCTATCCCATTTTCGCCCAAATCCCCATCCTCGACTCCGGCGGCCCTCTCAGCCCTGAACAGGCCGCCTACGACGTCACTTTTTACGACCTTAGTGTGGGCATCAAGCCTGAGACCCGGGAAATTGACGGGCAGGTCATTGTGCGTGCCAGGGTGGTTCATCCGATGAATCAATTGGTGCTGGATTTGGATACCTTGCTGAGTGTTCGGGAAATCTGGGATTTATCCAATCCACAAAAACCCATTGTAGCTCCCTTTGTACGCAAAGTTGGCCAAATATGGATCGACCTCGGCTTTACCCGCCAGGCGGGAGAACAGGTTCAAGTACGCATCCTCTACGGGGGCAAACCCCGTGTGGCGGCCCGCGCGCCCTGGGATGGTGGCTTTACCTGGGCGACGACCAAATCCGGCGCACCCTGGATCACCACCACTTGTCAGGGCGAGGGAGCCGACCTCTGGTGGCCCTGCAAAGACCACGTATCTGACGAACCGGACTCCATGGCCTTCAATGTGCGGGTGCCCGAGCCCCTGGTGGCTGCCTGCAATGGCCGTTTACGCAGCACCAGCAAACACAAGGACGGTACCCAGACCTTCCACTGGTATATTTCTACCCCTATCAACATATACAACGTAGCCCTCAACCTTGCGCCTTACCGCAGCATCGAAGGTCCCTACAAAAGTATAACCGGAGAAACTTTCCCAGTGGTGTTTTATGTATTGCCCGATGATTATGAGAAAGGGAAAAAACTCTTTACCGAGATTTTTGAGCACATCCAATTTTACGAAAAAATGCTGGGCCCCTACCCTTTTCGCATCGACAAATACGGCGTCGCTCAAACCCCACACCTGGGTATGGAGCACCAAAGCATCATTGCCTACGGTGCCAACTTCAACAATGGCAGCATGACCGGGGGCAAAGATTGGGGCTTCGACGCCCTGCACCACCACGAATTTGGGCATGAATGGTGGGGCAACCTGGTGACCAATTACGATTGGAAAGACATGTGGATCCACGAAGGTTTTTGTACCTACATGCAAGCCTTGTACATGGAGGAGTTGAAAGGAATCAAGGGTTACCACGATTACATGAATGCTTCGCGGCGTTTTCCCAATAATTTGGCCGTTGCACCATTGGCTTCGCAAAGTTCCAAACAGATTTACCGCGCACCGATTTATACCAAAGGGGCCTGGATTTTGCATGCCCTGCGCGCAGTCATTGGCAAGGAAGCACTGCTCAAATCCATGCGCCGCTTGTGCTATGATACGCCGGAAGCGGAAAAAATCAAGGACGGTCGTCAGTGTCACTTTGTAACCACTGCCGATTTTCAATTGATTTGTGAGCAGGAAAGTGGCAAAGCACTGGGTTGGTTTTTTGATGTTTACCTCCGCCAGCCACAGCTGCCCAAACTGGTTACCAAGGTAGAAGGCCAGCAGATCAGCTTACATTGGGAAACGCCTCAGAATTTACCCTTCTCTTTCCCTGTGGAGATAAAAATTAATGGAAAAATTCAGCGCCTTGATTTGGGTAAAGAAACCATTACCTTATCTTTCAACCCGGGAGACAAACCCGAAGTTGACCCAGACCGTTGGGGACTTTATGACATTGCAAAATAACCTATAGCAGACATGAAAACGATACAAGGACCCGCCATTTTTCTGGCGCAGTTCATGGGCGATGAAGCCCCATTCAATAGCCTGGACAGCGTATGCCAGTGGGCTGCAGGCCTGGGCTACGAAGGCATTCAAATTCCAACCTGGGATAGTCGTTTGATCGACCTCAAAAAAGCCGCCGAAAGCAAAAGCTATTGCGATGAGTTGGTGGGCAAAATTGACGATTATGGCCTGTCCATCACCGAATTGTCCACGCACTTGCAAGGGCAACTGGTAGCTGTACACCCCGCTTACGATGCCATGTTTGATGGTTTTGCCCCCGCCGAAGTGCATGGCAATCCCAAGGCACGCACCGAATGGGCGGTACAGCAATTGAAATGGGGCGCACAGGCAAGCAAAAACTTGGGTTTGACCTCACACGTCACTTTCTCTGGTGCTTTGCTGTGGCCATTTTTGTACCCTTGGCCCCAACGGCCAGCAGGATTGGTAGAAACCGGTTTCAAAGAACTGGCCGCCCGTTGGAAACCAATTCTGGATGTATTTGAAGACAACGGGGTGGATGCTTGTTACGAGTTGCACCCAGGTGAAGACCTACACGATGGGGTAACCTTCGAGATGTTTGTAGACTATCTCGGTGGCCACCCACGTGCCAACATCAACTACGACCCCAGCCACTTTGTGCTACAATGTCTGGATTATGTAGCTTTCATCGACCTTTATCACGACCGCATCAAGGCATTCCACGTAAAGGATGCCGAGTTTAACCCCAGTGGCTCTCAAGGGGTATACAGTGGCTTCCAGGGCTGGGTGAACCGCGCTGGACGCTTCCGCTCCCTGGGAGATGGTCAGGTAGACTTTAGTGCCATCTTCAGCAAATTGTCGCAGTACGATTACGATGGCTGGGCGGTATTGGAATGGGAATGTTGCATCAAGAGCCCGGAACAAGGCGCTGAGGAAGGTGCACAGTTCATTGCCGACCACATTATTCAGGTGACGGAGAAGGCATTTGATGATTTTGCAGGTGCAGGATCGGATGAGGCCTTTAACCGGAAGGTGTTGGGGATTTAAGGAAAGTGAGTCTCAAAAACTCAAGGATCAGCTCTTGATTTTGACAAATTATACGCGGT
>NZ_JANRKL010000179.1:0-31866 GCF_033763495.1 Haliscomenobacter sp. | reverse complement strand
ATCCAGTTGATTGCGCAGTCGGAGCTTTTCCAGGGCAGTGCCCAGCAAGTCCAGTGGTTTGACTTCGTACAATGATCCGTTGGTTTTTCCACGACCACGCGGGGTACGCAGGGCGTCGAAAATAAAGGCATCGGACATGAGATGGTATGGTTTTGGGCTAAAGTTAGTGCTTTTGCCCAAAACCATACGATTTTACTTACTTCAATTGCGTGTTGCTCACAAAAGCAATCCGTTTGCTATCCGGCGACCAGGATGGCACATTGATAGTCCCCTGTCCGCCATACACGTAAGCAATATTCCGGGCAATACCTCCACTGGCTGGCATCAGGCGCAGGTAGATTTTTTGGTACCAAGGGTGGTCAGTTGGGTTGATTTCCTTGGGGTAAGAGAGGTACACGATCCACTTACCATCGGGCGAAATGTGTGGAAACCAGTCGTTGTATTCATCAAAAGTAACCTGCTCTTGTTGGCTGCCATCGGGTTTCATGCGCCAAAGCTTCATGGTTCCAGTGCGCACGGAGTTGAAATAAATCCATTTTCCATCGGGGGTGTATTCCGGGCTATCGTCCAGGGTGAGCGTGTTGGTCAGTTGGGTTTCTTTTTTGGTGGCAATGTCGACCGACCAAATGTCGTACTGTTTGTTTCTTTGGCCTGTAAAGAGTAAACTTTTGCCATTGGGGGACCAGCCGTGCAGGTACGAATGCCCCGATTCAGGTGCGGTGATGGCTACTGGATTGTCCGAACCCGTGATGGGCAAAGTGAAGAGGGTCGAAATTCTGGTCGTCCCCATGTGATTGCTGATGGCAATGTTTTTGCCGTTAAATGAGAGAACGTGGTCGTTGTTGTTGTTGGTAGCAGGACCGGAATTCAACTTACTGATGGCACCCGAAGCTAAATCATAGTTGTACAACAAACCTTCGGAATTGTAAATCAGGGTTTTGCCATCCTTAGTCCAATTGGGCGCTTGCAGGGAATTGGGCGCCGAATGCAGGATTTTGCGCAAACCCGTTTGCACCTCCATCACTTCAATGTGGCTGCCGATGTAATCGCGGTATGGCCGAAAGTCTTTTGCGGCTGGAATGATGATGCGCACATTGCTAAAAACGGCTTTTTCAACCACCTTGTCCTCATGTGAGCAAATAAAAAGCCCGGCGAACACTTCCTCAGCAAGCTCGATTTCTTTACTCACCGACTTGTAATTTTCCCCAAATACAGCGGCGGAAAAGATGAACTTGTTGCCAATGCGTTGGAGTTCGATGTCGGTAGGGTGAAAAACAGAGAGTTCCACTTGTTCCGTTATGGCGCCATCGCTGGAGCGGTATTGTAGTGAAGTCAGGTCGTCGCCGTGTACACAGGCATCCGCATAACGGGAGTCAGTTGTGAGTTTGTCCCGGGCAATGATGCCAATTTTGCGGTGCGGGTTGGTGCCTTTGCCAATGAACTGGATGCTGGCCGTTATGATAAAATCGCCCTTGATTTTTTTCCACAAAAAGTGAAATTGATCTGCTTTGTCCCACATGTTGATGCCTGCACTTTCCATGGTGTATTGCTGGGTTTCGGGATTGTAAGTCGCAGAGCCTTTCATGGAAGGATTGCCCACATCTTCATGGTGGTCAAATACGCCCAATTTGTCTTGAGCGATCAGATTGAGTGAAAAAAGGCAGAGTGCAAAAAAAAGTACTGTTTTCATGTTGAGGGAATTAGAGGATTTGTACAGTTTTTACCAACACATTACTCGTCATACTTTGTTTTTGCTTGGGTTGCCCACCGCCCAGGCTGATTTCCAACTTACCCTTGGGTTGAGAACTTTGGCCTTTTTCATCGAGTAAGGCACACTGTTCTGGCGAAAGCGTAAAGGATACGGTTTGGCTTTCACCCGCCTTTAGTGAAATGCGTTTGAAGCCCTTCAAGGTTCGGATGGGTGCTCTACCTTTGGCATCAGGGTAGGCCAGATACAATTGGACCACCTCCTCGCCATCTCTTTTGCCCGTATTTTTAACCGTTACACTAAGCGTGATGGGCTGACCGGATTTTATAGATGTGGGCGCTTTGATGTTGCTGTATAAAAAGGTGCTAAAGCTCAAACCGTAACCAAATGGATACAAGGTTTCCCCTTTGAAATAGCGGTAAGTCCGATTGCTCATGTCGTAACTTTTAAAATCGGGCAGGTCGCTATCACTTTTGTAAAAAGTCACGGGTAAACGTCCGGCAGGGTTGTAATCTCCAAAAAGGACATCGGCTATGGCGGTACCTGCGCTTTGGCCCCCGTACCAGGCGTTGAGAATCACCGGGATGTTTTGTTGCTCGTAGGGCAGGGCCACGGCGCTTCCGGTCATCATGACGAACACAACGGGTTTGCCACTGGTTTTGAGTTTTTTCAAAAATTCAGTTTGCACAGCTGGTAACAAAATCGAGGTTCGGTCACCGCCATTAAAACCAGGCAAATTCACCTGCATCTCTTCTCCCTCCAACTGTGGCGAAATGCCTCCGACATACACAATCACGTCGGCGTCCTTTACTTTATTAACAACGGCATCGAGGTTTGATTTGGCAAAAAGTCCCGCACGCAGGTGCACATTGGCCTTGCCTTCACCTTGCCAGTATTCCAGGGTGAGTTTGTACACTTCGTCTTTGCGGGTATCCAGCCGATAGGTGCGGGCTCCCCAACGGTTGCGCACCCAGGCGTTGAGTACTTCTTTGTCGTTGACCAAAAAGCGGTAACCATCATCGGCTTCTACTTCGAAGGTGATGTAGCCGTCTTTGTCTGCCTTGAATTGGGTGGTGTAACGCGCCGAAAAGTTATAGGCACGGATACTCCCCTCTACCGCCTGGCCTTCCTGCCACAAGTGATCCACTTCGGTTTCCATTTTGGTGGTTTCGGGGTTGCCTTGCAGGGTGACATTGTTGAAATATTCAGCTTTAAAACCCGTTTTTCCTTCCCAACTGTACTGTTTGGCTACATCGGTATACGTCAATAAAGTATCATTGGTAAAGTTGATGGCCTTTTCATAAATGACCTCCACGTCTTTACCAAGTTTGTTTTTGATGCCCTGCAATGCGGTCACGATCTCGGTAGGAATACCATTGTAATTGCCCAACACTGCAATCCTGTTATCGGCATTAGGACCCAGCACGGCAATTTTTTTGATGGTTTTGCGCAAGGGCAAAGTATTCCCTTCATTTTTCAGCAAAACCATCGATTGGCGTGCCATTTTTAGGGCATGAGCCTGGTGCTCAGGGGCCTCCATAACGGACTGGGGTGTTTGGGCGTACTTCACCATAGAGACCGGATCAAACATCCCCAAACGATACCGGGTCATAAACAGGCGGGTCAGCGACACATCCAGCTGACTTTCCTTGATCATGCCATTTTTTACCCCATCCAACAAGGACTTGTATACTGCTGTGCCACATTCCACATCGGTGCCGTGCAGGACGGCGTCAACCGCGGAAGTGGTAGCATCTGGATGGGTTTTGTGGTATTTGAAAAAATCGTCGATGGCCCAACAATCACTGGTCACATACCCTTTGAATTTCCACTGATTGCGCAAAATATCGGTCATCAGAACATCGCTCCCACAACAGGGTTGACCATAAAAAGCATTGTAGGCACACATGACCCCTTCAACATTGGCTTTGGTGATCAACTCTTTAAATGCGGGTAGATAGGTGTCCCAGAGATCGTAATCGCTGGGGTTAAAATTGTCGGAATGTCGTGAGGGTTCAGGGCCACTGTGCACGGCAAAATGTTTGGCGCAAGCCGCCGCTTTGAGGTATTTGGGGTCATCGCCCTGTAAACTGCGCACAAAGGCCCTGCCCATCATCGCGGTCAAAAAGGGATCTTCGCCATAGGTTTCCTGGCCGCGGCCCCAGCGCGGATCCCGGAAGATGTTGATGTTCGGCGTCCAATAAGTCAGGCCCAGGTAACGCTCATTGTTGCGCCCCAAGGCAGTAGCTTTGTTGAATACTGCCCGGCCTTCCAAAGCAGAATAATGGGCCATTGTAGCCAGTGAACTGGTGTCCCAGGTAGCGGCCATACCAATGGCTTGAGGGTACACCGTAACTCGGAAAGGGGTTCGGGCCACCCCGTGCAGTACTTCATTCCACCAATCATAGGCGGGTATGCCCAAACGAGGAATAGCTGGTGCAGCATTGAGCATTTGGCTTACTTTTTCATCAAGGCTCAGGCGAGCAACCAGGTCTTGTACCCTTTTTTCAAAAGGCAAGGCAGGATCCCACATGGGATAGTCTTTGTAACTCTGGGCATGGCACAAGTTGAGGGCACATACCGCTATGAGTACGAATAGTTTTTGCATGTTTATAGTTTAAAAAAACAAAATGAAAGTAAACAAAGATAAGGATATTAACCCAATTTGAAGCGAAGTGTAGTGCCTGAAAACACCATCTTAATAATTTTTCTATACTCAACACTTGCCAAAATTAATTTTTGATTTTATCTTTTCAGGGACATTTGGAAGTGACTTAACATTGTTTCACCAAAATCTGTGCTCGCATCAAGTTGCAGGCAAAAAAAACAACTGCTTTGCGCTTTTTGCTGTAAACACGCAGAGTCATGAAAAAGAAAGAACCAAAAAAGAAAACTAGTGGTCGTCAGTACGATGACACTGAATTTGTCAAGGACAAAAACAAGAAAAACATGGGCCCCTCCAAGGAAAAGCCCAAATACAATAACCCTAAAAAATGGCTATTGGACGCTGAGGACGACGAAAACTAAAAACTCAAGGGTCATTCAATTCATTTTTCATCCCACCGACACCTGATCTTTGATTGAATGACCCTTGACTTCGAGCAGTATTGGATATTCCTACCTTCGAAAATCTTATCCAAACGTACGCTTCTGATTTTTTCTATGTACTTTTCACCCCAGTTAACCATAACACCCTTTACCAATGATCCTTTCTGAAGTACTGCCACCCAAAGCAGCTAAGCTTGTTCACCCTGGTGAGTTTGAGGCACATCGGCATTGGTATCCCAAAGCACTGAATGCGACCATCCACCCTATGGTTCTTTTTTTCCTCAACCTCAGTCGGGAAAGAATGATCAATCGGTATTGCCACCTGCATCCAGTGGTTAAAGCAGAGGCGCTGGCTGAATTGCTCAATTATAAATGCAAACATTTTCTTTGGGCTGGCGCCGATTTGCTCAATGTGACCTCGGCCAGTGCGCGCCGCCAGATGGTCATCATTGAAAACAACTCCTGCCCCTCCGGCCAAAAATCAATGCCTCTTACCGATGACCACAAGGAGCAAGGCGGTTACCGCATGCTCATTGAGCGGACCTTCAAACCCTTTTTGCAAAAAAAACGCACGGGGGTTCAAGGAGCTTTAGCCGTTTTGTACGATAAAAACTACATGGAAGCTTCGGGATATGCAGCAGTGATCGCCGATGTAATGAAAGAGGATGTGTTTTTTGTTCCCTTTTTCAACGAAGATACCAACCCGCCAGTGCGTTACAATGCTGATGCACAGATGGAGGTGTTGGACGAAAATGGCGAATGGCATCCGATTCGCGCCGCTTTTCGCTATGTGACCCAACGCCCCTGGAATCGTTTGCATTTGCATACCAAAACCCGCATTTTCAACCCCGTGGTAGCTTGTCTGGCTGGTGGTCGCAACAAGATGGTCGCTGCTAAAGCGTATGAGCAATTCAACGCGGAATGGGAAGACAAAGGAATACGCATCAACATCCCTCAAACCATTTGGGATGTGAGCAAGGAGGCCATTCCCCAAAAAGTAGCCGAAATGGGCGGCCAGGCAGTAGTGAAAGTCCCCTACAGCAATGCTGGCCAAGGCGTTTATACCATTGTGAATCAAGGAGAATTGGACGCATTTATGGCGGAGGATTTCCCGTATGATCGCTTTATCGTGCAAAGCCTGATTGGCAATTACAACTGGAGTTCAACTACCTCTTCGGGCAAATTATACCACGTTGGGACCATCCCCACCGCCAATGGCAAAACGTACGTAGCAGACCTGCGCATGATGGTTAGCTCCACCGAAGAAGGTATTTTACCCCTATGTGTATACGCTCGCCGGGCGCGCAAACCGCTGGAAGATATACTGGAAGATGGCTGTGAATCCTGGGATATGCTGGGTACCAACCTCTCCATCAAAAACCCTGATGGTACATTTGATAGTGATACCAACCGCCTGGTTTTGATGGATCGACGAGATTTTAATAAACTGGGCATCGGACTGGATGACCTGATTGAAGCCTACATTCAAACCGTGTTTTCTACGGTTGCCATCGATAAAATGGCGCAAAACCTGGTCAATCCCCAGGGGCGTTTCCGAATGAAGTATTTCAAATCGATCAACAATGATCCATCTTTGCTTGAAGAAATCGCGCTATGAATCCATTTGCCCATACCGATACGCATACCGAAGTTATTCGCCGCCTCGACTTAAGCAAAGTGCCTCAAGGCAGCATTCGTCGTTTTTGGTTACACCTCATTTCTGACGGAATGGGGCTACCCGTGTACATCCCGGTCATTGTAGCGCGTGGCCGCAAAGATGGCCCGGTACTGGGTATCACTGCCGCAATTCGGGGCAATGAGATCAATGGTATCCCCCTGATACAGCGCTTTTTTCAGGAGGTGGAGCTTGATAAATTGGCCGGAACAGTAATTGGGGTTCCGGTGATCAATATTCCTTCGCTGCTCATCAAGGAACGGAACTTCATCGATGGCACCGACCTCAACCGGGTAATGCCAGGGCGGGCCGATGGCAGCAACAGCCAGGTCTACGCCTTTCGCCTGGTGGACCGCATCATTCGTTATTTTGATTACCTGCTGGATTTACATACGGCCAGCTTTGGCAGGGTCAATACCCATTACATTCGGGCTGATCTGGATGATCCCATTTGCCGGGAAATGGCTATTTTACAAAATGCCCAGGTCATCGTACACAACCTGCCTTCGGATGGCTCCCTGCGCGGTGCGGCGGATTCGCTGGGGATATACGCCATTACGCTGGAAGTAGGCAGCCCGCACACCTTTCACAAAGGTTTTCTGCGTTCGGGCTTGACGGGCATTTACAATTTGCTTTGCCAATTACAAATGACCGAAGGAGCGATTGAACTGCCCGAAGCCAGGCCCTATATCTGTAAAAACTCTTACTGGATTCATTCTGACTCAGGGGGGATTTTGACGGTTGCACCCAATGTTGGAGAATTGGTGTACGCTGGCGAAACCATTGCTACGCTGCGCAACATCTTTGGCGATGTAATCAAAGAATACACGGCACCAGAAAATGGTATCGTCATCGGCAAAAGTGTAGATCCCATCAACCAAACGGGTGGGCGAATTATTCATTTAGGGGTTTTGGAATAAATTACTGGTCATGCTGAACATCCAAATTAAAGAAATCCCTCTTTCCGCTCAGGAATGTATCGACCTGGCTGCCGATCCGGCATCGGGTGGAGCAACGGTGTTCATCGGTACAGTACGCAATCAAACCAAAGGCCGCCCGGTGCTGCGTCTGGAGTTTGAGGCCTATGCGCCGATGGCCATTTCGGAGATGAGCAAAATTGCTGCGGAGGTGGAACGGCGCTGGCAGGCTCACCATGTGGCCATTCACCATCGGGTGGGGAGTTTGGCGATTGGTGAAATTGCCGTGATCATTGCTGTGTCTACACCACACCGCCAGGCTGCTTTTGAAGCTTGCCAGTACGCGATTGATACTTTAAAAGAAACCGTACCGATCTGGAAAAAGGAGATTTTTGAGGATGGGGAGGTTTGGGTGGCTGCGCACCCTTAAATTTTTAGGAGAATTTATTTGAACCATCTAAGACTTCTAAGGGCCATCTTAGAAATGATGCGGCTTCAACGTTTAATCATCCATCGATCTAAAAATGCCATTGTGTCGAATAAGCATGTGGATTTGACCGAAAATCCCGATCTTGAAGCAGATTTTTAGCGACAAAACCCCCGCAAGTTACACACTACGGAAAACCTTTGCCATTCCATGCGCTACTTACTTTTTACCTTTGCCCTTTTGTGTTCCATTAGTTTCCTGACTGCACAGAAGTCTGGGAAGACTTACACCGTTGATCAGGTACCTGACCCCAAGAATCGCAACAGCAGCGTCAGCGACCCTGATGATTACCTCAGTGCTTCCGACGAAGTAGTATTGAACCAGTTGATCAATGCAATGGAAGATTCTACCACGGCTCAGGCTGCGGTAGTGGTCCTTTCTTCGATAGGGGAGGACAACCCCAAAGAATTTGCCACCAGGCTTTTCAACAAATGGGGCATTGGCCAGGCCGAAAAAGACAACGGCCTGCTTATTCTCACTGTGATGGACCAGCGGCGCACCGAATTTGAAACAGGCCTGGGTACGGAAAGTATCCTCACCGATGCGATTTGTTACCGGGTGGGCATGCAGGAATTGGTGCCTCATTTTCAAAAGGGTGATTACGGTGTCGGTTTGATCGCGGCGGTCAACAAGTTTAAATACTACCTTGAGAATCCCAACAGCATTGAAGAGATCAAAGACCAGACTTATCAAGGTTCTGGCAACAAGGGTGGTTGGTTACAAATCCTCTTTGGGCATTCCATTTTTAACGGAATTTTTAACCTGCTGGCCCTGGTTTTTGTCTACAATGGCCTCAACAGCAAGCAGGATGCCTATGATAAATACATGGCCCTGCGCAAATCGAGGATGTGGTTTTTCCTGATTTTGTTCCCCATTCCCTACATCTTTATCTGGTGGTTTGTAGGCCGCAAAATGAAGGAATTGCGCTACGGCAAACGCTACAGCAAAAAAACGGGTGCAGAGCTGCGCTTGATTCCCGAAAAAGAAGAAGATGCCTACCTCGAAAAAGGCCAGATCACTGAAGAAGAAATTGGGGTAGCGGACTACGATGTCTGGGCAAACGACGACGATGGGGAGGATCTACTCATCCTGCGTTACAGCAAAAGCAACCTAAAGTACCGTCGTTGCCCCAAATGCAATTACATTACCTATTACAATTCTCACAGCCAAACCATCATCTCACCAACCTATTCCTCTACCGGGCTCAAAGAGGTGGTCAATGATTGTAAAAGTTGCAATTACCACGAAGTGAAACGGGTCACGATCCCGATGCTTACCCGGAGTTCCTCCTCTAGTGGCAGCAGCAGCGGTGGCGGTGGCCGTAGTTGGGGCGGTGGCTCCTCTGGCGGCGGTGGCGGCGGGGTAAGCTGGTAAAAAAAGCAGGGAATGGCTTGACAGAGCACTTGCTTTTGCACTATATTTACAGCCCAATTCTAATTGTTTCAGCCGCTCTAGCTCAGTTGGTAGAGCAACGCATTCGTAATGCGTAGGTCGAGGGTTCGAGTCCCTTGGGCGGCTCTGGAAGAAAGCTCGCTACGGCGGGCTTTTTTTGTTTGCACCTGGATTTGGCAAATTATTTGTTTGGTCAAAATTGAAAAAACAACCCAATTCCTATATATTTGTAAGCAACTTCGCAAGCTTCTCATAAATCATGACCAAAACGCTACAACATAAGCTTGAATTAGGGGATGGAATTTACACCGCAGCAGACATCTCCGAAATTCTCCAACTGCCAACAGCCAAGGTCCGGCGTTGGTTGGCGGCTTATTGGAATCAGTATTCCTGGACCATCGATCGAAGTGTTGCGGTTAGTTTTCAAGCTTTGGTAGAATTTTATGTGTTGTATCATTTGGGGGAAGCAGGCATCCCAACCAAAGAAGTGATTCGCGCCAAAACAGCCTTATCAGAGTGGTTCAACACCCCCTTTCCTTTTGCCCAAAAAAAGATAGTAGAAAACATCCAAACCGATCAATACCGGATATACCTGGAATTTGAGGGGCATATTGTATCCCTCGATGGTACAAAACAACTGAATCTGGAATTCATCCGGCAGTTTTTCCACAAACTGGATTTTGATCAGGAATCAATTGCCCTGCGCTTTTGGCCACGGGGCAAAGAAAAAAGCATTGTGGTAGATCCCCAGCGTCAATTCGGTCATCCAGTCATCGGTAAAACCAATATTTACCCTGAAACGATATATGGTTTGTATCAGGGTGGGGAAAGTATTCCTTTTATATGTTCTGCTTATGACTTGGGAGAAAAGGAAGTTCAAGACGCAATAGAATACTGTAAAGCGGCATGATTATAGTTTCCAAGTGAAAATAATTTCTTAAAACAATTTTAGCTATGAGTGAAAAAGAAAAGCCCAAGACACCACCGCCACCACCGCCACTCCGGGATCGACAACCAACACCATCATCTGATCCAGGAAAAAAAAATCAAGGAATTGACCCAACTAAAAAACCTCCAACTCGATGAGTAAAGATGATAAGCCAAAAGCACAACCACAGATTCAAAACACTCCTCCAAGGGAGCGACAGCCAACGCCTTCTACAGGCCCGGATGTAAAAAGGAATCAGGATACTACAACGCAAAACCCCAAACCACCAAAGAGGTAATAATAAAGCCTAAAGGTGCAATGACTGTAGAAAAAAGCATCGCTCGATTATTGTAAGTGGCTCGTTTGTTATTAACAGCACGATTATGATCGATCTTTTTCTGCATTTCTTCACAGGCTCCAATCACGTATTGAAGATACTGAGCTCGTTCGTCATCTTCGATAATAAGATTAGCCTTTAACATATCCCTTGGATTTGATCCTAAACTATTTACTTCGCCATGCCTAATGGTCAGGAATAGATGCATTAAAGCTACTACCTGGAATAGAATAAAAATTGTAGCTGGTAACATTAAAGCCCAATCTTCGTTCCATTTTTGGGAAAACAGATAACCTACTGTAAGAGTGATAATCGGCAGTAGTATATTGAGCATTCGATGTGCAACCTCTTGATTTTGATTACAAGCATCAAGTAATTCTTTCAGTCGTTTTTCAGATTCGCTGTAGAAAAAATTGGCAGTTTGCCCACTGATTTTTTCCCAATTGGGGATATTGAAAGTAACTTCCATTGATTTTCAAATTGTTCTTAGCAAATATAGCTCATTTACTCTCATGGTGGACACAAGCATATAAAATCCGACTCGTTGAGAACTTTCAAATAATGGATGTTTTCGTTATAGGGTCTCTAATTGCTTGCCTATTTGCTACCTGTGATATGATTGTATCGTTGTTTCACATCTCTGAAATATCCATTACCTTGAGTGATCAATTTTGTCGCAATATAGTAATTGGTAAACAACGAGGAACTAAATATCGAACAAGTTCGTTTCACCACTAGTCAAATAATAAAAAAGAATGGGGAGTAGATTTATCTCAGACTATTTAGATCAAAAAGTACTTAATCAAAAGCATTTGATTCATGCTTTAGAGGAAAGAGGCTATGAAAAAAATGATGCCAGAATTTTGACAACGCCTCTTTTTGGAGTTCCTACCACTGTATATGTGCTTTTGTTGAATGAGAATCTTGTCCACATTGAAAATTTTCAAAAATCATTTGAAAGTAAATATATAAGCAAAAATATTCAATACACGGATTTGCCCTCTGCATTTGAACCGAAATACGTAGGAAAACCTCCTTATCAAGATTGGGAAACAAAGATGTATCCGTCAATAGACCCCGAGGTAAATGCATCTGGCAGCATGGGTTTCAAGGTCGAAGAACGCCATTATCCATCCAAATTTTCTGAATCCCCATTAAATGAACTTTACAAGTCTCGAGATGACAAAGCCGAGGTTCGAGAAGATTATTTGAGCTATGTTAAAAGTGGTGATGACAGTTATTTAATTGAACCATTTAAGTACATATTGACTTATATAGAAATAAGTTATGCATTAAGCGAACGAGTTAAGATACTTGAGCAAAATCTCTTCAATAAAAAATTCAATATTAAACTAAATTGCCCAAAAATACCCTCAGAATTTCAATCAATTTGCCAAATAAGAGTAGATATTATTACTCATCCTAGCACTAGTAACGTCCCACGCTTTCAGATATCAAAAGAACATAAACTTCAGTTAGGAAATCATCTTGTTGCAGAAAAATTTAAATCTGCGTTTTTATCTACTTGTGATTGGCTAAATGACGTGTATGGAGTCATGCTTAAAGAGTTGAATACTCTTTAAGTTGATGGATTTTAGGAAAACAAGATGGTTTATGCAAATGACGGGAATTATACCCCAACATAAAGCCTCCCCACCACTTTTCCCCACACACAAACCAAAAATCTCGTATTTTTATCCCAAAATGTCATTTCACCCACTTGATAAACCCTTGATTTCATGCACAACTACGTCCTAAAGTTTGAGGATAAGCAGCGTCCATTTAAAGATGGGCATGGTATTCCATTGGGTCGGATGGTTGAATTGTTGGCTGTGCTGGTCAAGGCAGTGGGGGCAACAGATGCCAAAGATTTGGTGCTGAAGGATGTGTTGCACGAGTCGTACGGATTGAATTTGGCTACGCCCGATGCTACCATTCACCACAACCTCAAGGTCATTCATGCCAATATCAGTCAGAATGAGCTCAAAGGCTTTAGCGACGCACAAATGAACTATGCCCGCAAACTAAAGGCCATTATTGGAGACCAACTCAGTTTGGAAGCTTATGACCCACAAGACAATGAGCGGTATTCGGTAACCCAATTTGATTTGCCAACTCTACCCAAGTATTACTTTGAGTTGGGGGATGTATACGGGATATTGACTAGCATTGGCAGCCCAAATTTGACTGAAAAAGCCAAATCAGTCATCCGCATTGCTGGTTTTGCACACAACGTTGAGGTTACTGCGGAGCAAGAAATGGAATTGTTGCCTTATTTCAAAAAAGCCAAATTGGTATTTAGCATCCGCAAACGAATCGATATGGCTACCAAGGAAATCAAGGGCGCAATGCTGGAAGATTTCAAACTCAGCAATCCCCGTAGCTTTGCCGAGATGGCCGAAGAACTAAAAGCTGCCCAGCCGGATGGCCTTTTTAATGAGATAGAAAATACTGCTGAATATTTCCACAAACTACGTGCCTCGAACGAATGAGTCAAATTAAGCCCATCAAACATTGGAGCCGTGTCATGATTGATACTTCGGTGATTGTTGATTACACGAAAAACCCGGCTCGATTCGATAAAAATCCAGGAGAAAAGGATCGGATTGAAAAAGTCCAACAACTAATCAATTACCTGACCAGTACAGCGCATTTGGGAGAATCACCAATGCTATTGATTTCTGCCATATCTATTGCCGAACTCAGCAAATTACCAGAATCAAGTTCAAATATTGAGCGAGTGACCAGCCTGTTCACTGGTGCCGAAGTTACGTTTGTTGACTTTACTGCAAGTATCGCAGCCTCCATTCCTCTTCTGTTCGATAGCATTTTGCCCGATGGCCAAAAGTTTCAGTGGCTCAAACAACTTGAGCAAGATTTGAAATTTGAAGGAATATCATGGGCAAGGCAATGGGTTTCGGATGATTTGAAGATCATTGCTTCAGCTCATGCGCAGCGTAGAAAGCTGGATGCATTGATTAGCTCCGACACTAAGGTTTTTGCACAATTGGCCACGAAATTAGACTTGCCATTAGTACAGCCCAATAAGCTCCCCACCAATCCATCTGGATCAATCAATGTTGAAGTAGCTTTTAGTGGGATATGATGATATAACTGGCCCCAAATTCCCAACCGCGGCAGCAGTTAAAATCACCCTACTTACTCATCAGCGGCAGTCCAATAAACGGCTTCCTCTTCCCATCCGCTCCACTGTACCCGACAAATAGACTCTGACCCTCAAAATCCTCAAAATACTCCACCCGGAAAGGATGTAAGCCTTTTTTCAAGGCAATATCTCCACCCCGTGCACGCTCCTCATGCGAACCATCATTGTCAACCACCAGTTGGTCATGAATATACAATTTGGAACCATCATCGGAGCGGGTATAAAAAAAATATAGATCATCCGCCGGAATGTCTACAAAACCCTCGTACACAATTGCGTAGTGATCAATCCTTGACCCGGCCAGCAGTTCCACATTAAAGTCTTGGACTGTACCTGTCCTTAGCGGAGTCAAGGTTTTAAAATTGGGTAAAGTCTGGAAGTCGCCCTCGTAAAAGCGATAGGCCATACCCGGTTTTCCAGTGGGCATGGAAACAGGCTCCAGTGGGGCGACTTTGCGGTAAACCTGTTGCCAGGTATTGCTGGCCGCGCCATTTTTGGTATTGAAATAACGGACTTTCAAAGTTGTCGTATTGCTGATCGTGATGGGCGCCTGGTAGGTTTTGGAGTTTAGGCTAGGTTCAGTTCCATCCAGGGTGTAGCGCATGCTCAGTCCAGTCTGGGGCTGCTTGAGTTCAATGGTTTTGGTCGTTAAAAAAATGCTGCGCTCCTCCACCGCGGGGCTTGGTGGGGTAAAATCCACAACAATCGGCAAAGTACCTTCCAAACGGTAAGGCGCTTCCATGAAAGCGGAAGGCAAGGCCATTTGCCAGTCTAATTCCAAGGGTGCAGCCTTGTCAAAAGTAGCATTGCCAACGGTGTTTATGTCAAAATTCAACTGTTGACTACTTTTTGGCGCAATTTTTACCTTGAACTTACCCTGATTGGAACTGAGTTGGTGGTGGTGGTACAAATGGCTTTCAAAGTACAAGGTATCGAGGCCACTATTCTGGATGTTCAGCAGAACTTGTGCACGGCGGGCATCAATTTTGAGCAGTTGGGGTTTGAAGTTTACCGCGTCCAGCATGGCTTTGGCCTTGGCCAGGCCGGCATCATCCACGATGTCGTCGTTGTGGATGCCACTCAGGGCCAGGTTGACCAGTTCAGGGCCTTCATCTGTAAAAGTAACCCAGGTGACGTGATCAAATTCCTGAAAGCGGGGCCCGCGCAACTGGCTGCCACCACCCGTTGAGGCCAGGATGTAATAATTGCGGTTGTTGCGCTGGGTTTTGAGGTACTGGTGGTTGTGCCCGGCCAATACTGTGTACGGGCGGGATTGAAGTGCCGCTTCAATTTCACTAAAACCATTAAAATCTTTGTAATTCCAAACCGGGTGGTGCATATACAGCATCGTCCAGCGCACTTGTGGATTGTCGGCAATGGCTTTTTTGACATAGTCAATCTGGCTCCTGCTGATGCTCAGGCCATCGCCATCATTAGAATCCATTGCAATGAACAGTACCCCTTTGTACACAAAATGGTACCAGGCTTTGCCATAACGCTCCAGCCACACCTTGCGCATCACTTCATTGGAAATGTCATGGTTTCCGGGCAGGGCAAAAAAGCGCATCTTCAATTTATCCAAAATTCCATCCCATTCGGCCCACTGGCGATCAATTTCCTTTTGGTCTTTGGTGTAACCTTCAATCAGGTCACCTACACACATCACAAACTCCGGGTGCAGTTTATTCAGCTTTTCCACCGCTTTTTCAAAAACCCCATCGCGGTGCCCGCCCGTGCGGTCGCTGACAATGGCAAACTGGAAATTTTCAGGACTGTTTTCAAAGGGGCGTTTGGTCCAGGGATTGATGGCCGTAGAATCGACGACGAATACCGGCTTTTGAGCAAAACCAGTCTGGATACACCAAAAGACAAGCAGTAGAAAAAGGAGACGCTGCATATTGCTGTGTTTAGACTTGTGAAGGTCCATTATTTTTTGATCACAGCAAAGAACTGCATTTAACATAAGCTGAATGTTAAAAGCAGATTAGTGAAAGGTTAATAATGAGGAACGAGAAGAAAATAAGTTGCCAAATTTAGCAAAGCTATTTTGAGTTTAGTCGACTATCTTTTGAGGCGAATAGCAAGCCTATTTAACGAAAAAGATAGGAAGAGTAAGCTCAAAAGAGCGAAGCTAAATTGGCAAATTATTTTTTTCTCGTTCCTGATGCAATATGCGGTGTACTACTGCGGCTGAAAAACCTTCTGCTTGAACCCAAAAGAAAATACACTTTGCTCCACAGGCAGCATCAACAAAAAGTCCTTCAAGGCATCCTGCCGGCGAAAGAGCACCTTACCTCTCACTTTTTCTCCCGGAGCAAGGGTGGTTTTACGCAGGGTATAATCCATCCAAAAGCCACGATCCCCAGTGGTAGGTCGATTGGGCTCGAAGTTGTCAATGTTTTGCTGAGCAATGGATTGATCCGCTGAAGCAGAGTTGATAACCAAGGGAACCGAAAGGAGAAAATTGGTATTGTCCTGATTGTTGTTGCGGTTCTCGTTGTTGTTGTTATGGTTATTCGAGTTGTTGTTATCCTGATTGTCTTTGATTTCCGAAACGACTACTGCGGTTACTGCTGCTGCTGCTACTACTCCGGCGAACACGGCAGCGTTTTTGGCATTGGCCTCCCGAACATTCTCCTGCACCTCCATCGAAAACAACTGTTTTTCAGGATCAAGGGCGAAATAGCGGGTACCGGTGGAGGTAGTGATGTAAAACTGCTCTGGCGCAACCAGTTGATCCCTTTGACTTAGGTTGGTTACATCCACATTGAAGACCAAATATTCTTTTTCAGCGTGGTCGAAAGCCGCCCGGCCAAAGAGGCTGTCTACACTTTTTTCCACAATGGCCTGGCCATAATCCCAGCGAATTTTTTGATCGGCTGCAGGCTCCATCCGGACCACGGCCTGGGGTACGGCGCAAGAGCTCAAGCTGATGGCCAAAACAAACAGGTAAAAAAGGCCAGAGGTGTAATTTTTCAAGTACATAAGGTCGGGTTTTTATACCTGAAAGTTACAGTAGTCTGGGCTAAACGTCAAATCTGCCTGCGTTAAACTGGTGTTAAAAGCTGGGCTTCAATACACTAAATCCCGATACGAACCGAAATATTATGTGTTCCACTCCATACTTTAGAAGCACGGTACGCGTAATCCACGCTGATTTTGGTGTTTTTTTCCACCTTGCTCAGTGGAAAAGTCACCGATCCGCCCGCGCTCAGGCCAGTATAAATGGGTGCCTGAATCGGATCAGTTGAACCCAAATCAGACTTGTAGCCTCCCCGCAATACAAAACGTTCGTCGAAGGCATATTCTGCGCCAGCACCCAAGTTGTCTCGGGAAAAGGAATTGGAAGTAAAGTTACCCAAAACCGTAAAGCGGTGTTTTTCCAAAAAGCGAAAATCATAAGAAGCACCAATATTCAACAAAGAAGGCAATTCAAAACGAGCGCCGCGCTGATCCACAGTTACATCATAAGAGCCTCCATTGGGGCTGGGGCGCTGGATGGAAAGTGCTTCCCCACGATAGGTCATTGGTGAGCCAACGTTGCGCAGGCTGATTCCAAATTTAAAATTGTCTTGTTCTCCCGTCACATATTGTACCCCGGCATCGATGCCAAAACCAAAGGCGGAGACGTTGGCCAGTGACTCGGATACAACCCGGAGTAATAAACCAACCGAAACCTTGTTTTCAAATTCGTGCGCATAAGCAAAACCCAGGTTGAAAAAGCTGGGTGAATAGGTCCCACCGGTGCCTTCGGGCTGATTGGTGGTCGTCACTTCAATATCCCCAAAATCTACGGCCATCAAACTGAGGCCCATCACACTACTTTTGCCAATCTTGGCACTTACTGCTGCCGAACTCAAGTTGATGCCCGTTCCTTGTAGGTATTGGGTGCTGCCAAAACCGAAATCCAGTTTGTTGATGCGCACCAAACCAGCCACATTGAGGTTCATCGACTCCACACCACGCACGAGCGAGGTGCTCATGCTATGCAACCCCGCCGTACGCGCCCAAGGGTCCATCAACAACTCGTAAGCTCCAGCTTCGCCCTGGCGATCAGGGTTGCCTGCTTGGATAGCGTCTAAGCACAACAATAGGAAGAGGAGGGAAAAGTATATTTTTTGCATAAAAAGCCTTTTTTGGAGAGATGAAAGATAAGAGATGAAAGATGAAAAAAGGGGCAACCGCTCTCATCTTTCATCTCTCATCTCTCATCTTTAAATTAAAGTCCTGAAGGATCAAATTTCCGATTGACCCCAAACCACTTGATCGTGCGTTGTCCCAGTTCACCGGCGTCCACATGGATCAGGTACACACCGCTGGAAATGGGGATACCTTTGTTGTTCTTGAGGTCCCATTCCAATGCAGGGGTAATCTGTTTCTGCAAAATAGCCCGGTTGTTGCCTCGTGGCGTTTGTCCAACCTCATCGCGGCGGTATTGTCGGATGAATTTACCATCGAGCGAGTAAATCGTAATGATACACTTGGCTGGCAAATTAGTGACCTTCACAGTAGTGGTAAACTGAGACACTTCGTAATCGGAGAATCCATAGTAGGGGTTGGGCGACACCTTGATCTGCGCCATGGCACTATCTATGCCACGGGTACTGAGTGCTTCGGCCTGTTTGCCATCCAAACGGAAACGGTAAACAGGATAACCACTTTCTCGCAATCCGCTTACACCTGTGCGGCGGTCTACCTGGTAAGGATTGGTTACCCGCAGTTTCACCACCACATCATCCGGAATCAAACCATCTTTGTAGGATTTGAAGTTGGCACCCGGACGAGGCAAAATCAAACCACTCCAAGTGATGTCCTTCAATACCCTTCCTTTGTTGACGGGACTGTTGTTGGGCCGCAACTGACGGCTCAAGACTTTACAGCTGTCGTAAACAGTGCGGGTAACATAAACAAAGTGTTGCCCACCAGCAAAGTATGGGCCCAGGTTGCCATTGACTGAATTACCCAGGGTAATCAAACTATTGGGGTTGAACATCATGTCACGGCCAATATTGAGCAGCGGATCATTGGTGCCCCCGTAAACGGAGTTTTCACCAAAGAAAACATTGAGGCGTTGACCTGTTTCCACATCAATGGCGTAGCCGGGGAACCAGCCAAAACCTACCCTGGAAAGGCTTGGATCAGGGTTGGTTTCTACATCGGGTAAACCATCGTTGTTGGCATCTTCCTTCGTTACGTTGGCCGATCCACGCAGGTCGAAATGGCGGCGGATGGCCGTTTCGCCAGGGGCAGTTTGGGTTGAGTAGCCCTGAATGGGGTAGAAGCGGTTGGCCGATTCTACAACGATACAACGGCTCCATAAAGCCTTGTTTGAGGTAAAGACAATGTCGACGTTGTTGACATCAGCCAGCTTGGCTTGGGTGCGCAGGAAGGCAGCACCCGACAAATCGGTCCAGGCCGGAGTGATGTACGGTGTATTTTGTTCATCCTTGTTGCGGAAATCAGCCAGGATGAAAGGCACAAAATAACCAGGGCCGATTTGGCTCAAAGCTTTTTTGGGATCCTGGATTTGGTCAGGTTCAGCGTCACCAGTGGCCATAAAGTTGAACACCTTGGTGTCAAAATCTGTTTGCCCGGCAATGTATTCATCCCTGATGCCAAATACCCAGGGGATTGCACCGCTGCGCAGGTATTCTTCCTCGTAGCCGATGCGGCCATTCTGATCATCTCTATCGACTCCAGGATCGTTGACTTGCCCTACCGAAATGGAGAAGCCAAATTCCTTGACGATCTGTTCGTTGAGGTCATCGATCGATTTTTCGGAACGAATCACCGGACCGTTGGTATTGCTCAAATTGCGCAATTCCCAACGAACAGGTGGATCAAAACGATCGTTGCTCATGTTGGCATCTACGATGCGCAATTCAAACTCGCCATCCTGTACATCCAACGGGTTGAAAATTTTGACCCCAATTGGTCCCCGGCCCGCCCGATAGGTGATTTCTGGCTTTTGGGCAAAAGTACCCTGGATGATGGCATTGCGGGTATCGGTATTCATGTCCAGGAAATTGTTTCCGGTACCTGCTCCCGCCAAACGGGTGATGACCGCACCGTCTCCGTATTTGGCATTCAAACTGCGATCGGTAATGGGGCGTGGAATGACGGTATAAAATGGATTGAAGCCATCACCAATGTTGCGGCGACCTTCCAGATAGGGGCGTCTTTGGCCCAAAACTGCTTTGGGGTCAAATGGGCGGTAGTTGTTATACGCGTAGGCTATGGCTACAAAGTAGTACTTTTTATGGTTGACCAAACGACGATCCCCCGATGCAAACTGGTCCTCCGAAATGCGGAAAGTATGTTGAATGCCATTGTTGGCGCCTTCCACACGCAGTTCAGGGATGTAATAATCAGCACCAGTGGGATTATCTACCGATCGCCAGTTGAACACCCGGCCCACTGCATTTTTTACGTCGACCTGATAAATCAAGCGCGCTTTGTCAGGGTTATCCAGATCCGCTACCGTTACACCGGAGTTGGCCAATTGGAACAGTTTGTAACCTTCGAATTTGAATAAACTATCCGCTACACCCGCTGGTATTTGCAGACCCCGTTGGGCATAAGCTTCACGGGCATTGTTGGATGTAATGGTATCATTGGTGAAAACCGCGATGATTTCTTTGTCCATTTCGAGGAAGTCCACATCGGGTGCATCCGGTCCATCCGTCAACTCAAAACAGTTGTCAAACAGCGCCTGCGCAATGTCGTCAGCTTCCAGTAGTTTGGAAATGTCAGGACAGGGATATTGCTGATCAGCCACCCATACTGCTCCAATGATCAACTCGTTGAGCGCACCCGGATCCAGTCGGAAAGGCCCGGAAGCCTGAATGGTGCGGCGGTCACCAAAGGGCAGATCTGACGCACACATGGTCCAGCCACGGGTGTTATTAGGTGTATCGGTAAAGGCATACCGGATAGCTGCACCATCCTGATAAGCATCATCACCAAAGGTGAAGGGTGTGCCATCGCGCCAGGAGCCCGATAAATAATTGTAGTATTCCTGGGCATTTGCTGGGTCGGTGGTTCCCGGAATCGGGCTACCTACCTGCCGGTTATTGTAGTAGGTGAAAGAGGACATCCCAATTTCTTCCCCGTTTTCATCCAATGGTCCACGGAAGTAATCAATACCCAAAAGTGGAATTTCATCACAATAGGTATTCACTGCCCCGTCGCAAGTACATCCGGTGGTACCATCCAGCGCGTCTTCGTTGTAAATGAAAGCCAGGCTTCGGCTGGTATCACAGCCCACATAGTCATCGGTAAAACAGCCCAGATCGGGGTCGACCCACATGGCAAAGTAGGTTGAATCGATGCTTTCTACCGCGCGATTGATCAATTTATAACGTTGGAAAGTCATGTCATTGATCTCGTCGTTGGTGGCATAGGAGAAGGCTTGTACCTGTACCTCCATCTGGATGGGATCGCCCTGTGATTCCGCATGGATGTTTCCTGCGTCGTTGTAAATCCAGAAGATCATTTCATCAGGAAACTGGGGTTTGTCCAAGCAGCCACGCACCTCAATGACTGGAAAATCACCCAACTCGGGGTTATAGTTGCCATCGCCATCCTGGTCCCAGAAACCAGCCAACCCCTGACGGGTGGAAGGCAGCGAAAAGCCGTGAATTTCTTCAAAATATTCATTGCCCGATGCGGGCCAACCTTTGATGTCCCGGGGGATTTTGTCCGGGTCATAGGTTTTACCAGCCAGAACAGCAGCATTCCAGTTGCGCAAGTGCTCCCGAATACTTTCGCCTTTGACCACAAAAAATTTATCCCAACGGGAACAAGTTTCTTTATCCGTTTTGCCCGTTGAATTCAGCGGACCGGGGAAAAAATCGAATTGGCGTTCGGCACGACCGTAAGTTTGGGCCGCCAGTTTGAGGTTACCCGCCGGGTCAACTCCACCCAACCATACAGCACCAGCAAAAATGGAAGATACTTCCGGCAAGCCGGGGGCAACTTTGGGCACTACATAACGCCCGTCGGTGCTGTTCCACCATACGTCACCGCCAGTGGTGAGTCGGGCCCGAACGTTATTGATGGCCTGGTCAATCTGGGCAACGGCATTGTTGCAATCCTCGAGGTAGCGCAGTTCCGGTTTGTTCGGAGCAGGCCGTTTGGGATTGTTTTTCCCGGTATGATAGGCCAGCGCCGAAGTATGGAGCAAGGCTAATCCACCTAGAAGCAACAGCCAGGATTTCAAATGTCGCATATGTAATAAGTATTTACTAGTCAAAGTGTTGAGTTTGATTTTTACAAATGGGGCTATTTTTTAAAAATTATAAATAGCACCAATGTAAATCCGTCGAGGCAAAGAATAAAGCGCAGGATTGAGAATGGCCCACTGGTAGGAGGCCAAATAAGCTTCCACTTCACGTACGGAGTTCTGGATATTGCGCAATTTGTCCTGACCATTGGCAGAGGCGAGGAAGCCGTCGTCCGTTGGAGAACCCGTTGCAGAATAAACGTTCAGCACGTTTTGGCGATTCAGCAAATTGGATACCCGGCAATAGATGTTCAAACCGGCACCTTTGCTGAAGTTGATGGTTTTGTCAATACGAGCATTGATCGTGAAAGTCCAGGGCTTGCGTGCACCATTGATCGAACCAATGGTTTGAGTGCCCCCTAATTCCAAGGGCGTCCGATCTGCTGTATAAGGGCGGCCTGAAACGGAAACGGCCTGTACATTCAAACCAGCATCTTCCAAAAACTTGGGAATGGCTTGCCCTTTGAAAAAACGATAATCAAAATTGAGGTTGATGCGGTGACGCTCGTCATAGTTCAGCGGGAACAGGGTCCGCAGGTTGCCCCGGCTGGTCAAACCACGTTGCGAGTTGGCATCCGAACCCGTACCATCCGCAAATTGCAGGGTATAGTTGGCGTTCAGGGTAGCATTGCCCGTACGGCGCAGTTCATACTCAAAACTAAAACCTTTGACAGTACCAAAATCCAGGTTATCGTAGGTGGTATATTGAGTAATGATGGGTACGGGGAAGAAGGTACGCAATTGAATCCAGTTGCGGATTTCCTTGTAGTAAGCCGAAACTTTCAATTTAGAGGTCTCAGTCAAACGCTGTTGGAAACCCACCTCGTAATCGATAGTTTGTTCAGGCTTGAGGTTGGGGTTGTTTTTGGTCGCACCGGGATTGTCGGTGAAGTAGAAATAGTCTACCGCAGTAGCCAGGGTATTGGTTGCCGGGCGTTGCACAAGAATATCGTAGTGGGCGAAGAAGTTGGCATCTTCTGAGATGGGGAAGGAGAACGCCAAACGTGGCATGATGTTGATCTGTACCTTATAATCTTCGAAGGAGGCATCTGGATTGAAGTCCCGGGACTTGATGTAGTTGGATACCTTAGAGGCATTTTCATCCTTGTACTTGGGGAAAACCAAACCACCGGAGAAAATTTCGATTGGACTGTTCACAGGTGAACCATTGGGGCGGTACCACTGGTCGCCATCTCGATAAGCCTCAATATTGGTTCCCGCATCATTGAGGTATACTTTATAATCATCACCAATATTGCCAGGGCGGGTGCCACCAAACTGATCGTGGTAGTCACTTGCCCCCATGATTTCGTACAAGGAGTAAGGATCTTTCAAAACCTTGGTATTGGCGTCATAACGATCCACGCGCAAGCCCAGGCGGAAGATGATGTCGCGGAAGGTGAATTTGTCCTGGATGTAAAAAGCCGAATAGATGGGGCGGTTGGGTGCCACGGGAAAGGTACGCACACCATCAGCATCCGTAGCGGTGAAAAAGTCGTTGAAAGTCCCATTAAAAGGTTTGCCTAAATAGTCGTAGCCATAATACCGAATGATGCCCTGATCGTTCAATTCTTTGGCTGAAAACATGCTCAAGCTCAATTCGCTGGGGTCCATCCCATCCACGTTGACATACTCCGTCAAAGGGATGTTGTTTTTGGCCCGGATAGAACGGTAAAACTTGTTGTCTTCGTTTTGGGCGATCGACAATTGGCGCAAATTAAGCGTAACAGGTTGGCCATTAACGGTATCAGTTATGGTGCCAATGTTTTCGGCCCCTTCTACGATCCCGAGAATGTGGTTGTTTGCTTGCTGACGAGCAATGTTCCAAAGGGTTTGTGGCGCTACGACATAGCCCCGGTCAGTACGCTGTTCGTAAATGAACCCGATTTGAATGTTGTGGCGCCCCTGATCGGAGTTACCGGGCACGAGGTCAAAGTTGGTGCGGCCGTGGAAGGTATACAAATCACCATCGCTGAAGCTGGCCTGGTTGTATACTGAACCAACATTGCTGTGGAAGCCCCAGGAACCGGTGTACACGTCAGAAATCAAACCATTTGGTGCTACAAAATTGCCCAGTGCAAGCACCGAACCAGCATCCTGAACGCCAGGGATAAAAATCCGGCCAATCTGGGCATTGATGCTTTCATTGGGATTCAGGCCCATCACATTGTTGTAATTGGCTAAAACCGGGTTGGAAGCCCCTGGAGTGTATTTGCGCAAGACCTGGCGGTAGTCGGTGTGCTGCAAGACATTGGTTTGGGTAACCCGATCAAATACGTAATTAAAGGTCGGCACCCATTCGATGTCGAACTTGCCCACGTGACCGTATTCGAAATAATTTTGTCCGTGGCGCGCGTCAGCTACATCACCTTTGGTTTTTTCGTACCCAAACTGCAAAGTATAGGAAGCATTTTGGATCAAAGACTTGTTGCTGCCACTGTTTTGCCCGGGCGCGTTTGCTGCTGCACCCAGTCGGTGCCGAAAACGCATTACACCCCGGTAGGTTGTGGTATTGTTGAAAGGGTTGTTGTGGCTATTGAGCAAACGCCAGCCTCCCGGCGTAAATTGGTCTTCTTCATCCGCATACGAACCACTGAAAGAAACGTCAATGGCTTTATTCAGGCGAAAATCGAGTTTTCCGGTTACGTCTGCTCTTTTGTACCGTTCATTCGGACGGGTTTGCAGGGCATTCACATCGTTGGACTTCAAAAAGTCGGCATTGACCAGTTGGGAACCTTGGATATTGATAATGGGGTTGGCTTCCAGTTCCAGCAATTTCTCGGGTTTCACCTGAAATAGGGAAACTGCGGAAGGATTATCGTCCAACTGGTCGGTATAACGACCCGAAAACCGGTAGCCCAGAACAGAATGGCCTTGTTTGTTTTTAAGGATGGGGCCGCTCAGGTTGATGCCAGCCAGCGTGTTGCTGAAATTGTCCAAAAACTTGGAGCTCTCTATCTCGGCTCCCCCTGTAAATTCGCTGGCCGGGCCCTTGGTCGTGATGGAGATGATCCCTCCCGTCACGTCGCCATATTGGGCTTCCATACCACCTGTGATTACTTGCAACTGTTCAATTTCCGTTTCCGGAATGAGATTGCCACGCACCCGAATGCCATCAATAATGTAATCCGTATTGGTAGGGCGGGAGCCTCTTACCGTAATCGCTCTCCCTTCATCAGAAGATGCCAGGCCCGCAGTAGTGGCAGCGATGGCATTAATGTTGCGGATGGGCAGGTTTCGGATTTGGTCACTGGTGATAACCCCACCGGAAGTGGTGTTGTCCTGCTCAATGAGCGGAACGCGGTATTGGGTGATGTTGACCACATCCAATACGATTCCTCCCTGGGATTCCAATTCAATTTCTACCTTATTGGCTTTACCGGCCAATACCTTAATATTGGTCACCCGGCTTTGTTTGTAGCCAAGATAGGAAACCTCCACGTCATAAGTGCCAGGATCAATATCTGGAAAGTTGAAGTTCCCTTTTTCATCGGTATCTGCTCCGGTGAGTTGCACGCCATTTTTGTAAAGTGCAACGGAACCAAACTCGATCGGTTTTTTGTCCTCTTTGTCAAGTACCTTACCATTTAAGGAAGTTTGGGCGAAAGAAAACGCCAGGATACCGAAAAACAATAAACAACACAGGAGTAATCTTTGCATCATATGCCGGATGTTTTCTAAATCAATGTAGACTGGCGATAAAGTTAAGACTTTATTAAAAAGTACAGGTGTTAATCAACGACAAATCCGGATTTTCCATGCCTGCTTTTAGCGTTTATAGCAACAATTCTGCATTTTGTCGATAATTGCGGTTTCGAAGGAAAAAAAAATTCATCTTGCATGCAACTTTTATGTTGCTTTGTCGTCTTTAACAGTACAATCATCCGGCTGACTTGCCTGAGTGTTTATCTACACCAATTAAATTGAACGTGCCAAAGGATTCTAACTTGGGCGTTGTTGGTAGAGATAAGCTCTAAAACCGACCAAATAATTTCCAAACGTTTACCACAGTAAACCCTACAATTTAGTGTGTGTTTGAGTCAGCAAAAAAAGAATGGATTGTCAAGAGCATTCTCAACAACCCATTCTTGGACATTACAAACAAGAATTTAAGAGAGTTTTTTCATACTAATCCGTATCGGCATGCCACGCACACTTTGCGTGGCATCTTTTTTTGTTAATCAAATGTAAAAAAAGTTTCGGATTCTGAAATTCTTCAGTTAAAAAAAAATGGTTTTGTGATCTTCAAGCCGCAGATATGTTCTAATTTGAAAGGGTAAAAATCACGATAAATGCTTAAATATTTGCTACCTGCGCTTTTTTGGGCGCTGATTATTCTGTTCCTTTCTGCTCATCCCCAAATGGGAGTTTCTAAACCCTGGTGGGTATTTCAACCCGATAAATTTGCCCATGCCGGAGCGTATGCCCTGTTGGCATTTTTGTTGCAATTCGGGTTTAGGCGAGCTTATGCTCCAGTCATTTTAGGTACGGTTTATGGGATCATCATTGAATTTTTACAACAAACCTTTTTTTATGGCAGGCAACTGGACGTGTTCGATATGTTGGCCAATTTGGTCGGGTGTTTGATCGGGGTCTGGATTTTTCCCTGGGTTTCCCCATTTTTGCCCCAGAACTTGCGAGCGACAAAAAAATAATTTGTCACTTTTCAACACATCGACATTCACTACTGTTTTTAATGCATCAATCTTTTATCTTTAGTGCTTTAGGATGACGCAAAAAATCGGGAACTTAATTTTTCTGCGTTATTTACTCAACCAATTTTAAGTGGTACCCATGAGAAGAATGTGCTTATTTGTAGCAACACTGCTGCTGAGTGCAGTATGGTCCTTTGCCCAGGATGCCAAATTGGCGCAGCAATACCTGGCGGACGGAGAATTTGAAAAAGCGGTGATTCTATTTGAAAAATTGTACACCCAGGACAATGACAACGAGTATTATTTCGACCGCTACATCGAATGCCTGATGGAATTGCAACGTTACGAAGAGTTAGAACGTAGCCTGCTTAAGCAAATTCGTAAACGACCCAACGACAGTCGCTTGTACGTTAACTACGGGCGAATGTACGAACAACAAGGCAAAGAAGAGGAAGCCAAAAAACAATACCGCAAAGCCATAGATCAGTTGCCTAAGGACCGTTATGCGGTGAGCAAACTGGCCAATGCCTTTAGTTCAGCCAATAAATACGACCTGGCTGTCGAGACCTACGAGAAAGGGGCCACCATGCTCAACGATCGCCAGTTTTTTTCCTACAATCTGGCCGACCTCTACCGGCGTAAAGGAGATGTGGGTAAGATGATTGAGCAATACCTCAATAGCCTGGATGCTTTTCCTGAGCGGGTTGACAACATCAAGAGCATCTTTCAACGCTACCTTTCAACGGATGACATGAATGTGTTGCAGCAACAACTATACGACCGCATTCAAAATGCCAGTAATTCAGGCTCAGTGCAATACATCGATATGTTGGCCTGGGCATTTTTGCAGAAAAAAGACTACAAAAATGCACTTCGCCAGGTGCGTGCCCTGGACAAACAGCAAAAAGGGGATGGACTGCGGGTATATCAATTGGCTCAAATTGCCGCCAATGACAAGGATTACGACGTAGCCATTGAAGCCTACCAATATGTGGTAGACAAGGGAGCTGGAACGCCGTTTTTTGTGGATTCTAAGCAAGAATTCCTGCGTTGTCGCCGCAACAAACTGGTTGAAGGCTACAATTATAGCCGGGAAGAATTGCTGGAGTTGGAAAAACAATACGAAACTTTCATCAACGATTATGGTAAGTCCAGAGGCACCGCCGCTTTGATTACTGAGCTGGCCGACCTGGAAGCCCTTTACCTGAATAACCTGGATAAATCCATCAGCCTTTTGTCCGAACTGATTACCCTGCCAGGCATTTCTGCCGGAATGTTGGGCCAGGCCAAGCTCAACCTGGGGGATTATTACTTGATGAAAACGGAAGTTTGGGAATCCACCTTATTGTATTCCCAGGTGGACAAGGCTTATAAAGATGACGTTTTGGGCCACGAAGCTCGTTTCCGCAATGCTCGTCTGGCTTATTACTCGGGTGATTTTGAGTGGGCCCAAGCTCAGTTTGAAATCCTGAAAGCATCAACTGCCAAACTCATTGCCAACGATGCCCTGGATATGTCGGTGTTCATTGCGGACAACCTCAACCTGGATACTACGGCCAATGCCCTACAGTTTTACGCTGAAGCGGATATGTTGATTTTCCAAAACCGCTTCATAGAAGCGTTCAGCAAACTGGATTCTCTTCTGAAGGAATACCCCAACCATTCTTTGGAAGACGATGTATGGTACCTCAAAGCCAAAGTATTCACCAAAAAACGGGATTATGTGGAGGCTGGAAAAATGTACGAACTGATCATCCAGAATTATCCTGATGAAATCCGGGCAGATAATGCGTTGTTTGCTTTGGCAGAATTATACGAAAATGCCAATCAACTGAACAATAAAGACCGAGCCTCGGTATTGTACGAACAACTGTTTATAGATTTTTCTGGAAGCACCTTTGCGGTGGAGGCGAGAAAGCGGTATCGCTTGCTGAGGGGAGATAAAATACAATAAGAGAGGAGAGATGAAAGATGAGAGATGAGAGAGAATCACGCGTTAACGCCGGCCTCTCTTCTTTCATCTTTTATCTATCATCTTTCATCTCTTACTTCAGACGCTTTTCGTCAGAAACCGTCAACTTGTGACGACCCTTGGCACGGCGTGCTGCCAATACCCTGCGGCCGTTCTTCGAGCTCATGCGAGCGCGGAAGCCGTGCTTGTTAGCACGTTTGCGACGGGATGGTTGATAAGTCCTTTTCATTGTATATTGCTTTTATTGCGCACAGGCTCTTTTAAAAAGTGGGGCAAATGTAAGGGTATCTTTGGAAACGACCAAATCTTTGGTGTAAATAAATCCATACCCACACCTCACACTCACACCTCACACTCACACCTTATATGGTCATAATATCCTTCTCCTTGTGCTTGACCATTTCATCTACACCTGCAATGAATTTTTTGGAAAGATTGTCTACATCATCTTCCAGTTTTTTACCGATGTCTTCTGAAAAGCCATTTTTCACCGCCTTTTTGATTTCTTCGATCGCATCGCGGCGGCCACCTCGGATACCCACTTTGGATTCTTCACCCAGGTGCGCACAACGTTTGACCAAATCACGGCGGCGCTCTTCGGTGAGTGGTGGAATAGACAGGCGTACCACAACCCCATCGTTCATGGGGGTTACACCCAAATTGGCTTCAAAAATGGATTTTTCAATGTGGGCCAACATGGATTTTTCCCAAGGTTGGATCACAATGGTACGCGAATCCGAAGTGGATACGTTGGCCACCTGATTCATCGGGGTAGGTGTACCATAATAGTTCACCATCAAACCCGAGAGCATCGCCGGATTGGCTTTGCCCGTGGTGATTTTTGACAATTCGATTCTAAGGTGCTCCAGAGCTTTGTCCATTTGCTCCTCAGCATCCTCCATAATTAGGTCTATTTCCTCCTGCGTCATACAAATATTTTTGTTGCGAGTGCAAAAATCAGGAAAATTTGGGAAAAAGTAAAGCCAGAAAAAGAAATGAAAAATTCATTCCTTTTCTGGCTTCTATATAGGTTGAAATGCTATCTGTTTAATCCCGCGATGCCCCCACATACCGCAGCAACAAATACACCACCATCACCAGTGCTGAAAGTGCAGCTACCACATAAGTCATGGCTGCCCACCACAAGGCGTCTTTGGCACCATCGTATTCTTCGCCCCGGGCCATACCTGATTCATTGAGCCAAACCAAAGCCCTGCGGCTGGCATCGAACTCTACGGGCAAGGTGATGAAACTAAACAAAGCGGTAATGCCGAATACCACTGCCGTAATCAGCAAAAGCTGCGGCATGGTATTGATCAGCATGAATGACCCGATCAGCAACCATTGTTGGGTCATTGCCGAAAAATTGACAATGGGCACCAGATTGGAGCGCAATTGCAACATGCTGTAAGCCGTGGCGTGTTGTACCGCGTGCCCACATTCATGGGCTGCAACGGCAGCTGCTGCAATACTGTTGGAGGCATAAACCCCTTCGCTCAGCGCTACCGTTTTGGTAGCTGGGTTGTAGTGGTCGGTCAACATGCCATGAGTAGGAACTACCTGGACATCATTGATGCCGTAGTGGCGCAACATTGCTTCAGCAATTTCTTTGCCGGTCAGACCAGAGCGGATCCGAAACTTGCTGTAGTGGTTGAATTTTGATTTTAAACGCGCACTAACGATAAAGCCGATGACGGAAAAAACTCCACCAATCAGCATAAAAACCATATAATCTGCGTTCATCATTTGTTTTTTTTTTGTTTAGACTTGGCAGTATCGCTACAGGTCACATGCTTTTTTTCTGCGTAGTTTAATTCAGTAAATCAAAGCCCGTATACTTGCGCAATACTTCAGGTATAATAACACCTTCGGGGCTTTGGTTGTTTTCTAAAATTGATGCAACAATTCGGGCGAGGGCCAGCGCACTACCATTGAGGGTGTGCACAAGCTGGATGTCCTTGCCGTCGCGGAAACGCATCTTCATCCGATTGGACTGATAGGTTTCAAAATTTGACACCGAGCTAACTTCCAACCAACGTTTTTGAGCAGCGCTCCAAACTTCAAAGTCAAAAGTAAGGGCAGAAGTAAAACCCATATCGCCACCACAAAGACGGAGGATGCGGAAGGGCAAGCCCAGTTTGTTCAACAAAGCAGCAACGTGCTCCAACATCTGCATCAGGATTTCATAGGACTTATCGGGATGCGCAATTTGTACAATTTCAATTTTGTCAAATTGGTGCACCCGGTTCAGGCCGCGTACATGCGCACCGTAGGAGCCCGCTTCCCGGCGGAAACAAGGCGTATACGCGGTCATCTTGATGGGTAATTCACTGACATCCAAGATTTGATCGCGATAAATGTTGGTAACGGGTACTTCAGCCGTGGGGATCAGGTAAAGATTGTCCAACCCAACATAGTACATTTGGGACTCCTTGTCGGGTAACTGGCCAGTACCCCTTGCTGTATCTTCATTGACCATCAGCGGGGGGATGATCTCTTCATAACCGGCAGCGGCAGCTTCATCCAGGAAAAAGTTGATCAGGGCGCGCTCGAGTTTGGCACCTTTGCCGCGATAAACAGGAAAACCAGCTCCAGTCAGTTTTACTCCCAACTCGAGGTCAAATACCTTGTACTTGGCTGCAATCTCCCAGTGGGGTAGGGCAGCATCACCCAGGTTGGGCAGTGGATCGGGGCCTGGCCGGAAAATTTCGTTGTCCTCGGGGGTAATACCCACGGGAACCGATTCATGAGGAATATTTGGAATGAGGTAAAGTAGTTCGGTGAGTTGTTCTTCCGTGGACTTTAACTCTTCTTCAATCGAGGCAATGCGCTCTTTCAAAGAGGCCACCTGGCTGCGGGATTGCTCGGCTTCCTCTTTTTTGCCCTGTTTCATCAAAGCACCGATTTCAGCGGAAAAGCGGTTGCGTTCCGCATTGGCTTCATCCGATTCGGTCTTTAATCGTTTGCGGTCATCATCGAGTTTGAGGATCGATTCAAGCGTTTGGAACAGATCATCCTTGGCGTTTCTTTTCTTTAACCCGGCCAAGACGCGCTCTTTATTGGCCCGGATAAAATTGACTTGTAACATAGTGGCGTGATGTAAACAGTAAAGTTGAAAAGTTGAGAAGTTGAGGAGTTGAGGGTTAGAATCGGTCACTGAGCGAAGCCGAAGTGCCGATCTTTTCAACAATTCAACTTTTCTATCTATTTTCGCCCCCGTTTTAAATCAAGACCAATGAGAAGGACCGAAATTGCAAGTGTATTGGCGCAACCCCTCTTGAACGAAACCCTTACCGT
>NZ_JANRKL010000178.1:0-23316 GCF_033763495.1 Haliscomenobacter sp. | reverse complement strand
GTGGTGAAAAGCTCCTTGCGGAGCAAGTTTTTTCTTTTTCACCACCTAAGAAACCAAAGGCACCTAAGGGGCACCTAAGGAAGCGGATATTATTTCACAACTCGGTTTTGGCTTTCAAAGTGGCCAAATACTCAACCAGGTCCACCAACTGCTGTTCATTAAAACCTTTGTAAAGCCCCTCCGTCATCAGGGATTGGGGCATTTCTTCTATTTTTTGAACATCTGCTATCGGGTAGGTTCGGGAAGTACCTCCCATGATGCGCAACTTCAGGTCGCTGGCTGTTTTACTTTCTACAATGCCTTGTACCGTTGAACCATCTTTTAAAGCCACATTAAAACCTTCATATCCATAGTTGATCCCCGAGGAAGGATAAATGATCGCGTTATAAAGCGCTCCCTTGTCCAATTTGGAACCAATTTCGGTCAAAGCCGGACCAAAATTCACGCCACTCGCACCCACCTTATGGCAAGTTGCACAATGTTGTAAAAAGACCGCCTTGCCCGATGCCACTTTGCCACTCCGGCCTTCCAGCACCGCCACCGGAGGCAAATCACTACCCATCTCCTTTTGTTTTTTGGTCAATAAAGCCCGGGATTTTTTGCGCACATCAGTGTTCCATGCACCTGCCAGTGAAACCAAACCTTGCATAGCCAATACTTCGGGCACCTGATTTTTTTCAAACAGACCTAGTAGATAAATTTGCCCATCCCAGGTACTGGTGAGACAACTCAAAGCCGCCCTTCGTACTGCAAGTGGGTTACTTTCGCCAAGATATTGCTGATAAATTTTGAATAAAGCGGGATCATTAACCGGTGCCAGGGCATACAGAATTTGCTGGGTTTTTGATTCATCCGCACCTTTAAGTTGCTGCAACAACAATGACATGCCATTGTTAGCTACCAATAGGCTGGCGGCCTGGCCGCGAAGGGCTTCATCTTTATTCTCCAGCGCCATTTTTAGCAACTTGTCATTCTGGTTTTTGATTTGCAAGCGACCCAGTAGGTCAAGGTACTCCACACTGCCTTCCAATTTGGGCAATACCTGTTCAGCCAATGATTTTAGTGCAGCCGATTGTTGATAATAGCCTGGATCAATTGAAAACAAGGCCAAAATATTGATGGAATCCTGCATCGGGTGTTTGCCTTGCACCAAAGCTTCAATCAAGGCATTTTTAGTCGAATCCGTATGAAAATGCAAGGCACGGAAATATTGGCGTAAGTCAAAGGCTTTGATTTTGGGATCCAGAATCATCTCCTTCAGCAAAGGCAAAGCCTCTTTAGAACGACTACGCCAAACCAGATTTTTACCGGCTTCGGTATTCCATTTTCCACCTACTTTCTTTTTCCAGGCTAAAAAACGGCTATCCGCTTGAAGATCAGCTCCAATGCCCAGGGCTTCCAGGTACCAACGATCCTGGCCATCGTATTGACTGGCCAAATCTGCCCAAACCTTGTCTGCCTCAGCGCCTTTGGCAAAACGTATGGCTACCGCTGCTTCGCGCCGCACCTGAGCCGAAGGGTCTTTGGCTACACTTTTGGCCAATTGGGCAATTTGATTGGGCGATACTTGTCGGGCCAATCGCAAACCAACGATCCGAATATCTGGGTCGATGTCTTTCAGGGCTGCTTGTACATAAGTCTGGGCTTTTCCCTTCATTTTGCCCAAAATCCACAACGCACGAGCGCGGATCCGGGAATTGTTCCCATTCCACAGTTTGAGCAAACCAGCTTCGGCACTTGTTCCCATGCTGCGCAAGGCATTAGAGGCTTTGGCTTGGACGGCAAGATTGGGATTCTGGAGTGATTCAATGAGTTGACCTTCGGTTTCAAAACCGGGAATGGCTTTTTCAGGCTGGTATTTGCGGCCTTTTTTACCCGCACTTACTCGAAATATCCGCCCACGGCCGGTGTCTCCAAATTTGTGTCCCCCTACTGCTGGATCGTACCAGTCAGCGAAAAAGACCGAACCGTCTGGAGCTACCGTCACATCAGAAGGGCGGCACCATTGGTCCTTACTTTTGACCAAATTGAACACTTCGGCGCTGTAGCCAGCACCATTGGATTTAGCCGGATAAGCACGAACGACATTGTGCCCGGCCTCAGCGTGAAGCGGCTGGTTGTGGAATGCCTCGGGCAGCATCTCCCCTTCATACACCGTCATGCCGCAGGGCGAACCTGAGCCCGTTTGTAAAAGATTGGGCACTACCCCTGGATCATTCAAATGCCAGTGGCGCAGGGGGATTTCAGACTCCAGGCTGATCCGGCGATCGCCCCACCAGGCGCCGGTTATTTGGTCAGTATAGCCGTAATTGCCGTATTCCATAACGTAATTGATGCGTACCCCCATGTTGCCATCGTCGTCGTTGTCGGATTGCCAGAGGGTGCCATACGAATCGGGGGCTACCTCGTAGTTGTTGCGGAAATTGTGGGCCAGCACTTCCAGATTGCTGCCATCGGGGTCGCAGCGGAACACCATACCCTGGCGGTACGGAGCTCCCAGGTCATTTACGGCATTGCCGCTCAGGTCCATCACCGGTTTGCCCTGGCGGTCCATGATTTGTTTGCCGTTGTTGCCAAAGTTGAAGTACATCTTACCATCGGGGCCTTGTACAAAAGCGTGCACGGCATGGTCGGATTGCACCCCGCTGAGCCCTGTGAAGAGGGTATCTCTTTTATCGGCTTTGTCATCACCATCCGTATCACTCAACAAAAATACGTAAGGGCTGCAAGAGACAATGGCCTGATTGTCCACCGCCCAGATGCCCAGTGCAGCATTGACATCGGTGCCTTGGTAAAACACGGTGCTTTTATCAGCTTGGGCATCGCCATCGGTGTCTTCGAGGATGAGGATGCGGTCGCCTTCTTTGCGTTCGGGGTTTTCAGGGTTGTGGGTGTTGCGGTAGTTGAGTGCTTCACAAACCCACACCCGGCCCCTTTCGTCGATGTGCATATTGGTGGGGTTGATCAGCATGGGCTCGGAGGCGAAAAGGGTTATATCGCAACCATCGGCTACTTCCATACCATAGACAGCGTTTTCAGGGAGGCGTTTGGCGGGTTCTTCCAGTTTGTCAAAATCGATGGCAGGTTCTGGAGGGGCACAAGCAACGAGTAAAGCGAGCAGTGCGCTGTAGGCAAATTGTTTCATGTTTGTTTAATCTGATGTTGGTGATGGGATGAAAATAAGGAGAAAAAGAGGATTAGGATGTCTTTTTTTGGGGAGATTTTTGCTGTGTTTTTATAATTACAAAAAAAAGCTATCTTTGAACACCAACAAAAAATCAAAACCCAGCCAAGATGTCGACACCCAAACGAGTATTCATCGGATCCGCCCAAGCAGATGCTGCACATGTTGACACATTAAAAAAACACCTCAAATTATATGAGCGCCAAAACCTGATCCAAATCTGGGATGAAAGTATAATTATCCCTGGTGAAATCCGCAACAGCAAGATTGAACAAGAATTACATGCCGCAGAGATAATCCTTCTATTGTTTAGTGCGGATTTACTGGCGGAAGATTTCATTTGGGGTGGCGAGATGACTAAAATAATAGAAAAGGTCAAACGCAAAGAAGTACAACTCATTCCCATTCTATTGCGCCCTAGCAGCTTTGCAGACACGCCTTTTTCCGCTTACGCCGCCGTACCCGATCGGGAAAAACCCATCAGCAATTACAACAACAAAGACGAAGCCTGGACAATTGTTGTTGAGCAAATCAAACGCTGCATTCAGACTAAATCTGTATCAAATTTAAATACCGAAACCAATTCTAATACAATGACGATTGAACAGTTAAAATCAAAGGTAAGAGACCTCATTGCGAAAGCTAAGCCCCAAGAAGCCATTAATGAAATCAAAAGATGGGCCTCAGAACACAATGATCGTCCTCTAATGGATGAAACAGTTTTAGTGGAAGGTACTTTGGCTAAACTTGAAAAGGATGTTCGGATAGGCACTGTTTATCCACAGGATGCAGGAATTCGCCAAAGCCAGATCAACTCAAGCATTCTGGATTTACCGAATCAGGCGTCTACTCATTCACCTGAAGTTGTTCCATCTCCTGTCCTAAAACAAGAAGCAGAATCCAATGGTAAGCTAAAAATATTAATGCTTACCGCCAATCCAGCAGGCAGCTACCAACTTGAGTTAGAAAAAGAACATTCCCGCATCACCAAAAAGCTCCAAGAAAAAACGGAGCAATTTTCCCTAACAGTCCATCATGCAGTCAACAATACCGAATTCAAAGAATTAAACGAAACAGCAAAACCCCATATCTTGCATTTCTCAGGTCATGGTCAATCGAATGGGATCATGTTGCAAAATGACGATAAAAATGGGTCTAAGCTACTCACTGCAAATGCTTTGGATGCATTGTTTGAGTATTTTGTCGATGAAGGTATCCTCTTTAAAGCAGTAGTGCTTAATGCCTGCTACTCTGAAGACCAAGCTAAAGCAATTGCCAATCACGTTCCCTATGTCATTGCCAGTACGACAGCAATAAGTGATGAAGCTGCCATTGCATTTAGCGTTGGATTTTATTTCAAATTGGATGCTCAAGGGGGAAATATTGAGCAATCCTTCAGGTCTGGCCGGACTCAGGCAGTGACCGCTGGCGCTGAAAAGTCATATTTTGCATTGTTTAAAGGTGGTGAAAAAATAGAAGCCTAAACTTAATATCATTGAAAAGTTGAAAAAGATGTAAGTGTACATTCCCTTTTTTCTATTTACCCTCATGCAACCATTTCCCCCTGTTTTTGTCCTTCCCACAAAACAGTCTAACATATGAAACGGATTGCAACGAGATTATTTTGTTTTTTTCTGCTAAGCCTGTCTGTGAGCGCTACTGCTTTTGGTTTTGAAAACACTCTCACCCCCACCCGCGCCTACATGGGCGTCCATTTAGAAGAGATTTCCAAACAAAAAGCGGCGCTACTGGGCGCGGATAATCCTTATGGCAGCTACATCACCCGGGTATTGCCGGGTTCAGCTGCCGAAAAAGCGGGCTTGAAGCCCCTTGATTACGTGGTAGGTGTTGATCAGCACAAGGTAGATGACGACACCGAATTGAGCGACATCCTGGACATTTACGACGCAGGGACCGAAGCCACCCTGCACATCTACCGCCAGGGCAAGCCGATGGGAGTCAAAATTACTTTCGGGGAAAAAGTCAATGAAAAAGAAGATAGTGATGCGCGGCCCTTCCTTGGAATCAGCCCCACCGATGATGAGGATGAAGACGAGGACGAAGCCACTGTGGGTGTAGCCGTGGACGTGACGAAGGAGTCGGCTGCCGCCGAAATGGGCCTGCAAGACGGCGATGTGATCACTTCTATGAATGGCTACACCATGATCGATTGGACCGACATCAGCGCCATGATCCGCAGTATGGAGCCCGGTGCCGAAGTCAAACTTACCCTGCGCCGCAACGGCGAAACCCTTACCAAGACGGGTAAAATGGGTAAAAAACAAAACGACTCGTACACAGGGATCAATAGCAACAACAATGGCCGTAATTTTGGCATTTCCTGGTCAAGCAGTAGCAACAATGGAAACTGGGCCAAAGCCGAAGCAATGGATGGCGCTTTCCTGGGTGTCAACCTTGGCTCGATGAACAGGGAAAAAGCCAAAAAACTGGGCTTTAGCAATCTTTACGGTGCCTATGTTTCCAGTGTGATTCCCAATTCTGCCGCGGCGAAGGCTGGCCTCCAAACCTTTGATTACATCTACGGTATCGACGAATACCGGGTGGGTGAAGGCCAGTCTTTGAGTTTCATCCTGCGCAAATTTTCAGCAGGCCAAAAAGCAAATGTGTATTTCATCCGCAAAAACCAGGAGCGCAATGTCAGCGTCACCCTGGGCAGCCACGACGATGACGACGACGATACCGACTGGCGGGATGAATGTGAAAAACCCTTCCTGGGCGTACGCCAGTCTCACGAAACTTATAATGAAAAGGGAGTCTTGGTAGACATCGTAGAAGGTTCTACCGCCAAGGAGATGGGCATGAAAGAAGGTGATGTATTGGTAGCCATCAACAGCAATCCAATCATTGACTGGAGCGACATCAGCATGGCCCTGGGTATCGTCAAAGCTGGCTCGACGGTTAGCGTTGATTACCTGCGCGACGGCAAAAAAATGAGTGCCAGCAAAGCCATCAAATCCTTGTGTGATGCCCGCAAAAGTACCTCTTATTACTACAATTCCGACGACAAAGACAACGGCAATTGGGTATTTAAAGGTTTGAGCCGCGGTGAAGGGAATGCCAGTTCCCAGAACACCCGCGTCAACCCAGCCAATGTCAAGGCCACTATGCAAGATATGGACAAAGCTGACGCAGATAAACTCAAAGCTCAGGGGGTCAACATGCCAGTGATCAACAACCTGCGTCTGGAAAAAATCAACCTGTATCCCAACCCTAGCAAAGGCATGTTCAAGCTACAGTTTGATTTACCAGAAAAAGGCCAAACCGAGGTCAAGGTATTCAACGCAGCAGGCCGTACCATCTACGAATACGAATTGGGCAATTTTACTGGAGATTTTTCAGATGAGGTAGACATTTCCCAAAACGGCACCGGGACCTATTTCCTGCAAATCCGCCAGGGGGATAAATACGCTTCAAAGAAGATCATTTTGCAATAATTCTTTTTGAGAGAAGATCTAAAAATCGCCCAATGGCATCTATCCTGTAAAACTCCATTTTCATCGTTCGAAAAGAACGTTTGTAAGAAACATCCGACTCATTTTACGTAAACAAGGCGAGGTTTTTCTCTTTATCCTTTAAGCCACATCATCTACGGTGTGGCTTTTTTTGTATTTTTCGGAGCGCTGTTCTTCGAGTTTTGGTTGGTAGATAATGTGAAATCTGAGTTAATTCATTTTTTTACCGCAGAGTTTCGCAGAGTACCCGCAGAGTTTCACGGAGTTTTACTAATTTTTAGGAGTTTTGCCACCTCTGGTGGCTAGAGGTCGAGTACGCTTAAAACTTGATTGTTCAGCATTCATGTTCATTCAATGCACCTCTGAGTAATTTTTGCCACCGAAGGTGGCCTAAACTCTGGGAAACTCTGCGGGTACTCTGCGAAACTCTGCGGTAAAAAATGTGGTGTCTGAGTTACAAAATTTTGCATCAATCATCTATCAAAACTCTTGAACATCGTTCAGCCATAACCAAAATTTATTCAAAGGATTCAGGTATGAAAAGATTATCCGTTAATTTGCTCTGCATCGTCCTGTTGCTTGGAGGAATGTTCTACAGTCAGCAGGTCCAGGCCCAGGCAAAGAAAAAAACCACTCCGGCGCCTACTGTAAGCGTCGCCAGCACTCCTGCCAAAACGGGCATGGATGAAAAACTCTACAACTCCATCCAATGGCGCTCGATAGGCCCCTACCGTGGTGGCCGATCCGCAACAGTGACGGGTGTCCCCGGCAAACCCAACCTATTTTATTTTGGGAGTGTAGGTGGCGGCGTTTGGCGTACCAAAGACGGTGGCCAAACCTGGCAAAACATCTCCGACGGCTACTTTGGCGGCTCGATTGGTGCGGTAGCGGTTTCTGAATACGACAACAACGTCATTTACGTAGGTGGCGGTGAAAAAACCGTTCGGGGCAACGTCTCCTACGGTTATGGCATGTGGAAAACCCAGGATGCTGGCAAAACCTGGCAAAAAATCGGCCTCGAAAAAGCCATGCACATCCCCCGCGTCCGCATCCACCCCAAAAACCCCGATCTGGTTTACGCAGCAGTTCTGGGCGATTTGTACAAATCCAGCGATGATCGTGGTGTTTACCGCAGCAAAGACGGTGGCAAAACCTGGGAACGCATCCTGTTTGCGAACGCTGACGCAGGTGCCGTAGACCTCATTCTGGATCCCAACAATCCTCGGGTGATTTACGCGTCAACCTGGCGCATTCGCCGCACACCTTACAGCCTGGACAGTGGCGGTGAAGGCTCTACCCTTTGGAAAAGTACTGATGGAGGTGACACCTGGACCAACCTGATGTCCAAAAAAGGTTTACCCAAAGGGCCTCATGGCATCATTGGTGTTGCAGTATCTCCAGTGAATTCGGAGCGCGTTTGGGCCATCATCGAAGCTGCTGAAGGTGGTGTATTCCGGTCCGACGACGGTGGAAATACCTGGACCAAAACCAACGACGACCGCAACCTGCGCCAACGCGCCTGGTATTACACCCGCATCACCGCCGATACCAAGGACGAAAATGTGGTGTATGTGATGAACGTGAGTTACCACAAATCTACCGATGGAGGCCGTACTTTCAGCGCTTCCAATGCGCCCCATGGCGACCACCACGACCTTTGGATTGCTCCCGAAGACCCTCAACGCATGATCATCGGCGATGATGGTGGCGCGCAGGTGTCGTTTGATGGTGGCGAAAACTGGAGCACTTACAACAACCAACCAACCTCGCAGTTTTACCGTGTAATTACGGACAACTCCTTCCCATACCGCATTTATGGAGCTCAACAGGACAACTCGACTGTGCGCATTGCCCACCGGACCGACGGGTTTTCGATCGGTGAACGGGATTGGGAACCCTCCGCTGGTGGCGAAAGTGCCCACCTCGCGGTTGATCCACTGGACAATGACATCGTTTATGGGGGCAGCTACGGCGGTTTGTTAACCCGCCAAAATCACCGCACCAAACAGGAACAAGCCATCAACGTTTGGCCCGACAACCCCATGGGTGCTGGTGCTGAAGCCATGAAATACCGCTTCCAGTGGAACTACCCGATTTTCTTTTCTCCCCACGATCCCAAAAAGCTCTACGTGGCTTCAGATCGTTTGCACGTAACCACCAATGGCGGCCAAAGCTGGGAAACCATCAGCCCCGACCTGACCCGCAACGACAAGAGCAAGCAAAAATCTTCGGGTGGTCCGATCACCCAGGACAATACCAGTGTGGAATACTATTGCACCGTTTTTGCGGCTTGTGAATCTCCTTACGAAAAAGACCTGCTCTGGACGGGTTCCGACGATGGCCTTTTGCATGTATCCCGCGATGGCGGCAAAAACTGGAGTAATGTAACCCCTCCAAGTGCACCTGCCAATATCATGTTCAACAGCATCGACGCCGATCCTTTCAACAAAGGTGGGGTGTATGTAGCGGGTACTTCCTACAAATCCGGCGATTACAAGCCCTACCTGTTTTATTCCAAAGATTACGGCAAAACCTGGAGCAAAATCACCAATGGCATTCCCGAAAACCACTTCACCCGGGTAGTCCGCGCTGATCCAAAACGGGCTGGTTTGTTGTACGCAGGAACCGAAACGGGCATGTACATCTCCTTTGACAATGGTGCCAACTGGCAAGCTTTCCAGTTGAACCTGCCGATTGTACCCATTACGGATTTGACCATCAAAAACGACAACCTGATTGCCGCTACCCAAGGGCGCAGCTTCTGGATGATTGATGATTTGACGCCGCTGCACCAATTGAGCGAACAAGTAGCCAATAGTGATTTCCACCTGTACCAGCCCATCCCCAGCTACCGCATGGATGGTGGTCAGGCGCGCAACCTCCCTACCGAAGGTACCAACCACCCCGGTGGCGTGACCTTTCACTACTACCTGAAGCAAAAACCAGCCGATTCGGTAGAGGTGAAATTGACGATCATGGAGCTCAATGGGACGGTGATCAAGGAATATTCCAGCAAAGCCAAGGAGAATCCTGAAAAATTGCCTGAACTGAAACAAGGTGGCAATACCTTCAATTGGAACATGCGTTATGCCGATGCCAAACGTTTTGATGGCATGATTTTCTGGGCGGCAGGCACTACAGGGCCAAAGGCCGTTCCGGGTCGCTACAAAGCCAAATTGAGCGTGGGTGGGAAAACGATGGAAACGGAGTTTGAAATCCTGAAAGATCCCCGTTCGGATGCCTCCATGGAGGACATTCGGGAGCAGTTCAACTTCCTGATCAGCATTCGGGACAAGGTGACCGAAGCCCACCAAACCATCCTCGACATCCGCAATATTCGCAAACAACTGACCCACTTCAAGGAATTGTGGAAGGAAAATCCAGCCATGAAACCCTTGATGGAAAAGGCAAACGAAATTGACAAGTCAATTGGGGAAATTGAAAATGAGTTGTATCAGACCAAAAACCGCAGCGGTCAGGATCCCCTCAATTTCCCGATTAAATTGACCAATAAGTTGTCGCATGTGGGTTCACTTTCCAGCCAGGGCGATTACGCGCCGACCAAACAGGCGAAGGAAGTGAAGGAGGAAATGACCAAAAAAATCGACGATCAATTGGGCAAGTTCCGCACACTGCGCGATACCCAACTACCCGAATTCAACCGTCAGGTGCGGGAGAAAGGGGTGGATGCGATTTTGTTGAAAGAGGAGAAGCTGAAGAGTTGATAAACAGGAGTTTAAAGTATCTCCTAGGGTGAATCTTTTGTGCCTCAGGTTTCTTAGGTGGTGAAAAAAACTACGCGGCGGAATATTTTTTCACCACCTAAGAAACCTAAGACACTGAAGAAATCACCTTAGTCGAGGCATTTAAAACCACCAAATTGGAATGCCTCGTGTTTATTTCTTCTTGTACCGATTCGTATTGCCTGTACCTCCAATCTGCGAAAGTTCCAAATTGGTAGCCGTCAGGGAGACTAAGGAATAACACGCGTCGTCTTGAGCGGTAATTTTCAGACAAGCCCCTGCGCCCGCTGGGCCACAATCTTCGGGGCATTTTGCGCAATACAAACATATCGCTGAGCTGACCTCTTTCCCATCGTACACGTCGATGTATTTGCCATCCATAATTTTGACCACCGACTTGGGATCATCCAGGGACTGCCAGGTACCTTGCAGCATTTTCACCTTTTTAGCATCCGCTGCAGACAGGAATGGATCATCAAAACTTGTGCGCCGATATACGCCGTCAGCCTTTACCCCATTGCCAAAGCCACAGGTAGCAGGATCACCTTCCAGTGTGGTGATTTCTACAGCTTCAGCAAAATTGAAACTCAGCTTGCAAGTGCCACCAAATTCATCGGTAGAGAAATCGGCAGTACTGCCAAGGATGTTCGCAACACCTTCCATCATGCCTTGGTTGTGAGCTGGTTTTCCACCCACCACCGTCAATTTGAATTTGAACTGATCGGCTGAAATCTGGCTCACCAGCAATTCCCCACTACCTCCATCATTTGGCAACTCAAATTCATAGGTTCCACTAAAAGGCTCTGAAGCAGGTTCTACCACATCGTCTTCCAGTTCCGAGGCGATGGCCAATTGACCAATTTCATCCACAACAAATTTGGCCATTTCGGCAAATTTGGCATTCTCTTGGTAAGGCTTTGCTGCTTCGACGATTTGTTGTTGCAGGTCAAAACGCTCTTCAGTGCTTGCAAAATTGGAATTGAGCAAAACGCTGTCCCGCAAAATGTAGAGCCAACCCACTACGTGATCGGTTCCCTGTTCGTCACTTTCATTGAAGCGGGTTAAGATGGCCTCCGGATTTTCCAAAAAAGCATCTTTGACAGCCAGTACTTCTTCTACACAGTTCGTGCTACCACAAGCGGTGAAAGCGTCCCAGGCGTCGGTTCCTTTGGGATTACAGGCAAAAATTGAAATCATCAGGACGAGGCTCCACAGAGCCCTTGAAATTACGTTGTGCATAAAATATTGGTTTTGTGTAAAAAAATGTAGTTTACTCAGTTGGGGACGCGTTTACAAATGTAAACTTTCCCCAATATTTTTTTCATGATCTTTTTATGATTTTCCTTGTTACACCTGTTATCTTTTCACCAAAATCCAAAGCCATGCCCTTCAGCAAATTCATTTTGAGCTATTTACTCACCACGGTCGTTTTTTTCATCATCGATATGACCTGGTTGGGTTTCATTGCCAAGGGCATTTATGCGCGTTACCTGGGTGGTTTTTTGAGTGATCAAATCAACTGGACGGCGGCTATCGTTTTTTACCTACTGTTCATTGTGGGCATTTTTCTATTTGTAATTTTTCCAGCGCTGGAAAAACAATCTTGGCAGCATGCCCTGTTGTACGGCGCCTTGTTTGGGTTCTTCACCTACGCCACTTATGATCTGACCAATTTGGCTACGCTCAAAGGCTGGCCGCTGAATATTGTGTTCATCGACATCGTTTGGGGCATGGTGCTTACAGGTTCGGTGAGTGTTTCTGGGTATTTCATCGCCAATTATTTCAAATAGCTATGGCTGGGGTATTGCTGCAAATTGGGTTGTTGATCTGGGTTTATGCCACTTTGTGGTTCATCATCTCCTTGGTAGCCCGGCGCAATGATGTAGCTGATATTGCCTGGGGTTTAGGTTATGTCGTTGTATGCGCCTATCTGTTTCAAACGCAAGTAAAAGCCAGTGTTCCTCTTCTGGTGTACACCTTGGTTGGCATTTGGGCCTTGCGTCTGTCTACCCACATTTTTTTGCGCAACCGCGGCAAAGGTGAAGACTTTCGTTATCGGCAGTGGCGCGAAGAATGGGGGGAAACTTTTTACTGGCGCTCTTACCTACAAGTTTATCTATTACAAGGCTTTTTGTTGTGGGTCGTTGCTTTACCAATTGTCGTTGGGGGTATTTCGGCGGCGCAGGAATGGACGATTTGTACTTATCTGGGCATTTTGCTCTGGGGCATTGGTTTTTTCTTTCAGGCCGTAGGAGATTACCAATTGACTCAATTTGTCAAAACCCGGAAGCACAAGGAAGAAGTGCTGCAAACGGGCCTTTGGAAATACAGTCGCCATCCCAATTACTTCGGAGAGATTGCAATGTGGTGGGGCATTTTTGTCATTGTTCTTCCCATACCTTCGGCCTGGCTTGGCATGATTGGGCCATTGACGATTACGCTGTTATTGGTCTTTGTATCGGGAGTGCCAATGTTGGAAAAACGGTATGTGGGAAATGCGGAATATGCGGAGTACCAGAAGCGGACGAGTGTGTTGGTGCCGTGGTGGCCGAAAGCAGGTTAATCTACTTTCCCACCCACCAAAAACTCCCCCAAATCCCGAATCAGCGGCCCCGCCGTACTGGCATTCGTAAACACCACATAGCCCATTTTTGCTTCTTTGTATACCTCAAAGTTGCAATTAAAATCTCCATTGCTTCCTTGGTGGCCAAAAGCCAGGCCGTAGGGTGATTCATGGACGAATAAGCTCAGGCCCAGGTGTGACTTGTATTTTGGTTTTTCCTTTTCTTCCCAGGGAAAGCTCGACTGTACACTTAGCATTTCCGTATAAGTTTCAGGCTTCAACCCTTTTTGTTCCAGCAAGGCCAGCATAAAACGAGAAAAGGCTCGGGCTTCGGTATACATGCTGTAGGCCATGCCCGGCTGGGTGGGGATTTCATCGGTGCTGATGCGTTTTTTAAAATGCCCGGTTGCGGCAAGTTTGACCAAAGTATCGTTTTTGGAAAAATAGGTGTGGTACAAACCCAGTGGCTGAATGACTTCTTCCCTTAACACCTGCTCCACTCCTTTCCCCGTGATTTTTTCCACTACCCGCTTCAGGTATTCAAAACCTTCGCCGGAGTAACTGTATTCGCTGCCGGGGGTAAACTTTAGATCCAGTTTGCCATCTTTGTTTTGGTTCCGCCAATTGGGGAAACCCGTCCGATGGCATAAAACGTGGCGCGCCGTCATCAATTTGTAGCGTTCATCGTATTCGATATCCTTATTGGGTAAATATTGGTACAAAGGTTTGTCCAAATCGATGATGCCTTTTTCCACTAGGCGCAGCACTGCAAAAGCGAACACTGGTTTAGTGATAGACGCCGCTTCAAAAAGTGTATTTTCATCCACGGGAGCCTGGGTAGCCGTATTGCGCACCCCGTAGGTTTGGGCATAGGCTACTTTCCCATTTTTGATCAGCGCCAAAGAAACCCCTGGAATATGGTAACGTTTTTGGTAGGACTCGATAAAATGGTCGAGCTCAGCTGCCTTGTTTTGGTCAAAATTCAGCAGTAGCCCTAACTTTTGCTCCTTTTTGGGCGCTTTAAAATTCAAACTGTAAATGCCATACACACTAACCGCCAAAATAGCCAGAATGCTCACCCAAAAGACCAGATCAAAGCGCCAGGAAGCATCAAATTTTCCCGTGGTCGTACCATAGCGAAAATACAGGGTCGCATAAAGAACCAACAGCAATAAAACGGAGCCAGCAATCCCTCCACTCAAAACCATAAACAGTGGCAATTTGATGCTCAAAAACAGGAAAGTCCAAATCAGCGGAACCACCCAAGACAGGATACCAATGCTGCGCTGGCGTTGTTTGAGGTCAAAAAAATCCATCCAGCCAAAATGGCTAAAGATGTCGCTGAACAAACGGCCCCAGACTGCTAATCCGGCAAACAAGGTGGAATACAACACAAAAAACGCCCCCACCATAAAGAAAATCCTGGCCCAAGGCCCCAAACTTTCGGTAAAAATCCCCGAAAGCACTTCCAACAACTGGTAACCCTCCGGAACTTCTTGCCGGGCATGCAACACCGCTGCCCCCAGCAAATAAAACACCGCCGTCACAGCTGTATACACCACCATGCTACAAACCGCATCGGCTTGCATAACCTTGATCCAGCCCCTAGCCCGTTCAGCCCAGGCTGCGCTCCCATCGTTTGGGCCAGTGTGGCGGGCGTAACCTTTTTCCAAACACCAGTAGTTGTAATAAATGATCTCTTCACCGCCGATCCCGGTTATGCCAAAAGCGCCAAAAGCATAAACCACCGCTGAACTGGGCAAGGAAAAGCTCAATCCTGTGCTCAACTGCCCCCAATCAATGCCATAAGGGGTATATTGTAAAAAAATCAAAGCAGCAATGGCAAAAAGGGTAAAGCCGGTGATGAGCAACAAACAGGTTTTTTCCACCACACTATAATAACCCCGGAATACCAAAACGGAGGTCATCGGCGCCATCACCAAAGCCCAAATGGCTACCGACAATTGGGGCAATAACATGTTCAACACCAGCGCCACCCCCCCAATGATCCCACCCATCTGGACAAACTTGATGAGCATGATCAAAAAATACAAAGCAACTGTCCAGCGGGCTTTGCCAATGCGGGGGCCAGGCAAATCGTCGAAGGTTTGCATGGCGGTTTTCCCAGTTAGGATGGTGTGTTTGGCAAATTGCACCTGGACAGCTACCTTGACCAAACAACTGACCAGAATGACCCAAAAGGCCACAAAACCAGCTTTGGCCCCCAGAGCGGTGGTCGCAATTAATTCGCCTGAGCCGACAATCGCGGCAGAAAGCACGAAGCCGGGGCCCAGGTGTTGTAAGCGTTGCCAAAAGCTCACTGGAGGCGTTTGCACGGCGTCGAGGCGGAGTACATATGGATCTGACATGGTATAAAAATAATAAAAGCTCCCGCCTTTTCAAAAATGCTTTCTATGTTTGCAAAAAATCCAGATTTATGCAACAGTGGTCTACTCCTCCCCCTATGCAGATTGATCCTGCAAAATCCTATACGGCAACCATCAACACCGACAAAGGCGACATTGTGATCCAATTGTTCCCTGAGTTCGCGCCCAATACGGTCAACAACTTTGTTTTTTTGGCCAAAGAAGGTTACTACAACAGCATCACCTTTCACCGGGTGATCAGCAATTTTATGATTCAGGGTGGCGATCCTTCCGGAACTGGCCGTGGCGGCCCCGGTTACCGTTTTGCCGATGAATTCGCTGGAAATCCTTTGACTCATGGCACGGGTGCCCTTTCCATGGCCAATGCAGGGCCTGCTACCAATGGCAGCCAGTTTTTCATCACCCACGCACCTCAACCTCACTTGAATGGAAAGCACACGGTGTTTGGTCAGGTAAAAACGGGCCAGGATGTGGTGGATGCCATTCGGCAAGGCGATGTGATGGTGACGGTAACAATCACAGAGGAATAAGTTTGGAATGACGAATTAATCGAATGACGAATGACGAATCTCCGGCGACCCGCCAAATTTGTCATTCGTCATTCGTCATTCGTCATTCAAATTATTCGTCATTTTTTTCTCCTCAGCAGTCTCTCTTCAATTTCCTCCCGATACGCTGCCGCCAGTGGAATGCAGTGTTTGCCCACGGTCAATTGATGCTTCTCTATTTTTTGCACTGCTGCCAAAGCAACAATGTAAGACTTGTGCACCCGCACAAATCGCTCCGGAGGCAATTGTTGCAACATTTCCTGGACCGTCATGCGGGTGGTGATGCGGCGTTGTCCTTCATGGATGAACAAGAGGTTCGTATCCGATTGAATGAACAACACATCATCCAAATTAACCCGCACCCAATCGTAACCTTCCTTAACAAAAATGCTCCCTTCCTCTTCATTGGTTTTGCGGTCGGTTTGTTCAAATGCCCGTTGGCAGGCCTGCAAAAAACGGGCAAAATCAAAGGGTTTGAGCAAGTAGTCCAATGCTTTTAATTCAAAACCTTCCAAAGCGTATTCTGCGTGCGCCGTTGTAAAAATGATGGCGGTTTTTTGGAGCTGAATCAGGCGGGCAAAATCGGTACCAAGCATGTCCGGCATCTGAATGTCCAGGAAAATCAATTGAATGGGCTCGGAATGCAGATAAGCCAAGGCTTCGGCAGTGCTGTAGAATACCTTTTTGAGTTGGATAAAAGGTACTTTGGAGGCATAGCGTTCTAGGACTTCCAGAGCTGAAGGTTCGTCGTCGATGGCGATGGCATTGATGTGGAAGCTTGACATGATGCTTGGATTTATTGCGGGCAAACGTATGTGGCCCGGAAGGGTTGCCCCTACAGATCGATTTTCAATGTTACTTCAAAAGTATTATCGCTCTCCTTTATGCGCAATTGGTGCCGCTGAGGGTACAACAACTGCAGTCTTTCCCGGCTGTTGCGGATGCCTGTACCTAAGCCACTTCTGGCTTCTGGATTAGGGGCGATGCTGTTGCGCAGCAGCAGCACCAGGTTTTGTCCTTCGACATTTAGCTTCAGGTGAACAAAACAAGCTTCGTTCAAGCTGATGCCGTATTGAAAGGCATTTTCCATAAAAGGAATCATGAGCAATGGGGCAATTTTCGCTCCTTCTCCTTGCTTGTTGATGTCAATCTGAATGTCCAGTTTGTTTGTTTGCGGCAAACGCAGGCGTTGGAATTGAATGTAGCGCTCCAAAAAAGCCAATTCGTTTTCCAAACTCGTGAATTCCTCCGCTGCTTCCTGAATGCTGAATCGCAACAATTGCGATAGTTCAAAAATTAATTTGGCCGTTGTTTCATCCTCATGCTTTTGGGCTGAATTGTAGAGGACATTCATCGTGTTGAACAAAAAATGGGGCTTGATTTGTGCTTTCAACACATTTAATTCAGCCATGGTTTTGTCCTTCAACAAGGCCAATTGAGCTCGTTTGGTACGAAAATAGTCGGCGGAATAGGCGTAGGCCACTACAAAGCTGGTGAGTAAGATTGTAGACAATACGTTCTCATCCGCAAATTCAGGTTCGTAATCAGTGCGCCATTCCAGCCAGGCAAAACACAACAGGGCAAACATGCCAATCCAGGCCCAGTACCAATTTTTAAAGCGAGAATCGGCTGTAGCAAAACGCAAAAAGATGAAGCGAAAATTGAGCAGCGCCAATCCCCACACCAACAACAGCTCCAGCAAAATCCCTCCGAAGTAGCGCAACAAACGGCCAATTCCCTCCATTTCGCCGCCCAGATTCACAATGTATACTTGTAAAAAGCGCCAAATTAAATAAACAACAACTGCCCCTACCAAAAACCAAGGCAGTACTTTATTGATGAGTATTAATCTGGTTGTTTGACTTTTTGGACTTTGCGGCATTTTTTCATTTCTTTTGTAGCGGTTTCTGCTCCTACACTTTGCATCACCAGGTAACGATCCCAAAAATCGACCTCTTCGTAAGCTTTGATGTAATAGACTTGCCCTGCTTCGGTTTGTAGTGAAAATACTCGCTTGCTACCCCGATAAATGTACGATTCTACATTCGTTTTTCCAGAAGTCACTTGTATTTCCAGATAAGCATTGGCTGGCAATGAGGCTACCAATTTATCATTGATCCTAATCTCGTGTGCATTTCCCAAGAACTCCCGCTCCCGATAAAGGATCAGTGTGGCTTTTTCGAGGTTCTCACTACTGGCCAAAGCGAGCAAAACCCCTACAATACATACCAGGCGGCCCATGATCAGTAATTTTTGGATAAGGAAATGAGGTATTGGAAGTACACCATATCCAATTGGTCTTTGGGTGCACCCAAAAGGTCAAAGGACTGCGATTTCCATTGGTATTTGGTAAAACCTCTGCGGTATCCGATGCGGAAACAGTTGCCCACCGAAACAGGTTTCTTTTCCCGATTGCTCAAAGAAACGGTTACATCAAATGCTCCACCTTTGTTCGAAATGACTGGTGTGGTTAAAAATGAGGTGCTGAACAAATCCTGAAATCCTACTTGTCGATTGGGCTCATCCTGGACAAGAATAAAGCTGTACTCGTACAAGGATGCGCCTGCGCCTACATTTAAGCGGAAATTTCGGCTTTTGAATACCGCATGCTCTGCGAACAAAGATATGGTGACCATTTTGGGGTTAAAAGCATCTCCTAATGACACAGGCAGGGCCACATTTGTACTGAATGCCCAATCCTGAAATCGCACTCCCGCTTCAAATGGAATGCTCCCCGTGAAGCGGGATTCGCTGGCTAAATCTTTGGTTTTTAATACCTGCTGCATATTACTCAGCCAAATAGAACTTAAATTGAGACTATAAAGAAAAGCCGTACTACGCAAGTACATACTCTTTTTGAAAACCGGAATAGTTTGATTCAAAGTATCCGTTTGGGCAAAAGACGGTGCCAATACAATAAGCAAAGCCCCAATCAGTAAACAAGTTTGTTTCATGTCCTTATTTTTTTGATGATGATTCAAAAGTAAAGGCAATGGCCTGGTTAAAAAAATCAGTGTGCCTTGTGTGGTATTCCACGTGGGGAAATAGCCGATTGGCGTGTTCAGGGAAAGAATAGATAAGGTTTGCCCATAGCTTAAATCTTCTTAAATTTGCCCATCTTAAATTTAAAAACTATTCTCCCTCAAAAGATATCCGATGTCAGAAACACCATTCCGCCTCGAACCCTTTCGCGACGATGAAATAGAAGCTGCTATTGCTGAGCTGTTTAGTTATCCGGCCTTCACCGAAGGCATGAAGCTTTTTTTGCCGGAGGCCTTGTTGCAGCAGGTCATGCAGATGAAAGACCAGGTGCACACTGCTGCCGATTTTCAAACCAAAATTGTGGCGCCTTTCCTCAAGGTAATTGAAAAAATCAGCATCAAAGAACTGAGTGCCAGTGGTTTTGAACACCTGGACCCCAATGAGCGCTACCTCTTCATTTCCAATCACCGCGATATCGTACTGGATTCGGCTTTTTTAAACATTGTCTTGTTCGAGCATGGCTTTGATACCAGTCAGATTGCCATTGGTGACAACCTGATGATGCACCGGATTTCAGAGTTGTTGTTCCGCATCAACAAAAGTTTTGTGGTTCGACGAACTGGAACTGCCCGGGAGTTGTACAGTTCTTCCTTGCAAATGTCTGCATACATCCACCAGCTCATCACAGAAAAACTTGATTCGGTATGGATTGCCCAGCGCGAAGGTCGCGCCAAGGATGGCAACGACCGCACCCAGGTTGGTTTGTTGACCATGTTGAGTTTGAGTGGAAAAAAAGACCTCCAACAGCATTTCCAAAATCTCAACATCATACCAGTCGCCATCTCTTACGAATATGACCCCTGTGGCTTGCTCAAAACCCAGGAATACCTCAACAAACGGGCCGATCCTGAATTCAAAAAATCTTTCAAACAGGATGTGGATTACATGCTTCTGGGCATAAAGGGACAAAAAGGCCGGGTGCATTTTCATTTTGGAGAGCTGCTCAACGACCAGCTGGAAGTGCTGGCGGAAGCAGAAAACAGTAAAAAGCAGTTGGAATTATTGGCAGAAATGATCGACAAGTCGATTCACCAACATTATCGCTTGTGGCCAGTGAATTACATTGCTTACGACTTATTGCACAATTCCAACACTTACAATTCGCAATATAGCGAGCAGGAACTGGAATGGCATTGTCGTTTTTTTGAAGACCAGGTCAAACAACTCCAACAGGATAGTGATGACGCGGGTTACACCTATTTGTTGACCATGTATGCCAATCCGCTCATCAATGCAAATAGTTATCAGCAGTAAGCGCTAAAGTGCAATTTTTCACTCGGATCTTAAGTTTATTAGTTGGTTTCACACACTCAACTAGTAAACTTATACCCGGTGACCGAAAACCAGCCACAACTACAACAATTGCTCACCAAATTGGAGCAACTTTTGCAAAAGCAGGATAGTTTTGCAAAGGAAATTGAGGCATTGCGCCAGGAAATAGAGGTGCTGAAAAAAGAAAGCATTGTCAGACCAGCAAGTGTTCAATTTTCGAGGGGCCCAATCTCGCCATCTTTAGTCAATAAACCAATTCAAACCATTGAAGAACGACCTCTTACTTCCACAGCTCAGGCCAATTCTTCCTTCGACAACAAGCTCGAATCATTTATTGGTGAAAATTTGATCAGCAAAATTGGGATCATCGTCCTGGTTTTAGGTGTGGCCATTGGGGTCAAATACGTGATTGACCACAATTTGATTAGCCCGCCCATCCGCATTGCTCTGGGATACCTGGTGGGCATTGGTCTAATGGGTTTTGCCATTCGGTTTCGAGCACAATATGTGGATTACAGCGCAGTGCTTTTAAGTGGTGCTGCAACAATTTTTTACTTTACCACTTACGCAGCTTACAGCTTTTACCACCTGTTTCCCTTGACCTTGACCTTTTTTTTGATGTTCGCCTTTACGGCGTTCACGGTTTTGGCTTCCCTGTATTACATCAATGTTTTTATTGCTTTACTGGGTTTGGTGGGCGCGTACGCCCTACCCTATCTATTGGGTCAAGAACCTGAGCGAATCGGAACGTTGTTTGCCTATACTGCCTTCGTCAATGTTGGCATCCTGTTTATTGGACTCAGCCGCAATTGGAAGATACTCAATGTAGCCGCTTTTTTTTGGTCCTGGTTGATTTATGTTGCCTGGTTTTTGATTCATTTTCGACCCAGTCAACATTTCGGCCTGGCACTGGGATTTTTGACTTTGTTCTTTTTCCTTTTTTATGCCATTCTTTTAGCTTATCAATTGAACAAAACGGAATTCCTAAGTGGCGGGGACCAGGTCTTATTGATTAGCAATGCTCTTTTGTTTTTTACATTGGGCATTGCCGCGATGGACTTACGATTTGATGGGGATGCTTTTTCGGGTTTGGTCGCCTTTATCAATTCAATCATCCATGCTTTGGTTGCGCTGGTATTGTTTCAGCTCAAACCCAAATTGTACAAGACCAGCCAATTTTTGGCCTGCCTGAGTCTGGCCTTTTTGACCATTGCAGTTCCGCTACAGTTTGATGGCAATTGGGTGACAATATTGTGGAGCCTGGAAGCAATTGCTTTGTTTGTCCTTGGCCGGTTTTTCAACATCAAATTCCTGGAAGTATTTTCCTTTTTGGCGATGGGCTTGAGTTGTTTTGCCCTGGCCAATGGTTGGATTTACTTTTACGAAGGATCGGTTCCAGAATTTCCGGAAACGCACATTCCCTTTTTGCTCAACTTCAATTTTTTCACCAGTTTATTTTGTTGTGGCGTTTTTGCCGGGGCTATTTTCTTCCATCATCAATTTTTGGCACAAAGTCCTTGGGTAGAGGATACCGACCAAAATAAACTTCTTTCATCGCTACTTGGCAGCGCATTACTTATTGCTTTGTATTTTACCTTTTTCTGCGAAATATCCACTTATTGGACTCAGGTTTATGATCATGCTTTTATGCAGTCGAAAATTTTAAGTCTGGACCCCGCAAGTGTTTATAATCTTGAGGACTTGGGCCTATTTCGAGGAATCTGGTTGATCAACTATTCCTTGTTTTTTATCGCCCTTTTGTCTTTGGTCAATTGGTTTAAAATCAAAAGTAAAGGTTTGACCAGTTTAGGTCTCGGATTGAATATCGCCGTATTGCTGATTTTCCTTATTTTGGGCCTCACCTTGTTAAACGATTTGCAAGACAGTTATTGGCATCCAAAAAATGCTTTTTATCACAGTACCTTCAATATCGGGATTCGGTATGTGTCGCTTTTGTTCGTAGCACTGCTCTTAGGCTCAGGCATCCCATACTTGCAAGAACCAAACCTTTCACAGGAAGTACGTTCGGCTTACGAAATTGTGGTACACGCGAGTATTTTGTGGATTGGCAGCAATGAAATTATATTATTGAATACCACCTTGGCCAATAAGTTGGGACTGAGTCTGCTATGGGGCTGCTATGCCCTGGGTTTGATCATTCTGGGCATCTGGAAACGAAAGCCACATTTGCGGATTTCAGGAATATTTCTATTTGGTGCTACTTTACTCAAACTGTTCTTTTATGATATCGAACATCTAGCCACTATCCCTAAAACAATCATTTTTGTAGTCTTGGGAATGTTATTGTTGTTGGTGTCCTATTTGTACAACCGGTATAAGCTGTGGTTAAATCCAGATCAAGAAGCTACAAACTTATCTCCTGATCATCAAAAATCCTCCCATTCAGACAACGAATGATCCGTGCCGGGAAGTTTTCCAGAATCCGGTAATCATGTGTTGCAAAAAGTACGGCTGCGTTGTTTTGTTTGGACAAATTCCGCATCAACAAGAGGATTTCATCTGAAGTTTCCGGATCGAGGTTTCCTGTAGGCTCGTCAGCGAGGATAATGGCGGGCGTATTGAGCAAAGCCCGTGCGATTACTACGCGCTGTTGTTCCCCTCCGGAGAGCTGGTGGGGCATTTTGCTTCCCTGACCAACCAGGCCTACCTGTTGCAGTACGGTTTCAATCCGCGCCTGGATCTCGGGCCGTTTACTCCAACCTGTTGCTTTGAGGGTAAACTGAAGATTGTCGAACACACTTCGGTCGTTTAGCAGGTTGAAATCCTGAAAGACGATGCCCAATTTGCGGCGCAACAAGGGAATGGTATTACGATCCAATTTTGCCAGATCATACCCCGCCACTTCGCCTCGACCATGGGTAAGGGGCAATGCCCCATACAAGGTTTTAAGCAAACTGGACTTTCCACTTCCCGTTTTGCCGATCAGGTAGGTGAATTCTCCCGCATTGATGCGCAGATTCACTCCATTGAGCACTTCCTGGGTGCCTTGTTTGATGTTGACGTCTTGTAGCCTGACAATGATGTTGCTCATAATGGGCAAATCTACAATTTAGAATCGTTCAATTTTACAAAAAGCCGACAAA
>NZ_JANRKL010000177.1:0-116058 GCF_033763495.1 Haliscomenobacter sp. | reverse complement strand
ACCGTAACTCCACAATTGGACAAAAACCACCTGAATGGTGTATCTACTTTTGACCTGGTATTGATCCAGAAGCACATCCTCGGTGTAACGGCGTTGAACAGTCCATACAAAATGATTGCTGCTGACGTGAACAACTCCAAGACGATCAGTACTCTGGACTTGATTGCCCTGCGCAAGTTGATCCTGAACATTGACACACACTTTGCCAACAACACTTCCTGGCGATTTGTAGATGCCGCTTACAATTTCCCGAATGCCAATAACCCATGGGCTGCAGCATTCCCAGAAGTGGTGAGCATTAACGACATCCCTGCCAATGCGACGGCCAACTTCGTTGCCATCAAAGTGGGTGATGTGAATGCCAGTGCAACGGTAAGTGCTGCTGCCAGCGCTGAAGTACGCACCAGTGGTACCCTGAACATTCAGGCTGCTGAAACTGCGCTGAAGGCTGGTCAGGAATACAGCGTTGAATTCAATGCTGCTGACCTGAAAGGTGTACAAGGTTATCAGTTTGCCCTGAGCCTGGACAAGAGCAAGGTAGAATTGGTAGATCTGGTGTATGGCGTAGCCAAAGCCGAAAACTTTGGAGTGTTCCAAAATGAGGGAGTGATTACTACTTCCTGGAATGGTGACTTCAAACAAGGTGCCTTGTTTACCCTTGTACTTCGTGCAAAAACGGATGCTCAATTGAGCAATGCGCTGAGCCTGAACCGCGTAGTGTCTGCTGAAGCTTACAACCAAAACCATGAGCAACTGGGTGTTGCCCTGCAGTTTGGCACAGCCGAAGCCCTGGCCAATGGCTTTGAGTTGAAGCAAAACACGCCTAACCCGTTCAATGGTGAAACGGTGATCAGCTTCAATCTGCCAAAGGCTGCTGCAGCTACCCTGACCATCAGCGACGTAACCGGCCGCGTGCTGAAAAGCATCCGCGCTGATTATGCCAAGGGTGCCAATCAAGTGGTGCTGAAAGCGAGTGACTTCAATGCTACTGGTGTGTTGTACTACACGCTGGAAGCTGAAGAGCACACGGCTACCAAAAAGATGATTATTGTGGAATAACCCATGATTGGGACGATGTAGAGACGCACGGCCGTGCGTCTCTACCCACACAAAACCCTCGATTGCTAAGGTGATCGGGGGTTTTGTTGTTAAGGCCGCTGCCCTACCCCTTCTTCAACAAATCTCGGATTTCAGCCAACAATTCTACATCACTTGGCCCCGCTGGTGGTGCCGGTACTGCCTCCGCTTCTTTGCGCTTCGCCGCGTTCATGGCTTTGATGATCATAAACATCACAAAAGCGACCACCAAAAAATCAATAGATGCCGTAATGAATTCGCCCCAGGCAATGGCCACCTCGGGCCTGCCGCCTTCTTCAGCCGCACGGAGTACCCATTTTTTTTCAGCGAGATTAACTCCACCTAAAATAAGGCCTACTACCGGAGCAAACATTTTTTCTACAAAAGCAGTAACTACCTTGCCGAAGGCCGCGCCCATTACAAAGGCAATAGCCGTGTCGATCAGGTTGCCCTTCAGGGCGAATTCTTTAAACTCCTTGAACATGTGTGTATGGTTTTTGAAGGTTCATTCAATGAAGATAAAAATTTCTGTGCGCAAAAAATAAATTAAGTGTGGTCTCGCTTAAAACCAATAGTTAAGGCGACCAGCCTGCGGGCTGTCAATGACCCACAAAATTTGACCAGTGATGGCTTTTTTCAAGCCCAAGCGAAGCTTTGGGCTAGTAAGTGTTAAAAATGTTTACTACTTTTATAATGCTTTCATTCACAAGCCTCAACTCCATCGCCATGAAATTTTTCTACACCCTCCTTTCGATGTTATTTTTATCCATTCCTCAATTTATGGTGGCACAGGCGCCCAAAGAGGTCTTTATCAAAGCGGGAAAATTATTCGACAGTGCCAAAGGAGTACTGGTTTCCAATCAGGTCATTCAGGTCAAAGGTAATGTCATTGAAAATGTGGGCAGCAACCTCACAATTCCCCAAGGTGCAGAAGTGATTGATTTGTCAGCATACACGGTGCTGCCTGGTTTGATCGATGCCCATGTGCATTTGTTGTACCTGGAATCGCTCAAGAGTGATTTGTCTACCGAAGGCATCAAGGCTGTGGTGATGGAGGGCGACGCGCTCCGGGCCTTGCGCGCTTCGGCACGAGCCAAGACCTTTTTGGAAGCAGGCATTACTACCGTGAAAGATCTGGGGAATTCGGGTCAGTTCTTGGACGTAGCCTTAAAAAGAGCCATCAATGAAGGTGCAGTGGTAGGGCCACGCATGTTCGTTTCCGGCCCGATTTTAAGCTCCGAAGGTGGGCAGTTTCCAGGTGTATTGCACAAACATAAACACCTGGCGAGCGAAGAATACCGGATCATCAAGGGCAAGGAAGATGCCATCAATGCGGTGCGGGAAAACATCACTTACGGGGCCGACATCATCAAAATCTGTTCCAACAACACCCCGAACAATACCTCCCTCACCATCGATGAAATGAAAGCCATCGTCAATATGGCGCATCGCTACGGAAAAAAGGTTACTGCTCACGCCACCGATAACGAGGCCGTATGGGAAGCAGTAATGGCTGGAGTGGATGGCATCGAACACGGCTACGAAGTGGCCGATAGCACCTTAAAACTCATGGCCAGCAAAGGGATTCCTCTAGTGCCCACGGATGCCAGCAAAAAAATCATGGCCAAATATTTGGAAGCCCAGGACTTCCAGGGCAATAAAGAAGAAACAATTAAAGGTATCCTGGCCGATCAACATGATCGTTTGAGTCGGGCCATTCAACACGGGGTGACCATTGTGGCGGGTTCGGATATGTACATCAACATGGAGGAACCCCAGGGCAATGCAGCCAAATCTGTCTTGGTCTCTTACCACGAGGCAGGGATGAAACCCCTCGAAATCCTCAAAGCAGCCACAATCAATTCCGCCAAATTTATGGGGCTTGAAAACAGATTGGGTGTGCTCAAAAAAGGCGCCTGGGCGGATATTATCGCCGTGAAAGGCGATGTGGAAGCGAATTTCCCGGAAACGATTTTTAATGTGGTTTTTGTGATGAAGAATGGGAAGAAGTATGTGGGGGAGTAGAGCTGCCTTGTTTTCATGTTTATCAATGGCTGTGGCCATCTTCGCTATGCTCTGCCTGAGCAACATAATCCATTCCACAAGCAGGGCATTTGCCTGCTTCTTCGCTTCCACTGCCCTCACAATGCATTGGACAAACATAAGCAGAGGTGTACGCTTTGCCTTTTTCCGCTTTCTGTTCGGTTTGAGCCTTATCGTCTTGCTGGTGCTCATGGGCAGCAGAATGGTTTCCACCACAAGACCAGAAAAACAAGGCAAAACATAAATGGAGGATGCCCGAACGCAACAATTTTACAGGTTTCATTTTTTGCTTTTTAATGAAAGATTGTGTAACATAAAAAAAAGGAGGCAATTGTTGTTAAGGATTTGCCTCTTTTTTCAATTCCGAACTTTTCTCCGAACCTTACACCGAACTTTTTTGGAATTCCACCTTAACAGATGTGTTTTTAGCGAAGTTTGAAGCGCTTGATTGACCTTGCGATGAACTTGAAAATTCATCGCTCAATCGCATTTAACATCTTGTAACCCGCCGCTTTATCGGCGGGACTAGGCGCAACCCTCCCCTCACATCTAACATCATTCCAGAGGCTTGCATCATGAAGCAAATATGAGCTTGGGAAAAATCACTTCTCAGTGGTATCCAATACTTCCCAATACCCGCCCTTATCCGCACCAACCCGTTCTATCCGCTGATCTTCTTTTAACTTAGCAATATGCTTCTCTATGTTGCGAGTAGCAATGGCTAAACTTTCTGCAAGCTCCGCAATGGTGATCAGTCTATTGGCCTTCATCAATTCAAGGATTTTCTCCGATCTTTTCTCCGACCTTTTCTCCGATCTTTTCTCCGACTTTTTTTTGAACTCAATCCTGAAACCAGATGGATCATAAGCAAATATAGGTGTTGGTAGCCCGGCGTTTTGGCATTCCCGGAGGATTTTTAGTGTGCCGCGCCCCCAGGCTTCGATTAAACCTGCTCTAAAGAATGCGGTGGCAATGTCGGGATTAAAGGGAATGGAAGGGTGCTCTTTCAATAAGTTGTCAATCGTCCAGGCTTCTGGGAGTTGCCCAGCATTCCAGAAAATGATGCCTTGATCGGACACCTTGATCTGAATGGGGTTGCCGCTGCCATAGTCTTTGTGGGCGATGGCATTCAGTAAGGCTTCGCGGATGGCGGCCTCGAGATACTTGCATATCAAACGATAGCCCGGGCAATTAACTTTAAGTAAGGCAGGGATTGTTATTTTCAGAATAAACTATTATTATTGTGGTATGAGTGTCGAAACCTTAATTCAGGAATATCAACAGCTTTCCGCCATAGAAAAGGCGCGATTTTTTGAACTCATTGAGGCCGATGTCCTCTTGTGGGCTGATGAAGCTACTCGCTCTATCTCTGAAGAAGAGTGGCAAGCTATGGAAGCTGAGCTAGCCGGGGTAAGAGAAGGGACAATTATGGCTATCCCGCTCCAGGATGCCATAGCCAATTTACACAAGTAAACATGGCTGTTCAACGCATTCTGCTCGCACCAAGCGCCCGAGAAGATCTTCAAAATATCTGGGATTATATGACTGAGCAGCGCGACGGCTTGGGCGACGAGTTTATTGATGAGTTTGTCAAGATTACTGATCTACTTCTACAATTTCCTGAACTATATCCGGTGGTAAGAGGAGATATTCGTCGGGGGATTATCCGGCAGTTCCGCCACATTTTTACGTATACTATTCAAGGGGATGCTATTGTGATTGCTAGGATTATGCATAGTCGGCGGAATACTGAGTATTATTAAGATTTTAGGGTCGCATGGAGCGGTTTTGGTTTAAAATCAAGCTCATCGGGAACTTTGAGGGCAGGCAAAATAGTTACCACTAGCACAATCATTCACACGACAAATACAGAATATGGCAATATTAAACCCTACCAACTTTATTCAAACGGTCTTCATTCATGAACTCGAAGACATAGTTAATCGCCATCCTTATCACGCTTTCATGATCATGAGCACGGGCATTGAATTTTTGGGAAAGTGCCTGAAAACAGATCGACCCAATTGGCATAATACGGGCAAATCCAGTGAAACTTTTGAAAAGGCGATCCAAGAAATCCCACCTCTTCAAAAATACGAGGAGCTTTTGGAAGAACTTAACCTGTATGGCGGATTGCGTTGTGGCCTATTGCACAGCGCCCAGCCTGACTCAGGAATCACCTTGTCTTCTAAAAACGAGAGAGCACATCTTGAGAGACATATTATTTTAGGGCGGGATTGTATCAACTTAAGGTGTGAAGATTTTTACGCAGATTTCAAGGAAGCCTGCGAATGGGTAATTGCTTCGATCTCACCAGAAGAGCCGGAGGACAAGATGAATAAGCCATTTTTGTTTGTTCCAGGTGATGGTTCAATTGATCCAACAGGCTTTGCTAACTCAAGTGCATCTGCCTACCTTGGGAATGGAGCTTCTTGGTTATAGGCTTCTTAAAGGTGTCTTATGTGATAATTTATCTTATGGAAATTATTGGCAATTATTTACACACAATAATAGTATTTCTAGAAGATTGAAATTACAAATAAAATGCCATCCTCTCATTAATCACGTTCAATAAAGGTAATTCAAAGTCAATAGTACTTAATTCATTATAATTGTAGTCTTTAAAATGAGTTATTTCCATCATTGAGTCTAAAGGAGGATCAGAGTTTAAACTTAAAATAAAGCCAAAAGGATGAAAATTAAATTCGCTGTATGTAGCAACTTTACCAGGAAAGTTGAAAAGCCCTGTTGCAACACCAAACATCCTGTGTTTATCAGATAGCGTTGCGTACATAAAAACTTTGATCTCTGGAGAGAGTTCCTTTTGATGCCGGTCTAAAATAAAATTGTTTTCCTGTATTATTTCTCGCAGTGCTCCTAAGGCTTGATCAGCACAGAGATGAAAGATCAAAATTTGTTTCAACACATTTAATGGGTGAATATTAAGTGAGAACTGGACAGACTTATCATTTCTGTGCATAATAACCGAAGGAAAAGCCTCATCAACTAATTTTGCATAATCATTTGCATAGTTGCCACCTGTATTACAGGACTCACAAAGCTTGTAACCGCCTAAGCCTTTGGGGCTTTTGCTGAATTTTTCATATAAATAGGAGTTTTCATTTGATAGCAAAAAAAGATGCCGATGGTCTTGTATATTCACTGGGCGATCATTTTTAGCCGCTCTTGGAGGTAGATGCTCAAAAGTTAATTCTTTATTCTCCCCACAAATCGAACAAATGCCAAGTTGTTTGTCTTTTCCCATGTTTTTTCAAGGGGTTATTTTGAACTCAAGGTTTCAGAATCTTAGTTTATGTTATACTATGGTTAGGGCGCCTATCCCCACCCCCAAAACAAAAAAGGCATAAAAACTTGCAGAACAAGTAATTATGCCTTTTCTATGTAGACCCATAAGGATTCGAACCTTAACAAGCTGAACCAAAATCAGATGTGCTACCGTTACACCATGGGTCTGGAACCAGTCTCAGAAAGCGTTTTTTCCAAGAGTGACGCAAAAGTAATACGTCGTGCCATTATACGCAAGTGCTGAGCAATTTTTTTTCAAAATAAAGCAGCTTTTACTTGTTTTCGGCCTGTTGGATCAAGAGTAAGTTGCTGCGTTCCAGTTCGGTCAGGAATTTGTTCACGTCGGCAGATTGGCCCTGGTACCAGTCCTGTTTGCTGAAGTGGGTATGCATGGCGCCGCCTGCTTTGAAGAGGTAGCCATAGCGGGCATAAATTTCGTTGCGCATCAGTTGCAGGTCGGCTTTGGACATTTTGGCCAATTCGGCGCTGCTGAGTTGGCGCAGGGAAGCTTGTGGAAATTGGCCATCCACAAACAGTTCAGCCTTACCCGCCACAAAACCCACTTCGTATTGGCCTTTTTCCGTAACGCCGCTCCAGGGCTGGTACACTTTGAGGCAGCGGGTGGTATCCCCTTTGTCGATGTAGAGCACAAATTCACCATTGGTTTTGCTGGAAAAGAAGCGATTGCCTTCGATGCGTACGTTGCTGAGGGTTTCAAAACGTTTGAGCCATTTGGCACCATCGTTGGTCCATTCGCCCCAGGAGATCTGGGCGTAACATTTGCCTGCATCCACGAGGAGCAGCAGGTTGGACTCGGCTTCGGAATCGCCAAAATGGTAGGCCATTTGGTAGGCTGCTTTGTCTTTGACGAGCCAGGGTTTCAGTTTGCGGCCATCGATGTCGTCGAAACCCATTTTTTGGCCGCTCAGGCCGATGGGGAGAAGGAGGAGGAGCAGGGCAAGTTTGGTCATGCGCTTGATGATTGAATGAAACAAGGTATTAAAACTTCTAAGGTGGTTCCTAAGGTGCCTTCAGTTTCTTAGGTGGTGAAAGAATACCCTGCTCCGCAGGTTTTTAATTTTCACCACCTAAGAAACTGAAGGCACTTAAGAAGCACCTTAGCGATTATGGGTTATGACTGTGAAGACCTGCATTAGAACATCAAGGAATTTTCACTTGCAAAGAAGCCGAATACAACTCCTCGGCCAAATGAATTTGCAGTTTACCTTTCTGTTCATCCCGCACCTGTTTTTTTACCAGATACACTTCGGCATTGCCTTTGGCCGGGTTGCCAAAAGAGACCAATGGGAAGGAATAACTGCCACTGGTGGACGGCCCTTCGATGGTCACCGTAGAAGCCTGTCCGTTGCGGTCGGTCAAAACCATAACCAGGCTTTCCCCTTGTTTCAACACCCCGCCACTGGCGATATTGAGCTCAACCTGGCCTTCGAGGCGATCCGGCATCTTGAGTTCGATTTCGCCCAAAACTTCCAGGCTTAAGGAAATGCGCTGATTGTTGCCTGTTTTGTCTTGAAAGTTGAAAGCCGCCTGTTGGGCAAAGGCGCCTCCAAACTCGGTGGAATAGCGCAGCAGGTTTTCGGACATTTGGATGGCGGTCATTTCTTTGTCCAAAAAACGAATCCCTGCCGGAAAACGCACCGATTTGGCCAGCGGCAGGGAATCACCTTCCAGCAGGATGGCCTCGGCCTTGTATTCTTGTTCGGGTTGCAGGTAGCGCACAAAGAGGTCAACCGTTTGTTTGGGCAAAGCGTCCTTGGTTTCGGAAAGGCGGCAAGCACTCGTGGCGAACAACAAGGTCACAGCAACTGCGTAGTAGAGTTTATGCATAAAAATTAGAGATAAGGCGATATTTTAATCAAGCGACTGGTTCAGGAATTTTACCAAAGGTTGCATGGTTTTGAAGACGTCCAGCGCGAAGTCGTTGAACCCAGGTTCCATCAGTTTTTGCTCCGCAAAATTATGGGATACCGTAAAACTTTTCAGTTTCAACAATTCAATCGCCGGGTTGTCTTCTTTGTACCCTTGAGGTGCCTTTTTGAGTTTGAGGTCGGGATCAAAAGCGCGGGGGAAAAAGTTTTGGAAACTGATCTCAGCCAAAATAGCCTGCAAATCTTTGTAGTTGTAGTGGATTTCCTGGCGGATTTTTTTCAAAGCTTCCGCTTCGGGCATGTACATGCCTCCTGCCAAAAAACAGCCTCCGTCTTCCATGTGCAGGTAATAACCCGCCCGTTGCAATCCCTTGGCGCCGCCACTGAACCAGGCCCCCATATTGGTTTTGTAGGGTGACTTGTCGGCTGAAAAACGGGTATCGCGGTTGATGCGGAAGATGCATTTTTTTGGCTCCAGTTTGGCAAAGGCAATTTCAGCATCAAAACTTTCCAAACCGTTAATGATGGCTTGTACCTGAACGAGGAAGTCCTCCTTGGCGCGCTGGTACACCTTGCGATTGGCTTCAAACCATTCCTTGTTGTTGTTGGCTTTTAGATCCTTGATGAACTGGAAAGTGGATGATTGGAGCATGGTGATGGGTTTTAGCTCAAAATTAAAAACATTTTTTTGAACCCGTGTACAAAGAAAACATAAAATAAATAGAGGCCGGAATAGATTTCAAATCTGATAAAATATCAATAAATTGTCCCAACAAAACTATGCCAAGATGTTTAGAACCTCCGCTTTATTATACATTATTGCAGTGTCCGTCTTATTGGCCTGCCAGCGCCAAACCCCCAGTGCCCCGGTCACCCCTACCGAAATTGTCGCCAATTTTCCCAATATCCGCATTGATAGTTCGGCTGCTGCCTTTGGGGCGGGCCCTTGTGAGCCCAGCATTGCCATTTCGCCCACCGATTCCAATATAGTGGTGGCCGGAGCAATTTTGGATCGGGTGTATTACTCCAGCAATGGGGGAATTACCTGGAAAAAAAAGACCCTGGTTTCCCCTTATGGCGTTTACGGCGACCCGGTTCTGTTGGCCGATACCAAAGGGGATTTTTACTACGCGCACCTCTCCGACCCCAATGGCCGCAGCGGTGGTGACCCCGGCTGGCTGGATCGCATTGTAATCCAAAAATCGACCGATGGGGGTGCCAATTGGTCGCAAGGTACCTACGCTGGCCTACGTCATCCCAAAGACCAGGACAAACACTGGCTGGCGGTTGATCCCCGCGACAACAGCATCGTGATGACCTGGACCGAATTCGACAAATACGACAGCCGCGACCCCAAGGACAAATCCCGTATCCTTTTTGCCCGCTCAGCCGACGGGGGCAAAACCTGGAGCAGCGAGGCCAGCCTTAGCCAATTGGAAGGCGACTGCCTCGACGACGACCAAACCACCGAGGGGGCAGTACCCGCCATCGGTCCCAATGGCGAAATTTACGTGGCCTGGGCTTACAACAATAAAATTTATTTTGATCGTTCGCTGGACGCCGGCAAAACCTGGCTCGCGACAGACAAAGTAGTAGCCGATCAACCAGGAGGATGGACCTTCGACATTCCCGGCATTTACCGCGCCAATGGGCTACCCATCACGGCTACCGATTTGAGCAATGGCCCCAACCGGGGCACCATTTACGTTAACTGGTGCGACCAGAGAAACGGCACCAACGACACGGATGTATTCCTCTCCAAATCGAGCGACGGAGGCAATACCTGGAGCGCCCCGATTCGCGTCAACAATGATGCCGCAGGCAAGCACCAGTTCTTTACCTGGCTGGCCGTCGATCCCGTGACGGGCTACCTTTACGTGTTGTTTTACGACCGCCGCAACCACGAAGGGGACGCTACCGATGTCTACCTGGCTTATTCCAAAGACGGAGGCAAAACCTTTGTCAATGCCAAAATCAGCCAGTCGCCTTTCACGCCCACCAAAGGGATCTTTTTTGGCGACTACAACCACATTAGTGTGTACAATGGTCGGGTGCGCCCGATTTGGACCCGTTTGCAGAATGGGACATTGAGTGTGTGGACGGCACTGGTGCGTTTGAAATAAAGTAATGAGTTGAGAATAGCGTACTTCTTAGGTGATTCCTTAAGTGTCTTTGGTCTCTTAGGTGGTGAAAGAATACTCTGCTTCGCAGGTTTTTAATTTTCACCACCTAAGAAACCTAAGACACTTAAGGAATCACCTAAGCAATCGATGGCTCAAGCTCCTTAAACCTTTTTTATGCCTGAAATCACCGAAGTCTTCTACCCCCACAATCGCCAACAATGGCGGGACTGGTTACAAACCTACCATCAAAGCGGAAAAACGGAGGTTTGGTTGCAGACCTACCGCAAGGCTACCGGCAAACCCTCTCTTCCCTACGATGACATGGTGGAAGAATGCCTGTGTTTTGGCTGGATTGATGGGGTAAACAAAAAATACGACGAAGAAAGTGCGGTGCAACGCATCACCCCCCGTAAGAAAAAAACCTTCTTGTCTGAACTCAACCGGCAGCGAGTCTGGAAATTGCAACAACAGGGACTAATGACTCCAGCGGGGGTAGCCCCCATCGCGGACCAAATCGGGCAGATGGATGATCCGCTGGTAATTCCCGAATGGATCGTGGTACAATTGCAGCAGGATCCAGAGGTTTGGGAGAATTTTTCCAAATTCCCTCACTTTTACAAGCGCCTCAAAATAGGTTGGATCAATGAGATCACGGGCAATAGCCGCGAGGCGGAGAAACAAAAACGCTTGAATTATTTGATCAAAATGAGCAAGCAAGGCAAAATGTATGGGACGCAGCCGCTGAAGGATTTTTAGCTATACGCTGAGCTGAATCTATGCCTTTGAGGATGGCAAAAGCATTTTTCACCCTCATACTATGTGTTTCACTCATCGCCAACCCTGCATTCCACCCGTATGCAATACCCCAATCCGCGAACCTGATGGGAAATAGCCCTGTTTTGCCTTGTCGAGCACTCCCCACATCATTTTACCGGTATAAATTGGTTCCAAAGGCAGGTTATACTTTTTCATTTCTACTAAAAAATCCAGCAACTCAGGAGGCGTTTTGGCGTATCCCCCAAAATGATACTCGGTAGCAACCGCCCAGTTGTTGGGGTTGTTTAAACTCAATAATTGTTGAACTTCTACTTTGTGAAAATCTCCTTTCAAAGCCGAAAAACCCAGTGCAAAGGCTCTGCCCGCCAAACCCTGAATCACTCCAGCCAGGGTCCCACCGGTGCCACAACTCAAACAAAGGTAATCCAGCTGTTCCTGGGCCAGTAGCTCTTCTGCAATTTCTGCACAGCCGCGTAAAGCCAGGGCATTGGTGCCTCCTTCCGGGATAATGTAGGCTTGAGGAAATTGTTCCTGCAATTGAGCCAATACCTGTGGATCATCTTTGCGCCGATAGGCTTCGCGAGACCAAAAGTGCAACTTCATCTCGCAAGATGTAGCGAATTCCAGCGTTGGGTTTAAGGGCTCTACCTTTTCCCCTCTGATGATGCCGATCGTATTGAAACCAAACAATTTTCCAGCGCTGGCGGTAGCGGCAATGTGATTGGAAAACGCACCGCCGAAGGTAAGCAATGTTCCATAACCCTGTTCCCTGGCAGCACTGAGGTTGTATTTTAGCTTGCGCCATTTGTTGCCACAAAACGCCTGATCCCCGGCTTGGGTTTCCAGTTGTAATAAATCGTCACGTTTGATGAAACAAGTGAGGTTTTGAGCTTCCAGGATGGGATGATGGAAGATTTGGATTGGGCTGGGCGGATGGTGGAAAAGAGCCTGCATAATTATGAAGTATAGGAATTGAGGGGTTGAGAAGTTGAGAAGTTGAGGCTACCGCAAGTGACTTAGACGCCATTGGCACACGCACACAGTCACACACTAACACACACCCATTCTTGCTGTAGCCTCAACTTCTCAACCCCTCAACTCCTCAACTTTATTAATACCCAAACACTTCCTCCAAACTCACTTCTCTCAGTGCCCCGAAGTTTTCCAGGTAGTTCAGATCGACCTGAGATTTGCTGCCCATCACTAGGAAGGTATAAGCCCGACCCCGCACGTATTCCTCGTGGAAAGCCACCAAATCGCGGCTGCTGGAGCGTTCGGTATGTTGATAAATTTCCTGACGCATGTCCCCTGTATAGCCCAGCTCCCGATTGGCGCGTGCCGTCCAATACACCCGGGAAGGAATGATGCGCTCACTTTCAATACGTTTCAGAATAGCCTGCCGGGCGTGCTCAATTTGAGAGTCGACCACGGGCATCTCATTCAACAATTGCAGGAAAGTAGGAATGGCATCCGACAATTTATCCGGCTGGGTACCCACGTAGGCTTGCAGGTAGTGCGCCCACTCTCGCTTGCGCGGGGAGCTGTAAAAGGCATAGGTGGAATAAGCCAAGGCTTTGGATTCCCGAATTTCCTGAAAAACGATGGAGGAAAGCCCCAGACCAAAATAGTCATTGAACAAATCGCTGATCAGGTGTTCATCCATGTTGAACTGCGGAGTACCTTTCGATACCAGCATGACATCCGTTTGTACAATGGGAAAATCCAGAAAAACCACCTGGTTCTCTTTGGTGTCCAATTGAGTAAAAGCGCGGGATGGCACTGCCTTTTTAAGCGGCGTAGCAACCTGGTGATGGGTTTCCAGCAAATTGGTTACTTCCGACATGGGCATTTGGCCATAGTAGTAAATCTTGTGCTCGAAGCCATTCAGGTCCTTGATTTTTTGGCAAAGTTCGTCGGCTTCCAGTTGGCGCAATTCTTCTACGGTCAGGCGATAGGTGAATGGGGAATCGGTGCCATAACGCGCGTAATTGCCCAGGGCATTGCGCAAAACCACATTCCGGTCCTTCTTCGCATTGGCCCGGTGGGTCAAGGCATCCGTGACCACATTTTGCAGGATGGCAGCATCTGGTTGAAGATTGCTGATGATGTGCTCCAACAACTCCAGGCCTTTGAGCATGTTGTCTTCCAGGCCGCTCAGGGTCATGTAGGTATAATCGTCGTCGTTACTGACTTCGAAACTCAGCCCCCAACGGTATAGTTCACGTTGCAAATCGGCTGAACTGTAGCGACTGGTACCCAGGTAAGGCAAGTATTGTACGGCAATGGCCAATTTGCGATCGCTGTTTTTTCCCATCGGGAAAATATAGTCCAGGCGAAAAAGCGAATTGTTCGGGTTGCGAACATAATCAAGCTGAATGCCGGATTTGAGCGTGGTGGATTGAATGGCAGTTTCAAAATCGACAAAAACCGGCTCAATCCTTGGGGTACTGATGTCGAGGAAAGCCTGGGCGTATTCAGATACTGAGTCCCGATTGAGTTCCACCGCGGTGATCACGGGTTTTTCCACCTTGATCACATTGGAATCTTCCGCCTGGACCTTATGGACCTCAACGTAATTGTCTTTGAAATGCTTTTGGGCAAATTCGACAATTTGTTCTTTGGTGATTTTGGCAATGTCGCTGATTCGGCGGGTGTAGTGCTCCCAGTCCATCCCGAGGATGAAACTGCTGGTCATGGCATTGACCCGGGCGCTATTGGACTCCGAGGCCATGATTTGGCCCAGTTTGTAGTCGTTGATAACCGCTTCTACCATCCATTCTTCAAATTCACCCCGGCAAATTTTCTGCAGTTCGCCCAGGAGAATTGCTTTGACCTCTTCCAGGGTTTGACCTTCCCGGGGCTTGCCGTACAAACCAAAGACAGAATAATCTTCATAAAACCAGAACCAGGATTCCGATTCCAACACCTTCTGCTGCTGGTTGACATTCAGATCGAGCAAACCCGCCTGATCGTTGTACAAAAGGGTTCGGATCAGCAAAAGGAAAAGGGTATCGGCCGATTTGGCCTGATCAAAACGCCAGGCCAGCATGACCAACGCAGGTTCCTGCCCATAAACCACCTTTAGAACAGGCTCGTTCAAATCGGGTTGTAGGGAAAAAGAGAAGGGCGGCACGGGTTTGGGCTCGTAAACGCCAAAGTATTTTTCTGCCAATTCTACCACCTCGGCAGGGTCAAAATCGCCCGCCATGACCAGAGCCATGTTGTTGGGTACATAGTAGGTTTGGAAATACTTCTGGATGTTTACCTGGGAAGGGGTGCGCAAATGTTCTGCTGATCCAATGGTTGTTTGGGTTCCGTAAGGGTGTGAAGGGAAAAGCACTTCCCGAATTGCAGTATTGACCTTGCGGACATCCTTATCCTGAGAAATATTGAATTCTTCGTAAACGGTCTCCAATTCTGTATGGAACAAACGCAACGCCATCATCCGAAAACGTTCAGATTCCAGTTGCATCCAGCGCTCCAGTTCGTTGGCCGGGATGTCATTGACATAAACGGTTTGCTCAACCCAGGTGTAGGCATTCGTGTCTTTTGCACCGATGTTGCTCACCAATTTATCGTACTCGCTGGGAGCTGTCAATTTGGCTGCTTCAAAAGATACCCGGTCAATTTCGGCATAAATCCGCCGACGTTCCGCTTCGTCCTGAGTAGCACGGTGTGCTTCGTATAAATCAGAAATTTGCTCCAGCAGCACTTTTTCTTTTTCCCAATCCAGCGTACCAATGCGGCTAGTGCCTTTAAACAACATATGTTCCATGTAGTGCGCCAGGCCTGTAGTTTCCGGTGGATCCTGTTTGGACCCCGCCCTAACTACAATATTGGTGTACACTCTTGGCTCATTTTTATTTACACTTAAAAACAATTGTAATCCATTAGAAAGGGTATAGCGTTGGACTTTCAACAAGTCGTCAGGGACGGTTTTGAAAGCGTATTGCATTTTTGCGTCAATCATCTCTTCTCCAGATTTTTTTATAAAACAGCATGTAATATAATGCATTGAAGCGAAGAATAGTTTTTTTTGACTTCAATCCGGCGATTATTCCTCCCACACAAATCGGGCCAAAGCGACTTTGATCTTCGTTTTACTGCCTTATGCCCTTACATTTGGGCCTTTGGGCTTTGTTCATTTTTTTTTCATGCTAGATAAATTATATTCGCCTATTCACCCCACTACCACAACATTCTGGGGGTGTTATTTTCTATCTCAGCCAGCTTATCGTACCTCAACTCGGGATAAGCTTGATTAACCAAATCCAAATTTATGCAACCTAGGCTGTTGTTTACCCTTTGTTGTGCAGTTTTTGCAATGTCTTTGTCTGCGCAAACCCTTGATCTTAAATCATTTAAAAACATCAAACCACGCAACATTGGCCCGTCGGGGATGTCCGGCCGGATCACAGCCATTGACGTTGTACAAAGTGAGCCCGACCACATTTACGTGGGCAGTGCTTCTGGTGGGGTGTGGAAATCCGAAAGTGGTGGCATCACCTGGATGCCCATTTTTGATGATCAAGCCATTCAATCCATTGGTGCCATTGCCATCAACCAATCCAATCCGAGCGACATTTGGGTGGGTACCGGCGAAGGCAATCCACGCAACTCACAAAACTTCGGTTTGGGTATTTTTCGCTCACTGGATGCCGGGAAAACCTGGAAAAACATGGGTTTGAAAGAAACCAAAACCATCCACCGCATCATCATTCATCGCGACAATCCCAATGTGGTTTTTGCGGGAGCACAAGGTTCAGCCTATGGCCCCAATGAGGAACGTGGGGTGTACCGCACGAAGGATGGGGGCAAAACCTGGGAACGAATCCTCTACGTCAACAACCAAACCGGTGTGGCCGACATGGTGGTAGATCCCAGCAACCCCAACAAAATCATTGTAGCCATGTGGGAATACGGCCGCAAACCCTGGACCTTCAATTCGGGTGGAGCTGGCTCGGGCATTTATGTGACCCACGATGGTGGAGACACCTGGGAACGCCGCAGTGATGCCGACGGACTACCCAAGGGCAGCCTGGGCCGGGTTGGTTTGGCGATTTCCCGTTCCAAGCCCAATATCGTTTATGCTTTGGTGGAGGCCAAAGACAATGCTTTGTACAAATCCGTTGATGGTGGCAAAAAATGGAGTGTAGTAGCCACCAAAAACATTGGCGACCGTCCCTTTTATTACGCTGAAATTTATGTTGACCCCAAGAATGAAAACCGCCTCTGGAATATTTTCTCTTTGGTGACCAAAAGTGAAGATGGGGGTAAAACTTTTGAAACCGTACTCCCTTATTCAGGTGTACACCCTGATCACCATGCCTTCTGGATTCATCCCAATGACCCGAATTACATCATCGACGGCAACGACGGTGGTTTGAACATCTCGCACGATGGCGGGAAAAGTTGGCGCTTCATCGAAAACATTCCGGTGGGCCAGTTTTACCACGTCAACTACGACCTATCGATTCCTTATAAAATTGGGGGTGGCATGCAGGACAATGGTTCCTGGGTTGGCCCCAGTGCGGTTTGGCAAGCTGGGGGAATTCGTACCAGCCAGTGGCAGGAAGTGTTCTTCGGCGATGGTTTTGACCTGGGTTTCCGCCCCGACAATTCGCGGTATGTATACGCCATGTCGCAAGGTGGCAATGTTGGCTATGTAGATACCGAAACGGGCAAAACCCAGTTTATTAAACCAACTTCGCCCAATGGAACCGAGTTGCGCTTCAACTGGAACGCTGGTTTTTCCCAAGACCCACACAATGCCTGTGGGGTGTATTTTGGTAGCCAGTTTTTGCACTACAGCAAAGATTGTGGTCAAAGTTGGGAAATCATTTCGCCCGACCTGACCACCAACGATACCTCCAAACAAAAGCCTCACCTGAGTGGTGGTTTGACCCTGGACGCCACCAATGCTGAAAACCATACCACCATTCTTGCGATTGCCCCCAGCCCCAAAGATGCAAAAGTGATTTGGGTGGGCACCGATGATGGCAACCTGCAATTGACCCGCGACGGTGGTAAAACCTGGAGCAATTTGATCAGTAAACTGCCGGGTTACAAGGCGGCAAGCTGGATTCCCTACATCGAGGCTTCGGCACACAATGCCGGGGAAGCCTTTGTGATCGTGAACGATTACCGCCGCAACGACTGGCGGCCAATGGTATACCACACCAGCGATTATGGCCAAACTTTCCGCAAAATTGTGGATGAAAACAAAGTGAGTGGTTTCACTTTGTGCCTGGTGCAAGATCCGATTGAGCCCAAATTGTTGTTCCTGGGCACCGATCAAGGCTTGTACCTCAGCATCGACAAGGGGGCTACCTGGACCAAGTGGACCAATGGCTACCCCAGCGTGCCTACCGCCGACATGAAAATTCACCCCCGTGATCACGACCTGATCATCGCTACTTTTGGCCGGGCTTTCTGGATTTTGGACGACATCCGCCCCTTGCGCGAGATTGCGCGTACGGGGGGGAAGGTGCTGGAGCAGCCCTTCAAAATTTTCCCCGTTCCAGATGCTTATCAGGCGGCTTTCAAATCCTTTGAAGGCATCCGCTTTGCGGCGGACGGGATGTTTGCCGGGGAAAACAAAGCACCTGGTGCTTCAATCTCCTTGTGGGTTCCTTATGTAAAACCTGCGGCTGCACCTGCGAGCACCACTGCAAAACCTGCCGCCACCAAGGAGGAAAAACGCCCCGAGCGGGTGAAAATCATTATCCTCTCGAGCAGCGGAGACACCGTTCGGACCTTTAGCTCCCGGGTAGATACAGGTATGGTGAAGGTGTACTGGCCCTTGAATCGCAATGGGGTACGCCAACCCAGCCGCCAGGAACGCCGCCCGGATGAGGATGCTCCCAGTGGCCCCGCAGTACTGCCAGGTACGTATAAAGTAGTGGCGGTATGGGGTAAACTGAAAGATTCGACCTCGGTAACGGTCAAATCTGACCCACGCCTGGAGGTGAAAATGGATGACCTGAAAGCCAAAGACGCTGCGTACCGCGACTTTGAAAAAGTGATCAAAAAAGCCTCCGAAGGTTTTGATCAACTCAAAGAGGCCCGCAATACCATCCGCCGGGTGGATGCGGCTCTGGCCAATGCGCCCGATAGCACCAAACAACAGCTGTCCAAATTGGGCAAGGCCCTCCAAGACAGCCTGAATGTGCTGGAACGCCTCTACATGGAGCCCGAAGACGTCAAAGGTATCCAACGCGACGACGACAACCTGACTTCAGCGCTTGGTCGCGCCCAGCAATACATCAATGCATCGGAAGGTGCGCCGAACCAGGGTGCCCAACGCTCCCTTGCCCAAGCCCGCAAACAAACTGCGGATGTGTTGAACCGCATCAATAATTTCTTCAGTACGAAGTTTGCGGATTATCGGAAGAAGGTGGAAATGGTGCAGTTTTCGTTGTTTAAGCCGTATACGCCGCTGAAAGTGGAGTAAAGTGCCTATCTTGCTGAGGTGCTTCTTAAGTGTATTAGGTTTCTTGGGTGGTGAAAGAATAAAGAACTTGCGGAGCAGGAAAAATTTTTCACCACCTAAGAAACCTAAGGCACTAAAGGGGCACCTCAGTAACATCTTCGGGTTTTTAATCTGGATCAATCCACACAAACTCCCCTTTCCTATTGATCCAGCCAGTGGTGTCATCTTTTTTTGCACGACACAAATAACCAGAATAACCTTCTCGATCAAGCCGATCAAATCTTTTAGCTGATACGACTTGGTTTTGGCGATTGATGATGATCCATTTATCATCCTTTGGGTCTTGTGCAGTGGCAAGACCTAAAGTAAAGCGAGAAACCTGGCTGTAAATCAATGGAATTACCACATTTCCCTGGGAATCAATATATCCCTCGGAGTCTCCTTTGATTACGAAAGTAATACCATCCTGAAACCAAGGATCGACATAGTCGTACTGACTTACATCCAAGGATTTTTTGCCCAATTCATTGATGAAATATTTTTTATTAGATTGTTCGATCAAGGCTAATCCCTCATTAAACTGATTACCTTCTCCCGGTACACAAAATTTTACCCGCCCCATCGTGTCATAGTAACAAGTCTTTTTAGTATAGATTATACGAGCCAACCTGCTTTTAGTGTCAAAAGAACTAGGTATACCTCCGCTAATGGAAAATACCTTTTCTCCTTTCTTATTCAAATAAAGGAATTTACCTTCGCTCAATACCACTAGAAGCCGATCACAATCATCAAAATTCCCACTAACATGCGAAATTCCCTGCTTAGGAATTGCTAAACGTTTTTGCCCATCTAGATCAAAGAAAAAAACGGTGTCGTTTTCTATCTCGTCAATTTTGATCCATTCCCCATTAGAGTCTAGAGGCATAGTGTTTGGAGGAATTTCTAATAAAACCAAACCTTGATTATCAACCATGCGGTTTCCTGTGGAATCTTCAATTAAAAACACATCTTTTTTTAGGGGATAAACATTCAAATACTTTGGCTCCATTACAATTTGCCCTGAAGTATCGATAAGACCGAATTTGCCATTTACTTTTACAGGGTAATACAAAGAAAGGTAATCCTCACCTTGTTGCGTCTGGTTACAAGCAAAAGTGATACACAGAAAAAAGTAAAAAATAATTTTTTTAAACACCAACATGTACTTATTTTTTGCTGCGCACAGAATAATTATCCACTAGCCCAAATCACTTTTCCCCTAGCCCAAGTCTCGCCAATCAGCTTTAAGGCGCAACGCTGGTTCAACGTCTCCAGACTTGAACCAATATCCCCGCGTCTCCAGACGCAAAATTATGCACGATGTTAAACGACAACGACAAGTCATTTGTTGGAAAAGGCTGGTTATAAAGATTAAAGGACTCATCTTCTTTTGATTATAAACGTCAGAATACGTGCATACAATGGTATAAGTCTGGAGACCTGTACCAGCAGTAGCCTAGCGGTAGCGCGCTCTTTTTGGTTGAGGTTGGAAGACTTGGGCTAGCCAAAGGAATCTAAGAATAAATTGATTACTTTGGCAGTATTAAAAACGATGATTGAATAAACTGTAGAGCCCTTCATTCGCAAAGCAGGCTTAATTTTTTATGCAAAAAAACGAACTACATCTTACCCACGGAACCATCTCCTACCACCAATACGGGAATGGCCCCCAACTCTGGCTTGCCCTCCACGGCTTCGCCCAAGATGGAAGTGTTTTTGCAGCATTAGCTCCTTACCTGCCCAAAGATGCCTGTTTGATTGCCCTGGATTTGCCCTGGCATGGAGCTTCGGATTGGCAGCAGGACAGTTTTTCCATCACCGAGCTTCAGGAAGCCATTGATTTGTTGTTGGCAGAAAAACAGCAAGCAAAGTACAGCCTTATTGGTTTTAGTTTCGGGGCCCGGCTTGCTTTGGCCCTGGCCAGAGAGGAAGCTCAGCATTGGGATCGGCTGGTTTTATTGGCACCCGATGGCTTGCCGCGAAATGGTTGGTATGCCTTTTTTAATCAGCTCCCCTTGGGCATAAAAAAATGGGTAGCTCGATTGTTGGATCAATCCAGGTTGTTGTTGCGATGGGCAAACACATTGTACGATTGGAAACTCCTGGATGGTTTCAGCCTGAGGTTTATGCGCCTGCATTTACAAACGGATGCTTCTCGCAAACGCTTGAAAGGCATTTGGCTTTTCGCGGCGACTTTTCCCAGCATACAATCAAGCTGTTCTTTTTTAGCCAAAACGCCAGCCCAAAATTTGCTGCTCATCACTGGTGAACGCGATGCAGTGATCCCGCCTTCTTCATTTGTTTACCTCACCCAACAAATTACCCAACTGCAATGGACGAGCATTGCCGAAGCCGGGCATGATTTGTTTCATGCCTCTGTTTTGCCCCATTGGGCACCAAATTTATTCAAGAATTCTCACCCGGATACCCATCCAGAGTGACAGCGTATTGATGCGGTCGCGGCTAGGTCCAAATCCATCCGAAAAATGGCCCAGGGAGTGTTGATAGGTGGGTTGCGCGAACAAACTCCAGCGATCGCTCATGAAGTGTTCCACGCCCAAACCCAGGTTCCCCGTAATGTAGCCATTCTCCTTCACCGAACCACCTTCCAGAATTCCTCCCGAGGTGTTGTCAAATGGAGCATCCCGCATTTCCGGTTTTTGTGGGCCCGATGAGGAAGTGGTGATAAAATAGGAAGCCGAAGCAGCCACCTGCAAGGAACCACCAACCACAGCATACAAACGCGAACGTTTGTGCAGGAAGAAATTATAGCGGGCGTGGAAAGGAATGTTGATGATGTCGAGGGCCACCTGATTGAATGAGGCTGCTGTATAGCCTTGATCCAAGCTGCCCTGGTATTTGACGATCTGGCGTGGATTGTAAGGTTTGGCAGCATAAATCAAACCCGTTCCCAATTCCCAACGGCCTCTTTCTGCCGAAAAAAGAATCCCGCCGCCGTAGCCCAGAGCATAACGGCTAAAAGCATCCGTACGGGTTTCTTCATTCGCTGGTGTGATGATTTGGTTGTAGTCAGAACCACCAAACATCGCGGCACTCAGAAGGGTCTTTTTGCGGAAGGGCTTGAGCGCATTGGCTTCAAAAATACTCAGGCGGCGCTCCAGCACAGCGTTGGAACGTTGTTGGGCCAGAGGTGTCAGTTGATTGCCAAACACATAGTAGTTGGACATGGCCTCCGTGTGTTTGGTGTCTTCAACTTGTAAACTTTGGTTGCCCAGTTCGGGCGTTTTTCCAACCAGGGTTGGGTTGGCGGACTCAAGTGTAGAGAGAGCCGTTTGATTGGGATGGGATATAATTTCAACCTCGGGAGCGTCGTAAGAGAATACAGCGTCACTGCCTCGGTTGTCGTAGCGGCTTTTGTTGCCTTGATTGATTTTATGGATGGATGCGGGTATGCCGTCCTGGCCAGCATTTGTGCCTGAGGCTTTTGGATTTATAGGCCCGGCAATGGCTTGCTGCTTGGGACTTGTATGATTTTGCGGGAAAGTGGCTTTGTTTTCTGGATTGGAAAGTGGCAACTGGATGAACAGCAAAAGCGCCAGGGTAAAGACTAAAACTTCGCCAAACTTGGAACCGAGGATGAGCTTGCGCATGTACAATGCTTCTTCCATCCTGCGCCGCAAGATGGCCCAATGTTTGGGGGTAGCACCTACATTGAAATGGCGCATCTGTTGAAGCACCTCCCGGTCGAATGCCGATTCGGCGGCATTGAGGGGCTCCAGTTCTTCATCAGAGTCCATTGCGGCTTGCATCCGTTGCCAATGGTCGGCACGGAACTCCGGATTCAGGTTCTCCAGTTTTTCACGAATGAGTCGGTCAAATTGCGGCTGCTCCATTTTCATCGTAGTTGCGGGACATCAATATCTCTTTCAGTTTGAGGCGCGCCTTCACCAGGTTAGACCGGGAGGTGCTTTCGGTAATGTTCAGAAGGTCACCAATTTCCTTGTGGGAATAACCTTCCAGGATGTACAGGTTGAAAACGGTTCGGTATGCAGGAGTGAGTTGTTGGATCGCTTCCAGGATTTCCTGTTGGCTGCACATGCTCACGGCATCGGCGTCTTCTACACTTAATTGGACGGCCTGATCAATGTCTTCAGTACGGCGGCGGATGCTTTTGCGGTAAAAATCAATGGCGGTGTTGACCATAATGCGCCGCATCCAGGCTGTAATTGAAGTACCTGGCTGAAATTTGTTCACATTTTTAAAAACCTTGATGAAGCCTTCGTGCAAAATATCCAGGGCGTCCTCTTCACCATTTGCATAGCGCAAACAAATGCCCATCATTTTACCGTAGTACTGTTCATACAAAGCTTGTTGTGCCCAACGCTCTCGCCGGATACAGGCTTGAATCAGATCGTCTTCTCCATAGTTGGCAGGCCATGCTATCTCCATAGACCACAAAAATTTATCCAAACTACAAAGATTATTTCAGACTGCCAATAGCCTACTCAAATTGGTCGGTAAATCGACAATTGAGAAACGTATCGAAAGGAAGGAATGCTGCCTAAAAAGTGAAGAAAATGGTAAGTATTTCTGAATAATTTGCTCAACGATGCGCTCCAAAATAGGGTAGGACCTGATCCTTTTCGGATAGAATGGCTTCACTCAGGTCTATTTCCCAGTCGATGTTTAATTGAGGATCATTGTAATGAATGCCTCCTTCATGTGCTTTGGAGTAAAAATTATCACACTTGTAAAAAAACTCGGCGGTAGGACTGAGCACAACGTAGCCATGGGCAAACCCACGTGGAATGAACAATTGCTTTTTGTTTTCGGCGCTGAGCCGGATGCTGTACGATTGGCCGAAAGCAGGAGACTGTGGGCGGATGTCCACCACCACATCCAGAACCTCGCCTTCCAGCACCCGGACCAGTTTGGCCTGGGCAAAGGGTTCCAACTGGTAATGCAGACCTCGGAGAACACCAAAGCTTGATCGCGCCTGATTGTCCTGTACAAAATCGGACTCAATGCCCGCATTTTTAAAGGTTTGCGCATTGAAGGCTTCGAAAAAATAACCACGTTCGTCAGCCCAAATTTGGGGTTCAAATACCAAAAGATCAGGTATCGGTGTAGGAATAAACGGCATAAACGATTATTTCTTGCGGAAGAAAATACTAATGGGTACACCCGCAAAATTATAGTTTTTCCGCAACTGATTTTCCAGAAAAAACTTGTAATTCTCTTTGACGTGGGTCGGGAAATTACAGAAAAATATAAATGCGGGATAAGCCAGTGGCAATTGGGTGATGTATTTGATTTTGATGAACTTGCCGCGGTGTGCAGGTGGAGGCGTTTTTTCAATCACATCCAGAAGCAGTTCGTTCAATTCTGAGGTTTTTACCTTGCGGTTGCGGTTTTCATACACTTCAAGCGCCGCTTCAACCGCCCGAAAAATCCGGGTTTTGTCCAATACAGAAATAAAAATAACGGGTACATCGGTAAATGGAGCAATCCGTTCTTTGATCACCTTTTCATAATCCCGGGCGGTATTGGTTTCTTTTTCAACCAGGTCCCATTTGTTGACCAAAATGACAATCCCTTTGTTGCGGCGTTGTGCCAGGCGGAAAATGGCCTGGTCCTGAGCCTCCAACCCGGTTTGGGCATCGATCATCAGGATACATACGTCACACTCTTCAAGGGCTTTGATGGCCCGCATTACTGAGTAAAACTCCAGGTTTTCGTGCACCTTGGCTTTTTTCCGAATCCCGGCCGTATCTACCAGAATAAATTCCTTGTCAAATTTGGAATATACGGCATTGATGGAATCACGTGTGGTGCCAGCTATATCGGTGACCAGGTTGCGTTCTACCCCGAGGAGAGCATTGGTCAGTGAGGATTTACCTACGTTGGGTTGTCCAACAATGGCAAATCGAGGCAGGCTGTTTTCGTTGGGAAGTTCGTCCGCACTCAGGTGCTCGGCCACGGCGTCCAAAATTTCGCCGCTGCCACTACCCGTGAGCGAACTCAGGAAAAAGGTATTTTCAAAACCGAGGCTCCAAAATTCATTGGCTTCAAATAAACGTTGGCCGTTGTCCACCTTGTTGACCACCAAAAAAACGGGCTTTTTGCTGCGGCGCAAGAGGTCCGCTACCTGGTCGTCCAGATCGGTGATTCCGGTGGTAACATCCACCATAAAAATGATCACCGTGGCTTCTTCAATGGCAATTTTGACCTGTTCGCGGATGGCGGCCTCAAATACATCCTCAGAGTGTTGGACAAAACCACCCGTATCTACTACGGTAAAGTTTTTATTGTTCCAATAACTACTGCCATATTGTCGATCCCGGGTAACGCCGGAAATGTCATCCACAATAGATTGGCGTTCCCCAATCAAGCGGTTAAAAAAAGTAGATTTACCGACGTTGGGACGCCCTACTATCGCGACGATGTTGCTGCTCATAATAACAATGGATTCAGAAAAGGCGGCAAAGATAAGAAAAATACCTCTTTTTTCTGCTTAAATTTTACTCAATTTTAAGGACTTATGTAGATTTTCCAAAAATACAGCTTTCAGGATAGAAATCCCAGTATTTTATCGCCCTGAATGGAATATCCCCAATTTTCAGTATCTTTTGCCGTAATATTCACCCACAGTACCTGATGAAAGCAGCAAAAATAAACCTACAACGCCTGAACACCCTGATGCTGTATTGCTTTTGCTGTGCTACCCTTGCTGCACAAGGCCCGGCCTATTTGGAAGCTTGTGCCATTCGTTCCGATTTTGATTCCTGCCGCCTGGGCCCGGAGTTGCGCATATTGGCTTCCTCCAGCTCCATCCCCTTTCCGCTGGCACAGACCCGACTCCGCGAAGGGCAGGGATTGGCCCTGGAGGGCCCTGGTCATTTTGAGCCTCAGGGCAAATTTCAACGAGGTTTGTATGAATATTGGCTAGCCTTTCGGGTGGAAAACCGCAGTGGGCGCGACTTTGCACTGGGCATTGAACAAGCTTTTATCAAAAATGCCTGGGTTGAGGTGGATCGGCGCACTTATCTTCTGCCCAAACCTCGGGCCCATAAACAACAAAACATCGGCTTTAACCTGGCGGCCAATCAAGTGTACCGCTACACCTTGCCCAAAGGGAAAACGCTTATTTTTTACCTTTTAATCAAAGACAATCGCCTGGGTTTGGACCTTGCACCAACCCTCTGGAATCTGGATGTTTTCAAGGTGGCTCAGGCTACCAAACTGAAAAACCTGGCCTTTGGCCAAACCCTGTTCATCAGTTTGTTTTTTACGCTGGCCATCGTGAGTTCCATTTTTTTCCTCTCTCGCCGACGCGAACTGTTTGGATGGTACATGGCCTTTAAATGGAGCCTCGCGCTTTATTTCTTCCAGGAAATCATCGATCACAATGCACTGGAAAGCGCCCAGGCGCCCTGGGTCGATTGGAATTATACCAAAGCCGGGCTTCTAGTGGCTATCTTTTTTACCTACCTGCAGTTTATTTATTCTTTTGTAAAAAAGCGGGTTGGTGCGGAGTGGTTTGAAAGCATCCAGGAACGGGCCCAACTTTTTTTAGTGGGCTATTTTCTACTTGACCTGCTGCTGCTTTGGTTCAAGCAGCTCTACCTCAGCTGGGTTTTATTTTACCTGTTTCTTTGGTTTGTGGTGTTGTTCAGCATGCGTGCCATCTGGTTTTTGAGCAAGGTCAATTATGCTCCAACCCAATTTATTCTGCGTAGTGCTTTTGCCCTGATTGCAGGTTTTTTTCTTTCCTTGCTGGCTTTTACTTTTTTCGAAAAACTCTTGAGTAGTGTCCAAGGTGTGGAATTGGGCTTTTTGCCCATTGGAATAGGTGGCCTTTTGGAAAGTGTATTCTTTTTGCTGAGTTTGGGTGAACAGGAAAAAAACTGGTTGCAAGAACACCTGGCTTTCCGGGAGCGGGAAACCAAGGCCCTGGAGCGAAGACATATTCACGAGCGCCGCTTGCAGGTAGAGTTGGAACAGGAACTAGCTAAGGTGAAACGTCAACTGGCCATTCAGGAAGAAAAAATTGTCAACAATCAGCAACTGGACTCCAAAAACCAACGCGAATTAGCCTATAAACGCTTACAATTGCGCACGCTCCGCTATGGTTTTTTGGCCAAAACCAGTGATGATATTCTGCTGCAACTCAATCAACACCTGGCCAACGACCAGGTACAAGCTGCCGACGAACAGCTTACCCGCTTTGGTGGCTTCGTGCGTGACTTATTGTTTTTTGCGGCGGAACCCAAAATGGCTATTCAAAGGGAGTTAGAACTTTGCAAACGACTGGTGCAACTCAATGATTTTGCCATCGAATTACCCGAATCAGCGGTGCAACCCCAATGGCATTGCCCTTCTTTGTTGTTTTTATCTTTGTTGTACCACAGCGCCAAATCCTTGCCAGTAGGTAAGCCCTGGCCACGTTTGGTGCAGGAGGAAGCAGATGATTGGGTGAAAGTCAGTTTAGAAAGCAATAACCCAGGTTTTGAACTCTCCAAAGTCCAGCCTGAGATTTGGATGGATGCACAGGAGCAATTAAAAAACTACAACCTGGGTACGGATTTTAGTGGAGTACTGCAGGAAAGCAGTGGAGGCTGGACGGTGACCATCCACAAAAAACAACCGTGAGATGATCGTGGGGATTTATTCAACAAAAGGATGTGTTTGTTAAAAGAACCAAAAACGAACGCTCCAAAATGCGTAGCATAGCTTAAAAATATACACTATGAAAGGCCCTAGTCCATGGCTGCTTTGTTTTTGCCTTTGCGGGTTGGCCCAGTTCTTGTCAGCCCAGCCGCAGGTAAATGTGCGGGCGGTTTTGGAACGGCCCTTGACCAATGAGGCCCTGGGCTATCATTTCCAGCCTCTGGTGCTCAATTACCCTGTTGATCTCAAAGCCAATGCCTCATCTATCCGGGAATGGTACCTGGCCAATGCCCATTTGCCTCAAGCGCAGACCGAACAATTCCCTGCCGACGGCAAAAGTGTGTTGAGCGTTTTTGTGTTGCACAATCCTGGGCAGGATACGGCACGGCTCATTTTTCCCCTTCCTACCCTCAAGACCAAGTTGAAATTTGGAATGATTCGGCGCGAAAATGGCCGATCCACCCATTTTTACAATGAAATCAGCAGTTGGAATCAGCAATCTTATCAGGGACTGGTCTACCGCCCTGAGGAGGGCAAGGTCCTGTTGGTGGTGCCACCTTTACAAAATGACACCGTTTTTGTGGTGTGCAAGGTGGCCAAAAAACACCAATTCCAATTGTACAGTGCTCAAGGTTACCAGGAACTTACCAGCGTACCTGCACTACACTACCTGATGTTTTATGTAGCCCTGTTGAGTTTTTTAAGTTTTTCGATGTTGTTGGGGATTATTCAATACCTGCAACAGCGCGATGTGGCTTTCATTTACTACGTGATTTATTTGAGTTTGATGTGGTTTTTGATTTTTCGCCGACTGGAAAAAATCAACCCCTTTCTCGATCTGGGCTTGTATTTCCCAGCCACTTCCTGGTGGTGGGAACACCTGCGTGCTCCGGCTTATTTGCTTTCTTTTGTGGCTTACCAAATTTTCATTTATTACTTGCTGCGCGACCGGGTACACTTGAGATGGTTGGAAAAATTCATCATTTGGAGCAATGTGATCCTGGTTTGCCTGATCCCGGTGCACTACCTGACCAAGGTGTATTGGGAGCGCCTGGATTTTATGCAGGCTGTTTTGGCCCCTTTGGCCATCTTTTGGATCTGGAATTTTGTCAAGTTGTACCAACGCAAATTGGGGGTAATGGTAGGCTGGGTTTTGTTTGGTTCGTTTTTGGCCGCAGTGGGTACCATTCTGGGCAATTTCATTGGGACCCGCCTGGGGGGAGAAAGCCCATTGACTTTTTTGCACATCGGAGACATGCCGCTGCATCTGGCCATTGTAGTGGATGTACTTTGCCTGGCGGTTGCGCTGAGTTTTCGGCACCATAGCATTTTGCGCGACCGCAACGAAGCACAGAACCTCGCCTTAAAAACGGCCAAAGAAAACGCCAAACACGCCAAGACACTCAGCCTAGCCAAAAAACTGGAACTGGATCAAAGAAAATTGGAGCTACAGAAACAAAGTGAAGGCCTGATTCAACAGCAGCTCAAGGTCATCAATACGCAAAGGCAGCAAGCTCTGGCCGAGACGGAATTGCTGGCCCTACGCGAACAACTCAAACCCCATTTTGTAGCCAATTGTATCAATTCCATTCGCAATCTCATTGCCCGCGACAAGGCTGGGGACGCCAGTTTGTACTTGTCCAAACTAGGCATATTATTGGGGCAGATTTTTGAATTGACCGAAAAATCGACCATTTCTCTGCGGGAAGAGCTGGATTTGCTCAAATTGTACCTCGACCTGGAACAACTGCGTTTTCGGGATCGCTTCAAGGTCGTTTTTGAATTGGACCCCGACATCGACCTCGATGCCATCCAGTTGCCCCCACTTTTGTTGCAACCCTATGCCGAAAATGCCATCAAACATGCGTTTAAGGACAATTCTCCGCATCAAGCCCTGGTGATTGCAGTGACCAAGAATGCTGAATCTACAGTCTTACTCAGCATCGAAGACAATGGGATTGGGCGCGAGGCCAGTGCTGAAAACGGCAGAGAACTTTCTCTGGCCAGTTCAGGCGTTGGCATGGGCTTGTGTGCCGACCGCCTCAAATTGTTCAATGAACGTTTTAATCAGGATGCAAGCATAAACATAGTTGACCTGGCCAAGGGTGGAACGAACACTGGCACCCGCGTTGAAATCCATTTTCCATTCCCAAAAACTGAATACCATGATGATCAAAACCATATTGGTTGATGACGAAAAAGATGCGCTGGAAGTTTTGGAGCGCGACCTGAGCAATTACTGCCCGGATGTGGTAGTCATCAAACAATACCAATCAGCAGTAGAGGCCAAAGCGGGCATTTTGGAACTGCGCCCCGATCTGGTTTTTCTCGACATTGAAATGCCGGAAATCAAAGGGGTGGATTTGGCCAAAAGCCTCAAGGAAGAAGGTTTTGCTCCCGCGATAATTTTTGTCACAGCCTATCCGCAGTTTGGGGCCCAGGCTTTTGAGGTGGATGCGGTGGATTATTTGATCAAACCGGTGGAATCCGATCGTTTGCGGCAGGCTGTGGAGAAATACATGACCCACAACCTAGAAGGGCAGATTGCTGAATTGAACAAAAAAGCGCCCACTTTTATCCGCATATCCAGCCAGTCGGGTTTTGATCTGTTAAAAATCGACGACATCTGCTATTTGAAGGCGGATGGCCCGATTACCCGTTTTTACATGGCCGACAATCAACCCGTGGGTGCGGGTAGAAACCTGGGTATTTTTGAACGCTCTCTGGCCGGGAAAGGCTTTTTCCGGGTCCACAATGGTTATCTGGTCAATTACAAATACATCCGTCAATACGACAATCGGGAGTCCTGTATCGTGTTGAGTACCGGAGCTAAAGTGCCCGTGGCACAGCAGCGGTTGCGCGATTTTTTGATTTGGCTGGATGCCTATACCGCTTAACAAAGTTTTACGTAAATACATTGTGTTTTTAAAAGCACTTCATCTGTTACCTGAACGCTTGCAGTTGTCTTTTTTTGTGGTTTCCTGTTTTGGGATGGAGTAATTTTGAAAAGTCAAAAAAGTTGACAACACCTAAATCTCAAACCCAGTAAAACCTGAGCTCCAGTGCAGGTAACGCTAAATCACCAGTTAATCGAGCTTATTTACATTAAACACCACTGATCCCTACATGTATTCCCATTAACCGTTTGACTGTTTGTAAAACCAAACACCTTTCCCACCTCCCCCTGCGGTGCTACAATAGAACATTTCTGTAGCTTCTCCCTATTCCTCTTCACCGCAGGGGAGTTTTTTTCTCCTTTTATTTTAGTACCATTCTATTTCCCAAGTTGATGAATGGTGCCTTGTATCGAGCCTTTTAATGGTTCTCCTTTGGTGTTTTTGATATTGTAACCGATGGTGATTACGTCCACTTTTTCCAGGTTTTTAATGCTCAATTTCAAAGTGTTGCCCTCGACTTGAGCTTTACTTACTTCCAGCACTTTTTGGTCCAATCGTTCCGAGCCATATTTTTTACTCCTCAACAATTGCCAGGTTTTGACCTCGAAATTTGTCAAATCAGCGGTAGAAGCAGGGTCCAATTGGGTATCAAAGTTCAGCACTATACTCCCTTCCAATACCTGCATTTTAACTGGAATCGGGAGGGTTTTGCCCGTATAGCGCACCCGGTACAAACCGCCGCCGCGCATCATTTGGTTGGTGCCCCAAGCCGACATTCCACAAGCGTACAGGTGGCCATCAACTGGATTAAACCTGCCCCGCATGACGCCCGTGAGGAATTTAATCCCCGGCAAATCTATCACGGCCCCTTGTTCCTGGCCGTTCACCGTTTCTTTTAATACATACTGAATTTTGCCATAGCCGTAAGAAAGGCTCAGCAGGCCACCATTCAAGGCACCCCACTTTTTGCTGTCTACCCACACCATTTCGGAGGGCGAGCGGTCGTAGTTCATATCGACCCACACCAACGGCTGCTCCATGGCTGCCCTGGACGAATCTTTGGGCGGGTTGTAGCCCCACATATTGCCGTAAAATTTCCCTACCCCTTTGACCCAGTTGATGCGGTTCATGGGGTTCCAATAGCCCTGCTGGTCGGTTACGATAAAGCTACCATCGGGATTGATACAAACTCCATTGGCGGCTCTAAAACCCGTGGCGATGATGTCTGTTTTGGAGCCGTCTGCACTCACTTTTAGCAAAGTACCATGTTGTGGGATGAGCGCCTCCCGGGCGTGTCGGCCACTTTTGGCATAATAAAAATTGCCTTCCTGGTCGGTCTGCAGGCCCATCGCAAATTCATGAAAATGATCACTAACCTGGTGATCGTGGTTGAAGCTTTCATAAAAGTCGGTTTCCCTGTCGCCGTTCAAATCCCGCAACAGCACCAGTTGATCCCGGCAAGTGACGTATATTTTTTCAGCCACTATTTTAATGCCCAGAGGTTGAAACAAGCCCGAACCTATGCGTTGCCAGGTCAAAACTCCTTTGGGGTCCAACAGCCCCTTGATCAACCAAACGTCGCCATCGGTAGCGCAGGCAGCGGCGGTATTGGCATCTTTGAAAAAATCAATCCCGCTCAATTTCATGCGACACGCCCAGGGATTGTCGAAAGGCAGGGGCAATTGATCTACGGCAAATGGGCCATCTTCTTTCCCCTTGGTCGCAAAGGTTTTAATGGTTTCAGGATAATGAGCACGGCCTTTTCCCGTGGTGTATTTGCTTAAGGACTCGGGCTCAGCCAGGTTGTGTTTAGAAAAGTCGGTATCCTTATCGCCAATCATCACACAAACTTTTACTGAACTTTTGGCATCGATTTTTACGAAAACCTGCCCGTTTTCTTCCACCAGGGTAGCTCCTTTGCCCGTCACGCTTACTTTGGCGGGTAAATTGGCCACCCGCATTTTTAAAATAGCATTGGAGGGGGAAACATTCAGGGTCCGGGTAAAAATGGCCGGGGTGACAAAGCCGAATTTTTCCAAAATAGCCGATTCACCAACGGTATAGGAAAGGATGATCTGGTCTTCAAAATGATAAAGGCCTTTGTAATTGGCCCAGGATTTAGGCAGTGGCCCAAATTTTCTTCCATCACGGGCCACGAAGCGCGGGTCCTCAAATTGCCCAGTGCTTGGATTTGCCCAACCTGGGGCTACGGGCGTTTCAAAGTGTAGTTTGCCGATGGTTCGAGGATACGTTTCGTGCTTGTCGTTGAGCAAAATGGCGTTCCAATCGATAAAACCCTCACCGGTGTATGCCCCCGCGACTCGCATGAGGTCGTGGTCAAAAACCATCCAGGCTTTGCCTTTGGAAACCCCGCCTGCTCCCTGGTCCAAACGTACGGCAATACCTTTGTACGCAAAATTGTTTTTCGAGTAGTCCTCGTCTTTAAAAGGGGATGGCCCGGGAGAGTGATAGCGGGGAATGCCTGTTTTTTCGTCGGCCAATTCGTAAGTATTGATCAGGAAGTTCCCATAATCCATGTCTGCCCAGGGCTGGTAAGGTTTAAGGGCTGGCCCTCTTGAACTGCCTTTGGGTAGCGCAGCAAGGTATTCGGGGGTTACTGGTGTAAGAGGTGAGGTTTTGTTTTTGGCTACCAATTTGGTTTGGATGTAGTGGATGACGTCATATTTTTCCTGGGGGCTGAGCGTCACTTGTGGGGGCATGGCACCATAGCCTTGCGTGATGGTTCTGTACATGGCATAGGCATCGTTGCCTGCTTTGAATGGCTCGGACCAAAACTTTAAGGACATCGGAATGGAGCCTTCGTTTTCTTCGTCTCCATGACAGTTGATGCAGTTGGCATTGTAAATTCTCTCGCCCCGAGCCAATGCTTTATTGTCAAAATCGCGGATAAAGCCTGCGTGATCCAGGTTTTTTTCAATAGCTGCCAGGCCGTTTGCAGAAAGGCGAGTGGCTTTATTGCCTGTTTTGCAGTTGATGAGCATAGATGCAAGTACACACAAAACATAGAAGTGGATCTTTTTCATCTTAATCCAGGTTTACACAAGCGTCTAAAAGTTTGTTCAAGCATAGCTGAAAGTCCCGTTCCAACAAGTCTTCCTAACAACAAATTTGAAATCTACTTTCCCAGCACAAACGTAGAGCACTGGCCATAACCCTGATCATTCAGTGGAAATAAGATACACACCCCTTTCATGCTGCGATTGTTGAGCATAAAAACAAACAAGTGGATGTCGTACATCGCCTGGTTGTTGAAGTACAATTGGCCTTCTCCTGTAAAGATATTGGATTGACTCAGATTAGCTTCGAGGTGTACCGATCCAACCAATCCGTTTGACCATCCGGCTTTTAGGCAAATGGTGCCATTGTTGTAATCGATATTGCCAAGGGTAAGCCAAGAATCTCCAAATTTATTGGAAGTACGGTTCCAGGTTTTACCGTGGTAAGTACCCTGAAAAGAGGCGTAATTATCGACAGCATAAAAAGGAATGTCGTTAAAGAAGGCATCAGGAACAATTTTCCCAGGGTTGCTGCTCCCGTAAGTTCCATTGGTGGCATTTCGGTACCAATCCACAAAATTCATGATTCTGGCCTGGTCTATCAATGCTGCATCAACGGGGCTCTGGGCGTTGGAGTTGAAAGTACAAAGCAACAGCGTGAAGAGGAGAGTGTACTTGAAAAAGGGCTTCATAAGTGATACCAATTTAAGGTTCAAGGTAGGGTATTTATAAAACGCCGAGTTGTTATACCGAACCAAGGTTTATTTCTTATTACACCAAAAGTAATATCATATTGTTTGGTTTTTCTCACAAACGAACTACCTTTTTTGCGTTGCCCCAATTTTGTTGTCACCCCGCATCTTTTCTCCCTCAAGCTTGTTTATGTTTGCACACAAATTCAATCCGTATGTTCACAGGCATCATCGAATCATTGGGCGAAGTCAAACTAATCCGTCAGGAAGGCAGCAATGTACATTTCAGCATTGCCTCCAGCATTTCTTCCGAGCTCAAAATTGATCAAAGTGTGTCGCACAACGGGGTCTGCCTCACCGTGGTTGCCATCGAAGACCACATCCACACTGTCACGGCCATCGAAGAGACCTTAAAACGCAGCAACCTGGGGCAATGGCAAGTGGGCAGCCTGGTCAATCTGGAACGGGCAATGATGTCCAATGGTCGCCTGGATGGGCACATTGTGCAAGGCCACGTAGATGGCACGGGTATGTGTACCAAAGTGGACGACCGGGATGGGAGTTGGAATTTTCATTTCCGCTATACACCCACTGAAGAGCATTTGCTGGTAGACAAAGGGTCAATCTGCATTAACGGCGTGAGTTTGACGGTAGTGAGCCCGGTGGATGATCTATTTTCGGTATCGATCATTCCTTATACTTATGAGCATACTACCTTTCAGTCGATCAAAGAAGGAGATTTGGTGAATCTGGAATTTGATGTAATTGGGAAGTACATTGCGCGTTATGCACAGTTGTACTTAAAGGCAATGCCAAAAACTTAATCTTAATCCATCATTTTACTCCAAATTTAGCGCTGCAATATCAGCCGCAGGCCTACCGATGATTGCCGATGTTTGAGTCGAATCACGTACATTCCTGCGGGGTAACGCGCCAGATCCAGGCTCCAATCCTGGAATACCTGCCCGGGAACAAATGTTTCCAGGAGCTGGCCACTCATATTGTACAGCTCCATGCTGGCCCCATCGATAGGGGTGGATACATGGATGTTGACTTTGCCCGTGCTGGGTACTGGTTCCAGTCCAACATCCAGGTCGTTGATTTTTTGCAAATTGCTTTGAAAAACGGTGAATGCCCGCACCGGAGAAAAAAGGGTAGCACACAAATTGATCGCTTTCACGCGCCAGAAATAACGACCAGGTGCCAAATCCTGAGCCCGTTGGTATTCCGTTACTTCCAAATTCGCCACCCAAATGGGGAACTTGAAAAGAGAATCAGAAGCTACCTCCAACTCGTACCGCAAATTGGACCCCGTGCTGCTCCAGGACAGACGTGGGCGCTGATCCAGGGTGATTGCCGAAGCCGCAGGCGTGTTGAGAACCGGAATGGAAGGAGCGGCGGAAATTTCAAAATTGACCTTGACACTATCTCGAAGTTTATTCTGGCTGGTGTAAAAAGTGAGCTCATAAGTGCCCGGTAAAAGTTGCCGCAAATTTTTTGCCTTGGCCTGGAAAAAAATGCCTGCATTGATTTTGGCCGGGTCCTCGCTAAAGCTCAATGACAAGGGCAGGCGAGGGGAGAGCCGGTAGCTCAAAACGGCCTGGCCCTGGTACCCATCTGCTGCTTTGAGGGAAAAAACGAGTGAGTCCGCCTGGCATCTGGCCTGGAAGTCGGGCAAAACCGATGCCCGAATGCTGGGGGCGATGGTAAATTCCTGATAGGTATTGGCAAACTGGCTGGTGTCACAAACATTGGTGCCCCAAACCTTCCAATAAAAAGTCCCTTTTAAGTCCAGTCTTTCAATTTGATAAGTGGTATCAAAGGTATTGTAGCGCCCAACGATGTTTTTAAATCCAGCATCAGTGGCCAAAAGCACCGAATACCGTTGTACAAAATTTGCTTTGTGCCAACGCAATTGGATGGGCAAAGGCACCAGATTGTCGCCATTTTGGGGCTCCAGCGCTTTTACCTGACCGGGAGTTTGCACCACTTCCAGCAAAATGAAGCGGGATAAGGTATCTGTACCAATTATAGCCTGTACCTTGATGGTTTGAAAGCCGGAAAGGGTGACGGATTCATTGCTGATTTCCAGGGTGGTTTTGGTGCCCGTAGTTGGATTGCTGCCAAATCGGGCAACCAGGCCTGCCGGCAAATCCACTACCCGAAAACGTACGGAGAGTGTATTTGGGTTGTTCACCTGGAGGTTCCAGGTCGCTTTGCCAATGCCACAAACCCGGCGGATTTCCTGGTCAATGTTGATGTTGTTGCCGCATTGGTATTGCCAGCGGCCGGGCATTTCTTCAAGTGCACTACGATTGGGGTCAAGCCATTCTTTCAGTCGGTTGGTCTGGCTGTTGCCCGCATCCCAGGAAGCATCAAAACTGCCAAAGGAATCGTACCCTGTATTGCCACAAAGGGCGGTTCCACCGTGTAGTTGACCCAATACCTGGCCTTTCAAGTTGAACAAAGGCGCCCCTGAGGAACCATCTTCAGTGCTGCCGATGTCCCACCGAGGAACGATCAAATGGGAACCATTGGCTACCTGGGTAGAAGCCCCCCAGTTGCCCAGATAGGTGCTACGGCCAGAGTAACTGAATCGTTTTTCCTGGCTACCCGCCTGATGGATGATGACCACCCCATCGTTTGGTGTTTGCATGGTTGCATTCCACCCGGCGAAATAAGCATTGGCATCGGGTACGACTGGATCGTCGAGTTCCAAAAGGGTAAAATCGGAGTTGGCGTTGGTAGCCCGTTGAACCATTCCTGAATTAAAAATGGTAAATGCTCCATCACCAGTGGAGCCATTGACAACGCTGCCGGGTTGACGGCAAAAACTATTCTGAAAATTCCAGTACACCACCAAAGAGGGTGCATCGGAGGTGCGGCTTTGACAGTGGCGGGCGGTTACAAAATAAGGTTTGCAGTCCTCCTTGCCGTTGTTGACCAGATATCCAGTACAAATTGAAGTGCCTCTGATGCTCATTAAACCCACAGCCTGGGCTACATTCCGAAAGTTTTCGATTTGAGGATAACCATTGTTTTGCCCGCACAGGATGTCGATATGGCATTCGGAAGCGCGCAGCCCTCTGAGGTTCATAAAATCATGGTTCACGTAACTCAACTGCAATTCAAGATCCGATTTTTGACGGGTAGGTAAAATGACTTCTAAAACAATCTCCTCACTTTCGATGATGGGGCTCCAAAATTCAGCATGGTCTTCATTGTCTGCACTGCGGAAAGGGCCGGTTTTTTCTGCGGTTTTGCCATTTATCAAAAAGAATTCCGCTCCGCCGGGAAGGTAAAAATTGGTGAAGCCCAAATTGAGCGAATAGGCACTTGAGGAACGTATACTCAAGCGCCAGCGACTGGTGCCGGGGCTGGTTTCTACCCAGGCACCACTGTTTTTCGGATTGTAATCCACCTCAATCGCTTTGGCAAATTGAGGGGCTCTTCCCATTTGGCGCAAATTCAACTCCTCCTTCTGCAAAGCAGCGTTGTTCTGAACCGGCATGTTCACTCGGGGAACGCGCCCAAACAATGGGTGTTCCCATTGGTCTTTGGTAGGGAATTGTTGTGCGCAGAGCAAAGTGCTGCAAAACAGTAAAAAAGAGAGGAGTAAAGTATGCTTCATGATGCCTGGATTAATGCAAAGGCTTTAACCTAAAAATAATACTTATTGTGCGCCAATGGTTGCCAGATAAGCTTCAAGTGTAGGTCGCCTGACAAAAGTAAGCGCTGATTCAACTTTTCCTGTATATTTAAGTTTATTCTGGAACTTGAATAAAAGTACAATCTTTTCTTCAAACGCTGGGGGCCGAACTTGGCGCCCCTTGAATTACAAACTTGATTACCCATGATCGTGGAAGACCACAACGTTGTTACCCTTAGTTATGAATTGCGGGAAGGCGGGCCCGAAGGAGAGATTTTGGAGGTGATGAACGTCCATTATCCTTTCAAGTTTTTTTGCGGTGGCGATCAATTGTTGCCCGCATTTGAAGAACAATTGCGGGGATTGAGAGAAGGGGATGCCTTTGAATTCATCCTCCCACCAGATCTCGCTTATGGCGAGCTTGACCTGGAGCAGGTATTGGACATCCCCCGCGGGGTTTTTGAAGAAGAAGACAAAGGTGGCCTGGAAAACCTCCTGATTGAGGGCAATTTTATCCAGTTGACCGACGAAGAAGGGGAACAGTTCAATGGCAGAATTTTGTCCTGGGATGAGGAGCTGGTCAAGGTGGATTTTAACCACGCTATGGCAGGCAAAACCTTACACTTCAAAGGAGTAGTGCTCAATATCCGCAAAGCCAACGTGGATGAACTGATCCGCAAACAGGTGCTGGAAGAGGATGGTGTGCGTGGTTGGGATTGGGGGGTAAACTAAATTTTGGCATGGAACAGGCATTAAGTATTGATACACAATTGCGGCAACGGGTTCAGCAACTTTTGGCTGGCCTTTGCCAGGGTTTGTACGAGCGGGAAGAAGCCATGAAACTGGCCTTGCTCAGCGCTTTGGCGGGTGAAAGTATCTTTTTGCTGGGCCCTCCGGGCGTGGGCAAAAGTTTGATTGCCCGACGGCTCAAACACGCCTTTCGGGACGGCGTTTCCTTTGAATACCTGATGAGCAAATTCAGCACCCCCGACGAAGTGTTTGGCCCGGTTTCCATCAAAAAACTCAAGGAAGAAGACCGCTACGAACGCATTACCGAACGCTACCTGCCCGGGGCCAATGTGGTTTTTTTGGACGAAATCTGGAAAGCTGGCCCGGCCATTCAAAATGCCCTACTCACCATCCTCAACGAAAAAATTTACCGCAATGGCGACCAGGATCTGCGGGTGAACATCCGGGGTATCATCACCGCTTCGAATGAGTTGCCTCCGCGCAACGCCAGTTTGGACCCCATCTGGGACCGCTTTTTGTTGCGCCTGGAACTGGACAACATCCGCAAGTTTCAGAACTTCGTGAACATGATTGTGGATACCGAGGATGTGTATCAGGTGGATTTGCCCGCCGAGCTGCAATTCAGCGAAGAGGAACTCCAACAATTCGACACAGCCATCAACGCCATCGAAGTGCCCGCCGAAGTCCTCAACAGCATCCAGGTACTCAAACTGCGCATCGACGAACACAATACCCGTACCAACAACCTGGACAACCCTATCCCGATCCACGATCGGCGCTGGAAAAAAATCGTACGCCTGCTGCGCACTTCCGCTTTTTTGAATGGCCGCAACCGCGTTGATTTGATGGATTGTTTCCTGATGATCCACTGCCTGTGGAGTCGGCCCGATCAAAAAGAGCTGATCGAGGAAATGGTCACCGACGCCATTCGCCGCCACGGCTACAGCATGGCCGTCAACCTGAACCTGCTCAAACGGGAAGTGGAGGACTTTGAAAAAGACGTGAACGAAGAAATCCGCGTCAAACACACGGTAGCGGAAGAGCAATTGCTGGTGGTGCAGGAGGATTTTTACGAATTGATCAAGGAAGACCAGCAGTTTGAAGGTTTTCTGGTGCAAGTCAAGCAGTTCCGCCAACTCAACCTCGAAGATTCTCAAGTGATCAACCTCTACGATGGCAACCGCAACCTCGTAAATCGGCTGCGCGCCAAACAAGGCCTCGGCGAATTTACCATTGAAGTGATCCACAACGACCGGACCTATACCTACGCCCTGCGTACCAAAAAAGGCGAACGCCAGGAAGTCATTTTCAAAAAACCGCACCCCATTGTGCAAAAATACTGGGAAGAGCGCTTCGAACAAATCCGCAGCTACTTGCGTAAACAGGAGGAAAACCTGCGCAACAACCTGCCTGCGGAGCTGGAATTCCTGGAGCAAAATTTATTCGTGGAGGCTCGGTACGCTGAAGTGGTGAAGAGCAATTTGCGGGAAGTGCAGGAGGCACTGCAGAAGGTGGGCTTGCAGTTGGAGAAGGTGCAGTTTAGTTATGGGGGGTAGGGTTAAACTTCCAACCACCCCTTCAACTCCTCATCCCCATCCCACACCTGCTTCGGCAAATACCCCTCAAAATTCGGTACCGATTGATCCGCTCCAGCCTCCAGCAGCATTTTGACAATGGCCTTGTATTGCTCCAGGTTTTTGCCTTCGGCACTGCGCAAACCGTGTACCGCCCAAAACAAGGGCGTCGATTTAAACTGATGGCAAAGTAAATTGATTTCAGCACCCGCTTCAATCAATTTTTTGACCAGTTCAGGCCGCCCGCACCAGGCCGCCCAATGCAAAGCCGTGCCACCATGACAGCCCTTATGCCCAATATTGGCCCCCGCTTCGATGTACAACAAGGCAACTTGATCCGCGTGTAAGCTGGCTGCTGCCACCAGGGGCGTATCCTTCAACAATTGAGGATCATTGCCATCGACTTTGGCCCCATGTGCCAAAAAGAGCTCTGCCATTTGCCGCCCTTGAGCATCGGAATACACCTTGTGAAAAACGCCATCACAAATTCGGTGTAGAGGGTGCGCCGGTGAGCCTCCTATGTGCTCAATGGAGATTTCGGTATTGGCCAGTGCCGGATTTTGGGTCAGGGCAGATTGAATACCAGCCAGGTCGACATTTTTTAGCAACTCGATCATGCGGTTTGTTTAATTTTTCCTCAAATAAACAAAAAATATCAGAAAGAATCAATTGCTTGTATTTTTTGTTTGATTTTCTTGATCGAAATCAATTTATCCTGGGCTCAACACTTTTTACCGATATTCGTTTATGCAAATATGAATCAGACCCAACTGGAGCAAGAATACGAACGGTTTATCGAATTTGGCAGCATCCTCGACCGCAAGATGCGGCGCTACCTTGTGCAGTACCTGCAAAACAAACTCAGTCCAGGCTCCTACAACATCCCCGAACTGAAGGACGAGTATTTTCGCTACTTCCAGTCTGCGCTCGATCAACTGTTTGCCTTGCGCGACCTCCTGCCCATTTGCCAGCGCAATCAGCGCATTTCCCAGCAGGTGGTACTGGATACCCTGTATTGGCTGCGCAAGAGCTATGATAAAATGCGGCACAAAAACCCTTACCAGGAAGACCTCAACCGCATCGACAATTGGGCAATTACTCCCCTGCACCTCTTCGTCAAACGTTGGCCCATACTGATTACCTACCTGGAAAACCACTACCGCCGTGAGGATTTGGATGCCCTGTTTTACAAACAACGCTTTCAAACCCTCATTGGGGAAAAAGCCCTGGAGGACATTCCCGCCGATGAACGCCAACGGGTGGAAATGCTGCTGACCGACCTGCTCGCGCAATGGGACGCTTTGGTGCAAGCCCGGATCCTCGAATACCAAATCTCCAAACTGGGCGAAGAACTGGACAATTACCTCAACCTGCTCGATGCCAAGGTGCAGGAATACCAAAAACTCCTGCAATTGATCAGCCCTTTCTCCGATTACCTGGGCTGGGACATGTCGCGCTCACTCTGGGAAGACAGCTCTTTCGACGTCATCCAACAATACCAGGAATTGCTGGAAGATGAAAAATCCATCCAGGAATTGGCCGATTTGTTGGGCAACCTGCGAGAGGCCGAAATTGAAATGGAGGAAGAAACGTTTGAAAAAACCATCATCCGCCAGGAATGGATCACCGACGAACTGACCCCAGCGGAGATAACGGGCATCAAAGAAAGTGGCGATTTGAATCACCTGTTGAGTTCGGAAGCTGCATTGCTGGGTGATGCCAGCACTGAAGACCTCTTTATGCACAAATGGCTAGGCAAAAACCTGCTTACCCTCCAGTTCGAAGACCGCCGCCTGCAACCCAGCAACGAAAACTATACCGAAGTCCATCAACGCATCAAGCAACGCGAAAAAGGCCCTTTCATCGTGTGTGTGGATACCAGCGAGTCGATGATGGGACGCCCCGAACAAATCGCCAAGGTGCTTTGCCTGGGCATCCTGAAAATGGCCACCCGGGAAAACCGCCGGGCTTACCTGATCAATTTTTCGATTGGCATCAAAACCCTGGATTTGTACGACATTGCCAATTCCATTGACGCGCTGGCCAAGTTCCTGCGCATGTCTTTCCACGGGGGTACCGACATTTCACTGCCCCTTTACGAGGCCATCCGCCAACTCAAAACCGAGAACTACCGCGATGCCGATGTGCTGGTCATCTCCGATTTTATCATGTACCGGGTGGATCAAAAAGTGCTGGAAGAGGTGCGTTATTTTCAGCAAAACAACGCCACCCAATTTCACAGCCTTACCTTGTCTAATGATCCTAACACGGAGCTGTTGAGTTATTTTGATACCAATTGGGTGTATGACCCGGCAAAAAAGGGGGTGGTGAAAGAGTTGACTAAAGTTCTACATGGTACCTAAAATAGGATTTACCGACGAATTCTGTTTCATCCCCTGCGAATTCTAATCAGGAATAGTTTAATTTTAGTGCCAGTGTACTTTTGTAGGGTACTCAAAAATACTGGCATGAAAAACGGTAAAAAAATACTGAAAATTGAATTCCTGGTTTGTATTCATTTATTGATTCTATCATCAAGCGCGTTATTCGGCCAAAAGAATCCAAACATTGAAAGAGATACCTTTAAACACCACTTTATTCAACAGGTAAAACCATACCTGAATGGGGTTAGTTGGGTGAAGGATTTGGTGAGAGTCGATACTGCTCGGTCTTTTCGCAATTTATCGCTTGCTCCGCTTACACAAATTGATGAAAATTGGATGCAGTCAGCCAACTGTGACAAGAAGGTACCCAAAGAGTGGATTCAATATTGGAGTGCCTTCGGTACCGAGCCAACTTATGATATCCTGCCCTATTACTTCTTCCACAAAATGAGAATTTGCCACATCTTTGGATTTATGTCAAAAGATTCAATTGGTATTATTTGGGGGATGGTGAATTTTGATACGACAGTGATTGTCTTGAATAAAAGGGAATTTGGGCCAGGAACAGGAGATGATATGTTGAATGTTTATCCTTTGGTAAAACAATACCATTTTGAGCCACAGGTAGAAAATATGTACGAACGTTCGGGAACAGAAGAACAAGAGCTTCCCAAATATTTGCAAGGAAAATATTACACACACTCTTTATCGTCCAGCCGTAAAGAAAAATTGATGGCGACGATCAATGACAGTATGGTCCATGCAGCGAATCGATGGTGGAAAATTCAATACAAAAGCGAAATTGATGTCAAACGTAGAAGAGGATACCGCATTTTTGCTACTGACATAAACACCCAAAGGCCCGGTTATTTCGTGTTGCGGGAAAAAGGGCCTGGTGGTAGAAAATGGAGTTTGAGTTTAACCATTGAAAGCTCCCCAAATGCTGCTTGGCAAGACTATTTTGAATTGGGCGAAAAGGAATTAAAAGACCCGATGCAACACTTTCGACAATTTATCAGGATGTTGAAACTAGGGTTCTTTTTTATTCTGTTGACAGTTGCGCTTATCATCTATTTTTTATTCACTAATAGAAAAAAGCGCCGCCAACAGCAACAGACCCAATTGAGCCTAGCTGGCCTGCGCGCTCAACTTAATCCTCATTTTTTGTTCAATACCCTGACCTCCATTCAGGACCTGATGAATCAGGACAACAAAGTTGCCGCCAATCGCTACTTCAACGAAATGGCTCAACTCCTGCGTTATGTGGTGGATAGCTCGGTGGAGGAAACGACCAATGTAGCCTCCGAAGTAGCTGCACTCGAAAAATACTGTTCCCTGGAAGCCTTGCGCACACCCTTCGACTACCGCTTTGACATTCGCCCCGAACTTGACCTGCAAAACATCGAAATCCCCACCATGCTCTTGCAACCCTTTGTAGAAAATGCCATATTACATGGCTTGCGTCCCAGTTCCTTCCCCAAAGAACTCTGCATCAACATGTGGCCGGAAGGAGAGGATCGCATTGGAATTTCTATTGTTGACAACGGCATTGGAATTGAAGAGAGTAGGGACCGCCAGCCCGCCAGCTACAAACGCAGCCACCAAGGCATCAGCACCACCCAAAAACGCATCGAATTACTTAACATCGGTAAAAAACAGAAAATTGTTCTCGAAATTACCGACCGCAGCCACTTGAAACCCAATCAAACCGGAACCCTGGTACAACTGTCAATCCCCATATAGATAAGAATGAGTGTGAGTATGTGATTGCCTTCCACCGTTCAAGAACCTAGCCAACCCACGGATTTATCCGTGGGAGGCAACCAAGAATGGGTGTGAGTGTGATAGTGTGAAAGTGTGAGTGTGTGGTCTTCCACCATCCTGAAACTTACGCCAACCCACGGATTTATCCGTGGGAGGCAACCATAAAACCCAACCCATGACTTTAGTCGTGGGACAAGCAAAGCCTATGATCCGAACCCTCCTCATCGACGACGAAGCCCACAACCACCGCGAACTCTCCCGAGTCCTCGCTGAAACCTGCCCTCAAGTCCACATCCTCGGCCAGGCCTACAGCGCCACCGAGGCCAAAACCCTGTACCAAACCCACACCCCAGACCTCCTATTCCTCGACATCGAAATGCCCGGCGGCAACGGCTTCCAATTCCTCGAATCCATCCAACCCGTGCGCGCCGAGGTCATTTTTGTCACCGCTTACGACAAATACGCCATCCAGGCCATCAAGTTTGCTGCGCTGGATTACCTACTCAAACCCGTCAACCCTACGGAGTTAAAAGTAGCAGTAGAACGCGCCCAACAAAAAATCCAGGCACGCTGGGGCAACCAACAACTGCAAGCCCTGCTCGACAACCTCCGCAACCCCCAACAACAGCCCAAAATCGCCCTGCCATCCATTGATCGGGTCGACTTTGTGGAGCCCGACCAAATCATTCGGTGTCAGTCCGACAACACCTATACCCACGTGTTTTTGGAAGATGGCAGCAAGTTGTTGATCTCCAAAACCCTGCGCGAGTTTACCACCCTGCTGACAGAATACGGCTTTCTGCGCACCCATCAGTCGCATCTGGTCAACCGCAAGTACATCCGCTCACTGCTCAAACGCGATGGAGATGTGCTGTTGCTGACTGATGGTACGGAGGTGCCAGTATCTTTGCGGCAAAAAGGGGAGGTGCTGGCGGGTTTGAAATGAAAAAGGTAAGAACACACGACTCTCATTTTTCTGGCATCTCCACCTTGGGGATGTCTTTTGTATTTTAGGGGCTCAGTGAAATGGGTGGAATACTCAGTGGATGAGGGGAAGGTATCAAATGCTAAAATGCCTTTGAGCAGGCAGATGATATTTGTAGAAAATAAAAATTATGAAAAGGAATCGGATCAGTTTATTGTTCATCTTCTTAGTCTGCCCATTTTTTCTGCTTGCTCAGTTAAGGGAAGAGAACCCCTTTTGGCCTACTGTAAATATTGCTACGGAAATCGAAGGGGGCTGGGATTATGAAGGGACTTCTTATAGCTTACGCTTCTATCGGCACTGTTTGTTGCGGGATAATCAAATGTGGCCCTACATTGAGGGTACTACCAGAAGAGGAGATACCATTCTAATTTCCATTAATTTTAGAGGAGTGCTTTGTTCGCTTGAATTAATTCCCCAAGGGTATGATTTTCTCAAAATCCGCTGCCAGACGGGTTTTTATTTTCTACCACCAGGAGTGTTAGAAAAAGAATTCATTACCCTAAAAAGATTAAATCCAGGGCCAATGACTCCTCGGGAGTTTAGAGAAAGGGCGATCAATTATAGTCGCACTACCAGCTCGCGGCCTCCTTTGGGGCATCATGAAAACATCAACATTCCAAAACGAATACTTTCCGAAGACTGGGTCAAAAATGCAGAGCAGTTGGAGGCAATCCCAGCAGCACTGTTGGGGTATTGGCAAGAAATAAAAAAAGGTAAAGGGGGGCAGAAGGGAATAGTAGCTTTTTTCCCTCGCGGGATTTTGACCAGCCAATCGGAAAAAAGTATGTATCCAATTCACTACTCGGAATTTTCCAGAATATACCAGTTCCAAAACATTTATGCGCTGAGCACAAGAATGGAAGACTTTTATTCAGTAGGAGAGATGTGGCTGAAATATCAAAACGATACGCTTACCGTTCATAACATCGGTTGGGGGGGAGATTTTGGCAATGCCCCCAGGATTTTTATTCGAAAAAATCGCTTAGAATCAACTACCTTGCCTACATCACTACAAAAGAAATACTCCGAATTTAGAGAAGGTTTTATTCCTGAGCTTTCAACTATTGATCCCCCAGAAAACGTCCAGATCGTAGGCGATCAGTTGATTTATAGTGGGCATCGTTTAAACATCGCCAAGGTGTACAAGAATGAGAATCGTTATGCTTTGAATGGAGCAAATAAAGTTAACTACGATGTTTTTGCAGTAGACCCGAAGACCCAAAAAGAATACTTTTTTGCCCTGCTTTTCAGTCAAAAAAAAGCTGTTTATTTTTTGTACGCATTCGGCATCCATATGCAAGGCAGCGATGGTACGATCCAAATATTCCCCTGGCATTTTTATCTGCCCAAATCAGGTGCATTTACCGCCGAAGAAATCTTTTATTTTGCCATCGCTTTTGGAGCTACTCTTTCCCTGTTGATTATTTTTCTCTTTCTCCGCAACCGCCGCATCCGACGCCAACGCCAACAAGCCCAACTCGCCCTGCGCGGCATCCGGGCCCAACTCAATCCTCATTTTCTTTTCAACGCCTTGGCCTCCATCCAATCCCTGGTCAATCGAAACGACCAGGAGGGGGCCAATCGTTACCTCAGTGGGTTTTCCAAACTCTTGCGGCATACCCTGTACCATTCGGAGCAGGATTACATCAGTTTGGAAGAGGAATTGGCGCACCTGCGGCAATATTGTGAATTGGAAGCCTTGCGCAGCCCTTTTGAATACACCATCAAAGTGGCTGAAAACCTGGATGTATTCAACACTGAAGTTCCGAGCATGCTGCTACAACCCTACGTGGAAAATGCTATTTTGCACGGCTTGCGGGAGCATCCCGGGCAGCCAAAGCTGGAAGTTTGGATTCACCAAGAGGGCAAAAACCTGCGTTGTGAAATCACCGATAATGGCCAGGGCATCAAGGCAAGTCAGGAGCACAAAAGTCCAAGCGATTTTGCACCCAAATTGCACGGCATGAGCCTGAGTGCGGAACGAATTCGTTTGTTGAATTTGCGCTTGCGCAAAAAAATCACCCTGGAGGTGGTCAATCGCCGACAAAACGAAAAACAGCCAGGCACCCGCATTATCATCAACATCCCCCAATAACCCAATACGATGAAAGCCATTCTAGTCGATGATGAGCACAACAACCTGGAAAATCTACGCTTGCTGCTGGCCAAATACTGCCCCGAAGTACAGGTGTTGGCAACAGCAACGACCAACAGCCATGCCCTGGAACATTTTCGGGCGCAGCAACCCGAGCTGATTTTCCTCGATATTGAAATGCCCGGCGGCAATGGCTTTGAATTGCTGGATGCTTTGAAGGGCTACAATTTTGAAGTCATTTTTGTCACTGCTTTCGACCATTATTCCCTGCGGGCCATCAAATACTCGGCGCTGGACTACCTGCTCAAGCCCTTGGACATTGCCGATTTACAAGCCGCAGTACACAAAGCTCGGGAGCGACTGCAAACGCGCAGTTTTCAGCAGCAAATAGATGTGCTAATGAGCCATCTGGGGCAAAATCCCCGGGCGGCCCGGATTGCCCTTCCTTCTTCAGAACGGATAGATTTTGTAGAAATCGCCCAAATCGCCTATTGCCAGGGCGACAGCAATTATACCCACGTTAAGGTTGGTGACCAGGCTCCTGTCCTGGTCGCCAAAACCTTAAAGGAGTTTGAAGAATTGCTCAGTCCGCATGGCTTTTTTCGCACCCACCAGTCCTGGTTGGTCAACCTGGATTTTGTGGTATCCTTTGTCCGCAAGGACGGAGGTTATGCCCTGATGCGGGATGGGGCACAAGTGCCGGTGGCGCAGCAGAAGCGGAAGAGTTTTTTGGAAAAGATTTGAAAAATATTTTATTAAAACAATTATTGTTGTATTTTTAAAGAAAAAATGCCAGAACTAAGTCGATTCTACGGAATTATCATCTACATGTATGCGAAAGACCATTTCCCACCGCATTTCCATGCAAAGTATGGGGACTATACAGCTACCTTTTACATCAATAATTGTGAGCTACAAGAAGGAAATCTTCCAAAAAGGGCTTTACAATTAGTGAAAGAATGGGCATCTTTGCACAAAGAAGAATTAAGTGCAAATTGGGAAACAGCACAGTCTGATAATCCCAAGTTTTTCAAAATAAACCCATTAGATTGACATGATCCACCTTATTAAATCAATCCTTCATGTAGAACCCTACACCATCACCGTCCGCTACAACACGGGCGAAATCCTCGCCATTCCCTTTAAAGAGCGTCTCCAAACCTGGGCGACTTCTCCCGATAGTCCTTTTAGCCAGTTGCTACAGGAAGATTATTTCACCCAGGTTCAACTTGACCCCGAGGCAGAAACCTTGGTTTGGCCCAATGGCTTAGATTTTTGTCCAGACACCCTCCATGATTGGGCTCTCGAAGCCGCCACCCCAGTTTCTGCCACACCCCACTAAGCCCGTCTCTTCCCCAAACTTCCCCATACCATCGCCCACAACTCTTCAAACGGAATCACTTCCAACTCATATCCCTGCGGGCTCATCTGCAAGGGATATTGCTCCAACAATTTCAAATAGCGCTCCGACCGTGATAGTACAGTTTGAGGATGAAAATGCGCCTTCGGAATTTGCAACAACAACCGAATGAAGACATTGCAACGATAATTTTCATCCTGTTTCAAATAACGACTGCAATACCGCTCGATTGCTTCGATGCGGCTGAGCACCACATCGTGGCGTTTTTGGGCAATGAGGAACAAAATTTGGATGACTAGAATGGGGACGTTCATGCCCCGTTTGTCTTTGGAAAAAATAGGAACTTCGTTGAGAAACTTGTTGAGGCGAAATTTGCCACTTGCTTCCACCGAGCTGGATTTGAGTTTGCCAATAAAAAGCAAGTACTCCAGCCAGGCTTCATAAATTTTCCATTTTTCCAGGGCGCGTTTGCCCAAGGTATGGAACGATGGGTGACTGCTTGCACTTTGCCAAACCTGATGTGCTTCCGGGTAGTTGTGGGTGTGTAGAGCCAAGATCAGGCACAATTCCCGATTTTTGAACCAATTGAAGGAACCTTCCTTTTCCAGTTCCAGCGCTTTTTCCACTACCATTCGCCCTTCGGAGTAATTTTTGAGCTGAATGTGGCAAACCAGCTTTTGGTACAAAAAAGTCAAAAACGCCACTTTGGGAACAAATTCAATACTACTCAATTCAGCTAATGCTTCATCACAAGCCAGAACTGCTTCGGTGTAATTGACTTCAGCCATCAAGGCAGCTACTTTGAGCAAATACACATGGCGCAAAAAATGATAAGAGCGGTGTTGTTCCTGTAGTGGAGCCAATTGCTCGTAGTAAGCTCTGGCAGGGGAGGGTTCAGTCGAAGCATTTTGATCGAACAAATGACTGTACACCAAGCGGATGTACAAGTCTTCGGCCAGATTTTCACTTTGCCAAAGTTGGACGTATTGGGTATGCAGTTCATCGTAATACTTGAGTTTGCGGGCATCCGGCTGGCGAGTGGAATAATAGAGGCGTAGGATTTTGCTGATGTTTACCAGCAATTCCGAAAACTGGTAGTACTCCGCTCTTTTAAATATTTTGAGTGCCAGGTCCACCGCTATTTTGCTGGCACCCCGATTGAGTAGAATTTTTACTGCTGCCCATTCTTTGCAACAGCTGATGTAAGCACGGTCCCAATCAGAGTAACCAGCTTGTTTGACATCAATGAAAAACAGCGCATTAACCAGGCGATTCTTGAGCTGGTTTTTGAGCTTGCGGTAGGCGTGATCGGTAGGAGCAGCACTAAAGTAATATTGGGCAGCCTCTTCATCTGTGCAAAACTCCCGCGAAGCAATTTTTACATAAAGGCTATTGACCATTGAAATCCTGCCCTGCTCGGCTTGCCCAAGTAATTCAATGGATTTGAGTTTGTTGCGGCTGACCAGATCAACCAAATCCTGGATAACTTCCATAATACCCTCAGTGTTGAACGAACGAAAAAATGCCTGTTTGCAAACAGGTTGAGTGCAAATGGAAATTGTTTAAAAGGTTGCGGTTGGAAATGGTAATAAAGGCAAGCAATGGATAAATACTTGGTTCAAATATGCTGCCCTTTTTTGAAAAAAACAAGAGGTGGCAAAAAAAGAGCCCATCAAAGAAGCTGTTTGGAGCTCGCGATATAAACTCAAACAGCTTCAAGGATGAGCCTAAACTTGCCTTACATAGAAACTATAATTTACACAACCTTTCCTGGTAGCTGGATTTTCAATAAACAATGATCCTTGGCTAAAGCAGGGGAGAGGGTTTGATTGCCCTCCCCCGGTCTTGCTAATCACCCTTTGTTAACAATGATCCTCTTTTATTAAAAATCATGGGTCAAAGGTAGCGGGACCCGGAGTAGTAGACAGTACCAGAAAGAGGCTGCAAGTTCCAACGCAGAATTGCGGGGAAACCCAATTGGAAAGCAGGTAAAATTTTGATAAACAATATTTAACGAAAAGCTTCAGGCAAAAAAATCAAGTGGTAGTGCTTCTTCTTTCCAGTTTGTTTAAAAACGGATAGGAGAAAACCACCGCCATAATCACTGCCGCACCCCAATAAAAAGTAGTGCTGACTTCTTTGTCTTCATTCAGCAAAAGCCAGGCGAGCACGATGGCGTAAACCGGTTCCAGGTTCATGGTTAAGTTGGCGGTGAAAGCGGAGAGGTGTTTCAATGCGTTCAAAGACAGAACGTAAGCAAAAGTAGTACACAACAAGGCCAATACCAACAAATAAACCCAATCACTCCAGTGCGGAGGCACCATGACCGGAAATCCCGTGCTACTCAAACCCGAACCCACAATCACCAATCCCAAAAACAAACAGGCACTGCTCAATTCCACAAAAGTGATGCTCATGGCATCGAGGTTGGCCACCTGGGGCTTGTTCAAAATGGCAAATAGCGCCGCCAACAATGCCGCGATGACGCCCACCACGAGGCCATCTACCATCGAAAAATCGATACCATTGACCACCAGAGCCATCCCGGGAATGATCAATAAACCCAGGCCTAATTCAAGCGGATTGAACTTTTTCTTCAAAATCAAGGGCTCCAGAATGGCTGAAAAGAGGGAAGTGGACCCCATGGCCAATACCCCAACCGAGGAATTGGACAATTTGATTGCACCATAAAAAGCCAACCAGTGCAAACCCACAATAGTCCCGATGCCCACCAAAACCAGCAATTGCCGGCGAGGCAATGTCTTCAACAGTTTGAATACATTGATCAATAACATCAAACTCAGGGATGTAATCAACACCCGCCACCACACCAGCACCAGGGCACTCAATTGAATCATTTTTCCCAAAATGGCGGTAAGACCAAATAGCAAAACTGCCAAATGCAGTTGGAGGTACGCTTTTTGTGCTGTTGTCATTGAACTATTCCCTTACTTGGTGCATTTAGGTAGGCAAGATAAAATCATTTTTACCATTAATTCAGATAATCATGCTACAAGTTGGTGATCAGGCTCCAGCCTTTACGCTGTTTTCCAGCGACAAAAAAGAAGTGAAGTTGGAAGACTTTCAAGGACAAAACGTTGTTTTGTTGTTCTTTCCAATGGCATTCACCAGTGTATGTACTGCCGAATTGTGCAACATGCGCGATGACATTGCCTTTTATCAGGGTTTGAATGCTCAGATTTTAGGAGTATCTGTGGATTCCCCCTTCACTTTAGCTAAATTTAAAGAGGACCAAAACCTGAATTTTCCTTTGTTGTCTGATTTCAACAAGGGGGTTTCAACTGCATATGGCGCGTTGTATCAGGATTTCGTTTTTGGCATGAAAGGGGTTTCCAAACGTGCGGCCTTCGTAATCGACGGTAATGGAACAATCCAATACGCCGAAGTGTTGGAAAATGCGGGAGAAATGCCGAATTTTGCCAATGTAAAAGCAGCCCTGCCTGCACTTCAATAATTACTAGTGACAACTGACTGTTTTGACCAGCTCAAAAACTGGTCAAAACAGCACACATTAAACTAGTATTCATTCAAAAAACAATGATCACCGCGTACAATCCTGAGGTAGAAGAATTAGAAGAAGTATTGGTAGAAGATGAGATTGATGAGCTCTTGGGCCATCATTCCCGCCTGATTGTGTACAACGATGACCACAACACTTTTGAATGGGTCATCCAGTGTTTTGTAGAAGTATTGGAACATGCCCAGGATCAGGCCGAGCAATTGGCCTTAATCATCCATTTTAAAGGAAAAGCAACCGTCAAAACTGCGCCAAAAAAAGAATTGAAGCCCAAAAAAGACGCTTTGATTGACCGAGGGCTTTCTGCGGTCATTGAAGATTAAAATTTGGAATCTATTTTGAACAAACCATTCAAATCTTGAGGCAAGCGCGCTCCATCGTTTTGCCAAACAAATTTAAAAGCCTATTTTTGCGTTTAAGCAAAAAAAGCTTAGTTTAAACCCCTGGAATTGATGGTTTGCAGAAATTTTATTTTGTCACCTAGCGCATAAGTATAAATGGAATACCCTACCATTAAGGACGGTAAATACACATATATTGAAACCCAAGGCGGAGAAGAGACCCTCATTCTGCTGCATGGCCTATTTGGCGCTTTGAGCAATTTTGAAGGGATCATTGCCGCTTTCGGCCAGTCTTACAATGTGGTGATCCCCATTCTGCCAATGTTTGAATTACCCATCCGGGAAGTATCCGTGATGGGGTTGGTAGATCACCTTTCCGATTTTATCAAAGACAAAGGTTACCACAAAGTACATCTGTTGGGCAACTCTTTGGGTGGGCACATTGCGCTGTTGTACACCCTGGGGCATCAGGAAAAAATTGCTTCCTTGATTTTGACGGGTAGTTCGGGTTTGTTTGAAAGCGCTATGGGCAACAGCTTCCCCAAACGTGGTGACTACGAATACATCAAGAAAAAAACCCAGGATACCTTTTACGATCCCTCCATCGCTTCAGAGGAATTGATCAACGAAGTATACAGCATCGTCAACGACCGCAACCGGGCCATTCGTGTGATTGCCACCTCCAAATCGGCAGTGCGACACAATCTCGGTGATAAGCTACACAACATCAAAGTACCGACTCTACTCATCTGGGGCCGCCAGGATCAGGTCACTCCAGCCTTTGTAGGTGAAAAGTTTCACGAAATGATTCCCCATTCACGGCTGCACCTGATCGAATTTTGTGGTCACGCACCCATGATGGAGAAAAAAGAAGAATTCAACCTTCATCTTTCCGCTTTCCTCCAGGAGGTGTCCGGATTGGTGCCGGCAAGCAAATAGAGAAAAGTTGAGGAGTTGAGGAGTTGAGAAGTTTAGGCTACCGCAGCGACTTAGACGCTACGTTCTAAACTCCTCAACTTTTAAACTCCTCAACTCTTTTATCCCCCACAGCGGGTGATTTTGATACAAACTATCATTCTTATTTTTCGCGGAAAAAATTGACAATAGCATGAAAAAAATCTTGTGGTTGTTGTGCATCACCTTGATTGTAGGCGCGTGCTCAACCCAAAAACCTGTCACGACTAAAACCGAACCTGCCCAGGAATTGATTGCCGAAGTGGACCTGGATACCCTGGACATTGAATCCATGGCAGATGAAGGAGAAGGAGAAGAAGAAGACTATGAAGTAGAAACTACTTTATCCCCCTATAGCCCTACGGCCAAGCGGGTGAATGACCTGCTGCACACCAAAATAGATGTGCGTTTTGATTGGGCCAAAGAAGAAGTATACGGAAAGGTAACCTTGCGCCTCAAACCCTTCTTCAATCCTACCTCAACCCTGACCCTGGACGCCAAGGGCATGGAGTTTAAAAAAGTGCAATTTGCTGGTAAGGATCAACAACTGCAGTACAAATATGAGGACAACCAGCGGATTGTGATTCAATTGGGACGCTCCTTCAATCGGGGTGAAGAATACAGCATCTACATCGAATACACCGCTCGCCCCAAAGCCGATGGTGGCAGTGATGCCATCACTTCGAATCAGGGGCTGTTTTTCATCAACCCACGTAATGAAGAACAGGGCAAACCCCAACAAATCTGGACCCAAGGTGAAACCGAATGGAACTCCCGCTGGTTTCCTACCATCGACCGCCCCAACGAGCGTTGTACCCAGGAGCTTTACGTTACCGTAGAGCAAAAGTTTAAGACCCTTTCCAATGGCCTTTTGCTTTCCTCTACCAATAACCCCGACGGCACCCGCACCGATTACTGGAAAATGGACTTGCCCCACGCTCCTTACCTGTTTATGCTGGCGGTAGGTGATTTTGCAGTGGTTAAAGACAAGTGGCGCAACATCGAAGTGGCCTACTACGTGGAGCCTGAATTCGAAGCCGACGCCCGCGATATTTTTGCTCACACCCCGGAGATGTTGGAGTTCTTCTCGAACAAACTGGGGGTGAACTACCCCTGGCCTAAATATTCCCAAATCATTGTACGCGATTACGTATCGGGCGCGATGGAGAACACCACGGCGGTTATTTTTGGCGACTTCATCCAAAAACACAAATGGGAGCTCATCGACGACTCCAATGATAAAATCGTCGCTCACGAAATGTTCCACCATTGGTTTGGCGACTATGTGACGACCGAAAGCTGGCCCAACCTGACCATGAATGAAGGTTTTGCCAATTACTCTGAATACCTCTGGTTCGAACACAAATATGGGTCCGATTTCGCCGATCATCATTTGCTGGAAGAACAAGGCGGTTACTTGGGTTCCGCAGCGGGTGGCGTACACCCCTTGATTCATTTTGGAGTCCGGGACAAAGACGATATGTTCGATGCACACAGCTACAACAAAGGTGGTGCGACCTTGCACATGTTGCGGAGTTACCTGGGAGATGAGGTGTTTTTTACTGCCCTGAAAAACTACCTGACCCAAAATGCCTTCAAATCGGTTGAAGCACACAACCTGCGCCTCGCCATGGAAGAAGTGAGTGGCGAAGACCTCAACTGGTTTTTCAACCAATGGTATTTCGCCGCAGGCCACCCCAAATTGAACATCGAATACAGCTACGATGAGGCCGCCAAGGAAGCAGTGGTAACAGTGAGCCAAACCCAGAGTGAAAAAGGTGTTCCTGGTATATTTGTTCTCCCGGTTGGTGTTGATGTATACGCCAATGGCCGCAGCACCCGCCACGATATTCGGGTTGACCAGCGCGAGCAGACTTTCCGTTTCCCTTCCAGCCGCAAACCTGATCTCATCAATTTTGATGCAGACCGGGCACTTCTGGCAGAAATTGAAGACAATAAAACCGAGGAAGAACTGGTCTTCCAATTTAAAAACGCGCCCAAATTCATGGATCGCAACGAGGCCATCGAACGTTTGATTGGCCTGGAAAGTGACCAGGTGGCTGGCCTTTTGAACACAGCTTTGAACGATCGTTTTTACTACATTCGCTCTGTTGCTCTGGACAATTTGCCCCAGGAGCTCAGCCCGGAACTGATGACCAAGCTGCGCGACTTGGCTCAGAATGACAAACACTCCGAGGTCCGTTCCAAGGCCTTGTCTGCATTGGCTGATACTGGCGATCCCCAAACCTTGGCAGTAGCCAAAGCCGCCTTTGAAAAAGAACAGGCTCCAAGTGTACGCGCAAGTGCGTTGGGGATTATTTATGAGGAAAACGAAGAAGAAGGTTTGGCTTTGGCCGAAAAACTGGGCGAAACGGCTAAAGGTCCACTCCTCGAAGCGATTGCGGGCATTTACACCGACAAAGGTGACGCCAAATACCTGCCATTTTTTGAAAAACGATTGAAGGACGTGGATGGATTTACGGCTATTTCTTTCTTCGAAAGTTACCAGATTTTGGCTTCTGGTGGAGACCAGGCAACCATTGACAAAACCATCGAAACCCTGAAAAACTTTGGCACAAGCAGCGACCCATCGCTGTGGCGCAAGTTTGGGGCGGTAAAAGCACTGAATGACCTGCGCAACGATTTTCGCGTGAAAGCGCGGAGCGCCTCGGGTACGGAGAAAACCACTTTGTCCGGCACAGCAGATCGCATTGCCAAAATTATTGATGACATCAAAAACAAAGAAACCAACGCTGAATTGAAATCAGTTTATGACCAATTGCCTGTGATAAAATAATTTTCAACCAGCTTTAGGATTTTTTTGTTGTCTATTAGGTAAGTTAGCCGTCAGGAACGTGTGGAAATTTGGTTTTCACACGTTTCTTTCGTTATATTGTAGCTTTATTTAGTTGACTTTAAGTGAGGGATTTATGGCAATGCAAGACAATTACCGACTGTTGATTGAAAAGCTTGACGCTTTCATTCGCAAATACTATGTCAACAAGCTGATTCGCGGCGCTTTGTACAGCGTGGGCACGATCTTGGGCTTATTCCTGATCGCCGCAGTATTGGAGTACTTTTACTACTTCGATACCACCGGGCGAAAAATCCTGTTTTATTCCTTTTTAGGCATCAGCGGCCTTGCCCTTGGCAATTGGGTCATCGATCCTCTGTTGCGCTATTTTCACTTGGGACGGGTCATTAGCCATGAGAAAGCAGCTTCCATCATTGGGGAACACTTCACCAATGTCAAGGACAAATTGCTCAACATCCTCCAACTCAATCAGCAAGCTAGCCAGGCTGATCAAAAAGAATTGATCCTGGCGAGTATCAATCAAAAGTCGGAGGAAATCAAGCCTGTTCCTTTCCAGGCTGCCATCAACCTGGCTCAAAACCGCAAGTACCTGCGTTATGCATTGCCCCCCCTCCTGGTGCTCCTGGTTTTGTTGTTTGCCGCTCCTTCTGTTATTCGCGATAGTACCCAACGTTTGATTCAAAATGGCAAAGAGTTTTTGCGCCCTGCTCCTTTTGCATTCAAGTTGGATGAAAAAAAACTAACCGTAGTCCAATACGAAGATTACGATCTGGAAATCAAGGTAGATGGTGCGATTTTGCCCAATGACGTGTTTATCGTTGTTGACGACTACGAATACCGCATGAGCAAAATCAGCCCCAATGAGTTCAGCTACCGCTTCAATAAAGTGGAAAAAGACGTACGTTTTACCTTGCGGGGTGGCGGCGTCGATTCCCGGAATTATTTGCTGGAGGTGATCAAAAAGCCGAATATCCGCGATTTTCAGGTCAAACTCAATTACCCGGATTACATCGGTCGTACGGATGAGGTGTTGCAAAGCATCGGCGATCTGGTATTGCCAGTTGGTACACAAGTGCAGTGGATTTTCAACACCGAATCAACTGAGGCCATCAAAATGCGTTTTTCGCGCAGCAACAAGTCACAATTGGCCACCCGCCAGGGCAACGACCTGTTTTTGTTTGGCAAAAAAGCGATGCTGGATGAGACTTACAAACTGATTGTTTCCAATGCGGCCCTGCCCAAAGGAGACTCGGTGACCTATTCCATGACCATCATCCCCGATCAATACCCCGAAATCCGCGCCCAAGCTTTTGATGACAGCACCAATACCAACGCCAAATATTTCGCGGGTGAAGCCAGTGACGATTACGGTTTGCGCGTGCTCACTTTCAACTACCGCATCCGCAAAGCCAAAAGTGATCCAGGCCAGTTGCAGTCCATCACCATCCAACGCCCCGAAGGCAAGAGTACCACTTTTGACTATTCCTTCGACGCCATGGAACTGGGTCTAAAACCCGGAGATGAACTCAGCTATTACTTTGAAATCAAAGACAACGATGCGGTCAATGGCAGCAAAGCCGCACGCACTGGGGTAATGGTCTTCTCCATGCCTACCCTGGAGGAAATGGAAAAACGTGCCGAGCAAAACGACGATAAAATTAAGGACAACCTGAAAGACGCTTTGGCTGAAGCCAAAAAATTGCAGGAAGAAATCCGTCGTTTGCAGGAAAAACTTTTGCAGGAAAAAGACATCAATTGGCAGACCCGCAAGCAATTGGAAAAACTGCTGGAGCGCCAAAAAGAACTGGAAAAACAAATCAAGGAAGCCCAAAAAGCTTTTGAGGAAAACAAGAAAAACCAGGAACAGTTAGGCGAAACGCCCGAAGAGACCAAGGAAAAGCAGGAAATGCTGGAACAACTCATGGAATCGCTGGAAGACCCAGAGATGAAAGAGCTCATGGAAAAAATCGAAAAACTCATGCAGGAAATGGAGAAAGACCAGGCCCTGGAAATGATGGAGGAGATGAAAGACCGCAATGAGCAGCGCGAGAATGAGTTGGAACGGATGGAAGAGCTGTTCAAACAACTGGAACTGGAACAGGAAATCAATAAGGCCGCCGACAAGCTGGACGAAATGGCCGAAAAACAGGAAAAACTGAGTGAAAAAACCGAAGAGAAAAAAGAGTCCAACGAACAACTCGAAAAGCAGCAGGAAGAGTTGACCAAAGAATTGGAGGACCTGGAGAAAAAAATGGAGGAAATCGAGAAGAAAAACGAAGAGCTCGAAAACCCTCAAAAAATGGATGACCCCAAAGAAGGGATGGAGGACATCAAAGAAGACATGAAGGACAGTGAAAAACAACTGGAACAAAACCAGAACAGCAAGTCCTCCAAGTCACAAAAGAGCGCGGCCCAAAAGATGAAAAACAAGGCCAACAAAATGCGCTCCCAAATGCAGTCGAACCAAATGGAGCAAATGCAGGAGGACGTGAAAATGTTGCGCCAATTGCTCGAAAACCTGGTAGGTTTGTCCTTCGACGAGGAAGACTTGATCAATGGTTTGAAAAAAACCGAGATCAATACGCCGCGCTACGTTCAGCAGGTGCAGCGCCAATTTAAAATCAAGGACGACTTCCGCGTAGCCGAAGATACCCTCAATGCCCTCAGCAAAAGGGTGTATCAAATCGAGTCTTTCGTGACGGAAAAAGTAGGCGAGATCAAAACCAACATGCGTGAAAGCATTGAACTGCTGGAAGAGCGTGAAAAAGGAATGGCCGCCGATCGCCAGCAGCGCACCATGAAAGGCCTCAACGACCTGGCCCTGATGCTCAGCGAGGTACTCAACAACATGCAACAACAAATGTCGGGCATGATGTCGGGCAGCCAATCTTGCCCCAACCCGGGCAAACAAAATCAAGGACAAGGCAAACAGGGCAATACCCCCAAGGATAAAATGTCGCCCGGGCAGGAAGGTCTCAACAAGGAGATGCAAAACGCCCGCGAAAAGATGAACCAAAAGGATGGTCAAGGTGGCCCCAATGCCAAGGATTTTGCTCAAATGGCTGCCAAACAAGCAGCCATCCGCAAAGCACTGGAAAAACAACAGCGCAAACTGCAACAGCAAGGCAAAGGCAGCAAAGAGCTCCAAGACATCCTGGATCAGATGGACAAAACCGAAACCGAACTGGTCAATAAAAAACTGAGCAACGAAACCCTCAAGCGCCAACAAGACATCCTCACGCGCCTGCTCGAACACGAAAAAGCCGAGCGCGAACGCGAACTGGATGAAAAGCGCAAATCAGATTCCGCCCAGGATTACCAACGCAAATCGCCACCTGCCCTGGAGGAATACCTGAAAAAACGCCGCTCGGAGGTAGAGACGTATAAGACAGTTTCTCCTGCACTGAAGCCTTATTATAAGTCTTTGGTGGAAGAGTATTTTAAGACGCTGAAGGGGGAGTAAAAACGACCCCGTTCGGTAAAAAAATTGCATGCTGGGATTGAGTTCCTGGCATGCAATTTTTTTTATTTTACACCGCGGCTGCAAAACCAACCGTATCCCGATAATACTGAGGCGAAATCTCAGCCCGTTTTTTGAAGAATCTACTGAAATAAAACTCGTCGTCAAAGCCCAATTCATAAGCAATTTCCTTGATGGACTTGGCACTGAGGTAAAGTTCTCTTTTGGCCTCAATGACGATTCGGTCGCTGATTAAATCGGTCAAGGTTTTTTGAAAATGAGTTTTGGTAATCTTACCTAGGGCCTTGGGGGTAATGTTGAGTATTTCGGCGTAATCACTTGCCGAATGTTTGGTCCGGTAATGGGCTTCAATGGCATCTTTTAACTTTTGGAGCACAAAAGGTTCTTTCGAACTGGCCATAGCCGCTTTAACTGCGGGTTGTTGATTGATTTTTATGCGTACCGCATTGATCAACAAAATTTTCAGGTAGGCGATCAACAATTCATATTGAGCCAGTTCGGCCTTTTGGGTTTCAGCTACCATCTGTTCGATCAGGCCTTCAAAATGCACCACATCCGAAGCTTCCAAATCGAAGTACGGAACCTGATAAATGTTGTTGAATAAAAGACCATTGCAGGCAATCTCCTGATGGTGTTTAAAAATGCAAAAAAACTCTGGGTGAAAATTGATCACCCAACCTTGCAGGGCAGATTCTGATTGTAAGCGATAAGGCTGATAGGGTGAAAAGGCCATTAAAGATGGGGCCTTTATATCGTACTCCGTAAAATCAGCCGTTAAATGTGCCTGCCCGGATTTAATCAGGATGATGCTGAAATAGCTGAGCCGTTGCAATTCCTCAAAAGGGTTGGCATCTTCAAAGGGGAAGATGCGAAAAGCCAGCGTTCCCTTCTGAGGGTTGTGCAAGGTAAAGTGTGTGTGCATGTACATTATACATTGAGTTAAACTCCCTCCGGAGCATTAACCTGATTTTGTTGGGCGGGCCTCAATTCCAGCACCTCTTTCTCCAATGCCTCAAGATACGCTTGTTGGGGCGCAAATGCCGCCTGAATTTCACTCAGGGTGTAGCGGGGTGTAATGTGCTGAGGGCAATTCCAGTCATAAGCCTGAATCTCGAACAAGATCATTCGTTCGGGCCGGTGTGGATAATCCGCCGGGTCTAGTTGCTGAAACAATGCGGGATCATCTTTCAGTTCAACAACTCTAGCATTGGCATACAACTTTAACCTGGCCTGCCGAGGGTAGTCGACCATGATCAAAGCAACCTGTGGATGGGTTTGCAAGTTACCCACCGAAATGTATTGCTTGTTGCCTTCAAAGTCGACTATCCCCAGGATGTTGGCATCCAGCACTTTGATGAAACCGGCAGGCCCTCCCCGGTGCTGGATGTAAGGATAGCCATTCTCTCCGATACTGGACAGGTAAAAACTGTCCCGTTCGGTGATGAATACAATCTCCTGCTCCGACAGCCCATCGGTGTGACGGAACTGCTCCATACGGGCATAGGTTTTCCGGCTACCGTGTATTTCTTGCAGCGCCTTTACCGCGTCGGTAAAAGCCAGCTTCGCATAATTTTGTGCCATTATTTTAATTTGCGATCTTTTTCAGCAATGGCCAAGTCATTGATACTCGCAAATCTTTTTTGCATGAGGCCATTGTCATCAAATTCCCAATTTTCATTGCCATAAGCTCTAAACCATTCTCCGGCCTGATTTTGGTATTCGTATTCAAATCTTACGGCAATTCGATTGTCTGTATGGGCCCAATATTCTTTTTTTAAGCGATAATTGAGCTCTTTTTGCCACTTTTTGCTGAGAAAGGCAACGATCTCGGCCCGACCATTGATGAACTCGTTGCGATTGCGCCACTCACTATCAGTGGTATAAGCTAAAGAGACTCTTTCAGGATCCTGGCTATTCCAGGCATCTTCAGCCAATTGGATTTTTTGTTTGGCCGTTTCAAGGCTAAAGGGTGGAAGGGGAAAACGCTTTTCCATGTTTGTTGGTTGAATAAAAAGGTGAGCAAAATGGGCTCCCTAACTAAGCTATCAGTTAGGGAGCGGGAGCTTTAATTCGTTTACACTTCGAGCGTAGCCAAGCTTGGCGCTGCCGGGAAATCAACCGGAATTTTAGTCAGGTTGTGCAGGTAATTCATTACAATTTTGTCGGCGATCACCATGATCAGGTCTACCAGAGATTCCTGGGTATACCCTGCTGCGAAAAAAGCATCCAGCGGAGCTTCATCGCTTAACCGGCCTTTGTTTTCCGCTATCACCTTGGCCAATTGTGCGAGTGCATCCAGTTTGGCGTTGAAGGAGGCATGCCCGCTGCGCAGTTCCAGTACTTGCTCGTCAGTAAAGCCATTCATTTTGCCAATAACAGTGTGCGCTGCCAAACAATAATCACAGCCATTGACCTGACTGACTGCCAGATTGATGACTTCTTTTTCTTTTTTGCTTAAAGAGGTTTTGGCATTCTGGAGTTGCAAATAATTGCCAAGCGCATGCTGGGAGTAGGCAATGGTCGCATACAAATTGGGAACGAAACCCAATGCTGCTTTTAACTGGTCGAAAATCACCTGGTTGTTTTCGCTAACTTGATCACGGGTTGGAACATTGAATTGTGTCATTTTTCTGCTTTGAGTGGTTAAAGATTAAAAATCAGAAGCAGGCTTGTTGCGTTGCCGCTGAATGATGACATAAAGTTCAGGCTTAATGCCGGCGGAAAGAATGCAGGATTGACGCCAGAGCATGGACGATTTTCCCTGGGAAGTGATTTTGGGACCCGATCGCCCCTTTCAGTTGGTAGAGATAGGTCTAGAAAGCTCTTTCGTAGAGCTTGGGTTGGACTCCTTTTTTGACCAAAGTATATTGTCTTAACAATGCTGCGATTTTGCGGCTATGCCGCTGGGCGGTTCAGTCTGAACAGATAATGATTTCCTCACCCCAAAATCCCCCCAAACACCTCCTTCACCTTCGCCAAATCCACCACATGCGCCTTTACTGCATCCATTGTATGCGGCGACTTATCCTCCACACATTGCTCAATCACCAGATGCGGCTGCAATTTCAGCTTCTTCAACTCCCCAGCAAAGCGCCGATAATCAATGTCCCCATCGCCAAACGTTTCGGACCAAACCCCATTGACCGACTGGCGGATGTGCAGCTCCACCACCCGTTTGCCATACAATTTCAACACATCGAACACCGCCAGTTGCGAGTTTTGGGAACCCCGGTATACCCAATGCACGTCAAAACAGAAGGACATATTCAGCGGCGAGGTATTCAGCAGCATGTGGTGGAATTCGCGGGCACCCGCTTTCATTTCTACATCGTGGGTATGGTAGGCCAGGGTGATGCCTTTTTGGCGTAAGGCTGCCCCCAGTTTATCCAAACTAGCCGCTTGTAACTTCAATTCATCGTCGGTTTTGACCTCATCTCCACCCCAACGAATGGGTGTAGGATTGGTTACCATAATTTTGGTGCCCAGTTTTTTGACCTCATCGGCGATAGCCAAAACTGTGGAGATGGATTTGGTTGCTTCATCCGCCTTGTGCAAAACACTATTGACATACACCGAAGGCATGGCGATTTGGTGTTTTTTGAGCACCGGCCCTAACTTGACAACCTCTTCAGGCGCATTAAAACTGGGCTCGTAAGCCTTCAGCCCCGTTTTGGCAAAATCGGCCAGGCAAGCGTCCAGGTCTTCCCCCCAATTTTTATTGTCGCGCCCATAAAAGGTGTACCAGTTGTAGGAATTGGCGGAAATGGGCGTGGGGTAGGGGGCAAATACCTCCGATTGGGTAGAACTCAATACCGTAGCGGCAGATGCTCCGGCAACCAGATTGAGAAATTGGCGGCGATTGGGTGTCATGGCTGTGCGATTTGATTTTGGTCATCTAATGTAGGAAAAATTGCACAAACATGAAACACCCCCAATATGGGTAATTTTTTAAGAAGCTCTGGTTCATTCTTGCTTAGGTGATTCCTTGAGTGTCTAAGGTTTCTTAGGTGGTGAAAGAATCCCTGCTTCGCAAGTTTTTTCTTTTTTACCACCTAAGAAACTTTAGAAACCGCAGATTCACCTCAGTCTATACCTGAAAGATTCATCGCTTTGGCAATCTTTAAAACTAGAGGTAACTTCTCCGCTACAACTTAATCGTAAAAGTCTTTCCATTCAACGTCACCACCGCGACATTGTCACAAGTACCATCACCGTAATCCACCTGAATGTCTTTGCCATTCAATTTCAACAGGCCCAGGCCCTTGCTGACCCAGTAGCAATTGTTGGCCTTTACCAGAGGTTGATCAATGTTCCAGGTAACCACCTCATTGTTGGGGAACATCACGTCGATATTGCCTGTTACATCGTACACATCATCACTCCAGTTCCACCAGGTTGAGTGCCCACGAGTTTGAGTAAAATTGTGCACACCGCTCCAGGTCCAGGTTTCGTTTTTGGCATCGGTGATTTTGACCTTATCGGCTTTGATTTGATAAACCCCGGCCGTAGTGGTGCTGCTGTTGCTGAAGCTGAATTTGCCGTCCAGTTTCACCCCATCTTCGCTGTAATTCTCGTATTGTAAAGTCAAAAGAGAATTGGGTTGCCAGATTTTATCAACCACCATGGTCACCTTACCACTTTTGGTTTTCCCGTCTACATCGGTGCAACCTGTGCCAAAATCTACCACAACGGTCTTGGGGAAGGTCTTTAAATCAGCTGGAGTCACGGTAATCGTGCCACAATCTGTACGTATTTCCGGTGTGTTGTTGACCAGACCATCTACCTCTGCGGCACCCCGGGTGGCGATGCCAAATGAGGTGCCAATCAGTTGTTGGCTTTTGAGGGTGCGGCTAGCCAGTTCCACACTTTCTTCTTCGCTCAGGTCTACGTTTTCGTCTTTGGTACAAGCATTAAAAGTAAGGAGGACCAGGCCCATCAGGCCTAAAACGGAAAACCATGTTTGCTTAACCATTGGAAAGTTTTTTGAATTATGAATCGGTTTTTAAATAGGAGAACAAATGCAAAGACGATTTCCGTTGGTGATTGTTACCGATGAATCATGGTTTAACGTTTTTTTAGGGCTTTCTTAACGTACTAAAAAACAATTGATTAATCCTCTTTATGTGAATAACCCAACTCATTCACCGCGCAAATAATGCTTATCCGCATAAAAATTCCCAAAAGGAATAACTGAAATCAGCAGGAGGATTCCCACCTTCCAAAATTTCCAGCGGTATTCGATGCTGCACAGGGTTACGAACAGGATGTACAGCACAAACAACAGCCCGTGCAAAGAACCAAAATTGCGAACTGCCTGTGGATACTGCCAGATGTATTTCAGCGGCATGGCAATGAACAGCAAAATTAGGAAGGACATGCCTTCGGCAAAAGCAATGACACGCAGCCGGCCTAGTGGCGTTTTAAGTAAGGATAACATAGCGGGTGATTTTTAAAATGATCGAAACCAGGGCCGTTGCGCCAGAGGCGAAAACGGCCAGGGAACTGCGACCAAAATAATGAATAAAGCAAAAACAAAATAGTTGAATAAAATTCGAAACCTGCGGCGCTCGTCCACCTCTCGTTTGGCCAAAGCGGCACCTATGGTGAGGGTGACGATGGCGCAACTCATTAATCCAAAATGTACCAGTGCAAAAAACAGTCCATCACTCCAGCGCATGGACTTGTTTTGCCAAAACGATTGAGCAGTAGGGCTGAAAAAATACAGGACAAATCCTACCAGCAATTGCAAATGGCTAATGCCAGAAGCACTGGATGCTGCTACGCGGTGCAGGCGGGTGTAGGGTTTTTTAAAAACCAAAGCTTCCCAAGCCAGGTAAATGACCAAAAGGATGCTCAGTAAAACAAGGTAACGCAAAATGGAGTGAGTAACAATCAGGTGATACATAAGAACCATAATTTGAGACAAAAATCGGAATCAAAGCGGGCAAACCATTAGTACAAACCCGGCATTTATTCAGCAAAATCAATCACTTTGCGAAAGTCCGAAGGATTGTAGCCCGTTTTTTGGCGAAAAAAGCGACCAAAATGAGTCAAATCGGCAAAACCAAGTTGATCAGCTATATTTCCCAGTGGGGCAGTAGTTTGTCTCAACAACATTTTAGCTTCCAAAAGCCTTTGCTCGGCAATAGATTCTGAGCAGGTTTTACCCAAAACCTTCCGCACACACTTGTTGAGATGATTGGGAGAAACATGCAAAAGAGCAGCATAGTCGGCCACTGATTTTTTAGGATCAAATTGTTCACTGAGCATTTTGTTAAAACCTTCGGCGAGTTGAGCCGCACTGCCTGCGGGGCCGCCTACTCGGGTACTGGGTTGAATGAAAGGTTTGATGTCGTAAAAGAAAGTCAGCAACAGGTGAACGACTAGAAATTCCCGATCGGGGTGGCTGTTGCGGGAAAGATCAAGCATGCGTTGCAGCGCATTGCTCCAATCCAGCATTTTTTCCGGAGGCATGTTCCACATAGCTGGAGCCTGGGCCTGCCAAAAGGCGAAAGGGGCCAGTGGTTGTTTTTGTTGCAGCTTTTCAGCCAAAAAATGTTCACTAAAATTGACAAAAAAACCGCTGATGTCCCTACTCATGGACATGACTCGGGAAACCTGGTATGCAGGCATGAACAGGATTTTGCCCCGATCGAGCTCAAAAGTATCCATGCCCCGCATCCTCGTGGTGGTTCCTCCGGTGATAAAAATAAAATCATGGTTGGTGGAACGTACCGCTGGCATGGGGAAGGGGTGTTGTAGCGCAGCCCAGGAGTTTTCCAGCGGAACGATGGTGAAATGGCTGAAGTCAATGGTGGAAAAAAAAGCACTTGACTCCCCAAAACGATTTAAAAAAGCCCGATTGTCCAGTACAGGTATGAATGACTCCCTCATGCTGCAAAGCTAAGGGAGTCATTCGGTTATGTTGGTGTTATTGCCGTAAAATCAATGTCATTTTGGCTGGCGCCGTAGAATTAGACAAGGTCCCGCATCTTTTGCAAGCCGGTTCTGGCCACCATCAAGGGGTCCTGTTTCCAATAATCCCGGTTGAACAGTTCAAGCGAGATGACCTTGGTTCCACCCATTGCTTTGAGCAATTGCACCACACCTTCAATTGGCGCATCCCCGTCGCCGGGATAAATGCGGTCTGCGTCGGTTTGCTCTGCAACAGGTTTGTTGTTCACAAAATCATTGAAATGGAAAATCTCTACAGCATCCCCCCTCAACAAACGCAAGCCATCAAATCCCGATCCACCTCTGAACAAATGGTAAATATCGGGCAATAAGCGGGCATCAGGATCGTTGGCGGCCGCAGCTACAGCTAATGCTTGCCCCAGGTGAAACAAGGTACCCGAAGCACCCCAAAATTCCAATTGAGGCATCACTCCGGTTTTGCGACCCAAATCCAGCGCCTGTTTGTAGCGCTCACCTGCTTTGAACAAGTCTAGTGGTGGGTCTTTTTTGACTCCGGCGGGAGGGGCTGCAATCCGTTTACAACCCAATTGTGCCAGCAGGTTCATCTCTTCTTCCAGTTGTTTGAAACCCGCTGCGCGCTGCGCATCGTCTTCTACCATCCAGGGGGCAAAAGCAATGGCGTCTTCCACCGTAATTCCGGCATCTTTGACCTTTTGCGCCAGAGCGGTCATGGTGCCACCTTCCTTGAGGTAGGCATTGAGGTCGGGCAGCCAAATTTCGATGCCATCGTAACCTGCAGCGGCTGCAATTTCAATGTACTTCACAATGCCCAGTTTTTGGCCACTGATGGTACTGGTGTTCAGGCAAAAGCGGAACTTGGTTTTTTTAGGTGCCGCACCCGACAGCAGGTCAACAGGAAGGATGGCCGCCGCACTGGCTGCCCCCAATGTTTTAAATATGTCTCGTCTGTTCATCGTTTGTGTGTAGTTTATCTCCCAAAGATTGGCAAATTTTATGGTTTCGCCAACGCGGGACACAAAAGATATATCGCGACATTATTTGGCATGCATTAAAAGCTGAAAACCCTATTTTATTCATCGAGTCGTTTAAACTTATTTGTCCACTGGTAAGGGAAATACCCGGGATGGCCGGTGCTCATGGCGCATGATTTCCTCCATCCGCTTGACGACCTCCGGATTATCCCCGGCCACGTTTTGTTGCTCATTAGGGTCTTTTTGAAGATTGTACAACTCCATTGGAGGGATGGGTTGCCCAACTTTGAGGCCATTGCGAATGGCTTTCCATTGTCCGTTTAGCACAGCCTGTTTGTCGCCTCCATCGAACAATTCCCAATAGAGGTATTCTCGTTTGGTCAGTGCCTGCCCTTGAAATAAAGGAATCATTGAGACTCCGTCAGTAGGTGGGGGAGCAATACCAGCTAATTCACAAGCAGTAGGTAAAAAATCCCAAAGGGCAGTAGGTACCTCACTTTCGACGCCTGCTTTGATTTTCCCGGGCCATCGGGCAATGAATGGTACCCGAATTCCCCCTTCGTACATGTCCCGTTTTTTGCCGCGCAAACCACCGGTGCTTTCAAAGGCATCGCGTTGTTTGGGCCCATTGTCACTCACAAAAACGACGAGTGTCTTTTTGTCCAGACCCTCTTTTTTTAGTTGGGTCAGCAATTTTCCGATTTCCCGATCCAGGTAAGTGATGGAAGCGGCGTAGCGTTTTTCATCTCCCGACCAGGGCATTTGGGTATAGGGCTCAGTGGTGGGTGATTCAATTTGTTCGCCAGCAGGGGCTTCCCCATTGTCGTGTGGAATGATGGGGGTATAATAGAGGAAAAATGGATTTTTGCGGTTTTTGCTGATGAACATACTCACCTCTTTGCTGAAATAATCCTGCGAAAATTCCACTTTTTTGGTGCTTACACTCCCACGTCCTTTTGCCCAGGAATCTGGAGCCTGGTACTTTACTTCGTTTTTCAAAAAGACCTTTTCTCCATTGCGGAGCAAATATTCTGGAAAATGATTGTGTGCCAATACCTGATCGGTGTATCCAAAATAGTGGTCAAAACCTTTTTTTGAAGGGTCGCCAGAAGTGCCCGGTTCGCCCAAACCCCATTTGCCAACCAATGCAGTAGCATACCCGGCTTTTTTAAGCAGCATCGCCACAGTAAGCGCTGTATCCGACAAGGGCAATTGCCCATAACCAGTAGCCGCTTGCCGATTGCCCCGAATTTCACAATGACCTAGGTGTTTGCCAGTCATGAGGCAGGCACGACTGGGCGCACAAACTCCCGTACTGTAATGGTGGGTCAGTTTGATGCCCTGTGCGGCCATCTGATCCAGGTTTGGGGTTTTGATGCGTTTGCTTCCAAAACAACCCAAATCAGCGTAGCCCAAGTCGTCGGCCAGGATGTAGATGATGTTGGGTTTGGTTTTTTGCGTTGGGGTATCCTTCCCGAATAACATAAAGCATAAAAAGAGAGTATAAAAGGTTTTCATTCTTCGATCTTTTGTGGTTCATAATCGCTGAGATTCACCCAGCCTGTCCGGATTTTTTCGCCCTTCAGATAGCGTTCATAAAATTGGTGGGGCTACCATCCGTGTTCAAGTAACCCGTTTCGGGGTTGCAGGCTGGCCATCGGCTGGGTTCATAATTTTTGAGGTAGAGGTATCCATTTTTGTGCAAGCCACGGATAGGGTAACCTACATCCCCAGGTCGACCATAATCATGGCGTTCTTGGCCCACCAGGACAAAATTGCGCTCGGCCTGGATTTGCCCAGATTGGGTGGAGTTAAAAATAGGCAACAAACTTTTCCCAGCGGCAGGGTGCATTCCTGATTTTTGCCAGTTGATCCCTGCAATGGCCAAGAAGGTAGGGGCTAAATCGATAAAACTTACGTAGTCGCGTATTTTGCGCCCGGCGTGTGGGATACCTTTTTTCCACATCATTGCCAGGGGGATATGGTTGGAATGTTCGTATTGGTTGCCTTTGACTCTTGGAAAAGGCATACCATGATCTGATGTGTAGATGATGAGGGTATTGTCCAACTGCCCAACTGCTTCCAGTTGTTGTAGTAGGCGCTGCACTTGGGCATCCATGTATTCAATTTCGTAGGAATAATCCAATAAATCGGTGCGTATAGTATCGGTATCTGGCCAGTAGGTGGGTATCCGCAAGATATCGCTTTTCTTTTTGCCATTGCGCTCCCCCACTCCGTATTCATAGGCGCGGTGCGGTTCGGTAAACCCAACCCAGAAACACCAGGGTTGGTCACCTTTGCTGCTCAAAAAAGCCTGAAAATTACCGACGTAATCGTTGTTGGAAATTTCTTTTGCCGGAGGGAGGATTTTTAACTGATTAAATTCTTCACCCAACAGGTCCCGCTTTGTCCCATCCTCTTTCAGGGTTTTTCCTGGCGCATACCCTTTGCCAGTGAAGCCCACCCGGTAGCCGTTTTGCAACAAAATTTCAGGGTAAGTTTTGAAATGGCTGGGGAAAAAAATCTCGTGATTGCAGGCTTCGTCCAATTGCCAGGAGTTCCGCCCCGTCAGGATGCAGGCACGGGAAGGGGCGCACTTGGCATTGGGAGTGTAGGCCTTTTCAAACAAAATTCCTTCCTGGGCAATGCGGTCGAAGGCAGGCGTATTGGCCCAGGTGCGGCCATAGGCACTCATGTCCAGACCCGCATCATCGGCAACAATGATGAGGATGTTGGGTCTGGTGTTCAATTCCGTTGACTTAAAAGTGAAGGCCAGAAAAAACGGCAAAATCAAATTGAAGATCACCATCAGGACACGAATTTTATGGTTTCACAATGGGCATATTGGCATCCACCGATTGCCGATATTGTTGCAGTTTTTGGTACAGGGTTTTTATTTTATCCGGGTATTGTGCCGCCAGGTCTGTGCTTTCACCAATGTCCTGGCTCAGGTCGTACAGTTCAAGTGCTTTGGTTTCGTAATGTTCTACGAGTTTCCAGTTGCCCTCCCGGATAGCGGCAGCGGGCCGACTCAACTGGTTGCTGAAATGTGGATAATGCCAATACAAAGCGCCGCGATCCAGGGGCTTCTGCGGTTCTTTCAACAAAGAAAGTACACTCTTGCCGTCGGGTGTCGCGCCGTCTTTTTCCCCCAATAAGGCCACCAGGGTTGGGACGTAATCTACGTTGCTGAAGTACTGCTCGCATACTTGGCGGGGTGCAATTTGCCCTTTCCAGAAAAACAGCGTAGGTACCCGAATTCCCCCTTCGTATACGTGCCCTTTCCACTTGCGCAGTGGAGCTGAATTGGTCGGGATGGGACCCAATTCGGGTAATCCTACCCCTCCATTGTCCGAAGTAAATACGATGAGGGTATTTTCGAGCAGATTTTGAGTTTTTAATTGAGCCAGAATACGTCCAATTCCATCATCCATACTTTCGATCATGGCGGCGTAGTCTGGGTTGTAGTAACCATTGAATTTTTCGTACTTGCGCAGGTATTTGCTTAGCTTATCGCCGCGCGGAACCAGGTATACGTGGGGCGCTGAATAACAAAGGTAGAGGAAAAAGGGCTGTTGAGCCCCCTGTTTTCCGATGAACTCCGTGGCGTAATCACTCAATTTGTCGGTAAGGTAATGTGTTCCCTTGTCTACAAACGTTTTTTGATAACTGTCCTCATAAATGCTGTAATTGTAATAATCGAGGCCATTGCGGCCGATCATGCGGGTGAAATCAAAACCTTGCCCCCAAGGCGCTATGGAATCGCCTCCGCCCAAGTGCCATTTACCAACCATACCCGTTTGATAGCCCAGTTTTTTGAGGCGTTCGGCAAGGGTGAGTTCCTTTGATCCCAAGTAGCGTGTCCACTGCGCAGGACGCAAATTGGACAAGGAGTCGGTACGTTCTCCCCCGAGGAAATTGGTGAGTTTCAATCGTGCGGGGTGTTTTCCGGTGAGGATGGCCGCACGCGAGGGGGAGCAAACTGTACTGGCCGCATATGCTTGGGTAAAACGAATCCCGCCGCGAGCCAGTGAGTCGATGTGAGGTGTCTCGTTATAAGGATTGCCGTAGCAGCCCAAATCGGTATATCCCAAGTCGTCGGCGAGGATGAAGATGATGTTGGGTCGCTGGGGCAGCGGACCTTGATGGTCTTTGTGTAAGCCGAAGCCTAGGGCGAGTAAAGTGAATATCCAGAATTTGGTCATACTGCTTGATTTTAATCCAGATTGATTTGTTGTGGGCCAGGTTTTAATGGAACAGTTTTTCCTGCCCAAATGAATTGTCCTTTGATTTGAGACGGAATATTCAATTCGGCTTGGACTCCACCACCGGATTGGCGGCTTATTTTGAAATTGATTTCGCCAAATGGGGTGGGGTAAAGCCCTTCCACTTTATTGTTCTTCCCCAATTTGGGAGCAATTTTAATTGTTGAAAAACCAAGCCCAGTTGGTTCTATCCCCGCAATGGTTTTAAAATAAAAATACGCAGGAGCTGTACTCCAGGGGTGACATTCCGAACGGGTGGCTTTTTTGCCACTTTCGAATCGCTCCAGGGCAGTTGTTAGGTTTAAATTGACCAGTTCTTCCCAGGGTTTTTGGGCCAACTCAAACAATTCTGGCACCTGTGCTTTATGAATGGCTTCAAAAAGGTAATAACGGTAGTAATAAGTGGCTGGGCTGATGTCCTCTTCGCTGAGGATTTTATTGAGGATGCTTTTGTGCAAGCTGACTGGGGCAGCATCGGTCAGTACGGCCAGGATATTGGTATGCTGGTCGTAAAAAGACTTGTCTGGGCGCTCTGCAAAAATGCCACGTTTGGCATCAAAACACTGTTCGTAGACTTTATTTTTGATGAAATTGGCTCGGGTCAGGTATTGGGTTGCCTCGGCGCTTCGGCCAAAGGTTTGAAAGATTTTCGCGGCGCTTTGCAAAGCATGGACGTAGTGTAAAGTCACCACGGCTGAGTTTACCCCTTTGTGCCCTGGCCCAAGGCCACCTTGGGTGCTTTCTACGTACCAGTCTACAAAATAATTCCAGGAAGTGGGCCCCGCCAAACCATTGGGCTGAATAAGGGCATCAAAGCCCGCAAGCGTTTGCTGAATGCCCGACAAAAACTGCTGAGTGTAGGCTTTGTCGCCACTGTATTTTAAATAATCGTACACCATATCTACCCAAATGACGGAATAAGTAGGGTGTACAAAAGTAGATTTGAGTGGATAACAGCTGGTCAGGTTACCATCGGGCAAACGCGAGTAATGAAACTGTTGCAGGGCATTACGCGTATGCCAATCATTCCCTGTCATTGATTGCCATACCGGGATGTGCACCTTAGAGTCACCCAGGTATTGCATGGTTTCATAATAGGCATCACTTAGAAAATAATCCTGGGTGCACAGCTCAACGGTACGGTGGCAAAGGTCAAAGATTTTGCCGTACATCGGACTGTCGGCACTAAACTTGGCTTTGACAGGGATAGAGCTGAGGGTTTTATGGTTGAAAAAATCGTCCAGGCTCAGCGGCTCATTTTGTGTGTTTACGTCAATTTGTACAAAGCGAAAAGTCCGCAACCAGCTAGGTTGAAAATGGCGATTCTGACCACCGTCGGCCAGAATTACGTCCTGATAACCCACCAGTTTTTTGCCCGTAATATCGTTGCGGTCACCTTTGCTCTTGTCGGGGTTGAATAAATTTTCGGCGTAGCTGATCTTGATGCGGGCATTGTGGCCCCCCGAAAATTTCAGTTCTGGATATCCCGTAGTCAAAAAAGTCTGATCAATCAGGATGGATACCTTGGCATTAGCGGGAATGAGCAAGGATGATTTACCCTCTAAAAAAGCAGGTGTCACTTGAATGCCTTCCGTACGCGCAATTTTGCTCAAACGTTCCTCGGTTTGGCTCTGTTGAGGCACATTTCGTGGCTCCAAAACCCAGCCAAATGAACCCCCAAAGGCGCTGGCGTTTTCCAGGAAGAGGGACTCCTTCCAGGCGGCATCGTTAAAATTCAGCTGCTCCCAATCCCAGGGATAGTCAGCAGCTACCAGGCTATCGGTGGGGTTACAGGCATAAAAGCCACCAATGATGTCGGGGTTGGCTACCCGCCAGTGGACGGGTTTTTCATGTAAAGCTTTGTTCCAAAAGGTTTTCCAGGTGCCTCCCTGGGTATTGACAATTTGTTCTTTTTCCGAAAAACCATTGATAACCAATCCGGTGTGCACCGATTGCATGCCAAAAAAGCGAAAATACCCCCAATTGATGACTTCAGCAGCCAGTACGTTTTCACCCGCTTGCAAAAAGGGCGCAATGTCGATGGTTTCGTAGCGCCAGTGACGAATGTCGGACAATTGTGGGCCAAAGCCCACCTTTTTACCGTTTACATAGAGCCGATAATGGTTATCAGCAGAAATGCTGATGATGAACTGCTGGGGATGATCGATCAGGCTGAATTTTTTCCGAAACAAAACCACGGCGTGTTCTCCACCACTCAAATCCGGGTGGGTGATCCATTTGGCTTTCCAGGTAGGAGTAGTGTATTTGGCGGAGGGAACATTGAGCTCGGGCGCTTGCGCAAAAGCCAAACGCACTCCAATGAACAGCCAGAGGAAAAGGAATTGTTTTTGCATGACCAAGTAGATTTAGTTAAAGCTGACGATCTCCCTGGCAGTGTAACTTATGCGCATGATCTGTGTAAGTTTATTTAGCCAAAAAGTCAGCTACCAAGTTAACACATGGGGCCTATATTTTTCCTACATGCATAGCTTTTTCACCAAGCAGTTGTTTTACAATCCCTAAGCCCCTATATTTGCCCCCTGTTTCAAAAATCACCACACCGCACTTATGCCAAACCGTTCGAGAGCGCCCAAAATCAAAACCATCACCGACATTAAGATGCCGGAAGTTCAGGAGTTGCGCTTGGATAACGGAATACCTGTTTATGTTGTGGCTATGGGAACCCAGGAGGTACTCAAGGTGGAGGTCATTTTTAAAGGTGGCCGCCCTTATGAGCACAAAAAACTGGCTTCACGCGCCACGAGTGCGCTCTTGCGCGAAGGTACCCAAAACTACAATTCGGCCGATTTGGCTGAAAAACTGGATTATTTCGGAAGCAGCCTGGCTATTCCATATCATACAGATACGGCCAGTTTGACCTTGTTGTCTTTGAACAAACACTTCAACCAGGTGCTGCCTTTGTTGGGCGAAGTGATCAAAACCCCCAGTTTCCCGGAGCAGGAGCTGCAGGCCTTTATCCAACGCAGTATTCAACATTTGCAAGTAGACCTGAGCAAAAACGATGTCGTAGCCTATCGCCAGATTACAGAGCAGTTTTTTGGCCCTGAGCATCCTTATGGCTACAACAGTACTGCTGAAACGTACAACCAACTGACCCGGGAGGATTTGTTGCAGCACCACCGCAGTTTGTTCACCAAAGACAATTGTGTCATCATCATCAGTGGAAAAGTAACGGCTGAGGTGCTTGAACAATTGAACGAACAACTGGGGCATGGGATACCTGCAGGAATTATTCCCGAACCCAAACTGATTCTACAGGAAGCTCCACCCCAACAGATGTTGATTTCCAAACCCGACAGCTTACAATCAGCCATTCGGATTGGTTTCCGGACCTTCAATCGGCATCATCCCGACTTTTTTGACCTTTCCATCCTCAACGTGATTCTGGGAGGCTACTTTGGCTCCCGCCTGATGACCAATATCCGGGAAGAAAAGGGCTATACCTACAACATTTATTCCACCCTCGATGCCATGCAATTTGATGGCTGCTTTTACATCGGTACTGAGGTAGGTAATGAATTTGTTGCAGATACACGTACTCAGATTTACCTGGAAATGGATCGCTTGCGGGAAGAACTTGTGGACGAAGACGAGCTGGAAATGATGCGCAACTACATCCTGGGCAATTACCTGACCATGATCGATGGGCCATTTAATGTGGCGGAGTTGGTACGCCTGCTGGTAACTGAGAATTTGCCTTTTACTGAGTTACAAGACTCGGTTGATCTGACCTTGGCGGTTACACCTGAATCCATTCAAGCCATCGCCCAAAAGTATTTGATCCCCGAGAAAATGAGCGAAGTAATCGTGGGCAAAGCTGAAAAATTGGATTAAAACCATTTTTTTAGCTTTTGATCAAAAAAATTTGGTTAAGCAAGGCCGAACGTGCTTAAATGTCGCTAAATTTTCTTTCTTTTGCGAGCATGAAACGCCAGCGGTCAGCAAATTGCTTGATCACAATAAAGCCCCAAAGGGGCGATAAAAAAATGAGTATTCATTTTACCAAAGAATTAGGTGAGTAAACGTTTCATTTCAAGTGTCTTATCTAATTCTTTGGCTCGAAAAAAATGAATACTTATTTTTGCCCCACTGCTAGGGGTGCGTTTGACATAATTTACAAAAACTCTTAGGTAAGGAAAATTAATGAAGCTGTTCAGTTTTTTTAGACAAGAACTCGCCATTGACCTTGGCACTGCCAATACCCTGATCATGCAAGATGATCAGATTGTTGTGGACGAACCATCCATCGTGGCCATCAATCGCAAAACCAATCAGACCATTGCGGTTGGTCGTCGGGCGATGCAAATGCACGAAAAGACCCACGAGGACATTAAAACCGTTCGCCCACTGAAAGATGGAGTTATCGCCGACTTTCAGGCGGCTGAAAATATGATTGAAGGATTCATCAACATGATCGATGGCCGTCGTCGCTTTTTTTCTCACATGAAAATGGTCATTTGTATTCCTTCAGGGATTACAGAAGTGGAAAAACGCGCCGTATTTGACTCTGCCGATCACGTGGATTCCAAAGAAACCTACCTGATTCATGAGCCTATGGCTGCTGCACTCGGGATAGGCCTGGATGTGGAAGAACCCGAAGGCAATATGATCATCGACATTGGTGGAGGTACTACCGAAATCGCGGTGATTGCCCTTTCGGGGATCGTCTGCGACCAGTCAATTCGCATTGCGGGTGATGAATTCACCAACGACATCGTGAGTTACATGAAGCGCCAACACAACATCCTGATTGGTGAACGGACTGCTGAACAAATCAAAATTCACGTAGGCTCTGCACTGCATGAACTGGATGAAGATCAGGCCCCCGAAGATTTTGCCGTTAATGGCCGCGATTTGATGACGGGTATCCCCAAACAAATCAAGGTTGGATATCGGGAGATCGCCCATTCACTGGATAAATCCATCTCCAAAATTGAAGATGCAGTACTTAAGGCGCTGGAATCTACTCCACCAGAGTTGGCTGCCGATATTTTTAGAAGGGGCTTGTACCTGACTGGAGGCGGTGCACTGCTGCGGGGCTTGGACAAACGTATTTCCCTAAAAACCAAACTTCCCGTCCAAGTTGCCGAAGATCCATTGCGCGCAGTTGTTCGGGGAACAGGGATTGCCCTCAAAAATACCGATCGTTTCTCCTTTTTGATCGATCGTAAGAGTGTGTGATTTAGTGGATAAGGTCATTTTAATGCATTAAAGCGACCTTATTCCTCATCCGAGAGCTTCAATCACCACATGAATACTTTCCTGCAAATACTCAATCGGGTTAGCCCCCGAATCTTGTTTTTGGCGCTGTTGGCTGTATCGCTTTTTCTGATTGTGCAGAACAACGAAGCGCAGGGTAGGATTTTTTGGAATTCAGCAGGAAGGATAACCGGCTTTTTTGGAAGCGGTGCCAATGCCATTCGGAGTTATTTTAACCTGCGGCGGGAAAACGAAAAACTGCAACACGAAATCAGTGTGCTGCGGGGGCAATTGGCCAAAGATCAATACAACAACAAAGTAACTACTGATACCCTGCAACGGGTGATTGACAGTAACCACATCCAAATTTTCAGGTACATTGAGGCTACAGTAGTTAACAACTCTGTAGATAAATCCAAAAACTACCTCACCCTCAATCGAGGTAGCAGACATGGGGTAAGGCTAAATATGGGGGTGATTACCACCAATGGAGTCCTAGGAGTTGTCCGATATGTTTCTGATCATTATTGTGTGGTCATGTCTGTTTTGCATACCGATTCGCGGGTAAGTGCTCAAATCCGTGGGGAAGACAAAGGTTTTTATGGCTCTCTGGTTTGGAATGGCAAAGATCCACGTTTTATGCAACTGGTTGATATTCCCAAACACAATAAAATCAGTTCTAAGGATGATGTGGTTGAAACGACAGGCTTCTCTACCTACTACCCTCCAGGAGTGGCAATTGGCAAAGTCTTTTACCACAGCATTCCACCCGGGTCCAGCAACCATCTGATTCAGGTCAAACTGTATACCAATATGACCAACGTCCGCTACGCACAAATTGTAGTGAACGAACATGCTGATGAAATCAATCAACTAGAAGCACGCGCCAAAAATGAACGGTAGCTCGACATTGCTCATTTCGCTGAAATTCATCATCATTTGGATCCTCCAAATCGTTGTGCTAAAACAGATACAGTTTTTGCCAATTGGGCCTTATCATTACGAGGCTTTCGTGTATCCTTTGTTTATTTTGTTGCTTCCATTTGGCATGCACCTCAATAGAGTGATGCTCCTGGCTTTTTTTTCTGGGCTTCTGATCGATGCTTCTTACAACACACTGGGCGTACACGCGATAAGTGCCGTCGTTTTAGCGTATTGGCGACCCTCGATTCTGGAGCTGGTATTGCCTCGTGGCATGGATGAAAATTTGACTCCCTCTCTGGCACGGCTCAAGTTTTGGCCCTTTCTACGTTACGTGGCCTTTTCGTTATTGCTGTACTTGCCTTTTTATTATTCAATGGCATTTTTTTCACACGTTTTTTTACTGTCCATTGTAGTTAAAAGCCTGCTAAGTTTTATTGTTTCCGTATTTTTTACACTAATTTTAGCAGGTATACTAAACGGCTTAGACTAATTTAATATAGGCTATGGATATCGGCAGCAACCGTCAACAGGTTATTCAAGTTGTGTTCATCATTGCAGCAGCTTTGCTGTTGACGAGGGTATTTTTTTTGCAAGTCATCAATGGCGAATTCAAAGCTGCTGACAAGATCACTGGTGCGGTAGCGCGTTTTCCCATTTATCCAGCTCGTGGCCTGATTTATGACCGCAATGGAAAATTATTGGTGGTCAACAATCCCATGTACGACCTGATGGTCACCGTGGATGCGATGGATAAAAACATGAATGTCGGGCGTTTTTGTAAGCTGGTGGGCATGACCCGCGAAGAGTACAAAAAGGCACTGGAAAAAGACTTCTCAAGTGGTCGTTTTTCCCGCTCCGTTCCTTTTGTGTTTAAAAGTAAGATTTCCGCAGAGGCTTTTGCGCGTTTCCAGGAAGCTTTACCGGAATTCCCTGGTTTTGAAATTGTTTTGCGCAACGCCCGCCAGTATCCAGCCCCAGTAGCTGCACACTTGCTGGGATACATCCGGGAAGTGGACAAAACCGAAGTGGAAACCCAATCGGATATTTATGCTCCGGGTGACTATATTGGTGCAAGTGGCCTGGAAAAAACGTACGAGAATGAGCTGAGGGGAAAAAAGGGGGTCGCTTTTGTGCTGCGTGACAAATTGGGGCGTTATGCGGGTTCTTATCGCAATGGCAAAGACGATATTCCGGTAGTCCCTGGGCTGGACCTTAGAACGACGGTAGACCTGGATCTTCAGCAATACGCCGAACACCTGCTCAGCAACAAACGGGCTGGCCTGGTTGCCATTGAACCCAAAACCGGAGAAATTCTGGCCATGGTAACCACCCCCAACTACGACCCTAACCAACTCACCATTACCAACAACGCCCGTGGCGATGTGTATAAAAAATTGGCGAATGACCCTAATAAACCCCTGTTTAACCGGGCGGTAATGGCTCGGTATCCTCCAGGTTCTATCCACAAAACGATTTTGGCCCTCATTGGGCAGCAAATCGGGGTTTGGAACGTGGATCGGGGTGTGAGTTGTGCAGGGGGCTACTTTGCTCCCGGGGTACGTTTGGGTTGCCACCGCCATGCCTATTGTGGTGATGTGCGTTCAGGTATTCAACATTCCTGCAATGCCTATTTCGTGACGTTGTTCCGTACCATTGTTGATATGAATGGCTATCGCCATCCCGATAAAGGACTAGATACCATCAATTATTACCTGGATAAGTTTGGCTACGGACGAAAATTAGGGGTTGATTTCCCGGGGGAACAAGCAGGGGGCTTTCCTACTTCAGCTTTTTTTGATCGATGGTACAAAAACGACGGCCAATGGAAATCGATTTGGATTCGATCCCTTGGTATTGGACAAGGCGAGCTGCTGTGCACCAATATCCAGTTGGCCAACCTTGCAGCAACAATCGCCAACCGGGGTTATTATTACACGCCCCATTTTCTTAAGGCTTTTGGGGATTCCTCGCTAACTACCCGGAGTACTTTCCGCATTAAGCATGAAGTTGGCATTGAACGTAGGCACTTCGAACCCGTAGTGGATGGAATGGAACGGGTTACCATTGCCGGTACCGCTCGCCGGGCCTATATCCCTGATATTGCCATTTGTGGTAAAACTGGTACGGCTGAGAACAGTTCTGGTGAAGACCACTCGATCTTTTTCTGTTTTGCGCCCAAAGACAATCCTCGCATTGCCATTGCTGTGTATGCTGAAAATGCTGGTTTTGGGGGCTCTGTCGCAGCACCTGTGGCCAGTTTGATGATTGAAAAATACCTCAAAGGGGAAATTCGTTCACCAGCTCGCCGGGAAATGGAAAAACAAGTCTTGAAAAAAGATTACATCATTCGGGAAGTGTCCGGGAAAAAGGGTAAATCAACCCAGCCTTGACAAGGGGCGATAAAAAATGACCACTTATTTTGCTCTGCTGCCAATTCATTTTTATGAGAAAAGTATTGCTGTTTTTTGTGTTCCTTTTTGTACTGAGCCAACTTTCTGCTCAAAACAAGCTCAAAATGATTTTTGTGGGCGACATCATGGGGCATGGCCCCCAAATTGAATCTGCCGCCATCGAACCCAATAAGCTTTATGATTATTCCCCTTGTTTTCGCTTCATAGCGCCACTACTGGAACAATCCGATCTGGCCATTGGCAACCTGGAACTGACCTTGCCCGGTAAACCACCTTATACGGGTTATCCAACTTTCAAAAGCCCGGATGAACTGCCCCTGGCCTTGCGGGCTGCAGGCTTTGACTTGTTGGTTACCGCCAACAACCATTCTAATGATGGTGGGCTGATCGGGGTACAAAACACCATTAAAACCCTCGAAAAAAATGGATTTTACCAAACGGGTACCTTCATTGATTCCTCGCATCGGGCTGCCTTGTACCCCTTGATTGTGTACAAAGGCAATTTTAAACTCGCTTTCCTGAATTACACCTACGGCACCAACGGGATTCCCAACCACAAACCCAGCGTGGTAAACCTCATCGATGAAAAAGCCATCAAAGCGGATATTGATGCCGCCAAAGCCCACAAACCCGATGCCATTATTACCGTAGTACACTGGGGCGATGAATACCAACTGACTGAAAATGAACGCCAACGCGCTCTGGCCCAAAAAATGTTGGCCTGGGGTTCAACCATGGTAATTGGTGCCCACCCTCACGTGGTACAACCCATCAAAAACTATCCACTGCAAGAAGCCAACGGAACAACCCGCAATGGCCTGGTGGTATATTCCATGGGGAACTTTATTTCTGCACAAACCAAAACCTATACAGACATTGGGTTGATGGTGGAAATTGAACTGGAGAAAAAAAGCAGCGGTCAGGAGGCAGCGGTCAGTAATGAGCCATCAGCCGTCAGCAATCAGCAAACAGTGATCAGTAAAGTGGAGTACATTCCGGTTTACCGCTATATTTACCGCCCGGCTGCGGGTAAACCCGTTTACATGACCGTTCCGGTGTCTGCTTTTGAAAATGGAGAAATGCAAGCCCTGCAACCCATGCCCGAAACTACCCGGGCTGCCATGAAACAAAGTGCGGATGTGATTCGCAAAAACCTGACGCAACACGGTGCAATAGAACGCAAAGTGAGTGCCAAGGAGATTTCTACCGAAAAATAATTTGCCGTGATCGTATCAGCCATTGTTGCCGCCGCAAAAAACCGCGTCATCGGGATGCACAACCAAATTCCCTGGTATTTGCCTGCCGATTTAAAATACTTCAAAAAAACTACGCTGAATCACCACGTGATCATGGGGCGCAATACTTTTAATTCAATTGGTCGCCCATTGCCCCAACGGACCAATATTATAGTGACCCGCGACATCTTTTTTGTGGCCACCGATTGTATGGTGGTTCATTCCGTAGATGAAGCACTTGAATTGGCTTATGACAATGGTGAGACCGAGGCTTTTATCATTGGAGGAGGCCAGATTTACGAACAAAGCCAGGACTATTGGGATAAAATTTACCTCACCGAAGTTGACTTGGAACCGGAGGGAGAAGTTTTTTTTCCAAAAATTGAACCAAAGGAATGGCGACTGACTTTTAAAGAAGCTCATAAAGCCGATGCCAAAAACGAAATGGACTACATTTTTAAAGTCTACAACCGGATCGAGACCAATACTGAAGAATGAATTTGCTTTTTAAAAAATAAGTTTTAAATTTGCAAACAGCTGTGCTCTTTTTGTGCACAATCCACCCTTAACAACAATGATTCTCAGGTTATTCACCTTTTAACCTTGAGAACATGACTGAAGATTTTCTCCATTACGCCTGGCGTTACCAGCATTTTAATTCCAATCATTTACAAACTACCCAGGGTCAAAACCTTACCATCCTGGCCATTGGTGAGCACAACCGCCACGCTGGCCCCGATTTTCTCAATGCCCGCCTGCAGATTGAGGATACCTATTGGGCGGGCAATGTAGAGGTACACCTGAAAGCCTCGGATTGGCTGTTGCACCAACACGAAAAAGACCCCGCTTATGCCAACGTCATCCTGCATGTGGTGCTGGACGAAGACCAGGTCATTTATGATCCCAATGGGGAGCGTATTCCTTGCCTGGAGTTGCGCCGATTGCTCGATCCGCAACTTTGTAGTGCTTATTACCGCATGCTCAACAACAACTTGTGGATTCCTTGTCAAAATCATTGGCAGGAAGTAAAAACGCTAAGTATTAAATTGTGGCTGGAACGGGTAATGGTCGAACGTTTGGAGGGCAAAACCGAGATCGTCCAACGCTTTCTAGAATTCAATCAGGGGGACTGGGAGGAAGTATGTTACCAACTGCTGCTGCGCAATTTTGGTCTTAGCGTCAATCTGGATCCTTGTGAGCAGCTGGCCCGAAGTTTGCCCCTCAAACTCATTGGCCGCCATCGGGATAATTTGTTGCAAATTGAAGCTTTACTTTTTGGGCAAGCGGGTTTGTTGGAACAGGATTTCGAGGAAAAATACCCACAGCAATTGCAAAACGAATACCGCTTTTTGCGCCAGAAGTATGGTCTGGAACCCATAGCAGCCAGCAACTGGAAGTTTTTGCGCATGCGCCCGGCTAATTTCCCTACGATGCGTTTGGCGCAATTTGCAGTGCTCTTGTACCAGGGTAGCAACTTGTTTAGCAAAATTTTAGCAGCACAGGATATCGAAGAGCTGGCACATTTGTTCAGGGTAACGCTGCATGGTTATTGGTTGGAGCACTACACCTTTGATAAGCCTTCGGCGCGCAAATTGAAGCATCTGGGTACTAGCTTTATCGAGTTACTCATTCTCAATGCCTGCATTCCCCTAATCTTTTATTATGGAATGTATACTCAGGATTCCAAGTATTGCGACAAGGCCCTGCGCTTTTTACAAGAACTCCCCCCCGAGGCCAACCACATCATTGATGGCTGGAAAAAATTGGGCTTCGAACCCGAAGATGCCGGACAAAGCCAGGCGCTGATCCATTTGAAGCGGATGTATTGTGATCAGCGGCAGTGTTTGCATTGTGCGGTGGGGGCGGCGATTTTGAAATAGCTGGGTACTACTCTCAAATTTCAGATGAGTTGCACATGAATTGCCTCCAGCTTTAGCTGGTGGGTAAGATGATTCCTTTCTATTTGGGCTTTAGCCTGTTGGAGGATCTAAATAATTGGGCTAAAGCCCAAATTGGGGGGAGCCATACTGCCCACCAGCTAAAGCTGGAGGCAATTCATGTGCGTTGCATCTAGAGACTAAAATCGTGCGAATAATGACCATCATTTCCACAAACATCTTTGATAGAAACTAATTCTATAACATTTAAACTAGAGAACATGGCTTTTTTAAAAGTGTACATTCACTATGTCTGGAGTACCAAATACAGAATTCCTTTTCTGGATACTCCTGAGTTAAGAAAAAAAGTTTGGAAGCATATTTGCGAAAATGCAAAAGACAAAAATATTCATGTTGACTTTGTCAATGGCCATCAAGAACATTGCCATTGTCTAGTTTCTTTAGGTTCAAATCAGACTATCGAAAAAATTGCCCAACTATTAAAAGGGGAATCATCTTTTTGGATTAACAAAAATAACCTTACCCAACATCATTTTTCTTGGCAAGACGAATATTTCGCCCTGTCTGTATCGGAGTCAATTGTGAACAAAGTAAGGGATTACATCAAGAATCAAGAGGAGCACCATAAGCACAAAACCTTTGAGGAGGAGTATAAAGAACTTATGAGTAAATTCGGTTTTGTGAAATACAAAGATAGCTAATGGAATGGGCGGTTGTATTTGGGAAAGTGTAAGAATTACCTCCAGCTAATGAAGTTTTTTTAAATAACAGTTCTTTTGGCCCTGGCGATTGAATTGCCTCCAGCTTTAGCTGGTGGAACAATTGCCAGAACATGAATGGGCTTTAGCCCAAATCTCAATTTTACGCATAGGGCTGAAGCCCAAAATTAGAGTTCATTGCCTATCCACCAGCTAAAGCTGGAGGCAATTCATGTGCTTCGAGTCTAGAATTTGAGATCGGTTGTTTAAAAAACTTCATTAGCTGGAGGCAATTCAATAGCAACTCGTCAGGTTTTTAGGGCCATATATTCCCAAATACCTCACTAGCTAGAGGGAATTCATGTGTTATCCTACAAAAAAAATGGAGTGCTTATCCCCCCTAAAAAATAAACTTCGTAGACAAAAACTGCGACTTGTGACCCTCCACGATACCATTCAGAATCTCCTTGTTCTTATCGGTCTCCTTGGTAGCAACAATGGTGCGGATGGAAAAAGCCCGCATGGCGTCCTCCACCGAAAGGGTACCCTCGGCAGAGTCCTTGCGCCCGGTGAAGGGGAAGGTATCTGGCCCGCGCTGACATTGCGCATTGATGTTTACTCGGCTTACCAGGTTCACCAGTTGATCCACCAAGTGGGCAATCTCATCGGGATCATTGCCAAAGATGCTGACCTGCTGGCCGTGAGGTGAGTCGATCAGGTATTGGATGGGTTCTTCCATATTGGTGAAAGAAGCTACGGGTACCACCGGACCAAACTGTTCTTCGCGGTAAATTTTCATTTTGTCATTGACGGGATAAACCACTGCGGGGTAGAAAAAGGATTCATGGATGGTCGCTCCTCCTTCATTCATGACCTGAGCACCGTGGGCCTTCGCATCCTCTACCAAATCGAGCAGATAAGCTGGTTTGTTGGGCTCGGGTAGGGGGGTAATGGCAACCCCTTTTTGCCAGGGCATTCCAAAGGGCAATTGGTTCACTGCTGCGGAAAAACGCTCCAGGAATTTGTCGGCAATGTTCTGGTGGACCAGGATGATTTTAATGGCCGTACAACGCTGACCATTGAAGGACAAAGATCCTAGAATACACTCCCGCACCGCCAAATCAATGTCCGCATCTTCCAGAATAATGGCCGCGTTTTTGGCATCCAGACCCAGCACGGCCCGGAGGCGATTGACTTTCGGGTGCATTTTTTTCAGGTCATTGGCGACCCGGCTCGAACCGATCAAGGTCAGCACGTTGATTTTGCCTGATTGCATCAAGGCTGGTACCACCGTTCCTCCACGGCCATACAAGGTATTCATCACCCCTTTGGGAAAGCAGTCGCGGAAGGCTTCCAACATGGGGTAATGCAAGAGGGTACCGTGTTTTGGTGGTTTGAACAAAATGGTATTCCCCATCAGCAGAGCAGGAATCAACATGGTGTAGGTCTCGTTCAAGGGGTAGTTGAATGGCCCCATACAAAGGACCACCCCCAGCGGTGAGCGGCGAATCTGACCAATAATACCTTGTTCGATGCGGAAGCGGGAAGAATTGCGGTCGAGCTCTTTGAGCATGTCGATGGTATCGTAGATGTATTCCACGGTACGGTCAAACTCCTTGGTGGAATCGGCAAAGGATTTGCCGATTTCATACATCAACAGATTGACGATCAAGTCTTTTTGCTCGATCATTCGGCCGATGAATTTTTCCATACACTCGATCCGCTCACCAATGGGCATGGTGGGCCACTCGCCCCGCCCATTGTCGAAAGCCTGTACAGCAGCTTCGAGTGCGGCATCGGCTTCCGCTTGGCCAGCCAATGGATAACTACCGATAAGGAGCCGCTTCAGTCCATCAGGAGTATGTACATGTACGGGTGAATACACGTCCTGTACCGTGCCTGTCCAGGGAATCAGCTGCCCATCGATCAACATTTCGCGCTGGTGAATAGGAGTACCTAGTCGGTTCTCCTCCGGAATGCCATTTTCTTCTGGGAACAGTTGGGAAATCTGGTGCTCTAAGGTGTTCATTGTTTGAGTATTGATTCAACGTAAAATAGCTTTAAGTCTTAGGTTGTTGCAAATAAGCTACAGTTTCTTGAATGCCTTGACGGTAGGTAGTCGCAGCATGTTTAAAATGCCGGACATATTTACTGCTGTCAAACAGGTAATCATATTGGTTTTGGTAGAGCATTTCTACAGCTTCGCCCATTTCAGGGATGAACAAACCCAGGATGCGGGTCATCCATTTGGGGACAACAGTGTATTTGAATTTTGCGTCAAAGGCTTGGGCTGCAAGTTCAACAAAATCCTTTCCGCTCAGTGCGTTGGGATCCGTTGGTAAATTCCAGATCTGATTGTAGGCATCCATGGTGTTGCCTAAGGCAGCAGTAGCTCGGGCTGCATCGGGTGTAAAGGTATAGGAATGTTTGGTATTGGCGTTGACCAAAATTTGTGGGGTTTTACCTTTTGCCAGGTTTTGAAAAACCATATAGTCTACAAAGCCAAGAGTAGCACCAGGACCATAAAAGTCGGCTGCACGGGCAATCATGGCCTGAATATTGCCATTTTGAGCCTCGTCCAGCAGCATTTGTTCCACTTTTGCCCGCACTTCTCCTTTTTTGCTGCAAGGGTTCATGGGGCTTTCTTCCGACATCCAACCCTCAACTTTACCCAGAGCATACACATTGCTGAAGAAAAGAAGCTTGCAATTGTTTTCCTTACAGGCATCGATCACATTGCGCATCAGTAAGGGCCACTTTTCCTGCCAGATTTTGCTTGAGTAAGGCAAACCCGCAGTGAGATAAGCAATTGTTGACCCTTTTAGTGCTGCTCGTACCGCTTTGGGATCGAGTAAATCTGCTGCGAACAATTCGTCATTGTGGTTGATGGCTTTTGGATTACGGCTGACTAGGCGGATTTGATCGGTGTAAATCATGAGGCTTTTGGCCAGTTCATTGCCAATGACGCCTCCGGATCCGAGGATGGTTTGCATAGTTTCAGGTTTTGGTATGGATAAGCTTTAGTTGATGCTTCTTGCTTGCGTTTTAAGATCGGGGTTTTCAGGCGGAAATCCAGAGAATGGAAGATTTTTTTTTACTGAGCACTATTTCCACGTCGCCTTTTCCTATTTTTACCCGTACAACGATAATTTGATCCATTTGAAACTGCGCCTGTTTACACCCAAAGCGGAAACGTCGTCAGACGAAAACTTGCTGTCCCACTATCAGAAGAGTGGTGACCTGCAACTTCTGGGTGCCTTATACAGTCGCTATACAGAGCTGGTTTATGGGGTCTGTTTGAAGTATCTGAAGCAAGAAGAAACGGCAGCAGACGCCGTTATGGATATTTTTGAAGAATTGGTTCAAAAAGCCAAAAAACACGACATCGGCCAGTTTCGGCCCTGGTTGTACGTTTTGGCCAAAAATCATTGTTTGATGCGCTTGCGCAAGGCCGGCCAAAATTTTACCGTAAGTTTTGACCCCGGCCTTATGTATTCCCTCGAATTGTTGCATCCTGATGCAGAAGACCTTCCTGATCGGGAAATGATGCTGAAAAAATTGGAAAACTGCATCGAAAAACTCTCCGATCAACAAAAGGACTGCGTTCGATTGTTTTACTTCGAAGACCGCAGTTACAAGGATATTGCCGATGGCATGCAGGTTGATTTGAACATTGTGCGATCCCATATCCAAAACGGACGTCGGAATTTGAAAAACTGCGTAGAGGCACCCCTCGGGGGGGCTTAAAAATAAATGATATGCAAAACCAGGCATTGATCGATCTTTTACGACGCTGGCTGCGCGGGGAAACCCGAGGCAGAGACGAAAGTCGTTTGGAACGAGCAGCACAGGAAGACCCATTCCTGGCCGATGCCTGGGAGGGTTTTAGCCAAAAACCTCAAGCCGATCACTTGCACCAACTCAAACAACTCAATGCTAAAATTGCGGCAAGAACCCAAACCGATCAGCGCAATACCGGGCCAATCTTGATTTGGTTGCCCCGCCTTGCTGCTGCCGCTGCGGTATTGTTGCTCCTCACTTTTGGCTGGAAATGGCTGTTTAACCCTACTCCAAAAGCAGACCTGGTAGTTGATGTTCCCAGCATTGAATCGAAGGCTGAGGCAGAATCCCAACCAACGCCTTCCACTCCAGAGGTAGCCGTAAGCATTGAAAAAGCAGATAAAGCATTGCCTTCAAAACGTAATGCCAAGGAAGACTTTACGCTTGGCACCCTAAGTACTGAGGAACTGGCAGATGATGGCGTGATAAAAGAAGACGCCAATGGCCTGGCGGATGCTGAAATCGCGGAGGAGAAGCCCAAAGTTGAACCCAGTAGAGAGGATGCACCGGGTAATGCCGCAAGCTCTCGTGCAGCAGGCAATGCTGCGGACAAAGACCAGGCAAAAATTAATCCTGCTCCTGCTGCGCGGGATTTGAATGCTTTGCAAGTCAATCCTACCGTAGGCGGCATAGTGGTAGATGAACGCGGGCAACGCGCAGCGGGCATCCCCGTACAACACAATGCCAATACCTTCGCTATAACCAATCGGGAAGGCGCTTTTGAGTTGCCTTCAGCTGCTCCTGCTCAAGTGAAGGTCATTGATCCTGAATTTGAAACCCAGTCACTGCGCCTGGACAACAACGACGAAAAGGTCGTGTTGCAGCGCAAAACCAAAGCACAAAAAAAATCCTTCGAGACCAGCGACCGCCGGGAAGGAGTAGGTTACCCCAGCCCGGAAGGTGGTTTTGAACAATTTGAACAATACATTCAGAAAAACATCGAAACGCCCTTTGAAGCTAAATTGAACGCAATTAGTGGAGATGTCACCCTGGAATTTACGTTTGAAAAAGATGGTAAGCCTGCCCGAATCAGAATCCTGCGCCCCCTGGGATTTGGGTGTGATCAGATTGCCGAACGGCTCATTGAGGATGGGCCAAAGTGGCGGAACGGAAAACCCGGAACCTGGGTGATTTACAAGGTGGCGTTTAAATAACCCATGAATTTATTCGTGGGAAACAGCCCATGACTTTAGTCGTGGGAAAGTAGCGCCCTGTTTTTCAACAGAGCGCTCCGAAAAATATACTCGATTATTAAAAACTTGTTTCTAGTCTTCCAAATCCGGCTGTGGTGTATAGCGCAGATAAGGCTTCACAATGGTCACCCCTTTCGGGAATTTTTCGATCGCCGCTTCCGTAGATACCGCAGGTACCACAATCACATCTTCACCATGTTTCCAATCTGCAGGAGTCGCTACACTGTAATTGGCAGTCAGTTGCAGGGAATCCAATACCCGGAGCACTTCATTGAAATTACGGCCCGTAGATGCAGGGTACGTAATCATCAGTTTTACCTTCTTGTCCGGCCCGATGATGAATAAGGAACGAACAGTGAAGGTCTCCGAAGCATTCGGGTGAATCATATCGTACAAATTGGCCACAGTGCGGTTTTCATCCGCAATGATGGGGAATTGTACATCCACATGTTGGGTTTCGTTGATGTCATTGACCCAGCCTTTGTGTTTATCCAGCGGATCTACACTTACGGCCAGTACTTTGGTGTTACGTTTCGCAAATTCGTCACTCAGTGCAGCAGTACGGCCTAGCTCAGTTGTACATACCGGAGTGTAATCAGCAGGGTGTGAAAAAAGGATACCCCAGCCACTACCCAGGTACTCGTAAAAATCAATGTCGCCCGCAGTTGTTTGGGCTTGGAAGTTGGGCGCAATGTCGCCGAGACGCAGACTCATATTCTCTGTTTTTAGGTATATGTATGGATTAAGAACATGTTTCCGGGAAGGTCGGTTGAGCAAAACAGTTAATGTTTCTCCTCCGACTTCCTGAAATCAAAGTTATGAAAATAAAATAAACGAATTGCATGTTGCTCCCGATATCGATTCCCTGCTGCAAGTTGCTGAAATACATTCATATAGCCCAGTTGAACGTGTGCATGGCTATTGGTTTGATACACCAAACCCATGAACAATCGATTCTGATCAAAGTAATTGTATACAATGTTTTCGCCAAAGTTGACCATGATTTCATCATTGACCAAAAATTGAAATCCTCCTGGCGCCAAGCCCTTTTTGCTTAAAGGCACAAAAAGCGCAAAATTGTATCGAATGCGCCAGTTAAAATTGAAACCTTCGGCCAGTTCATCATCGTTTTTGATCTTTTGCCGCCAACGTTCCTCCAGCCGTACCCACTGCATCAAACGCGATTGTTTGATTTTGGTAAACCATTGCACCTGTTGCATCAAACGATGCTCGGGTTGCGAGATGTTCTTGTGGGCTTCGTCTGGAAAATGATTGATGAAGTTATAAGCCGTTGTCAAGCGCACATCGTCCGTCAAGTAATAAGTCGGCCCAACTCGAATGATAAATTGAGACGGTTTTTGTACAAAGTCATTCTTTAAACGAAAATGCACATCATTCCATACTCCCCAGCGATCTGAAAAACGATACTGGTTGAATACCCCCAACCAGGTTTGGTCGTCTTCCGTAATGATCTTTTGGGCCAATATCTCCAATGGACTACCTGTCAGCATCAAAGCGCCTAGCACTACTTTTAGTACCAGGTATTGTAGTTTTTTGATTCGAGTATATCTAGACATAACCTGTACGATTTGGCGAACCCTTAGTTTTATTTCTTCCAGATATCCCAGGTCGCACTCAGGTAGTACAGGGCACCAATGGTTGGCCCGGCAGCATACTGGATGTAACGTTGGTTCGCCAGGTTGGTGCCCCCCAATTTAAAGGAAGCATTCCATTTTGGCACTTGTAGCGAGACTTGTGCATCCACGGTAGAGAAAGAAGAAACTACCCCTTCCGCCAAAGGTGTTTGCCACAGGAAAGTATCCTGCCATTTCCACACCAGGTTGAAGCCAAAATTGGGCAACACTTCCCGGTTGCCAAACTGGATATTGCCCGACCAGGTGGGGGTGTTAAACCCGGTGATGAAAATGTCGTTGTTGTTTTTGGTCTGTAGGTCATTGTAGTTCAGGTTGCCGGAGAGCGAATACTTCTTGTAAAAGTTATAGCTCAAACGCAATGCCGAACCATAGTTGTAGTAAGTATTCGTGGCATTGGTAAATACGCGGTAGCGCACCTGTTTGTTGCGATCCAACATATTCAACACTGCGGCATCAGTATTCACTTTTCCATCCAACGGCACAGCGACTTCTACCTGCCCCAGAAAGCCGCGGTAGCTATTGTAGTAAAAATCCCAGTCGAGTACCACTTTGTTGTCAAACAAGACACTTTTTATCCCGGCATCCCAGGCCTGTACTGCTTCCGGCTCCAATTGTGGCAAGTTGGCAACGACCAGCAAGTTGCGGTTTTTGAGGCCGGCATCGTTGCGGTTACTCCCTGCCGCTACATCTTTGTTGACCGCTGCAGTGAAAAGATCCAGCGAGTTGAGGGTGTAGGAGTTTTCCAGGAAGCCCAAGCCCTCATTCACTTTGGCCAAACCACCTACCCGTCGTACGTTGCCATTGTTCACGTAAGAAAGGGCCTCAAACAAAGCCGGGAAACGTACGCCCGACTGGTAGGAGATGCGGTAGTTCCATTTTTCATTGGGAGAAAAAACGGCGGCTACCCGTGGGTTCCAACGCCCGGGGAAATCGTAGTTGTGGTCATACCGAATCGAGGCAACCAGTTTTAATTTTTCCTCAAACAACAACTTGGTAGCCTGGGCAAAAGCACCCAACTTGGAATAACGCACCTTGTCGCCACCTGGCAGCGCCCGCTCTTCAATCGGACGGCTAAAATCAACAAAGTTGTTACCATCGGGAATCACCTCATTAACCCGTAAATCCGTACCCAGCAGCAAGTTTACTTTTTCCTTAAGCCAGTGCGAAGCATCGTATTGCAGTTCGCCGTGGTACAAGTGGCTGCGTTGCCACAGGGCTGCTCCACCCGTGAGAGGGGCGCCAGCGATCAAGGAAGCATGATCCCAGTTGTTGATGCTGATGATCTTGTTTTTCAAGTCCTGGAATGCCTGAGTGCCTGGTTCGGGGCGGCCTTGGTCGGCACGAGCACGGGCCGCGAGGTGAGCCTCCGTCAGGGATTTACCTTGGTCAATGCCACTTTGTAAGGTAGTTTGATACAAGGCACTCCAATCTTTATTGGTTTTGGTCGTCAATTCAAAATTGTCCACCAGAGGTTTGAGGTTATAAGACTCTCCGGTATTTTCATCGGTGAAATACACCCGGGCAGTCAGCCGCTTGTTCTTGAGTTCAAGCGAATGGTTTTGCACCACCGCGTTATTGAGCCTGATTTTGTTGCCGCGCTGGAAGGTGCCATCCATACTTCCGTAACGGTAGTTGTAGCTCAACTCCCAATCTTTGAAGGGGCGATAAAACAGGCCACCCGAAAATTTCAGGTTGCTTACCTGGGGTTCGGTCAGGTCTTTTTCCCAATAGCCAGTACGGCGCACGTTGAAAGTTTGGCGTTTGCCCAGGTAGTTGACGGCTACAGCTACATTATTGTTGCGCTCATCGCCGTAGCGGTTCCAGGCATCGTAGGCGGGGTTGGTTTCGCCAGTACCCAGCTCTGGAAAAGCAGGATTGGCCGAGGCTTTATTGCTGGCATTTTGATCCACGGCAGCTGAGGAAACCCAGTCAATGCCCTGGAAGTAGCTGACATTCAGCTTTACGGCCAGTTTTTCATTTTTATCTAAAACCTTGGCAAAGCGCAAGGCGGTTTCAGTCATCAATGCAGCGTCGTGGTCAATGTTGTCAACATGATTCACGCCAACGCGCTGGTAAAAACTCAGGCCCTGGGTTAAAAATGGATTTTTGCTGCGCAAATGGGCCAGGCCATTGATGGAGTTGATCCCATACAATGCCGAAGCCGAGCCAGGAGTGATTTCAACTGAAGCAATATCCAGTTCTGAGGGGCCAATCGTATTGCCAAGGGGCACCCCGAGGGTAGCGGCCTGTACATCCACTCCGTCCACCAATTGCATGAAGCGGAAGTTGTTGGGGTTGTTGAAGCCCCGGGTATTGGGCACTTTAAAGGTCAAGCTCGAAGTAGTGAGTTGCACCCCCTTTACGTTTTCCAAGGCATCGTAATAGGATGCGGCGGGCGTTTCCCGAATGGCCCGAATGTCCAGTTTTTCAATGGCTACGGGCGATTTGAACAGGCGCTCTTCCACCCGTGAGGCAGTAACGACCATCTCATTCGACATGACCACCAGGGGTTGCAATTGGAATTGGAGTTTTGCACGTTCGTTCTCTACGGTAAAAACCTGTTTTTCGTAGCCCACAAAGGTAATTTCCAGGGTGAAAGGAAATCGTAGGTAACTTTTGATCACAAAAGTTCCAGTACTGTCCGTCACTGCTCCGGCATCATGTTCACGAATGTACACGGTGGCGTTGGCCAAAGGAGCCCTGCTAGTCCCGTCTTTGACTTGGCCACTGATCTCTACCAAGTTGTTCTGGGCGCTGGCCCAGTATGGGGATATCAAAATCCCTAAAAAGATGATGAATAGAGATACCTGCTTCATGTGTTGTTTGGTTTGGATTTAGGCCAAAACCTAATCGAGTATTTGATTAAAAATATAAATATTACATCGACTTAGTAGGGTTTTTTCTCAAAAAAATTCGCTACCTCAGCAGCGAATTTTTTTTGACCTACTTATTTCAACCACCAGTTAATCAAAGTGTAAGACTGGGTTAAAATAATGATCAAACCTACCATAAACATCAAGGACTTGGCACTAATTTTGCTGACCAGCCAGGCACCAAATGGTGCTGCTAATAACCCGCCAGCAATTAAACCTGCCACTACCTGCCAGCTGTCTACCCCTACAAAGAAGAGGAAAACACCCGTACTGAAAAAAGCGACGAAGAATTCAGCCGTATTCACTGTCCCTACCGTTTCGCGAGGATCATTGCCTTGATTGACAATGTTGGAAGTCACAATAGGCCCCCAGCCTCCACCTCCAACGGCGTCTAAAAAACCACCACTCAGCCCCAGAGCCGATACGTAGCGTACCTTCTCAATGGGTTTACGGCTGCGGAAACTTTTCATCAAAATGATCAGCCCCAAAATGAGCAAATAGGCAGCAATGTAGGGTTTGATAACCTTGCCATCGAAGACTTCAGAGATCAGGTAGGCACCTACCATCGACCCAATTACTCCTGGCAAAATCAAGCGTAGAAACAATTTTTTGTCAACATTGCCCAAGTACAAGTGAGAAAGTCCGGAAGCCCCCGTTGTGAATACTTCTGCAGTGTGTACACTGGCAGTTGCAATGGCTGGAGAAATTCCCAGGTTGAGCAGCAAGGTCGTACAGCTCACCCCATAAGCCATGCCCAACGCACCATCAATCAATTGAGCAACAAACCCCGCTAACATGTATCCCAGGAAAGACCAATCCAGTTGGACGAACCCTTTTCCGGAGGCATGTTGCCATACTCCCCAAATCAGCCAGGCTGCCATGGCTATTTTCAAGGATAAAATGACAACAGAGATGTGCTTTAGTGTAAGTTTTTCGAGCATATTTTGTGATTGTGTATAAAGCGTGGTTGTGTTCATAGGCATTGGTTTGGCTGGGCAAATTTATAAAAACTTCATCAACTTAGTAGGGTTTAAGGTGAAAAAATATTCAACCCCACTGAATTGAACCTTTAATGACTCAGAAAGAATAAGTTAGGCCGTAATTTTTTTTCAAAGATAAAAAAAATTGCTACTTGTGCAAATAGGGGAGTAGCCCTCATTTTTTGAATCAACACCAGCGCATTCATCCATTGATTTCGCATAAAATAATCAAGGGACCAAAGGGGTTTATTCCTTTGATCCCTTGATTATTCACTTTTTCAACAATTACAAGGTATAGCGCAAAGTCACCCCATAGGTTCTTGGATCACCCAATACGCCCGCGTAGTGACCAGCATTTCCTGCGGCGGGCAACAATTGCTCGAAATAATCCTTATTCAACAGGTTGCGAGCCCATACAAAAAGAGATAAGCCATCATTGGCCCGGAAACCTATCCGGCCATTGATCAGGGTATAGCCCTCAATGTTCAGGAATTGGGAAGGGGAAGGACTGGAGGAAAACTCGGAGCGGTAATAAGAATCAATGGCCAGGAAAAACTTCCCTTCTTCGTTGATCAATTTACCATCGAAGTTCAACTCGCCACCCAATGAACCTGCCCATTTGGAAATCCCCGGCAAGCGGCCCCCTGAAATGTCCTTGAAGGCATTGGCACCACCCGTTTCTTCAAGTGGTACAGGAGCGTTTTTGAAAGAAACGTACTTGCCATCGGTGTAGGCTACTGCACCATAGACGTAAAATGCTTTGCTAAGTCGGATGTTGCCATCAATCTCTAAACCTGTTACCCGTACTTTTTCAGCATTGGCCAGGTAACCACGGTTTACACCCACTTCGGCAGTTTGTACGTTCGTTTGGTAATCATCGATATCGGTGTTGTGGTATACGATATTCAAGGTAGAGTTTTCAGTTGGCGAAGTTTTGATGCCGATCTCCCAGTGGGTAACGTACTCAGGCTTGACGCGGGCCAGATCAATCAATACGGCACCATTCGCAGTAGGCAAACCACCGAGGTTCACACCCACAGGTTTGAAGCTGGTGGAATAGGTAGCGAAAGAGTTGAAGCGCTTTGAAGGTTTATACGCCAGGGTCAATTGACCAGATAAGTTGTTTTCTTCTACATTTGCTTTGAAAGCTTGATCACTGTATACACCACGCTTAATGGCCAACAGCGCGGCGTCGGTAGTTTGCAAGCCGCCATACGTTTTGCGGTCGTAGTCCACATCTTTGGTGTCGTAGTTGAAGCGTAGGCCAGGCAATACGTGCAGTTTTTCGGTAATGGCCCAATCCAATTGACCAAATACTGCCGCTCCTACGGTTTGCAAACGTGAGGTGGTCTTGATGCCATAACCATCCAAGAGCCCGGGAGTTTTCCATAGTGCGCTGGTCGAGCTTTGTGAAAAACGCCATTGAGCAGCGCCAGACTCTTCGGTATGTACGGGGTCGGTATTCAGGTCTTGGCTAATGTAAAAGGCCCCAATTACGCCGCTCAACTTGGAGGAAATGTCACCTGCATACCGGATTTCCTGAGTCAACTGCGTATGCCGGGAAGTCGCAGCAGATTTAGACAAGACAGGTAAACCTGTAAAGTCGCGGTCGTTGGAAGGATCCCAGTTCCAGTAGCGCCAAGCCGAAGTGGAAGTCAGGGTACCTTTGCCAATTTTTGCATCTAAATTAACCGAAAACCCACCCAGTTCATTACCAGAACGCCAAGGCGAATCGTGGTCAACAACACGGTCAAAAGGATTTTCAGAAGGCAATTTATAGTCAAGGTCAGCAATGATTTGTCTGAACTGGCGGTATGCGGCACGCTTAGTCGTCACTACACCAGCCACAACCTGAGCAAATCCATCCGGGTTTTGGCTGGATACATCCCCCGTAAAATTGATTTTTACCTTGTCACTTACGTTGTAGAGCAGTTGTCCGCGCAAACCCAGGTTGTTCATATCATTGATGTACTTTTCGGTACGGGTATTGTAAATCAACCCATCGCGCTGGGTACCGGAGAAGGAGAGGCGTCCCGCAAATTTTTTACCAATTGGCCCGGTAATTGAAGTTTTAGCCTGGATGTAACCGTAGTTGCCATAGCTCACTTCAAAAATGGCTCCAGGTTTGAAGCTAGGCCCATTGGTGACGATGTTGAAGGCACCAGCGGTGGTGTTTTTACCAAACAGGGTACCTTGTGGGCCGCGCAGTACTTCAATGCGTTCGATATCGATAAAGTCAAGAGTAGTAGCGGCTGGACGAGCGTAATAAACGCCGTCTACATAAAACCCTACCCCGGGGTCAATCCCGTCGTTGGTCAGGCCAAAGGTAGAACCCAAACCGCGTATGTTCAAGGTGGTGTTTCGTGGATTGGAAGTATAGAGTTGCACCGTAGGCACCAGCTCCTTGAGGCGGTTCACGTTGAATGCGCCCGCGTCGGCCACTAGCTTACCGCCGATAACTGAAATTGGAATCGGCACATCCTGCGCAGTCTCATCCCGGCGACGTGAAGAGATCACTACTTCCGACAGGTTGTTGTCGTCTACCAATTTGATCTCCAATTTGGTCGCCAAACTCGTCACTTCAAGTTCTTGTGGAATAAAACCTACCGAACTGATGCGTACTACAAAAGGCAGTTCTTTTTTGACCTCCAGCTTAAAATCGCCGTTGAGGTCAGCTACCGTATAAAGGTTGGTGCCATTGATGACCACTGTAGCGCCTACTAAGGGCGTGCCGTCTTTGGCCTTAATATTGCCCGTCAGCTGATCTTGTGCTAAGATGAAATTGGCCCAAAGTAAGAGGGGAATCAATAATCGCAAAGTTTTTGTCGTGCTCATGCTCATTGTATTTAAAGTGTAAATGTGTTAATCACGGGTGTTTTGGTTTTGAAATGCAAAGGAAAATAATAAATTTCTAAAATCCTATAAAATTAATAGAATTTATCTGTTTTTTAAAAAATGCCCTCCATTACTCATTGCGAACGCAGGGGAAACCTGTGTGAATCAAGTTAGGATCGGGGCTTGATTTTATCTACACGCAGCAATGAAAATCAGAGCAGTACGAGCTATGGCGCGAAGTTTTTGTGGATAACCAAATTGGCAAAATCGCCCCCCGAACCATCGCCAACAAACAAACCAATTTGCCCTTTGCTGAACGTGCTGAGCTTTTCAACTGTTAGAACTGCTTCTTTACGGTCGTTGACAAAAACCTGCACGGATTTGCCTTTGACCACTACTTTGGCATGAAACCATTCATTGGGATTGGGCGCATTGGGAATGGCTTTTTCAAATTGGGCATTGCGCTCGTCACGCAATTTTTTCCAGGGGTAGCTGGGATGGGCAACGTATTGTACCGCGTGGATGTAGCGCACTGAATCCTTCGCGTAAAAGTTGAAGGGGCGGAAATAAATGGCATCGTAGGTAGAGTCATTTTGGGCGTGAAAGGCTACGCCTACAAAGCTCTGTTGAAAAACGTCCTGGCCGCGAACATCGAACTCAATGGTGCCTTCGGAGAACTTAATTCCTTTTAACCAAGCGAGACCTTCTTCCCGCTCCTGAGATACACGCACGCCCTTTTTATCGCCCTCTTCCAAGGGGTTAATTTGACGGTGAAAGACACTGAGCTTTCCTTGTTTATGTGCCTCTAACAAGTTTATTTGCTGTTTTTTTTGAGCAAACCCGGCGGTAAGCGCTACAAGACTACAAAGGAAAAATAGCAGAATGTTTTTCATGATTGACGTGTTTTTAAAAAAGACAAAAAAGGGAGACGACAGATGCTTTATCTGCCGTCTCGAAAATCAACTTAATTTGGCTAATTAGTCCCCGCCGTACTGCGGGTAGGTGGCAACAAGGGCTGAGCAGGTTTGATTTTATCGTAATCCACTACGCCATTTTGTTTGGCCCAGTGGAAATACAATTTTGACAATTCATCAACCACCAAAGGATTGAGGCGAGCCACGTTTTGGGTTTCCCCACGATCCTTTTCCAGATCGTACAACTCCCAACTGTAACTCGGATAAATGGACACCAATTTCCACTTCCCTTTCCGTACGGCACGATTGCCAGCGCGTTCCCAAAAGATGGGCTCACTGCGCTGTAGTTCTTCGCCTTTGAACAACAAGTTGCTCAAACTTTTGCCGGGCAGTTGGTTGGTAGCGACCCCATTATACGTGCCTGGATAGCTGGTACCCGCCAAATCATAAAAAGTGGGTGCCAGGTCAATCAGGTGAGCAGTACCCTTAGCAATACTTCCTGCCTTGATCTTTCCGGGAAACCAGGCGATAAAAGGTGAACTGATCCCACCTTCATAGGCAAAGGACTTGAAAGAACGGAAAGGCGTATTGGATACAAAAGACCAGGGTTTGCCTTGGGACTCAAAAGAGCCCGCGGTGCCAACTGGGCCGGTGTTGCGACCAGCCTGGTTTTTATCGCGATGCGCCATGTCTTCGGCGGGAGCGCCGTTGTCAGAAATAAAAATGACCAGGGTGTTGTCGTCTTTTTTCAACTCTTTCAACTTGGCCAACACTTTACCAATCCCCTGATCAGCACGATCCAACATAGCAGCGTATACCTCCATTTTTGCTTTCCACAATTGTTTTTCCTCAAAAGTCAGGTTGTCCCAATCGGGCACTTCCACATCGCGGGCAGCGGCGGCATCAGCCTGAGCCTGGGTGATGATGCCGAGTTTGACCTGTTTGGCCAGGCGCTCCTTGCGCAAGGCATCCCAACCTGCGTCGTATTTGCCCCGGTATTTGGCAATGTCTTCAGGTAAAGCCTGGAGTGGCCAGTGGGGCGCAGTATAGGCGAGGTAAAGGAAAAAGGGTTTGTCCACCTTGTTCTGCTCATCCAGGAATTGTACGGCGTGATTGGTGATTTCATCCGTAAAATAATAGGAATTGGCCTTGGGCTTCTGGCGTTGATTGTCCTCCAAAATCACCACGGGGTAGGGTCGACCGAGTGGCATGGGTTCGGCATCAAAATAGTTGGAACCACCGCCGATGACGCCAAAGAAACGGTCAAAGCCCCTCTGTTTGGGCCAATGCAGACTATCATTGCCTACGTGCCACTTGCCCGAAAGCAAGGTGCTGTAACCCGCTTGCCGCAGAACTTCGCCAAAAGTGAGTGATTCTTTGTTCAAAAAACCCTGGTAAGGAGGAATACCCAAATTGACGTCAAAATAACCGACCCCAGCCTTGTGCGGGTATTGCCCAGTAATGAGCGATGCCCGGGTGGGCGCACAAATGGAATTGTTGTAAAACTCCCGCAAGCGCAGCCCTTCGTAGGCCAGTTTGTCGATATTGGGCGTTTGAATCTCTGAGCCATAAGCCCCTAGGTCGGAATAGCCCATGTCGTCGACCATAATGAGGATGATGTTGGGCTTTTTAGTTTGGGCCTGTGAGGTGCCGAGCAGGGCGGCACCTAGCACCAGCAGCAGCACTTGAATTTTATATTTTGTGGTCATTGTCTGAAAATTTTGAAGGCAATAATTTAATTGTTGGGGCGCGGGCGAGGGGTGGTAACTTCAGCTCGGGTCCCTGGGTTGTTATTGGTATTTGGACTGGGATTTGGAGCTGGCCCAGCTGGATTGAGAGGGCGGATTTTAGTGTATTCCTCCACATCGTTGCGCTTGGCCCAGGCTTCGTAATCAGCTATCAGCGCCCTTACTACTTCAGGGTTAGTTTTCGCCAAATCAGTAGTCTCTCCACGGTCTGTTTCAATGTCATAAAGTTGCCATTCACCATTGCGAGCAGCCGTTTGATTGTACAACGAGACAAGCTTCCATTTGCCTTTACGCACCGCACGATTGCCTGCTCGCTCCCAAAAAATTGGCTCGGAGCGCACAATGTCGCTGCCTTCAAACAAGAGATTTTTCAAACTCACCCCGGGTAAAGCATTGGTCTGCACGCCACGATAAGTGTTTGGATAGTTTACGCCAGCAAGGTCATAAAAAGTAGGCGCCAAATCAATCAAATGCCCGGTTCCTTTGGCAATCGTTCCGGCTTTGATCTTTTTAGGAAACCACGCGATGAAGGGTGAACTGATGCCGCCCTCATGTGAAGTAGCTTTGTAATTGCGGAAAGGGGTATTGGACACATAAGCCCAGTTTTGCTCCTGGTAGTCGTATGAGCCTGCCGAACCAATTGGCCCTGAGCTGCGCTGGCGGCGGCGACCCAGTGGGTTTAGTCCACCTTGCGCGCCATTGTCAGAGATCAAAACGATCAGGGTATTGTCGTCTTTTTTGAGTTTTTTCAACTCTTCTAGTACCCGACCTACACTTTGATCCACGTGGTCGACCATGGCGGCATACACTTCCATTTTGCGTTGCCACAACTCCTTTTCGTCATAAGTCAGGCTCTCCCAGGCCACTACTTCCGGGTCGCGCTCGGCCACTTTTTGCCGGGGATCGGCAATGCCCAAGGCCAATTGACGGCGGTAGCGTTGTGCGCGTAGTGAATCCCAACCGATTTTATATTTCCCCTTGTACTTCGCAATGTCTTCCGCGGGAGCCTGTAGCGGCCAGTGCGGTGCATTGAAGGCCAGGTAAAGGAAAAAAGGTTTGTCTTTGGATTCGTTGATGTACGAAAGGGCGTGATTGGTGATCTCGTCGGTTAAGTACTTACCGGGAGCGAGATTGATGCGCTGGTTGTTTTCGACCAATTCCACTGGTGGGGCCTTTTCTGGATAAGGACTGATGTCGTAATAATTGCTGGCCCCGCCGATGAAACCGTAAAATTTATTGAATCCCCGTTGATTGGGCCAATATAGGCTGTCATTCCCCACGTGCCATTTGCCCGTCAGGTAGGTGTTGTAGCCGCCTTGTTGCAGCACTTCACCAAAGGTGAGCGACTCGGGGTTCAACCAACCCTGGTAAGCAGGTAACCCCAAATTGACGTTGAAATAACCCAATCCGGCCTTGTGGGGATACTGCCCAGTGATGAGCGAAGCCCGGGTAGGCGCACAGATGGAGTTGTTGTAAAACTCCTTGAGGCGCAACCCACCGTAGGCTAATTTGTCGATGTTGGGGGTTTGGATTTCGGAGCCGTAAGCGCCAAAATCGGAGTACCCCAGGTCGTCGACCATGATGAGGATGATGTTGGGTTTACTGGGGGTAGGGGCGGGTATTGTCTTGCCCTTTTTTTGTGCCGAGGCACTCAATGCCAGAGATAAGGCAAAGACAAAAAGTATAGGTCTCATGTCTATGATTTTTAAAGATGAAAGAGGAGGCTGCTCAGGACAAATGCACTAAATTGGTTCTGTTTTAGCTGGTACAAGTCTCCAGACTTGTACCAACATTTTCGCGTCTCTGACGCACGAGCAACGCGAAAAAATTGGGTAAACACACGTCAGAGACGTGTTAATACTGGTACAAGTCTGGAGACTTGTACCAGCGCCAGCACCTAAAATTAGAACTGATCGACCCCGGGCTATGCGAGGTGTCTACCAACCCGGATTCTGCTCCAATTTTGGATTCAAATCAATCTCCCGTTGTGGAATCGGATAGAGGTAATGCTTCTCCTGGACATTGGTTTTGCCCACGGCCTTCAAGTTCTGGACAAGCCGCCCAGTACGCACCAGATCGAACCAGCGTTGGTGCTCGTACACAAATTCCAGGCGGCGCTCATGATAGACTGCTTCCCTGAATTCGCTTTGCGATAAGTTGCTCAAGGGTTGCAAACCTGCCCGGGTGCGCACTCGGTTCAATGCAGTATATGCATCGGCAGTAGGCCCCGATTTTTCATTGAGTGCTTCAGCGTATTCCAGCAGCACATCCGCAAAACGAATGATCGGGAAATTGATGCCCGAATCACCTGTATTGGGATTCACCGATGGATCGTAATACTTGCGGAAGTGGGGGGTGAAAGTGTAAGTCTTGCCGTTTGAACCCACCTGGGAAGTGAAAAAAGTCACATCGCGACGTTTGTCTTCAGCCGTGTAAAGTGGGTACAATTGGGTGGTTGGAATGTCCGCATCCCCACCATCGATGCCAGGAATCCCGGTGGGTGTGCCCCGACTACCAAGGGAGTTGCCCCGCCCGTTGGTATTGCTTTTGAATTGAGCTGAAAAAATATGCTCCTTGCCATTGTTATTGGCCTTGTTGAACACGTCGGCAAAATTGGCAAAAAGGTCATAACCATAAGGCCCATTGATGACTTCAGCGGCTTTGCTAATGGCGTTGTCCCAATCCTTGCGGGTCAGGTAAACACGCAGCAGCAGTGACTTGGCAGCTCCAGCGGTGACACGTCCCAGGTCACTTTTGGCATAACTGGCGGGCAAGGCCTCGGCGTCTTTCAAATCGGCGATGATTTGGCGGTACACCTCATCAGCAGTGGCACGAACAACCTGAACTTTGTCTTTACTCAAATCAGTTGGCTCTTGCAAGATGAGGGGCACGCCCCCGTAGAGGCGCACCAGGTTGAAATAATACAGAGCACGCAAAAATTTAGCTTCATTCACCAATCTTGTCCTCAGCGTAGCATCAAAGTCGATGCCAGGAACCTTCTCAATGGCAATGTTGGCGCGGTTGATCGCCGCGTAGTGCTGCCGCCAAATTTCGTCAACTCGGTCGTTGGTTGTAGCGTGTGAGAGCACCGCAAAAGCACGTACGTTGGCGTTGCGGGCGCGAGGGCCGGGTAATGCTTCGTCGGAAGCGATGTCCATGCCAATTTGGAATAGACTGTTGTATATGGTTTGACCACTGCCATTGAGCGGCTGGTATACCGCATTGACGGCAGCAATGGCATCCGATTGGGTTTGGTAAAACTGGTCACTGGTCAAAAATGCCTCGGGATTTTCTTCCAGGCTGGTGCAGGTTTGTAAACCCAGGAGTATGATGGATGCGAAAGTGAAACGCAATAACTTGTTCATTGTGTGGATGTTTTTTACTGAAAAAATGAAAGAGGGTACACACCATTGGACATTTTGCTCGGAGGACATCAATTGCCACGTGCTTTAGCGCGTGGATTGGATTTTCCCATTTGATCGGGCTTTAGCCCAAGCCATAATTTTCAAGCTGGGGCTAAAGCCCAAATCTGTGGAGTTCCTAAGCCCCCAGGCTGAAGCCTGGGGCAATTGATGTCCTCCGAGCAAGAGTGTGAGGAGGGTGTTTAAAACCCAATGTTCAAACCAAACTGGTACGACTTGGCAATCGGATACGACCCATAATCAATCCCTTGTTGGAGGGTCGACTGCTCGTTACGGCTCACATCGGGATCATAACCAGTGTACTTGCTGATGGTCAATGGGTTATTGGCCAGCACGTAGAGGCGCAGATTTTTAATTGCCTTCAACTTGCCTTTGGGGAAAGTGTAGCCAAAAGTCAAGGTACGCAGGCGCAGGTAAGACGCATCTTCCACATACCGGCTGGTCGTCACGGGCGCAGGGTCTTCTTTGGCCCTTTGTACGGTGTTGGAAGGATTCGTTGGCGTCCAACGATCCAGGGCTGAGCTAGCTGCGTTTTGTTGCCCGGAGAGCAACTCTAGTTGTTGGCGGTTTTGGTTAAAAATTTGGTTGCCGTAAGAGGCATAGAAGAAAATGGAGAGGTCAAAACCCTTGTATTCGAAGTTGTTGGTCAGGCCAGCCAAAAACTTGGGCTGGGCGTATCCAATGATGGTACGGTCGTCGGCCTGGGTGATTTTGCCATCGCCATTGATGTCGGTGTAGAGGCGGTCACCAGGTTTGGTCGTTGCAGGGTCAATCACCGGTATTTTCTCAACATCCTGGCCGGACTGTAACAAGCCCGCGGATTGGAAGCCAAAAAATGCGCCTAAGGGCTGACCAACCTGGGCAATATTGGGATCGGAAATCAGGTATTGGACCCCATCGCCCAGGCTCAGGATTTTATTGCGGTTGATGGAAAAAAGGATGTTGCTGGTCCATTGAAATTTACCCCGAGTGTTTTGGGTATTCAGCGCCAGTTCAAATCCCTGGTTTTCTACCGTGCCGTAATTTTGCAGGGAAGTCGTGTAGCCAGTGGTATAGGGCACGGGGACAGTCAACAATAGGGCACTGGTCTCCTTGCGGTATGCATCAAAAGTCAAACTGATGCGGTCGTTGAACAAACCGAGGTCAAAACCAAAGTCGATTTGGGTGGTTTTTTCCCAGCTCAAGTTGGGATTGGCGATGCGGGTTGGGGCAAAGCCTACTGCCAATTGTTCACCAAAAAGATAGGCATTGTTGGACAGGGTCGCCAGGGATTGGAATTGCCCAATTTCCTGATTGCCCGTTATGCCAGCGGAAAGGCGCAGTTTGAGGTTGTTGACAAAAGTCCATTTTTCCAAAAAGGACTCATTGCTCAGGTTCCAGGCCAAAGCTGCCGAGGGGAAATAACCCCATTTGTTGTTTTTGCCAAAACGAGAAGAGCCATCCGCACGAGAAGTAAGGGTCAGGTAGTACTTGCGGTCAAAATTGTAGTTGATGCGCCCCAGGAAAGATTGCAAGGTCCAGGCTGAAGCTGAAGAGCCAGGCAATACATTGAGTGAACCACTGGAGATGTTGTTGTAGGTCAACAAATCGGACACAAAGCCGCGGGCGTTGGCGATCACACTTTCGTTTTGGTAGCTCTGTTGGGTGTACCCCGCCAAGACGTTAAAGCTGTGCTCCTCTATCGCTTTGGTGTACGACAAGGTATTCTCGTTCAGCCAGGTGCTCACGAATTTTGACCCCACTGAGGCCGAACCACTAGTAGTATATCCTTCAAATAAGCTGGAAGGAATGTAGCGATTTTGTTTGTTGTTGATGATGTCGCCACCGACCAGAACTTTGGCGACCAGGTTTTCCAAAATGGTGTATTCAGCGGAGAAACTCCCCAAGAGGCGGAAGGTCGTAGTTTGGTTGATTTCTTTGTTCAGGGTTGCTATGGGGTTACCCAGGGCTACTTCAAAAGGGCTTTGTAGGGTATAATTTCCGTTGGCATCATAAATTGAAACCGTTGGGGGCAGCAGCAGCAGGGTGCTAACTACCGAGGAATTGGCCTCATTCGCCGAAGTACGGCTAGCCGTCAGGTTGGTACCCACTTTGAACTTTTCGGAAATGCTGCGATCCAAATTCAGCCGCAAGGAATAGCGGTCAAAGTCCGAACCCCGCAAAATGCCATCCTGCTTGAAATAGTTGGCGGATATGGCATAGCGCGTTTTGTCGTCACCACCCGAAAACGTCAATTGATGGTTTTGAATGGGCGCTTTTTTGAAGGCCGCTGCTTGCCAGTCGGTGCCACCTTCCAGGGCAGCAATTTGGGCCTGCGTGTAAAAGGCAGGTTTGCCAGCCGCAATCAAAGCATCGTTTTTGAGCAGCGCCCAATCCCGCGAACTGGTCAACACATCGATCCGTTTGATGAGTTCCTGCTGGCCGTAATACGTTTCGTACGACACGTTGTTTTGCCCCTTTTTGCCTTTTTTAGTAGTGATGATGACTACCCCATTGGCCCCACGTGAACCATAAATGGCGGTGGCCGAAGCGTCTTTCAACACGTCGATGGACTCAATATCGGAAGGATTGAGGCTGGCCAGGGCATTGATGCTGGGGCCACTGGTTACGCCAGCGTTGACGTCGTTGTTGTCATTGTAGACCGGGAAACCATCAATGACGTACAAGGGTTCATTGCCCCCAGTGATCGAGTTGCCGCCACGGATCCGAATACTCACCGCTGCGCCAGGCTGCCCCGAAGCTTGTATAACTTGTACTCCCGAAACGGAGCCTTGCAACAAGCGGTCGAAAGAACTGACGGGTGTTTGTTCAATGATTGATTTGGACACCGAAGCCACAGAGCCAGTCAAGTCAGACTTCTTCTGGGTGCCATAACCGACCACCACAAACTCGTTTAATTGTTTGGCGTCTTCGGCAATGGTGATGCTAATGTTGTTGGTTTCGGCGATGACCTCTTTGGTTTTGTAGCTCAGGTTGCTGACAATCAGGGTGTAAGGGAGGATTTGGCCAGTTTGGAAGTAAAATTTTCCCTCTACATCGGTTACTACTCCGTGGGTAGTCCCTTTGATTTGTACCGTTGCCCCAATGACGGGTTCTTTGGTCTTTTCATCAAGCACCACTCCGTGGAGGGTTGAATTGATGATGGCCGGGTTACTTTGGGCACTGAGTGCAGAAGTGAAAAGCACAAAGCCCAGCCATGCAAGTAATTGTTTTTTCATTACTTTTGCGTAGTTATCGTTAGAAAATGTGGTCAGGAGGATGGCTCGACGTCCAATCTTTGCTCGTCCAAATGACCGATGGTTCTGATGAAAAACTTCAGCCTTGTTACCGCAAGGCTGATTTTATTTTAAGCCCAATCGAGAGTAGTTATTCTCCCAAAGGTTCAGTTGAATAAAAGGATTTGATTGGTTTTATTTAGCTCGTAATTCCCTGTCGCTGATCAACAACAACAAGGTGCAAGACCACTGTGGGTAGGGCTGAGAAATGCTAATTGGTACGGCATTTTGGTTGATTTGTCGCAAAGATAATTAATTTCTTATAAATTCGATCAAAAAAATAGAGTTTTATTTTGCCTTAAATTTTTGCCACATGGGTTTTAATGCCTATTTTTCTGAACAGTAACCTGCTATCAGATTAGTTATCTTCAAATCAAGCTTTATGAAAACGAAACAGCTATGGCTACTCTGCTTATTGTTGGTAGTTGTGACTACCCAGCCAGTCCAAATTCAAGCTCAGCCAGCTAGTGCAGCTCCCGCAGCAGAAAAATTCAAGTCCTGGAAAATTCCCAATGTGAGCAACGGGGCAGAGTGTTATTTTTCGCCCAATGGGAAAACACTGATTTACAACGGCAAGGAGGTCGGAGATTCTACGTTTATGGTGTACACTATAAATGTGGATGGCACAAATCGCAAACGAATCAACGACAAAGGGGCTGACGCCTGTTCCTACTTTCACCCCAAGGGGAAAAGAATCATCTGGACTTCTACCCGGGATCATCTGGACATGCACCCGGGCAATTACTCCGAGGTCAAAGATTATCCTCAAGGCGCAGAATTGTACACCTCGGATTTGGAGGGTAAAAAAGTGAAACGTTTGACCAACAACCAGGTTTATGATGCGGAGGTGACTTATGCACCCGATGGGCACAAAATCCTGTTTGGTCGCCAAATCGATGGCAAAATGGATTTGTGGACGATGAACCCGGATGGCAGCAATCAACAACAGATCACGTTCACCCCCGATTGGCAAGAGGGTGGGGCACTGTATTTGCCCGACAACAAAACCATCATCACCCGGGCCTGGAAAAAATCAGAAGAAGACAACCGGAGTCGTTCCATGCATCTCTTCACCCTTCAGGAAGATGGCAGCGATTTTAAACAAATTACTTTTGAGGAAGGTACGCATTGGGCACCGAGTCCGGCACCCGACGGCATTCATATCTTTTATGTGAAGGTGCTGCCGCCGCACAATTATGACATTTTCCTCCTGAATCTTCAAACCATGCAGGAGCAACAAATTACCAGTAGTCCTTCTTTTGATGGGTTTCCCAGCATATCACCGGATGGGAAGACGCTGGCCTTTTCGTCGAGTAGGGGGAATAAGCCTGGGGACCGATCGTTGTCGCTTTTTCTGATGGATGTGAGTGAGTTGGGTTTGGGAAAAAAGGGGAAGTGAAAAGTAGGTAAAAGAAAAACGGCTTGAAGGAATTCCCCTCAAGCCGTTTTTAATTACTAGCTATTTGTTTTTCTACAAGGAAAAAAAGCAGTTTACACCGCTTGCTTACGCACTCCAGGCGTATAAGGATGAATGAAAACCCGTTGTGCATGATCCCACCACCAATGACCATCCCAGTATTCAGAACTGTGTGCCGCTTCGATATCCTGAGCGTGGCCTACCCGCAGGTAACCCTGGTTGTGCAGTGGATTGAAAGGAACTCCTTCGCGCAGTACTTCCATAAATACCTTGTGAAAGGAACGGTGGAAGAGGGGATGGAATTCGAAGATTTTTAGGGATTTGTTCCAGGAGAAGTCGGCAGTAAGCTGACGACCTTGCCAGCTTTGGCCTGCGCGAGTGCCCGTGATCAGCAGCATCTCACCTTGCAGGATGGGCAGGATGTTTTCTTCAGCGGATGCAGCAGCTGTTGCAGGATCTTGGGTTTGATTTTCCAATACACTACCATCGGCAGCGTACACCGTAATCGGTAGCTGATAACGTTCCTGGGTTTTTGCCCAGGTACTGTAAGTTTCTTTGAAGGGGTAGTTGGGGTTGCTGACCACGACCTTAATGGGCAAGTTGTGAGTGGCAATCCAGTGGGTGATGAGTTGGTCTTCGAGGGTGAAATTGGTCAAAAAAACCACCTTGCCTGCGAATTGCTCGGCAATGAGGCGGAGGTTTTCCAGGGGGTTAGCTTCGCCCTGGGCGTCCAGTTGGTTGGCGATTTGTGCGACTAAAGCTTGGGTCAGCGTGTTCATCTCCTTGTAGTTTTTGATGATTTGTTAGTTGAACGCTACAAAGATAGGGGAATAATTTTAAAAGTCTAGTTTTTCGATAGGATTTTTGAAAAATAAATCGCAACTATTATTTTTCGCACTAATTGAGGAGATATAGCAGTGATGTATGGACTTTAATGGTATTTTTCATTCGAATAAAAAGCCATCTAACCTTGAACATTAAAACCCATCTCAAAAACAGCTCCTCTTACCGCGTCAGTGGCATGCTGCGCATTGTTGGCCCGGACGAGCCTTTCCTTGGCCCGGGGCGGATTGAACTCATGGAACGCATTGCCGCCACTGGCTCGATCAACAAAGCGGCCAAAGAAATGGGCATGTCTTATAAAAAAGCCTGGCTGATGGTACAATCGCTCAATCGGCAGGCTGAGACGCCCTTGATAGTGACCCAAACGGGCGGTGAGCAGGGTGGGGGTGCCCAGCTCAGTGAGACTGCTCAAGCCCTCATTCAAACTTACCGCGAGCTCCACCAACGCTTTGAAGCTTTTTTACAGCAAGAAACCCAAAACCTATTGCGCGAGGAATAACCCTGGATCAACTGAGAAAATAGCATCGGATTGAACTTTTTTTGTTTTTCGTTATTTCTTTAAAAATATAACGCTATTTTAGCTGTGGCTGTAAGCCGGACTCAAATTTGTCTATTGATATTAGGTTATATACGGCAACCGGGGCTTCTTTTCACAATTGGAAAGGAGCCTGCGGTTCTTTTCCAAAAAAAGATGGTACATGAAGCACATTTCCCCCCTTCTGCTATTGTTTTGCCTCTTGGGTATTCCCCTTCGGGCACAAGTTGTCTTAAGGGGCCAGGTACAGGAAGCTCAAAGCAGGCAAGCGCTGGTTGGGGCATCCGTACTGGAAATAGGAAGCATCAACGGCACGGCTACCGACTCCAGTGGGTATTTTGAATTGCCCGTCGTGCAGAATAGCACAAGCTGGGCGCTGGAAATATCGATGGTAGGTTTTCGTAGCCAAACCATTCAGGTCACCCAGCCCAATAAACCCATCAGTGTTCGTCTGGAAGAAGATGTTACTTTTTTGAATACCATTACGGTCGCAGGCTCGAGGATTCGGGAGCGGATCATCAACGTGCCGGTTTCGCTGGAGTTTTTGGATCGGCAATCGCTACAAAATGTAGCTGCTTCCAGTTTTTATGATGCCCTCGAAAACGTGAAGGGTTTACAAATGGCCACGGCAAGTTTGGGCTTCAAGGTGCCCAATACCCGGGGCTTTATGAACACCACCAACGTTCGTTTCATTCAGTTGGTGGATGGGGCCGACAATCAGGCACCGCACATCGGTTCGCCCATTGCCAATGCCCTTGGCCCGACCGAGTTGGACATCAATCGGGTTGAATTGATCCCGGGGGTATCTTCTGCACTCTATGGCATGAATGCCTTGAACGGCATGTTGCAACTGAGCACCAAAAGCCCCTTTGAACATACGGGCCTGAGTCTTTACCAAAGAACCGGACTTACCCACCTGAACAACCCACTTTCTTCAGCGCAGTTGAATACCGAAACCAACTTGCGCTGGGCTCAACGCATCCAAAAACGCTGGGCGTACAAGGTCAATTTTGGCTGTATGAAGGGGCAGGACTGGATTGCCGATGATCAGACTGATTTGGCCACAGGGGTAAATGCCTCCGTCAACCTGCCAGGTGGCCCGACTAGCCCTGCCTTTGATCCTGTAAATGGGTACGGCAATGAACGCTCCAATCGGCGAACGCTGACCCTGGCGGGAAAAAATTATCAGGTGGCTCGTACGGGGTATTACGAACGGGAAGTAACGGACTACTTTGTGCAAAACCTCAAAGGTGATTTCACGCTGGGATTTCGCCCACGGGAAGGTAGTGAGTTGAGCTATACCTATCGCATTGCCGAAATCAACAATGTATACCAAAGGTCTAATCGCTTTAACCTGCGGGACTACCTCTTGCAACAGCACCAAATTCGCTACCGCAGCGGCCAACTGACTACGACTGCTTATGTCACTTTAGAAAATACGGGTAAGTCCTACAATTTGCGCTCAATGGGTGAAAACATGGATCGGCAGTCGAAAACCGACGATCAATGGTTTGCAGCGTACCGTACCCGTTTCCCACAAGCGCTGGCGCAAGACAATGACGTATTGAGGGCACACAATGTCGCCCGGGCTTATGCGGACTCAGGTAGACTGGTGCCGGGCACCCCAGCCTTTGCTACAAAATTGAATCAGCTCGCCGACATCAACAATTGGGACATTGGAGCGGCATTACGCGTAGTGTCCCGATTGTATCACGCCGAGGCACAATACAATTTTAGCCCCTTGGTCAAATCTTTCGACTTGTTGCTCGGTGCGGAAATGCGCCAGTATGAAGTCATTCCCGATGGCAACTACTTCGTAAAACCGGGCGGCGGTGAAGGGAACTTATTGTATGGGAAAATGGGCGGCTTCGTACAAGTGGCGGATCGTTTTTTTGCCAATAAACTGAAAATATCAGCAACCCTGCGCCTCGATAAAAACCAATATTTCAAACCTGTACTCAATCCGCGACTGGCCCTGTTGTACAACCTGAGCCAAAACAACTCCCTGCGGGTATCCTGGCAGGAAGGCTATCGGTTTCCCTCGCTCTTTGAAGGTTTTTCCAACATCAACAGTGGGGGCGTAAAACGGGTGGGCGGTTTGCCCATCATGTCCAAAGGTTTGGGGGTATTTGAAAACTCCTATTTGCGTTCTTCAGCGGATGCCTTTGTGGCGGCAGTCAACAATGATGTAAACCGCAATGGACTAAAACAAAATGAAGCGATCCTCAAAAACCAGGGTTTGCTCAAACGCAACCCCTACACTTACCTCAAACCCGAATACGTGTCTTCGTACGAAATTGGCTACAAAGGCATTTTTGCAGAAGGGAATTTGCTTATTGACGCCGATTTTTATTTCAATGCGTATCAGAATTTCATGGCACAAGTGGAAGTCAATTTGCCCTTGGGCAAAAATGTCGATTCGATTGGATACTATCTATTTAATCGCACTCAAAATGAGCGCTATCGGGTTTGGACCAATTCTACGGCCAAAGTGTTCAACTACGGCGGCTCTTTGGGGATCAAATACCTCAATTTCTTCAAGTCCTTCAACCTCAATGCCAATGTAAGTTATGCCAAGCTCAACCGCAAGGAGGAACAAGACGGTTTGGAAGAATCCTTCAATACACCGGAATGGATGCTGAATGCTTCAGTGAGCAATCCGGCTGTTTTTAAACAATTGGGATTCAACCTGAGCTGGCGTTGGCAATCCTTTTTTTTGTGGCAATCCTTTATCGCCAACGGCAATGTGCCTGCGTACCAGACCCTGGATGGGCACTTGACGTTCAATGTGCCGGACTGGAAAATGAGCATAAAAGTGGGGGGCTCCAATTTGCTGAATCGGTATTACATCCCATTTATTGCTGGGCCGAGTATTGGCGGGCATTATTACCTCAGTTTGAGGTATGGTTTGTGATCATTTAGAAACTGTTTGAGTTTTATGAAAAAAATAAAAACACAAGTCTGGCTTTGGGTGATGATCCTTATGATCCAATTTTTGCCTCGGCACCTCCAAGCCCAAGACCTCGCCGTAGCCGCCGCCGCCAACGTCCGTTTCGCCCTCGAAGACATTGAAAAAGCATTTGAAGCCAAAACCAAACTCAAGGTGGAGATCAACTACAGTTCCTCCGGTAAATTGAGCACCCAAATTACCCAGGGTGCCCCTTTTGATGTGTTTGTATCCGCTGATGAAGAATACCCCCAAAACCTGCAAAAAGCCGGGATGACAGCCAATGCACCTAAGGTGTATGCCCAAGGCACTTTGGTACTGTGGAGCACCCAGCCCGGGCTGGTACTCAAGCCCGATGGTAAAATACTGTTGGATGCTCGGGTGAAAAAAATTGCAGTCGCCAATGCCAGAACGGCCCCCTATGGGCGAGCGGCGGTTGAATGGCTCAAAAAAAAGGGGCTGTACACAAAAGTAGAAAGCAGACTGGTGTACGGCGAAAGCATTGCCCAAACCACCCAATACATCCTGGCCGGCGCTTGTGAAGTGGGCCTAACCGCCAAATCAATGGTCATGACCGAAGAGATGCGCGGCAAGGGCAAATGGGTAGATATTGATCCAAAGCACCATGAGCCGATTCGGCAGGCGGCGGTGATTACCAGTTATGGGCAGAAGCGGCATCCGGAGGCGAGCCGCAGGTTTTTTGATTTTTTGTTTTCGGCTGAGGCCAAAAAGATTTGGAAGGGATATGGGTATCAGTGATTGGTTTTCCGCTGGTACTACATCAGCGTTGCGTTGCTTTTACTACTCAAAGAAAATTTTGAATACGTTGTTAATTGATGTTGGAGAGCAAACCATTTGATTTTTATTTGCCAAATTTCCCCCCATTCCCTACCTTCGCCCCCGATCTACGGTGCCATACCACCCGGCGGGTGGTGCATGGCTTAATAGGGAATCCGGTGCAAGACCGGAGCTGTCCCCGCAACTGTAAGTTTCGATTAGGCTGTGCGCACAGCCTTTTTAGTTGCTGCCCTTTTCTGGCCACTGGAGCAAATCTCAACTCCGGGAAGGCTGGCCGCAATGAAACGAGCCAGGAGACCTGCCGCTGATAATCCTTAGTCGACGCCCGCGGAAGGACGGGTTTGGGCCGAGTGCTTGTCATCTTATTGCTTACGGCTATTTCTAAGCATGCTTCCATCGCGGAACACCTTTAGGGTATGCCACAATTTTTAACCATGTTTAAAGCATTCAACACGCTGGTACTGGCACTAGGTCTGTGTGCAGGTCCGGTATTTCTGTTTTCCCAAAACAACACAACAGCAGATTCCACCAAACAACTCGATCAGGTGGTCATCACCGCCACCAAACACGAGCGCAAACAAAGCCAAACCGGTAAAGTACTCAGCGTGATCAGCACGGAAGTTTTGGAGCGCTCCTCTGGCCAAACCCTGGCAGAATTGCTCAATCGCCAGGTGGGCATCATCATCAACGGCGCTCAAAACAACCTGGGCACCAACCAAAATGTATACATTCGAGGGGCTGGAATCGGTTATACCCTACTTATGCTGGATGGGATACCCCTCAACGATCCATCCAATCTGAACAACAATTTTGACCTGAACCTCATTCCCATCAATCAAATCGAACGCATCGAAATCCTGAAGGGTGGCCAATCCACCTTGTATGGATCGGATGCTCTTGCTGGGGTAATCAACATCATTAGCAAAAAAAGCTTTCAAAAGCCACTGGAGCTGCAAGCTGTGCTCGGAGCAGGCAGTTATGGGACCTGGAAGGGGAATCTAAGTCTGGGTGGGCAAAGTGAAAAAACCAGCTACAGCGCTCAATACAGCCACTTGAACAGCCAGGGTTTTTCTTCCGCGTTTGATGAAAAAGGGCTGGGTGATTTTGACAAGGATGCCTTTGTGGAAAACAACCTCAGCGCTCAACTCAAACAACAGCTTGTACCGGGCCTTTTACTCAAAGGCCTATTCAACTACAATACCTACACAGCCGACATCGACGCGGGTGCTTTTGTGGATGATCGGGATTACATCACCGCAAGCAACAACCTCCTGGGAGGAGCAGGGCTGGTTTTTGACAAACAAAACCTCCGCCTGACCGCAAACTATGTATACAACTCCACGGAGCGGATTTTTGAAGACGATTCCACTTTTGTGCCCACTACTGCCTTCGACAAATTTTCCCGTACTGACTATCAAGGCAAATCCAATTTTTTGGAAGCCTATGGCAACGTTAAGTTTGGGCAAAAAATGGAATTCCTGCTGGGCATCGAAAACCGCAGCCAAAACATGAGTCAGTTGTACCGCTCGATCAGCGATTTTGGAGAATATGTGGACGAATTAAAGGCCGATTTTACCCAATCCAACCTTTTTAGCACCTACGCCTCGTTAAATGTATCTAAACTGGGCATTTTTGGTTTTGAAGTAGGGGGGAGGTTTAACCAGCATTCCGAATTTGGAACCTTCACAACCTACAATGTGAATCCCTACATCCTGATCAAGCAACAATTGAAAGCCTTCATCAACCTGTCGAGCAGTTTTAAAGCGCCTACGCAGTATCAACTGTTCTCGGTTTATGGCAACCAGGAGCTAAAACCGGAAACGGGCATCAACTTTGAAGCAGGAACACAATGGTTTAGCAAGGACCAATCCACCCAATTCCGGGCTGTTTATTTCCAACGTTCTTTGCAAGATGTGATTGTTTTCCGCTCTACCTCAGCACCTCCCTTTGGTCAATACCTCAACTTTAACGAGCAGGACGATGCGGGCCTGGAATTGGAAGGACAAGTGCAATGGAGCAAACTCAAACTGGGCTTCAACTACACCTATCTGGATGGAGAGGTAACCACAAAACTAAATTCTGGTCTGGACACTACCTACTTTAACCTGCTTCGCCGCCCCAAACACGCAATAAACCTGAATGTGGGCTACAGTTTGAGCAAAAAATGGGAAGCCAACCTTTCGGTACGCAGTGTAAGCAAACGCATTGATAATTATTTCAACAGCAGTACGTTCGAATCCGAAGAGGTAGCCTTGGAGCCCTACCTGACTCTGGATTTGTACCAGGAATTCCGCATCAAACCGAACCTGAAAGTCTTTTTGGATTTGCGGAATCTGAGCAATCAAATGGCGCTTGACCTTTACGGGTACAATTCCCGGAGGTTTAATTTTATGCTGGGTTTGCAGGGTAAGTTTTAGGGTAAATCGACTTGAGGTAAGTTGATTATCAAGCAATTGATGATTTTTTTTGAGTGACGAGTACAGAGTACATGAGTAGCGGGGGTTGTATTTGGGGGGGGGGGGCGGGGGGGGGGGGGGGGGGGGTTGGGGGTGGGGGGGGGGGCGCGGGGGTCGGGTCGAGGGGGTGAATGGGGTAGGTGGGAAGGACAA
>NZ_JANRKL010000176.1:0-17186 GCF_033763495.1 Haliscomenobacter sp. | reverse complement strand
AAAATAAATTTTCCAGGCAGCGAATAATTCACCTCATGCGTATAAGCATCAGTTAAGGTTACAATTCGCTAGGCAACCTCGGCTTACACTCACTAGTTGCTACATAGCAAAATCTTTTATCAGCCCGAGGTTGCCTTTTTTAATTCTCCTCTTTTTTCATTCCCATTCTCTGGAAACAACAATTTTGCCAACTACTTCATTACAAGCAGGAGACATCCCAATTTGTACTCATCTTTTTTCAGGAAATATGCTTGAAAGGAAGAAAAAGGGGTACCAAGCTTGTTTGCCCGGATCGCTCGGTACCCCACAGCGCTTTAATTACAGCGTTCTAACCAATTATATAAACAAAATACAACAAGTAATGCAAAAATCCAAATAAAAAAGCGCCGAAAAAGTTAGCAGTACTAATAAACCGTATGTTTTGTGGATTAGAATCCGTCTAAGTCAACGGTTATAACTTTCCCTCCAGAAGAACACTCCACTACCTGATCGTCTACATATGTTCCCTGTCCTTCTTCCAGAGTGGTATTTTGCGTATTCTGGTTGCTTTGGTCCAGGTTGTCGTAGCCCAAAGAAAAGTCTGCGTTGCTGAAGAACAGCAACAAGCTGATGATAATAGCCTCCATAAGTCATTGATTTTGTTAAAACAAAGGTAGAAAGGCATTCAGCAAGGAATGGTTACGTTTAAACGGAAAAATTCATAGGTGAGTTTTTTTATTTTTTTTCTAAAAAAATGACTAATAATTTGGAAGATAATTACTTCGTTTTTTTACTTTTAGAGTAATCTATACACTTTAGTGGAAAAAAATTATTTGTTACAATGGATCATTTGATTGAATTGGTGCAGTTTTTATCCAAAAACAAGTTTAAACACCTGGAAGTCTTTGCCAAAAACTCCAGGCTATTGACCTTTTATGAAAAACTCCGCGATGGCTCCTTCAAAACCGAAGCCCAGGCCCGGGATTTTTTTTTCCCAGGCGACAAAAACGCCAAGGCTTATTATTACCGTTTGGCCCAACAACTGGAAGAACGTTTGATCAACCTGCTCTTTTTGGTAGACTTCAATCAAACCGCGGACAACCAAATCCAAAAAGAAGTATTGATTTGTCAGCGCAATTACGCGGCCTTTAGTTCTCTGATTGCCCGTTTCATGCGCAAGCCCGCGATTAAAATCGCTGAAGAAACCATCAAAATTTCCCTCAACATCGAATTAACCGACGTGACCTTGCCCCTGGCGCGTTACTTGGCGATCCACTATGGCACACTTGACCCCAATAAAAAAAAATACCAGTATTATGCCCAACTGGTCGAACAAATGCAACCACTTCTTAATGCTGAAATTCTGGCAGAAAAATATTATACAGAAGTTCAAAGTCATTATGGTGTGAACCGGTCTTCAGATTTAGTATTTGCCAAAAAAATAGCCATTTACACCGAAGAATTACGTGCACTTACACAAAATCTCTCCTCCTATCGATTGAATATGATTTCCCATTATCTGTTTGTAAGTGAACATCATTATATGATCAATTATGAAAAAATGGTTGAAGCATGTCTAGATGCTTTAAATTTTTTCGAAAAACAAACACAACGGGATTCACGCAGCATTATCCTCAGTTTTACACAAAATCTAGTGAATTCATTGCACATGTTACAGCGTCATTCAGAGGCAATAGCAAAAACCCAGGAAATTATTCCTTTAGCCCCTGCAAACAATATAAACTGGTTTAATAATCACGAAATGCTTGTGTACTCACATCTGCATGCCCAACAATATGAATCAGCACTACAAGTTTTGCTTGAGGTGAAAAACAATCAAGCTTTGTCAAAACAACCCCATCAACTGCAAGAAAAATGGCGTACCAATGAGGCAATGGTTTATTACCTGGTTTGCACTGGAAAAGTGCAAAAACCTGAAGGAATAGACTTCAAATTCCGCACCAAAAAATTTATCAACGAGTTCAGCAAATCCATCCACGACAAATCCGGGAACAACATTGTACTGATCACCATAATGATCCTTTTTCTACTCCTGGACAAAGACTACTCCAGCATCATTGACAAAATTGATGCCCTCAAGGCCTACACTCACCGCCATTTGCGGCGCGACGAAACCTACCGTACCAATTGTTTCATCAAAATGATCATGCAACTCCCCAAGGGGGATTTTCATCCCATTGCCGTACAGCGCAAAGCCGAACCTTATTATCAAAAACTGTTGGCCGTGCCTTTGCACAAAGCCAAACAGGATTTTGACCTGGAAATCATCCCCTACGAAACCCTCTGGGCCTTTATGCTCGAAAGTCTTGAACCCGATCGCAAAACAAAAGTACGGGACAGATGAAGAAAAATTAGTTGCATTTTACGGTAAATAAAAATAGGTGAGAATTTATTTTTTTTCATTAAAAATTAATTTAAAAAATTGGTTTTTAATGATTTAAATATTGTATCTAGTGAGAAATATGTACAAATTACTAGGAAAAATAATTGCATTTTTCACCATGAACCAGGATCAGATCAACTCCCCAATGTGCATTTGGATGTTTCGGCTGATTTTGCCCAGCGGTAAGTCATTTTCGTCGGCCCCAAAAGGCTCTTCAATCTCCTCGGCAATGATCTCCAAACTGGCCAATACGTAAAAAATAAAGGCTACAATGGGCACCACGTAGTAGCCCAGCGTAAAGACATAGCCAAAGGGCAGGGTCATGATGTAAAAAAAGATGAACTTTTTGATGAATACGCTATAAGAATAAGGAATAGGAGTATTGCGGATGCGCTCACAGGCTCCGCAGATGTCGGTGAAGGATTGGAGCTCAGGGTTGAGAAAAATGAGGTGCTCGCCGCTCAGCTTGCCTTGTTCGGCCAGGTACAAGATCCGGCCATACATCAATGCGGCGATTTGATTGGGAATGTGTTTTTCGTGGTCGAGTTTTTCCTGCATGCCCTTGGGCAGTTTGTCGAACAATTCCACTCGGGTATCCTCGCTGCGCAGGTGTCTTTGTAAGGCGGATGCATAGGCAGGGATCATGGCCCGGAAAAAATCCTTTTCATCTTGTTCATTGCGCAACAGTGCGGCCAGTTTCATGGCCAGGTTGCGGCTGTTGTTGACCAGGGCACCCCAGAGCTTGCGGCCTTCCCACCAGCGTTCGTATGCAGTATTGGTACGGAAAACCAATAAAAAGGAAATCACAAAACCCAACAAGGTGTGCATCACCGAAACATTGCGCACATGGCTTTTTTCGCTCAATTTCCACACTTCAATTTCCAGGTAGGCAACGCCGGCTGAATACAGCGAAATCAACACAATCATCGGGAACAAGCGCCGGACAGTATCCGAGCGGTGAAAACGGAAGATAAAAGTGATCCAATCCTTTGGGTTATAACTGATCATGCTGGCTTTTTTTGGAAAAATCGTTCTTTAATTCAGGCTAAAATAGCTTTCTTTGCCGCAAACTATACAACAAACGAACAAACAAATACACAAATTTATGTACCTCATTGGATACGATATCGGCAGTTCTTCGGTAAAAGCGGCTTTGGTGGACGCAGAAAGTGGGAAAACCCTGCTGCGTGCCCATTATCCCGACCGCGAGATGGAGATGCAAGCGCCCCATCCCGGTTGGGCTGAACAACATCCCGACCAGTGGTGGGAGGGAATGGTGCAAGCCACCCAACGCCTGCTCAAGGCTTATCCCGCAGCTAAGGATGGTGTAAAAGCCATTGGTATTTCCTACCAAATGCACGGCCTGGTGCTGGTTGATGGCGCCGATCAAGTGCTGCGCCCTTCCATCATCTGGTGTGACGGTCGGGCTGTCAACATTGGTGCGGCTGCATTTGAGCGCCTTGGTGCCCAAACCGCTTTGTCACATTTGCTCAACTCCCCCGGAAATTTCACTGCCTCCAAATTGCGCTGGGTGCAGGAAAATGAACCGGAGCTATACCGCCGTGTGAAACATTTTATGCTGCCCGGAGATTACCTGGCCTTAAAAATGACTGGTGAGGCTTGTACGACCATTTCAGGTCTTTCCGAAGGTATCTTCTGGGATTTCCTCGAGCAGAAGCCTGCCGAGTTGGTTTTCCAGGATTATGGGATTGATCAAGCACTTACTCCGAAGATCCAACCTACCTTTGGCGTACAGGGGCAATTGCGTGCAGCAGCAGCTGCTGAACTGGGTTTAAGCCCGGGCATTCCTGTGGCTTACCGAGCCGGCGACCAGCCCAACAATGCCCTTTCCCTCAATGTGCTGGAGCCGGGTGAAGTAGCAGCTACGGGGGGCACTTCTGGCGTAGTGTATGCCATTACTGATCAGGCTGCTTTTGATCCGCTTTCCCGGGTCAATGGTTTTGCCCACGTCAATTATACCTTGCAACAACCCTACGTAGGCGTACTGATGTGCATCAACGGCGCCGGGATAACTTACAATTGGTTGCGGAAAAATACCGGAGCGAGTGCCCTGAGTTATCCCGAACTGGAACAAATGGCTGCTCAAATACCCGTAGGTGCCGATGGCCTTTCCATGTTGCCATTTGGCAACGGTGCTGAGCGGATTTTGAACAATGTAGACTTGGGTGCGCAGTTACAGGGGCTCAATTTCAACCGTCACGGGCAAGCTCACCTGATTCGGGCCGGGCTGGAAGGCATCGCCTTCGCTTTTGTATACGGTATGAGTATTTTGCAGGAAATGGGCCTGGATTTAAAGGTAATGCGGGTAGGCAATGATAACTTGTTTCAATCGCGTATCTTTGCCGAAACCATCGCAACCCTGTGTCAAAGCAAAATTGAAATGCTGGACACCACCGGTGCAGTGGGCGCTGCTAAAGGCGCTGGTTTCGGAGCGGGTCTGTACGGCACTTTGCGCGAAGCCTTGGGCTCAACACCCGTTGTAGGTGGCTACGAACCCATAGCTGACGCAGGTGCTTATGAAGTGGCGTATCAGCGCTGGTTGAATTCATTGCATAAACTATCAAACAAATAGACATCATGAGCAATGCTGTTGTATTGGGGAATCGTGAATATTTCCCCGGAATTGGAAAAATCCAGTTTGAAGGACCAGAGTCGGACAATCCGCTGGCGTTTAAGTATTACGATGAAAATCGGGTAATCGCGGGCAAAACCATGAAGGAACATTTCCGTTTTGCAACCGCTTATTGGCATACCTTCTGTGGTACAGGAGGGGACCCTTTTGGGCCCGGCACCAAACAATTCCCCTGGTTGGAAGCTAGTGATGCCGTGCAGTCTGCCAAAGATAAGATGGACGCGGCTTTTGAGTTTTTTACCAAAATTGGTACACCTTACTTTTGTTTCCACGATGTGGATTTGGTTGACGAAGGCCCAAGCCTGAAGGAAAGTGAGCGCCGCCTTAGTGCCATTGTGGATTATGCCAAAGAGAAAATTGCCGCTTCAGGGGTAAAAGTACTCTGGGGCACAGCCAACCTCTTTTCCAACCCACGTTACATGAATGGAGCGGCTACCAGCCCCGACTTTAATGTACTGGCGTATGCAGGTGCGCAGTTGAAAAACGCCATCGACGCTACCATCGCCCTGGGTGGTGAAAACTATGTATTCTGGGGTGGCCGGGAAGGTTACATGTCGCTGTTGAATACCGACATGAAACGGGAGCAGGAGCACCTGGCCAAAATTCTGACCTTATCGCGGGATTATGCGCGCAGCCAAGGATTCAAAGGCGTATTTTTTATTGAGCCCAAACCGATGGAACCCAGCAAACACCAGTACGATTTCGATTGTGCAACAGTGGTTGGTTTCCTCAACAAGTTTGGCCTGGCCGATGATTTCAAAATCAACATCGAAGTGAACCACGCCACCTTGGCCTTGCATACTTTCCAACACGAACTACAAGTAGCCGCTGATGCGGGCATGCTGGGTAGCATCGATGCCAACCGTGGTGATTACCAAAACGGCTGGGACACCGATCAATTCCCCAACAACGTGATGGAACTGACCGAATCCATGCTGGTAATTATGCAAGCTGGTGGCTTCCAGGGTGGTGGGGTAAATTTTGACGCCAAAACCCGTCGGAACTCTACCGACTTGGTGGATATTTTCCATGCGCACATTGGTGGTATGGATGTCTTCTCCCGTGCACTGATCGCTGCGGATGCCATCCTGAATAAATCGAAGTTCCTGGCGCTGCGCAAAGAGCGTTATGCTAGTTTCGATAGTGGTAAGGGCAAAGAATTTGAAGAAGGCAAACTCAGCTTGCAAGATTTGCATGCACTGGCTCACGCCAACCCTGAACCGGGTTTGACCAGCGGCAAACAGGAATTGTACGAGAACATCCTGAATCAATACGTGTAAGGAACGGTTTTAAACCTTGAGACTTGCGGGATTTTTTGGCCTTCATCAAAAAGTCCCGCAAGCATTTATACTTGTGAACAGTAGATCATGACCATTCTCATCATTGGTGCAAATGGCCAGCTTGGCCGGGAATTGCAGGCGCTTTCGGCTGAGTTTCCAAACCTGAAGCTGGTTCCAATTGATCGCTCCACGCTGGATGTTTCGGATGCAGCTGCGATCGCTCCTTTTTGCAACAGCATGGATTTTGATGTTTGTATCAATTGTGCTGCGTATACTGCCGTAGACAAGGCGGAGCAGGAAAAAGAACTTGCCTTTGCGATCAATGCGGAGGCTCCAGCCCAATTGGCCGCTGCCTGTTTGGCCAAAGGCGCTCAACTGATCCATTATTCTTCCGACTACGTTTACCACAATCAGGAAAACCGCCCATTGCTGGAAACCGACGCCACGACACCACAAGGTATCTATGCACAAAGTAAATTGGAAGGGGATTTGAGGGTTTTGGCGACGCACCCTAGTGCTTTGGTTTTTCGCACCTCATGGGTGTATTCTTCCTTTGGGCACAATTTTGTCAAAACCATGCTGCGCTACGGTGCAGAACGAGGTGCATTGCGCGTTGTCAACGATCAGATTGGCAGCCCCACCTACGCCCGCGACATCGCGCGGATGACCCTGGAATTGATCCAAAGTGGTAAGGCAACTCAGCATTCGGGGTTGTTTAATTACAGCAATGAAGGCGTATGCAGCTGGTACGATTTTGCTCAGGCCATTTTTGAGCTGAGTGGAGTGAAGTGTAAGGTGGGAGCAATCCCCAGTTCGGAATACCCAACCCCGGCGGCACGGCCTCATTACAGCGTTTTGGATAAAAGTAAGTTTAAGGCGGCGTTTGGGGCAGAGGTTCCATATTGGCGGGATAGTTTGAAAGGATGTTTAGAATTGTTGGGGTATTGAGGTAGCGAACTGTGGTGCTTAACATGAATTGTATTATCTTGGGGCTTGATCTTGAAACAAGTGCCGATGAATAATCTTTTGCAACAGATCGATGGCTTAAAAAAAGAATTAGAGGGCTTACAGCCTATCGAAGCTGAGTTTCAACGCAAATTAGATCGAAAATTTAGACTGGAATTTAATTACAACTCCAACCATCTGGAGGGGAATACCCTTACTTATGGCGAAACGGAACTGTTGCTTTATTTTGACCAAACGAAAGGGGATCATACCATGCGGGAGTATGAGGAAATGCAAGCGCATGATCTGGCCTTGAAGTTGGTAAAAGAATGGGCAGAGGATCTGGAGCGTCCGCTTTCCGAAGCGGACATCAAAGAACTGAACAAGATTATCCTGGTAAAACCTTTTTGGAAGGATGCCATCACCCCCGATGGGCAAGGTACGCGTCGACAAATCATGGTGGGGGAATACAAAAAGTATCCCAACTCCGTACGCTTGCAAAATGGCGAAATGTTTGATTATGCATCGCCTACGGATACACCAATCAAAATGGGGGAACTCATTCAATGGTTTCGCTCAGCCTGTGAAAAAGGGGAAATGCACCCGGTAGAACTGGCGGCCAGATTGCACCACCAATTTGTGCTGATTCACCCCTTCGATGATGGCAATGGCCGGATCTCCCGCTTGTTGATGAATTACGTGTTTTGGCGTTTTGGTTTTCCACCCATCGTCATCAAGTCAAGCGATAAACAAAACTACCTCCGCGCCCTGAACCGGGCGGATGTTGGAGAAATGGAGTTTTTTGTGGAGTATATTGGAAAGCAGGTGTTGTGGAGTTTGGAATTGTCAGTGAAGGCGGCGAAAGGGGAGAGTGTGGAAGAGGTGGATGATGTGGATAAGGAGTTGGAGTTGTTGAGGAGGGAGTTGGCTAGTAAGGATACAATCATCAAAAAAAAAGCTGAATTAGAATCTTTAACTGAAACAATTAATGATTCTTTAATCCCTCTTTTTCAATTTTTAGAAAATAAATTAAACCCAATTCAAAGTTACTTTCTGCAATGGGGAAGTACTATTTGGTATAACAGTATCCATGGAGAAGTCACTTTCGCAAGGTTTGATTCTTTGGAAGATTTTAAAAATCATAAAACAAAAGTAGTAGCAGAAGAAATCTTAACTTTACTTTTAAGCAAAGGCAAGCCAGTCAACTTTTATTATGGCTTTATCCTCAATAAATTATTTAAGTCAGATAACCTTCCAGATTTCAATTTGATCATTTCTGTTTTGATTGAAGAATACAGTTATTCAATTGTAATTAAAACCCAGGAAGAAACTATCTTTAAATTAAAGTATGGCGAAAAAATCACTCATGAACAAATGGGGCAAATTATCAATCCATTGGTCCAAGACCTCATCGAGCAAATTCGACAAAGTACCACTCCAACCTAGTTCAATGCAGCCAGAATTCTGATCATTACCACTCTACTGGCTATTTTACTCGGAGGACATGAATTGCCACGTGCTTTAGCGCGTGGATAGCAGGATTTTTTTGAAAATGGGCTTTAGCCCTCACTCAGGACTTACTGCTAGGGCTAAAGCCCACTAAAAAGGCAATCTTCATCCACGCGCTAAAGCACGTGGCAATTGAGGTGCCTTACTCCTAACATACTTTAATGCTCGGATTTTGCTTAAGATCGTTTATTTTAAAAAACTTCATAAGCACGTGGCAATTCATGTCCTTCGCTTCTGAAATACAAAAACGTCCACTATAGAGAGAAGTGACTTCCCCACCTCCACCTAATTCACCCGCTTCACCGCTGTCTCCGTCACCGAAGTCAGCTGCTGTGTTTGCCCCTCGAAACTCATGTTCATCTTTGCCTCAATCCGTTGGCTGGATTCACGACAAATACCTGATTGTAGTTCGATTGTGGCGGAACCCTTTGCAGTCATGGTGCCTTCCACTTTGCCATCGGGCATCATCGGCGGTTGTCCGGCAATGTTCCCGGTGCCTGCGGAGGAAAGAATAGCCCAATCATCCTTAATTTCCTGAAGTGTCCAGGTGGTATAGGAAATTGTAGTCATACCCTGGTTTTGAATGGTATCCACCACAGTCCAGGATTCCCCAATCTTGATGGCCTGCTCAGCGTAGCGCACCCCTCCGGTGATGTTGCGAAAATCAGAGGCATTGCTTGATCCACCTGCTATCCCTTCGAACGGGTTATTGCCTGATACATACAGGCCATTGGGCTTAAACCGCGAAACCAACTCTTTCCCCACCAATTGTTCCATTTGGGCATTCATGGTCGGGTTGCCTGCCATGGGATTGCTGGTATCAAAATCAAAAGTACGCCCCATTGAAGTGCTGCTGCCTTTGATTTTTTCGATCTTTTCAGTCATGGACACTTCTTCTGGGCTGGTGGCAAGGATTTTGGATACAACGTTTTGCTCCATACTGGTGCTCATCAGAGCTTCACCGCCACTGACCACCGAAATGCTCACATTGTTGATGAAGCGGTATTCCGTTCCAGCTTTAGGTTGAATTTTTAACCAATAGCTATCCTGAGCACACAAAGACTGCAGGCCAATGGCCAAACTGAGTAATACAAAACAAATAGGGTTTTTCATTTTATTTCTGTTTTTGTCTCCCTTAACGCTGAGCAGGCCAGAGGCATTTTTGCTTTTCGATAAAAACAAAAAAAATCTCTACCAGCCTCCAGTTTTGGTGCGCACTTTGCACAGATACATATCCGAAGTGATGTACAAAGTGCCACCATCTTCGTCTCCCCAGCCACAATTGGCTGTAAATTGGCCCGTTTCAATTTGCCCGAGTGGCTTCCCTTCTGGGGACAGAATTAAAATGCCGTTCATACCCGCAGCGAAGATGTTGCCGTGTTTGTCCACTTTCATGCCGTCGAAGATGCCATATTTGCCTTCTTTCATGGTTTTGGAGCCATCAAAAATGACCTTACCCTTGCCTGTTTTGCCATTGGCAGCAATGGGGAAGGCGGTGATATAGGGCTGGGAGCCACTGCTTTGGCCTACGTACAGGGTTTTGCCATCGGGCGAAACGGCGATGCCATTCGGGCGATCCAGGGTCTTGTCAACCAGACTGACCTTACCCGCTTTGTCGATGTGGTAAACGCCAAACCAGGTCGTTTCCCGCAAGGGGGATTTTTCCTTTTGCGGCATGCCGTAAGGTGGATCGGTAAAGTAATAATCGCCGTTGGGATGTTGAGTGATGTCGTTGGGGCTGTTCAATCGCAAGCCCTGGTAATTGTCGGCGAGGGTGCGTTTGCCGCCCAGTTGCAGAGGCATGGCTGCAATGCGCCGATCGCCGTGCTCGCAGGTGACCAGTTCTCCTTTCAGGTTGATCAAAAGGCCATTGCTGCCAGGTTCATCACCATAAGGTAGTTTGCCCGTATAACCACTAGGATTGAGGAAAACGCTTAAACCTTCACCGGGTTTCCACTTGTGAATGGTGTTTTTGGGTACGTCAGAAAAGAGGAGGAAGCCTCCGTTTTTTACCCAAACGGGGCCTTCGGACCATTCAAAACCATCGGCAATGACTTCGATGCCAGCCTGTGCATCGATCAGATTGGCACAAGCAGGATCAAAATGGGTCACCTTGCCGATGGTTTTGTTCTGGCTCCAAAGGCTGAAGCTGCAAAGCAGCAGGAAAAATGCGAGCTGATGTTTCATGTTTGTTGGTGTTTATACTTTTATCAGGGGAAGATAAAATAATAGTTTTGACCAACAAAATGAAGCAGCTAACAGCGCACAATTAATATAAAACGCCCATCCAAACCCTTTCCCGGTATTTTTGCTCATAATTGAGGGTAAACTGGGCGGCTTCTTCTTTGGTAGCAAATTCGGCTAGTACAATCCGGTATTTGAGTACCTCGCTGAAATAGCGAATCCGCGCCTCCATGATGCCGTATTGTTCCCGCACTTTTTTGAGTGTGCGTTGAGCGTAATAGTCATTTAAGTCAAAATCGCCAATAAAAACGATATAGCCGCTGGGCTCACCTGCTTTTTTGACCGTCCGGGAGGTTTTGTTTTCCAACTCGGTGTTGATCAAATTTTTCATAACAAACTCCGGAGTAGGTGGCAAGGGGCGATCTTCTTCCAGTTTCGCCCGGGAGTGAGTAGCGTTGCTGCGCAAAGAAGTACTTTCCTTGGTTGAAGTTGAAGCCTCCAGATTACTCGTATTGACTGGATTGTTGGCGTCAATCAAAGCATTGTTGTCGGCATTAGTAAGCGCTGCATTGGCGTTTGGATCGAGTTGGGCGGTATCGGGATTGGACTGAAGCGGCTCATTGGGCAAAAGTACTGCCGCATTGTTGTCCACTTTCACCATGTTGTCTACTGTTACGGAATCGGGCCTTTCCAATTTTTCCTGGCCTAGTTCTTTGGCCAGTTCTTCAGATTTTTTGCGCTCTTGTTGGGCCAAATCCAGGGCCTGAGCGTAATTTTCCAAATCAGCCCGGATGCGCAAATAAGATTCCCGGATGGAAACAGGGATGACTGCGCCATTGCCCAGAATACCTTCTGCATTTTCAAGCGCATTGAAATCGGCCAGATAGGCTTCGGCAAAAGACTTGTATTTTCCCGCCCGGTAGGGTAGCGGTTTCAAAACCCGATAAATGGATTCCGCAACTTCAATCCGGCCATTGAACAAATTGGCATGAGCGAGTCGCATCAGGCTAAGGCTGTCCTGCAAATCATTAAAAGCGGAGGCTTCCAACAGCGGGAGGGCTTCCTGGTAATGACCTGTGCGCAACAAATCCCAGGGATCTTTTTGTTCCAACTGTGGCTCAAGCGCTGCAGTGGCCTTTTTTTCTACCATTGTTGGCTCCATTTTCTCCTGTTCATTCGCCTGGCGCAATAGCCGTTCGCGCCGTTCGGCTACTTCCTCATTGTAACGTGCTCGTTGGAGGTCTTTTTCCATGAGCGCAATTTTTTGCAACACTTCATCACGGCGCTGAATGGCCTGTTCGCGCATTTGTACGAGTCGATAAACGATGCGTTCTACACGCATGTCGGTTTCGTACACTTTGGAAGGGCAGGCAACTCGCGCTGCACGGTAAGTTTTGATGGCGGCAACGTAGTTACCCGCCCGGCTGAGGCTATCTCCGCGCTGGAGAATGCCCGCGTAGAGGCCACAGTTGTCGCCTTGAGCCATTGCCTGGCTAAAGAGGAGCAAGCCCAGGCACAAGGTTAATACAATCGGTTTTAATGCTTGCATGACGTTCAAGCTTTATACACTTGTAGCCTTGATTTGTACAAGTGAGAACTGTTCAGGGATGTTGTTTATTTACAAATGCTCTCGAATCCTTTTTGTAGTTCAGGGTAGTCACTGGCACGATAGCTGTAGCCCCACTCGGTAGAATTCCAAATGCGACAGTACTTTTTGCAAATGGCATCAAAAGACCGTTTGGCTTCTTCATTGCGGTTTGTGGCAGACTGGCTGCCTTTCAGCAATTCGAGGGCCTCAGCCAATCGAATTTTTGCCAACTTATACTCTTCGGCATCCAGGCAGGTACGTACATCTTCCATGGAGCGTTCAAAAAGGTATAAATTTTGCTTCAGTGTTTGATCCTTGGCTTTTTTGAGTTTGGAGACCGTGAAAAAGGAGCTCAAACCCAAGCCCAGGGCGATGATGATAAGCAGGCCCAATGCAATATTGAGCACTTGGATTTTGGTGCGGACGTTCATTGTACATTCAATTTGGCAGTTAAGAAATGTACAGGTAGCGCGTTGGTCTGGTGTTGCCATATAGGATGTGCAAACCAAAAGGTCTTGTTCATGGGTACAACATGATTTAAATACGGAAATGGGATGACGTTCAGGTAGGTAGGTAGAAAAGCCTGATTCGATTAGAATTTTTCTCAATAGCAACGCTAAGTTACATAAAGTATGCTAAACTGTAAAGTCTTTACGTTGTTTTGACAAAAAAGAAGCAAAAGAAATGGAGTCAGCGGTCAAAAAATGGAAAAACTGGAGCTTGATGTGCATGATTTTAGGCTTGATGGGCCTGGCTTTCACCGAGCTCCCGGAGGAGTATTGTATTAAATGGGAGGGTTTGGATACCCACAATTTTGGAGAAATAGAGAGTGGTAAAGAGGTGAATTGTAGCTTTACTTTTCGCAACTGCTCCAACGATTCTGTCACTATTGCCAATGTCCGGCCATCTTGTGGCTGCACTACTCCGGATTGGCGGGAAACGCCCATTCCTCCCGATTCTACCGCAACGATAAACATTGAATTTAGCTCCCGTAAGGCTGGTTATTTTTACAAAATGGTCAAGGTTTACTTTAAAGAGTTTCCTCAGGCAGAACGCTTATATGTAGAAGGAACGGTGAAATAGGGGCTACCAAGGTCCTAAAATCTCTGTTGTCCTTTAGTGGTCACATATTTTCGGCATTAGTTTTATTTTTTTAAATCTAAACGATTAATTTAGCGTTTCGAAAAAAACAAACAGCTTATGCCATTGCGGGAAGAATTCCCTGAGGCGGGTTCAGATTATTTGGGTGGTACCAGTGACGGCTACGAATACCAAACCATTTTTGCGGGCTCTCGCCTGCCTGCGAGCTACGATATGGTACGGCAGTTTTTGAAAGAAGAGGGATACGGAGATTTGCCCATTCCCAAAGATGCCGAAGAACTCAAACTATTTCGCCTGCCTTCCCGCAACAAACAACTCCTGATGTTTGAGGACAATGGCTACATTCACAACCCCATCAAAATCCTCTTTCCTTACGATGGCCGCAATAAAAATACGCTGATCCTTTGTGTGTACAATGAAAAGGACCCGCAGCACTTGTTGAAGTTTCATCGGATTTTGGAAAGGAAAGCGGCAGCACAGGTATAAATTCAAGCTATTTTTGAACAGGGTTTGATCAATATATAAAAATAAATGCCTGAGCAAATGATTAAACTTGTTGCTCAGGCATTTTTGTTTTGACTGATCAAAGATACTCTATCCTTATCACTCGCCCTTCTCTGGCCGCATCTGCGGAAAGAACAGTACCTCCTGAATCGTATGGTTGTTGGTCATAAACATGGTCAAACGGTCGATCCCGATGCCCAATCCCGAAGTCGGTGGCATTCCGTATTCCAATGAACGCAAAAAGTCTTCGTCCATGGCCATGGCTTCGTGGTCGCCACGAGCGGCCAATTGGAGTTGGTCCTCAAAGCGTTCGCGTTGGTCAATGGGGTCGTTGAGCTCGGAGTAGGCATTGGCAATTTCTTTGCCGCTGACAAACAACTCAAAACGTTCCACCAATCCAGCCTTGCTGCGGTGCTTTTTAGCCAGTGGGCTCATTTCGATCGGGTAATCGATGATGTAAGTGGGCTGGATCAGGTTCTTTTCCACTTTGGCCCCAAAAATTTCATCGATCAATTTGCCACGCCCCATCGAGTTGTCGATGTCGATGTGCAGTTGTTTGCACAAATCGCGGAGTTGCGCTTCATCCATTTCTGAAATGTCCACTCCGGTGTATTCTTTGATCGAATCGTACATACTGAGGCGGCGGTAAGGCCCAGCGTAGTTGATTTCGTGTTCGCCAAATTTGAGTAGCGGATTGTCATTGTTGATGGCTCGTGCAATGTATTCCAGGCACTGCTCTACCATTTCCATCATCCAGTAATAATCTTTATAGGCTACGTAGATTTCCATGGAGGTGAACTCGGGGTTGTGGGTTCGGTCCATTCCTTCATTGCGGAACATCTTGCCAATTTCATACACGCCGTCAAACCCACCTGCGATCAAACGTTTTAGATACAACTCGTTGGCAATCCGCATGTACAACTTCATGTCCAGCGTATTGTGGTGGGTCTCGAAGGGGCGGGCAGCAGCACCGCCATGGATGGGCTGCAAAATGGGGGTTTCCACCTCTAACCAACCTTTGGCATCAAAAAAACTGCGCATGGCGGTAATGATGCGGCTGCGGGTAATGAAGGCTTCCTTGATTTGAGGGTTTACCGTTAGATCAACATAACGCATGCGGTGACGCTGCTCAGGGTCGGTGAAGGCATCGTACACCTCTGTTTCACCGGTCGCTTCATTTACACGGGTTTTGACCACAGGAAGTGGGCGCAGCGATTTGCTGAGCAGTTTCAATTCCTTAACATGTACCGTGATTTCACCCATCCGGGTCCGGAATACAAAGCCCTTGATGCCAATGTAATCACCAAAATCGAGCAAACGTTTCAATACAACATCATACATCTCGAAGTTTTCCCCATCGGCGATGTCACTACGCGAAATGTAGAGCTGGATGCGTCCGCTGCTATCCTGCAATTCAGCAAAAGTGACTTTCCCTTTTTCCCGTACCACCATCATCCGGCCAGCTAGCGCAACGGCCTCGAACTGTTCTGGAGCGTCGTCGTTGAATTGCGCTTTGATGTCGCTGGCCAGGGCATTGACTACAAATGCTTCGGCAGGGTAGGGGTCGATGCCCATACTGCGCAATTCCTCCAGGTGTTCTCTTCTGACGATTTCCTGTTCGCTTAAATGCATGTGTATTATTTTTGTCCCCACGATTAAAGTCCCCACGACTAAAGTCATGGGCTAAGCTTGCGTGTCCTCGCCCACGGATAAATCCATGGGTTAGGGTGGGCAGAGTTTATTTAAGAAGCTGCAAAAATAGAAAAACTTTTATGCTTAAAATTGCTTATGATCCAATTTACAAATACAAATTGCCGGAGGGGCACCGATTCCCGATGATCAAATATGAATTGATCCCGGAGCAGCTTTTGTATGAGGGCACCGTAAGTGAAAAAAACTTCTTTAGCCCCCCTCCTCTGGATGAAGAAAGTATTTTGCTCACCCATACCCGGGATTATTGGTTTCGCTTGCGCGATCAGCAACTGACTCAACATGAAATCAGGGCAATCGGGTTCCCACTTACCCCTCAATTGGTGCAACGGAGTCGCGTGATCGCCAACGGTACCTTGCAATGTGCCTTTTATGCCCGGCAATATGGGGTTGCCCTGAATGTAGCTGGAGGCACCCATCACGCTTATGCTTTTCGGGGCGAAGGATTTTGTTGCACCAATGACATTGCGGTGGCCGCCAATTATTTGCTACACCATAATATAGTACATAAAATTTTAGTGGTGGATTTGGACGTTCACCAAGGCAATGGCACAGCACATATTTTTAGACAAGAGCCACGAGTATTTACCTTTAGCATGCATGGAGCTAAAAACTTTCCCTTGCGAAAAGAGGTATCCGATTTGGACATTGGGTTGCCCGATGGGACCCAGGATCAGGCCTATTTGTCCATCCTGAAAAAAACATTGCCATTTTTATTGGAAAAGGTCCAACCCGAATTGGTGTTTTACCTGTCTGGCGTAGATGTATTGGCTAGCGATAAGCTCGGGCGCCTGGGGCTTACGCCAGAAGGCTGTCGGGAAAGAGATCGCTTTGTGTTGGAAACCTGCAAAAAAAATAAGCTACCTGTAGCCATCAGTATGGGTGGTGGTTATTCTGAAAGTTTAGCCGTCATTGTGGAAGCACACGCCAATACTTACCGCATGGCGCAAGAAATATTTTTTTAGACACAATAGTTGCCAAATAATAGGTGACTATTTTGCAGTTGTGCAGTCTGAAAGAATAGAAAAGTGCAGAAGGGATGAGGTAGGGGCAAAAAAAAAGTCGCACTTTAAGCGCGACCCTTACATATAATCCCATGAACATATCCAAAAAAAAATCTCTTGAGTCCGTTGATAGAAATATTTCAGCTTTCTTGCAGGAGCGAAATATTCCTTGTAACTTGGCCTCGCAATGCTAATTCTTGACCCCAACAACAAATTGTAATCTCACGAAAATACCTTTTTGCAATAATTCCATGAGCATGACCTAGTTACTACTTGAGGGGCATTTCATTTGAGAGATGCCCTTTTTTATTTTTTGAGCATGGAT
>NZ_JANRKL010000175.1:0-7678 GCF_033763495.1 Haliscomenobacter sp. | reverse complement strand
CACAATTTTATAGAACTCATCAAGGCTTCGATTGATATTTTGAAGGGTAAAAAGGTGCAAATTTTTCCCGATTTTCAAACCGGAGCTCAAATTGATGTCAGTGATTACAACGGAGGCAAACGAGGAGGGAAGGTCAAAATCCGCGCTCAGATTGAAAAACTGGATAAAGATTTGCTGGCCATTAAAGAGTTGCCGTATAGCGTAACTACCGAATCCTTGATTGAAAGCATCATTAAAGCCAGTGAAAAGGGTAAGATCAAAATAAAAAAAGTTGTTGACCTCACTAGTAAGGATGTGGAAATTCAGGTGGAACTTATCCCGGGAACCTCTCCCGATGTAACCATCGACGCTCTGTACGCCTTTACCGATTGTGAAGTGTCCATTTCGCCCAATGCTTGTGTGATCCATGATGACAAGCCGCGGTTTATGACCGTGGAAGAAATTCTGGAGCACAACACCTACCGCACCCGTGATCTGTTGAAAACAGAACTGGAGATCAAACTACACGAGCTGCTGGAAAAGTGGCACATGGCAAGTTTGGAAAAAATCTTCATTGAAAACCGCATTTACCACCAGATCGAAGAGTGTGAAAGTTGGGAGGAAGTCCTGACTACCATTGCCCGCGAGCTGCGTAAATACGTAGTAACACCGTCCGAAAACCCTGATGTCAAAGACCAACGCCTGCGCCTGATGCGCGACATCACGGAGGATGACATCGTGAAACTGACCGAAATCCGCATCAAACGCATTTCCAAATACAACACTTTCAAAGCGGACGAGCACATTGCAGCGCTGGAAGAGGAAATGAAGCAGGTGCGCTACGATCTGGAGCACATCACCGACTTTACTATTGCCTATTACAAACGCCTGTTGGAAAAATACGGCAAAGGCCGCGAACGCCGGACTAAAATCACCTCCTTTGAATACATTCAGGCCACCGAGGTAGTAGCCAACAACGCCAAGCTGTTTGTCAATTATACGGAAGGCTTTATTGGTTTTGGTTTGAAAAAAGACGAAAACAACGTCTTTGTTTCCGAGTGCTCGGACATTGACGACATCATTGTCTTCCGCGCCGATGGCCGCTTCATGGTCAAACGGATCGCAGACAAGGTTTTTGTAGGCAAAGACATCATCCACGCCGCCGTGTGGAAGAAAAACGACGAGCGAACGACCTACAACCTGGTTTATTCCGATGGCGCCAATGGCCGTACTTTCGCCAAACGCTTTAATGTTACCGCCATTACGCGAGACAAAGAGTATGTACTGACCTCTGAAGCCAAAGGCTCAAAACTACTCTACTTCACGGCCAATCCCAATGGCGAAGCCGAAGTAGTCAACATCCAGCTGACCCAGGCCTCCACAGCCAAGAAAAAAATGTTCGACTACGACTTTAAAGAACTCGCGATCAAAGGCCGTAGCTCTCAAGGTAACCTGATCACCAAATACCCTGTGCGCAAGGTCAGTTTGAAAGAAGCTGGTCGCTCCACCATCGGCGCTTTGAAAGTATACATCGACGATGTGAGTGGCCGCCTGAACAATGATGGCCGCGGCCGCTTGCTGGGTGAATTCGATACGGGCGAACTGATGTTCATCCTCTTCAAGGACGGTACTTATGAAATGGCCGAACTGGACATGACCCGCCGCTTCAACCTTGTCGATTTGTACCACCTTGGTAAATTCGATCCTGAAACCGTGGTCAGTGCTGTGCATTACGATGGCAACAAGGGCCTGACCATGGTCAAACGTTTCCGGGTAGAAACCACCAAACTCAAGGAGCGTTTCAGTTACCTGACTGACCACAAGGATTCTCGGTTGCTCTTTGCTACCATCGAGGCCAATCCCCAGGTGCGCTACTCGATGAAGTTGAAAAACAAAAAAATGCAGGGTGAGCTCAATCTGGCCGAATTCATTGATGTGAAAGGTTGGAAAGCCTTGGGCAACAAATTGAGTGATCAAAAATTAACAGAGGTGGAGCTTATTCCTTCGCTTGAACAACCCGTGGAAAAACCTGCTGAGGTGATACCAGATAAGTTGCACGCAGGAGACAGCGTCGAGTTTGATGTAGATGGACAAACCAAATTGTTTTAGCAGGACAGATCAAGCATTGGCTTTTGACCCTAAACTGTAGTGAAACCATTATGTATAAACGAAAAATGCGCCTTGCCCAATTAGGGATAAGGCGCATTTTTCGTTTATGCTTCTTTACCTTTCAAATCAGACCTTAATACTTCACCACTTTTTCCACCCGGTTTACCCCTTCACCTTTCACCTGCATCAGGTAAATACCAGCGGGTAAACTGGAAAGATCAAAGGCCAATAAACGGTTATCGGCATCACGGTTTTGCATGGTTTGGGTTTGCAAAATCCGACCTTCGGTACTCAACAAAATCGCTTGAGCACGCCCGGCAGGTAAACCTTCGAGTTGAACATTGATTTGATCTCCCGTTGGGTTCGGGTAAATGTTCATGCGGATGTTGCTCTGCAAATCGCGGGTGGAACTTACCACCGAGCCTGGCTCCACCAAAGTACCCCGAGAGGTCGCTTTGCCACACACTTTATCGCCCTCAGCGGTAGTAAGACAGACCTGACCATCGTAATTCACCAGGTCCATAAATTCGATGTTGTCGATAAACCAGCCCTGAGTACGAGCTGAGCCATTGCTTGGATCATCATTGGAGCCGAAACGAAAACGCAACTGAACCTCTTGACCGCTATATTTCTTCAAGTCGATGTACGTGGGCACAAATTGGCCGGTAGAACCCGAGAAGCCCCGCAAACGTGGAATCGAAAAAGTGGTGTAGACAACAGGACGAGTGTAACCATTGCGGAAGATCAGGCTATCCGGGATGTACTGCCAGCTAAGGCCTCCATTGGTAGATATTTCCACAATACCAGCATCCAGGGCCGATTCAATGCTGTAATCCTGGTAAAAACGCAGTACTGGCTGAGTACCGTTGATCCGAATGGGCTCCTTCAGATACAAGGCCTGATCCACTGAAACCCGACTACCGGGAACAGTCCATGATCTGGTTCCTTGGAAAAACTTGCTGGTTGTGATCCGGAAAGTATCCTGGCCATCGATTGCCAATTTGGACCACATGCTCGTAGGCCCTTCAACGTCATCCAGCGCCTTTCGAATGGAAGGGCGGTTGCGGTTGCTGATGGCCAGATAGCGGATGATTTTGCTGGCACCAGGAGCCAGGGTTCCGATCTCAAAAGAAGCAACTCCATTGCTTACCGAAGTTTTGTTGGAGCCTACTACCGATACCGGAATTAGGCTAAGACCATTCGGTAATTCATCATTCAACACTGCTGCATTTACAGGCGTATCTTTATGGTTGTACACCAGAAGCGTCACATTAATGGTATCCCCAGCACTGATGTTGCCATCCACCAATTTTTCAACTTTCAGCGTTTTGATGCATTCAGGGCGATTGTCAAAGGCTTGCAAACCATCATTCCGGTTGCTGGTACTACCCTGATCGGCGCTCCAACCCAGGCCACGTCGGGCAAATACCTCCCAGATCAAACATTCATCGGCGCCACCGTTGTTGAGGGCATCGGCGGCGATAATGGCGTTGCGGCCATCGATGAAGCCGGGGCTACAGTTTTGCAGTTTCATCCCATCCATTACCAGTTGAATGGCGCGGTTGTTGCCCCCTTTGCCGCGGTACAAGTCAGGGTCCCAGCCGTATTTGTCAACCATTGCCCAGTACAAATCCCAAAGGGTGGCAGCCCATACTTCACCCACCGGGTGCGGGAAACTCGTGCCAATAATATCGTCGTAAACCTGATTGTTTATTTTGAACTCGGTTGAATAGGGCAAACGGCGGATACCAGTTCCGTCTAGGCCTTCATAGAGTACATAATTTCCCACTCCACGAGCCGTTTTACCGTTTTGCCCCGGAGTTACGGTAGTGACCAGTGCAAAAAAATCGCTCCAGCCTTCGCCCATCTGTTCATCGTTGTTCAAACAAGACGTTACGGAAGGGCCTCCAGTCAGGCGAACTGAAATACCGTGGCCGTACTCATGGGCTATGATGCCATTGTCAAAGCTGGCGTCAATCGAATCGGGGCCCGTGATTGCCGGGGCAACCAAAGTCAACTGTACTTTTTCTCTGGCCATCGCCTGTTTCATCAATTCACAGTCGCCAGAACGCATCCCTACTACCGGGATGGTCACTCCATTTACAACCGGGTCATCAGCCAAACCAGCAGGCAGTGTGTTTTCAAAATTACAGACCACACAAGCCACTGCTCCGGCATTTTGGGCGTTTTTGGCTTTGGTTTCAAAGGTACAAGTGCCTCGATCGATGAGCACAATTTTTCCTTTTAGGCTAGCGGGGTTCAACAAAGTTTGGCAACCCAGGTTCGCCGCACCCGATCCATCAACGCCCACTGCTATTTCCGCAGTAACAGGAGTAGTAGTCAATCGTTGACCAAAACTTGCGCCCCGTACTGGGTATTTTCCGGCAATACCGGCAGGTGCATCAATAAACGCATTACCAGCCGAGGCATTCCAAATGAACATTTGCATCCGGGGAGGACTACCATCTGATGGAGTAGCAAAATTGGCATTATTGGTATCAGTGCCATCCTGTGCTTCCGAGTTAACGGCATCATTTGGGCGGCCACCTTTTCCATAATTATTTTGTTGAAAATTACCTGCCGCTTCATTGAACCCATAGTGATAGGTGAAATCGTGCATGATGTTGTTCATGTAAAACAACTGGGTGATGGCAGCCGCACGTGAATTGCTGGGTTGCAAGTTGGAATTAAAGGAATAGTTAAAAGTAAGATTGGCACCACCATTGGCTACTAGAATGGTATCGGGTCGGTTGTCGGCATTTTGATCCAGGTAAGAGTAAGTGTTATTGCCCCGGGTAATGGTATATTCGGCGCCCGGTACGCCATTGGTATCATGCCAGCCGTAAGGGGAAGCAGTGGCATCCGCAGGGTTGGTGATGACTTTTCGAGCGCCGTGCAAGGGGCTTTCGATGGGCAGGGCAAACACATTGTAGCTGGCACCATCAGCGACAGGGGACAACTCTTCCGTTTCGGTTTTTGCAGGCATACTCATGCGTTGCAAGCCAGCTTCTTGCAGGCATTCATCCGATATAAGCTGAGCCGAATGGTTGTGCCCCGGGAAGGTACAGGAAATGGTATGGTTGACTTTTTCCAATACTACTCCGGTTTGGGCGTCTACAAAAGTCACCCAATTATCAGAACTGCGCGGGTCCTGGATTTCCATTACCCAGGCCAGGCGCAAACGCCCGGCTGTGCCAGGGTAATACATCAAATGGCTGGGGATATTGGTTCGTGAAATATTTCCTCCAGCAAATTCTGCCGAGCGATTTTTTTCACTTTTTAGCACTTTGATGTTGCTGCTTTTTTCATTCATACCCAAGTCTTCAGCTGCACGAAGCAGCGCCTTCTCTGGCTTTAGATTGGGCTTGAGGGCATTTACCCGGGAAGCCACATCGGTAACAAAACGGTCGGCGACAAAAACCACCTGGCCATCCTTGAGGTGGACTCCGGAAATCGCGTTGTATACCTCGATGCCTTCGTGGGTTTGGACAAAGTAAACGTGGGTTACTCCATTGTGCTCACTTTGGTAGGTATAACTTACCTTCAATCCTTGGAGGTCTTCGGGGCTAAGCTTCCATTTTTGCTGGTTTGTTTGCAAGTGTGCCAGCGCCTGGCGGCCAGCATCGAGCGATTGTGCTTGGCTGACTTGCACGATGCTCAATAGGCCCAGCAAGCACAAGGGGGAAAATAAAGCGGAGGTTTTCATCATTTTTTATCCTTTGTTGTATTCAAACCGTAAAGTGTCAAAAATACATAAATCAATCAGGCTTGATACGGACAAAGAAGTGGATTTGTTCTGTGGATCAATTAAAAAGTAGTTTATTTGTCAGTCATAAGCCTAAAAGGCATCAATTCAAAACACATTATGGCTGAAAAGCTTTCCGAAATAGTATACGGGCGCCATCCCGTGGTGGATGCCATCCGCTCAGGCTGGCCCGTAGATAAAGTGGTAATGCAGCAGGGGATTCGGGGCGAATTTGAAAAAGAAATCCGGCATCTGACCAAAGAATACGAAGTGCCCATGCAGGTAGTGCCGAAGGAGCGCCTCAATAAACTGGCGGGTGGCAACCACCAGGGGGTCATTGCTTTTATTTCTCCAATTCCTTTCCAACGTCTGGAAGACATCTTGCCTTCCGTGTTTGAAAATGGTCAAACTCCATTAATTGTTTTGTTGGATGGCATTACCGATGTGCGCAATTTTGGGGCTATTGCCCGTTCTGCCGAGGTTTTTGGCGCGCATGCCATTGTGATTTCCAGCAAAAAAAGTGCTCAGGTCAATGCAGAAGCGGTCAAAACCTCAGCAGGTGCTTTGACTATTATTCCGGTTTGTCGGGAAAAAAGTATGGTGGGTGCCATTGAGTTGCTCAAACTCTCGGGCGTAAAGGTTTATGTCAGTGATTTGAGCGCAACTTCGTCTTTGGCGGAATTGGATTGGACCATACCCGTAGCCCTGGTCATTGGTTCGGAAGCAGAAGGAATTAGTCCCGCTGTAGCCGCAATGGCGGATGAACGATTCATTATCCCACAATTGGGACAAACCGACTCACTGAATGCGTCGGTGGCGGCAGGAATTGTGTTGTATGAGGTGACGAGACAAAGAGTGATGAGTTATGAATGATGAGTTATGAATGGAATTACCTCAGCCCTTGAGCATCTTGACAATTCATCACTCATCACTCATCACTCATTATTTATTATTAGTCCAGTTCGCTGATTTTCCGAACCACCTGATACAAACGAGTATGTTCGTTCACATCTTCGGTGAAAGGATCATGTTCGAGGTGATTGGCAGAAATCATTTTCAGGCGAGTCACCCGGCCATTGCGGTCCGTGATTTTTTGTACATGTTTGACCCAGATGCTGCCATTGTGCTTCACAGCATAAATCTTGTTGTCCCGTACCTCACTCATGCTTTGGATTTCGCGGCAGATCACTACATCGCCATTGGCAATGATGGGTTCCATACTGTTCCCTTTGATGGGAAAGGCAACCAGGCCACCACCAGCCAGGCCTGGAATATTGAAATAATCGATGTCTTCAACCGCCCAACCATCCTTGCCTACAGTGGAACCTGCAAAAGCTTCCTCGGATGTAAACAAAATATTGCCTATCTTTAGGTTTGCCTCATCGGCAGGAGAAGGTTTTGGCAAATCGAACCCAAAGGGTGTACCCACCCCATCGATGAGGTAAGATTCATTTACTCCGTATTCACGGCATAATGTTCGAGCATGACGATAATCCAAACAGCGTTTGTCATCAGGATTGAGGAAAGCCCGGATGATGTGGCCATAAGCCCGATTGCCGAGGATTTTGAGGGCAAAGTCGCCGATACCTTTGCCACTCCGGTCGTTGGGTTGAATGTCGCCACGTTCTACCAGCAGGTCAAAAACCTTGCGGAAGCGCTCATTCAACGATATACGATCTTCACGAATCATGGAGTGTGATTTAATTTCTAAAATAAAAGTGCGGAATTTAACGCAAGGTAAACAAAAAATTGTTACCAACAAATACTTGCAAGACATTTTTTTTTGTTGAAATAGGATTATTTTTGCGTTTACGCTGCTTGGCAGCACACAACAGTTATTCATTA